>NZ_JBEXMW010000010.1:0-479930 GCF_040610775.1 Nonomuraea sp. NPDC003709 | reverse complement strand
CGCCGCGTTTGATCTCGATCGAGACCTCGCGCAGGGCGGGCGCCTCGGCGCCGGGGTAGGTGAAGGTGATGTCCGTGGCCGTGATGCGGTCGAAGTTCTCGGGCACCGACGCCTCGCGCGCGGCGGGGACGCGGCGTTCGGCGTCGGCGCAGAACTCCAGGAAGTCGGTGAAGTACAGGCCCTCTTCGTACAGGCGGTTGGTGGCGTACATCAGGTTGGCCAGCGAGGACTGGGCGGACCTGATCGCCAGGACCGCGGTGCCCGCCACCGCCAGCGGGATCGCGGCCAGGGCCAGGAGCACTCCGAGGGCCACGTAGACGAGGGCGGAGCCGAGGCCGCCGAGGGCCTCGCCGACCAGGCGGGCGAAGGTCTGGCGCCGGGCGAGCTTGAGCAGGACGTCCTGCTCGGCCCTGGCCACCGCGTCGTACATGCGCAGCAGGAAGCCGCGCATGGTGAACGAGCGCACCTCGGCCGCCGGCTCGCGGTTGGCCAGCAGCTCCGCGATGATCCACTTGCGGCGGTTGGCGGGGATGAGAGCGTAGAGGGTGGTGTAGCGCATCTTGGCGCTACGGACCGCCGCCCAGGCGTCGGGCAGCACCGCCAGCAGGAGGAGCGGGAGCAGCACCGGATGGAGCACGCCCAGGACGCCGGCCACGGCCGCGATGCCGACCGCGGCCGTGACCACGTTGATGGCCGAGGTCACCACCGAGTCGGCCATGGCCACGCCGCGTAACCTGGCCCGCTGCAACGCGTCGTGGAACTCGGGGTCGTCGTAGGCCACCAGCTCCACCCGGCTGGTCAGCCCATACAGGCGCTCCTCGGTGAGCCGGCTCACCTGGGGGTCGAGGCGGGACTGCGCCCAGCCCGCGCCGGCCTGGACGCCGGTGCGGAGCGTCGCGGCCACCCCGACCAGCACGAGGCTGGGCAGCGCGGCCAGCACGCGGTCGGGGGTCGGGCCCTCGCTGAAGAGGGCGCTGAGGACGCCGGTGGTCGCCAGCAGGCCGAAGGCCGTGAAGACGCCGCCGAGGAGGTTGAGCGTGATCGTGGCGAGGGTGTCGCGCCGGCCGGCCTGCCAGGCCATGCGCATCGCCTGTGTCACGAGTGACGGCAGCCGCCTGGCGATGGTCAGGAAACCGACCTCCGCCAGCTTGTCCTGATGGGCGTGCCAGTCGGAGAAGGAGATCTCACCGAGCTCGAGCGGCTCATCGACCATGACTTGAGTGTGCCCACGGGCACTGACAGATCTCCACCGATTATGTCTGGGCGCGCGGCGTAGTTGGTGACACACTCACAGTGATGCTGCGATTCGCCGACTTCAGCGACCTGCCGGCCGAGCCGAACGCGTTCGTGGGCCGGGAGTCCGATCTAGATGAGCTCGCCCATCTGATGCGCGTCTCCCGGGCCGTGACCCTCTGCGGCGCGGGCGGCATCGGGAAGACCCGGCTGGCGATGCGGCTCGCGACCAGGGTGGGCCCCGACCACCCGGGCGGCGTGTGGCTGATCGAGCTGGCCGACCTGGAGAAGGGCGAGCTGAGAGAGTACGTCGCCGCCGCGCTCGGCATCGCGGGCGACCTGGCCGAGTCGATCGCGGGCCGGCGCGCGCTCCTGGTGCTCGACAACTGCGAGCCGGTGATCGGGGAGTGCGCGGAGCTGTGCCGTGACCTGCTCTGCGCCTGCCCGGGGCTCACCGTGCTGGCCACCAGCAGGGAGCCGCTGCGCGTGCCCGGCGAGACCGTGTGGCGGGTGCCGCCCCTGTCGGTGGGTGGGGAGGACAGCGAGGCCGTGCGGCTGTTCGTGGCCAGGGCCACCGCCGCCCGGCCCGACTTCGAGCTGACCGACGAGAGCCGGCTGCTGGTCACGGAGCTGTGCCAGGCGCTCGACGGCCTGCCGCTGGCGATCGAGCTGGCCGCCGCCATGGTGCGGGTCCTGTCCGTCCGCCAGCTCGTCGAGCGGCTGGACGACCGGTTCAGGCTGCTGGCGGGCGGCGCGCGTACGGCTCCGGCCCGGCACCGCACGCTCAGGGCCGCGGTGGACTGGAGCTACCGGCTGCTCTCCCCGCAGGAGCGGCTGCTGCTGCGCCGCACGGCGGCCTTCCGCTCCTCGTGGACGCTCGACCTGGCCGAGGCGGTCTGCTCGGGGCCGGGGCTGCCCGAGGAGGACGTGCTGCTCCGGTTGTGCGATCTGGTGGACAAGTCGCTGGTCGCGCTCGACGGCGAGATCGCCGGTCAGGCGCGCTACCGGCTGCTGGAGACCGTACGGGATTACGCGCTGGAGCAGCTCGCCGAGTCCGGCGAGGAGACGGAGCTGCGGCGCAGGCACCTGACGGCGCTGGCCGCGATGGCGAGCGGGTTCAAGGAGGCGATCGCGCCGGGCGCGCGCACGTCGTGGCCGGTGATCGAGCGGTACGTGAACCTGTTCGACGCGCTCAAGGTCGAGGTCGGCTCGGCCTGCGAGTGGTCGATCGCCATCGGCCTGCCGGAGACCGCGTTGAGCCTGCTGACCGACCTGCGTTACCTGCTGGTCGGCAGCGGCAGGAAGCTCGACATGGCCGAGCGGCTCGACCGGCTGCTGGCCCTCGACGTCCCGCAGCTGCGGCCGGCGCTGCGCGGCCAGGCCACGATCCTGCGCGGCGAGCTGGCGCTGGCGGCGGGCGATCTCGAGCTGGCCACGTGGTGCACCCGCGCCGGGCTCGATCTGTGCAGGTCCGTCGACGACGCGTACGGCGAGGCCGTCGGCACGATCGTGCTGGCCCAGCTCACCGGCCAGCCCGAGACCCTGACCCGCGCGCTGGAGCTGGCCAGGCGCTCCGGCGACCTCATCCTGGAGTCGCTGGCCCAGGGCACCCGGGCGCAGTTCGGCCTGCACCACGGCCGCCTGCGGGAGGCGCAGCGCGGGTTCGAGGAGGTGCTGGCGATCAACGAGGGGCTCGACAACCACGTGGGCCGGTCCTTCGCCCACATCGGGCTCGCCCAGGTCGCCAGGCGCTCGGGCGACCTCCCGACGGCCAAGCGGCACTACGAGTCGGGGCTGAGCCTGCTGCGGCACGTGGACGCCAGGCAGCAGATCGTGAGCTGCCTGGCCGGGCTCGGCAAGGTGGCGCTCGACCAGGGTGACCTGGTGGAGGCCAGGGCCAGGTTCACCGAGGCGCTGGTGCTCAGCCGCGACGCGGGGCTGCGCGCGGCCATCGCCAGGCGGCTGGAGGAGTGGGCGGTCCTGGTCTCCGCCGAGGGCGACCACCGGCGCGCGGTCCTGCTGGCCGCCGCCTCGGTGGCGCTGCGCAGCCGCCAGCCGGACGCGCGTACGGAGGACGTCCTGCGACCGGCGCGGACCGGGCTGGGCGAGGCCGTGGTCGGCATGTTGTGGGCCGAGGGCGCGGGGATGACCGCCGAACAGGCCGTGGCGTGCGCTCTGGACGGCGCGCTGCCCGAACGCCCCACGGAGCCGGTCGTACCGGTCAGCCAGGACAGCAGGCTCACGGTCAGGGAGCGCGAGATCGCCGAGCTGATCGCCAGAGGGCTCAGCAACCGGGCCATCGCCGACGAACTGGTCATCAGTCCGGCGACCGCCGCCCGCCACGTGGCCAACATTCTGTCCAAGCTGGGCTTCTCCACACGTACACAGATCGCCGCATGGGTGATCGAGAGCCGCTGATCCGCGTACCTCTCTACACATCACGGAGCCTGCCGGTTTACATCGTCGAATGGCCATGTCAGCGCATGTGCGGCACCCATCTGCACACCTACCGTTGCTACGTGTGATCGGCCGCACCGACGTTCCACCCTTTGCGGTGCGGCCGATCCATCGGGGACGTCACGCGTCCGCGCGGAGCTGGGCCTCCTCGGAGGGGTGGAGGTCCGGTTCCGGGCGCGTGGCAGCGGGCTCGAGTCGCGCAGGGCTCGGGCCCGCCCGCGGGAATGCACATCTGCCTACATAGATCGGTGGATGCTCTGCATGCCCGGCGGCCGTACGTTGGCGGTCATGAAGCCTGCCGCCTCGACCACCGGGACCGTGATCCACGAGGTGTTCCGCCAGGCGTACGAGCGCGGGGAGCGGCCGGCGCTCGTCGATCTGCGCGGCGGCCACGTCTACGGCTACCGCAGGCTGGTGACCGAGGTGACCAGGGCGGCCTCGGGGCTCGTACGCAGGGGCGCGCGGCGCGACCAGGTGGTGGGCGTGCACGTCTCGACGGCCGGCGCGCAGACGCTGGCCGTGCACACCGTGCTCGCGGCGGGCGGCGTGGCGGCGCCGATCGATCCCGCGCTCGGCGCCCGGGAGATGGCCGCGTGGCTGCGCGAGTGCGACGCGCGCACCTTGATCACCACCCCCGACCTGGCGGAGACGGCGGTGCGGGCGGCCGACGAGTCCCGGGTGCGCCAGGTCGTCTCGCTGGGCACGGCGCTCGACACGATCGACTTCCGCTGCCTGCTCACGCTGGAGCCCACCCCGCTGCCCGCGCTCGACGCCAAGCGCCAGGACGCGCTGCTGACGGCGGACGGCCGCCGGATGTCCCACGCCGACCTGCTGTCCAGGATGGCGGAGCTCGACCTGCCCGTGGGCCTGGCCGAGTCCGACGTCGTGCTGACCACGTGGCCGCCCGACGGCTGGTGCGACCTGGTCGTCCTGGTCTGCCTGGGCGTGTCCAAGGGCGCGCTGGTGGTGGCCGCGGGCGGCGGCGATCCGCCCGGCACGAGCTACGACTTCAGCGTCACGGTGGTGACGAACCCCGACGGCGGGCTCGAGCGCGTCCGCTGAGTATGCGGAGCTGTTATCCGCCCATCCCTTGACGCCGCGCGGCGGGAAGTGGGTAGATGGCCGTTGGTTGACAACGTTGTCAAATCACCAACTTCGGGGGCTTCGAAGGGATGGTGTGCGATGCGACGGTGGTTAGCGACCGTCTCGATCTCGATCGTGAGCGCGTTGAGCCTGGTGGCCTGCGGTGGCGGCGGAGGCGGGCAGGCGTCCCAGTCTCCGGCCGCTGGTGGCGGCGGCGGAGAGAAGAAACAGGTTGAGGTCTTCTCCTGGTGGACGGGCCCCGGCGAGGCCGACGGCCTCCAGGCGATGAAGAAGATCTTCGAGCAGCAGAATCCGAACTACACATTCTTCGACGCCGCCGTGGCGGGCGGCTCCGGTGACAAGGCCAAGGCGCTGCTCCAGTCGAAGCTCCAGGCCAACACCCCGCCCGACACCTTCCAGGGGCACGCGGGCGCCGAATTGCAGGGCTACATCAAGGCCGGCAACCTTGAGGACCTGACCTTCCTGTACGACGAGCTGAAGCTGAAGGACGTCTTCCCCACGCAGCTCGTCGATCAGATCAGCGTCGACGGCAAGATCTACTCGGTGCCGGTGAACATCCACCGCTCCAACGTGCTGTGGTTCAACCCCGCGGTGCTCAAGGACGCCGGCGTGGCCGCCGCGCCCAAGACGATCGACGAGTTCATCGCGGACCTGGAGAAGGTCAAGGCCAAGGGCAAGATCCCGCTGTCGATCGGCTCCGAGTGGACCGTCACCCACCTGATGGAGAACGTCCTGCTCGGCTCGATGGGCACCGACGCCTACAACGCGCTGTTCAAGCCGGGCGCCGACTGGAACAGCCCGCAGGTGACCAAGGCGCTGGAGAGCTTCGCCAAGATCATGTCGTACGCGGGCGACCCGCAGGACGACTGGCAGCCGGCCGCCAAGCAGGTCGCCGACGGCGAGGCCGCGTTCAACATCATGGGCGACTGGGCGTACGGCTACTTCCACAACCCGCCGGAGGGCGGCCTGGGCAAGAAGTCGAAGACGGACTTCGACTGGGCGCCGGCTCCCGGGACCGAGGGCACGTACATGTGGCTGTCCGACAGCTTCACCCTCCCCAAGGGCGCGAAGAACCGTGACGGGGCCATCGCCTGGCTGAAGGTCGCGGCCAGCAAGGAGGGCCAGGACGCCTTCAACCCCAAGAAGGGCTCCATCCCCGCCCGCAAGGACGCCGACCAGGCCCTCTACACCGACTACCTGGCCGACGCGCTGAAGGACTGGTCGAGCAACAAGCTCGCCGGGTCGATCCAGCACGGCGTCTCGGTCAACCAGCCGTGGCTGGCGGCGATCACCGAGTCGGTCGGCCTGTTCATCGGCAGCAAGGATGTCAAGGCCCTGCAGCAGGGGCTCGCCGACGCGGCCAAGTCCAACGCTCAGTAGCGAGGTCCGGCGGGCGCCGACCGGCGCCCGCCGGGTCCGTGGGAGGGAATGCTTGTGAGGCGGGCACGCACGTGGCTGCCCGGACTCCTCCTCGTCACGCCGTCGATCATCCTGATCGGCGTCTTCGTGTACGGCATGCTCGGCTGGAACTTCCGGCTGGCCATGACGGACAAGCACGATGAGGTGTCCGAGGGGAAGTTCGTGGGGCTGCGGAACTTCATCGACATCTGGGACCAGCCGCGATGGCACCTCTCGGTGAACCACGCGATCGTCTTCACGGTCGCGTTCGTGCTGGGCGCGCTCCTGCTCGGGTGGCTGCTGGCGTTCCTCATGGAGAAGGGGATCAGGGGCGAGGGGACGTTCCGGGCGATCTACCTGTTCCCGATGGCCATCTCGTTCGTCGCGACCGGCATCGTGTGGCGGTGGCTGATGAACTCGGGGACGGGGGAGCGGGCGGTCGGCCTGAACCGGCTGTTCGACTGGATCGGGCTGCCGCAGTGGCAGTGGTTCAGGGATCCGGACTGGGGGATGGCCGCGATGGCGATCCCCGCCATCTGGCAGATGTCCGGATATGTCATGGCACTTTTTTTGGCGGGCTTCCGCGGCGTGCCCGAGGAGCTGCGGGAGGCCGCGCGGGTGGACGGCTGCACCGAGTGGGGTGTCTACCGGCACGTGGTGCTGCCCCTGCTCCGGCCGGTCACGCTGTCCGCGCTGATCATCCTGGGGCACATCTCGCTCAAGGTGTTCGACCTGATCGTGGCGGTGTCGGGCAAGCAGATCATCACCGACGTGCCCGCGGTGTTCATGTGGGTGGCGGTGTTCGACTCGCACGACCCGGCCAAGGGCGCCACGATCGCGTCGTACATCGTGCTGAGCGTGGCGATCTTCGTGATTCCGTACCTGATCTGGT
The DNA here is from genome assembly GCF_040610775.1 of Nonomuraea sp. NPDC003709. Classification (NCBI taxonomy): domain Bacteria; kingdom Bacillati; phylum Actinomycetota; class Actinomycetes; order Streptosporangiales; family Streptosporangiaceae; genus Nonomuraea; species Nonomuraea sp. NPDC003709. The sequence continues at coordinate 472,846 of NZ_JBEXMW010000010.1, read as the reverse complement.
CCGTGCGTAAGGAGAGGCGCTCATGACGGCGGTGGCCACGCGCCGGGCGGCCTTCCCCTGGCTGCGTTTCGGGCTGCTGATCCTCTTCGTGGTGATCTTCCTGATCCCCATCTACGTGCTGCTGGTCACCAGCTTCAAGCCGCTCACGGAGGCCGACCCCGGCCAGGCGTGGAACCTGCCGCGGACGTGGACGACCGAGGCGTGGCAGGTGGCCTGGGAGAAGCTGGCCCCCGGCCTGTGGAACAGCGTGCTGCTGGCCGTGCCGGGCTCGCTGCTGTCGTGCGCGCTCGGGTCCATGAACGGGTACGTGCTGTCCAAGTGGCGCTTCCCCGGCGCGGACGTGCTGTTCACGTTGTTCCTGTTCGGCATGTTCATCCCGTACCAGGGGGTCATGATCCCGCTGGTGCAGCTGCTCGTGGGGCTGAACGAGCTGACCGGGCTGCAGGGCGTCTTCTACGGCGGCATCCCCGGGCTGGTGCTGGCCCACGTCGTGTACGGCATCCCGATCTGCACGCTGATCTTCCGCAACTACTACGTCACGATCCCCGACGAGCTGATCGAGGCCTCCCGGGTGGACGGGGCGGGCATGCTGAGGGCGTACTGGTCGGTGGTGCTGCCGGTGTCGGCGCCCGCGATCGCGGTGGTCGTCATCTGGCAGTTCACCTCGCTCTGGAACGACTTCCTGTTCGCCGTCTTCCTGACCGGGCCGACGAGCTGGCCCACGACCGTGATGCTGAACAACATCGCCGGTGCGCAGGCCACTCCGTACAGCCAGCAGATGGCGGCGGCCATCCTGTCGTCGATCCCGACGATGCTGATCTACGTCCTGCTGGGCAGGTTCTTCATGCGCGGGCTGATGGCGGGGGCGCTCAAGGGGTAGCCACGTGGGACAGGGGTTCGCCGCGTACGTAGCGGGCCACGTCGGCGGCCACGATCGAGGCCGCCTTCATGGCCGTCTGCTTGCTGGCCCCGGCCAGGTGCGGAGTCATGATCAGGTTCGGGGTCGTGAGCAGGCGCGAGCCGGCCGGGATGGGCTCCTCCGGGAAGACGTCCATGGCGGCCCCGAACAGGTGGCCCGAGTCCAGCGCGTCGCACACGGCGTCGTAGTCGACCAGCGCGCCCCTGGCGCAGTTGACCAGGACCGAGCCGCGCGGCATGGCGGCGATCTCGGCCGCGCCGATCATGCCGTTGGTCTCGGGGGTGGCGCGGGCGTGCAGGGAGACGAAGTGGGAGCGCCGGAGCAGCTCGTCCAGCTCCACCCGGCCGGGCACGTCCACGTACGGGTCATGGACCAGGACCTCCGCGCCGAAGCCTTCGAGCATGCGGGCCACGCGGCGGCCGATGGCGCCGTAGCCGACCAGGCCGACCGTGTTGCCGTCCAGCTCGGGGCCGACGTTGTCGTACATGTAGTAGTCGCCCCGCCACACGCCCCCCGCCAGGTCGCCGTGCGTCTGGGGGATCCTGCGGGTGGCGGCCAGCAGCATGGCCAGGGTGTGCTCGGCGGTGGCCACCGCGTTGCGGCCCGGCGCGAACGTCACCGCCACGCCGGCCGCCGTGGCCGCCTCCAGGTTGGCGTTGACGGGCCCGCCCCGGCTCACGCAGAACAGCCGCAGGTGGGGAGAGGCGTCCAGGACACGCTTGGTCAACGGGGCCATCTGGGTCACGCAGACCTCGACGCCGCGTAGCGCCTCGATCAGCTCGTCCTCCACGTCCGAGGCCTCGTCCACTTCACCCACCCGGCCGAACGGCTCGACCGGCCACGGCAGCGTCAGCTCGCTGATGTCCAACTCGCCGGGGACCTCGCGCCGGAGCGCGTCGATGAGCAGGCGGTTCTGGACGAAGTGGTCGCCCGCGGCAAGCACACGGATGGTCAACGAACGGCTCCAATCGGGGAGTTGTACTGCAGCATCGCGGTCCGCCGCCCGGTGCGCAGGCGCAGCTCGGTCAGGGCACAGTTGTCCAGACGCGGGAACAGCCGCCGGTACTCGCCGAGCGGCACCCCGATCAGGCGGCACAGGGCGAGCCTGATGGCGGTCGTGTGCGCGACCACCAGCACGCGCCTGTCGGGGTGGGCGGCGGCGATGTCGTCGAGGGCGGCCACGAACCGGTCGGCGGCCAGGCTCGGGTCCTCGCCGCCGGGCAGCGGGTGCGCGGCGGGGTCGGACTCGAACGCGGCGCGGGCCTCGGGGAAGCGGGCCGCCATCTCGGTCGAGGTCAGGCCCTCGCCCTCGCCGAAGTCCAGCTCGCGCAGCCTCGGGTCGGTCCGGAGCTCCACCTTCGCCTGGTCGGCGGCGGACGCGGCGGTGATCCGGGCCCGGCTGAGGGTGGAGGCCCACACGGCCGCCAGGCCCGCCTGACCTGCCCACTCGGCCAGCTGGGCGGCCTGGGCGTGGCCGCGCGGGGTCAGCTCGATGTCGCTGATCCCCGCGTAGCGGTTCTCGGCGTGCCAGACGGTCTCGCCGTGGCGGACCAGGACGAGGTCGGTCATCGGGCGGTCCTCTCGCGTGCGTGCCGGGCGGCGGCCGGGTCGAGCCAGCCGCGCCCTTCCAGCTCGGTGACGAAGCGCAGGTAGGGCTCCGTGAAGTCGGCTCCCGACGGGTCGACGACCGCGCGGGTCCTGATCATCCGGCCGGGGTCGCCGCCCGCCAGGACGGCCATGCCCAGGGCGGGCTCGGCGTTCTCCCGCAGCGTCACCGGACGTCCCAGGACGTCCGCCCTGAGCCGGGTCCAGTACGCGCTGCGGGTGGCGCCGCCGGTCAGGATGATCTCGCCGTCCACGGGCGCGCCGAGAAGGTCGAGGTAGTCGAAGCAGAGGCGCTCGACGAAGGCCGCGCCGAGCAGGATCGCCGTGTAGCGCTCGACGTCGTCGGCCGGGCTGCCGAGCGTGAACCCCTCGGCGCCGGGCGCGTCGAACGGGAAGCGCTCGCCCCGCGAGACCAGCGGGTACGTGACGCTCGCGGGCGGGCCCGGGCGGGCGGCGGCCTGGGCGCTCAGCGCGTCGAGGTCGCGGCCGGGCAGGTCGCGGGAGAGCACACCGGCGCCGGTGCTCGACGCGCCGCCCGGCAGCCACGAGCCGTCCGGCGCGCGGTGCGAGTAGACGACGCCGAGCGGGTCGTGGATCAGCTCCTTCGTCACGCCCTTGAGCACCAGCGTCGTGCCGAGCACCGAGTTCCAGCTCCCGACCCGGGTGGCGCCCGCGCCGAGCTGGGCCGCGCACCCGTCGGTGGTCCCGGCGATCACGGGCGTGCCCGCGGGGATGCCGGTCTCCTCGGCGGCGGCCGCGCAGACCACGCCCAGGCGGGTGCCGGGTCGTACGACCTCGGGGAGCATTTCCGCCGGCACGTCCAGGGCGTCCAGCACCTCGGACGGCCAGCGTTCCTCGATGAGGTCCACGCCGGTCTTGAGCGCGTTGCTGAGGTCGGTGGCCACCTCGTGGCCGACGAGGCGCCGGTTGACGAAGTCGTTCTGGTGCGCCAGCCGCGCCCCGGCGGGCGCGTCCTGGAGCAGCCACAGGAGCTTGGGCAGCGCCCAGTTGGGCTGCATGCGCCGGTAGCCGAGCCGCTCCCAGACGCGGGCGCCCGCCTCGTTGGCGCGCCCGGCGTCGGCGCGCCGGTCGTCGTACATGAGGGCGGGCGTCAGCGCCCGGCCGTCAGGGCCGGTGAGCAGGATCGTTCCGGATGTGGCGGCCACGGCGACGCCCGCGACCTGCTCGGGAGGCACGTCGCGCAGCGCCTCGCGGGTGGCGGCGGCCAGCTCGCGCCACCACTGCTCGGGGTCCTGCTCGTGGCGGGGCCCATCCCGGTGGCTGGTCAGCGGCCGGCCGGCCGTGCCGACCACCTGCCCGTCCCCGGAGACGGCCATCGCCCGCACGCTCTGGGTCCCGAGGTCGATGCCGATCCAGACACTCATGTACGGCCCCTCATCTCGGCCAGCAGCGGCCAGGAGACCGCGTTCGCCTGGCGCAGGGTCAAGAAGTCGTCGAACAGCCGGTCGTACAACGCCTGGCGGGCGGGGTTGGGTTCGAGCGCGTCGCGCAGCCGTACATGCTCCGAGGCGGCCGCCGCGATGGACGGGGCGGCGGCGGTGGCGGCCAGCCCAACCAGGTACGCGCCCCGCGCGCCCACCTCGGTGTCGGCCGGGCGGCGCACGGGCAGGCCGGTGACATCGGCGATCAGCTGGAGCCAGGCGGTGCTGTTCGAACCGCCCCCGCACACGCGCAGCTCCGTGGGCGCGGCGCCGGTGGCGGCAAGGCAGTCGCGGATGACCATCGTCAGCCCCTCGAGCACCGCCCGCGCCACGTCCGGGCGGCCGTGCTCGAACGACATGCCCAGCAGCGACCCTCTGGCCAGCGGGTCCGAGAACGGCGCCCGCTCACCGGCGGGCGACATATACGGCAGGAAGGTCAGCCCGCGCGCGCCCGGCTCGCTCAGCAGGGCCAGGTCGCCCAGCTCGGCCGGGCCGCTCAGCCCCATCATGCGGCATGTCCACTGCACCACCTCGGTGCCCGCGAACGTGGGGAAGGCCCGCAGGTAGCCGCCGGTCAGCGCGATCGTGATCCCGATCGGCTCGCCTTCCAGGTCGGCCGAGTCGACGATGACCTCGGTGCAGAGCGTGGTGCCGAGGATGCCGCACGCCTGCCCGGCCCGCACCGCGCCCGCGCCCAGCGCCGTGGCGGCGATGTCGTACGGGGCCATCACGACGGGTGTCCCGGCGGGCAGCCCCAGCGCGGAGGCCGCGTCCCCGGACAGCTCGGCGACGTGGCCGGAGCGGATCGGGGGCAGCAGCCGCTCGGCCCACTCCGTGCCGAAGAGGGCCAGCAGCGCGGGGGAGTACGCCCGCGCCCGCAGGTCCATGAACGGCGCGGAGGCGTCGGACTCGTCGGCCGCCAGCTCCCCGGTCATCCGCGCGAAGATCCAGCCGCCGCAGGTGAGCATGGCGCTCGACCGCTCCAGCCGCCCGGGGTCGTTCGCGCGCAGCCAGGTCAGGATCGCGTGCGGCAGCCCGGAGGCGGCCGACGAGCCGTTGAGCCGGAACGCCTCGGCCGCGGTCCCGGAGCGGGTCCAGCCGTCCACGGCCGAGGCCGCCCTGGCGTCGTTCCAGAGGATCGCGGGGCCGGTCGGCTCGCCGTCCGGGCCGACCAGCCAGCAGCCGTCGCCCTGGGCGGTCACGGCCACGAAGTCGACCCCGTCCACCTGGGCGGCGACCTCGCGCACGGTGGCGGCGACCGCGTCCCAGACGGCGTTCATGTCCTGCTCGGCGTGGCCGGGCAGGGGCCTGGAGACCACGGTCTCCCGCCGGGCGACGAACGCCTCCGCGCCTTCGGCGTCGTACCCGACTGCCTTGATGACCGTGGTGCCCGCGTCAACGCAGATGATCGCCATCAGGCCCTGCCGTGGGAGGTCCTCGACCGGCGCGACACGGAGTCGACGATCACGGCGAGCAGCAGCACCGCCCCGGTGACCACGAACCTGATCGACGAGTCGAGGTTGAGCAGGGTCAGGCCGCTGGAGATGGACTGGATGACGATGATCCCGAGCAGTGCGCCGAACGCGGTGCCACGCCCGCCGAACAGGCTCGTCCCGCCGATCACGGCCGCCGCGATGGCGTTGAGGTTGACGTCGCCGCCGCCGCTGGACTGGTTGGCCGCCGCGAGCCTCGCCGCGGCCAGGATGCCGCCGACCGCGGCGAACGTCGAGCAGAGCACGAACACCGAGGTGTAGACGGCCCTGACGTTGATGCCGGCCCGGCGGGCGGCCTCCACGTTGCCGCCGACGGCGTAGACGGCCCGGCCCCACTTCGTCCGCGACAGCAGGTAGTGCATGATCAGCACGAGCGCCACGAAGAAGACGAACATCCAGCCCACGCCGCGCGTCTGGCCCAGGTACCAGACCACGAAGGCCAGCACGACCAGCAGCGCCGCGCTTCTGACGGCCAGCGTGGACACGCTCCTGGCTGACAGCCCGGCCTTGCGCCGCTCCTGCGCGTGCAGGTATCCGGTGACGAACAGCCAGACGGCCGCGACGACCGCGAACGTGTACGACAGCCAGGCCGGCACGAAGTCGAGCTGCGCGAAGTTCACCAGGCCCGAGTCGAAGGGCAGGTTGATCGACCCCTTGGTGCCCAGCACGTACAGCTGGAGCCCGAGGAAGGCGAGCAGGCCGGCCAGCGTGATCACGAAGCTCGGTACCCCGAACCGGTTGAACAGCTGGCCGTACAGCCAGCCGACGACCGCGCCCATGATCACCGCCGCGGCGATGGCCAGCCAGACCGGCAGCCCCTGGCCCACGAACAGCACCGCGAGCACCGCTCCCGACAGCCCGCTGACCGAGCCGACGGACAGGTCGATCTGGCCCACCAGCAGCACGCAGACGATGCCGAGCGAGATGATGCCGACGGCGGCGGACTCCAGGGTGAGGTTCACCAGGTTCGCGCTGGACAGGAAGATCGGGTTCAGGACCTGCAGGACCGTCCAGATGACCACGAGCCCGACCACGACGGGGATGACGCCCAGGTCGCCGCCGCGGGCCCGCTCGATCACGTCGGCGAGCGCGCCGCGCAGGCCGTCGCGGTTCTGCAGCCGCTCGTCCTGGCGGTCGGTGGTGGTTGCGCTCATGCTTGGCTCCCCCTCTGAGCCCGCCGGGACACCACGTTGTCGGTGGCGCCGGTGATGGCGGCGATGATGTCCTCGGTGGAGACCTGGTCCACGTCGAACACGCCGTTGTTGCGACCGAGCCGCAGCACGGCGACGGTGTCGGCGACGGCCTTCACGTCGGCCATGTTGTGGCTGATCATGATGACGCCCAGGCCGTTCTCGCGCAGCCGCTCGACCAGGTTGAGCACCTCGGCCGTCTGCGCCACGCCCAGCGCGGCGGTGGGCTCGTCGAGGATGATGACCTTCGGGTCGCCGAGCAGCGACCGGGCGATGGCCACCGTCTGCCGCTGGCCGCCCGACAGCGCCGCGACCGGCACCCGTACGCTCGGGATCTTGGCGGACAGCTGGCGGAGCAGCTCCCACGAGCGGGTCTCCATGGCCACGTCGTTGAGGCGCAGCGGGCGGATCTCCTGGCCGAGGAACAGGTTCTGGATCACGTTGAGGTTCTCGCAGAGCGCCAGGTCCTGGAAGACCGTGGCGATGCCGAGCTTGTGCGCGGCGGCCGGGGTGGGGATGTGGACCTCGTTCCCCTCGAACGTGATCGTGCCGCCGTCCGGCGGGTGCACGCCCGAGAGGATCTTGACCAGGGTCGACTTTCCCGCGCCGTTGTCTCCCACGACCGCGACGACCTGGCCGGCGGCGACGTCGAGCTCGATGTCGGTCAGCGCCGCCACCGCGCCGAAGGTCTTGCTGATCCCGCGCAGAGAGAGGACGCTCATCACTTGATTCCGAGCTCGCCGCAGCCCTTGGCGTACTCACCGGCGCAGGCCTCGGCCGCCTTCATGATGCCGCTGTCGAACAGCACTTCCTTGATGTTCTCCTTGGTCACCACCGTGGGCACGAACAGCTCCGACGGGGTGTTGTAGAGCGTGGCCTTGCCCGCGGGCTTCTTGCCCTGCATGAACTCCCACGCCACGTTCGCGGAGGCCTCGGCCACGATCTTGATCGGCTTGGAGATCGTGTTGTACTGGTCGCCCGCGATGATGCGCTGGGCGGCGGCCAGCTCGGCGTCGTTGCCGGTGATCGGCGGCACCTTCACGCCCGCGGCCTTGAACGCGGCGATCGAGCCGCCGCCGGTGCCGTCGTTGGCCGCGACCACGCCGACGATCTGGTCCTTGAACTGGGTGATCTGGCCGCTGACCCAGGTCTGGGCCTTCTCCGGCTGCCAGTCGGGGGTGTCGTACTCGGCCAGCACCTTGAACCCGCTCGGGTCGACCGCGCTGTGGATGCCCTTCTTGATCAGACCGGCCGCCGCGTCCGTGGGCGAGCCGTTGACCTGGAGGATCCCGCCCTTGGCGGTCTCCTTCTTCAGGTGGTCGACCAGGGACTGGGCGATCATGGCGCCGATCTTCTCGTTGTCGAACGAGATGTAGTAGTCGGCGGGCGTGGCCGGGATCGGCCGGTCGTAGGCGATGACCGGCACCTGCTGCGCCTGAGCCGACTTGACGATGGTGGCCGCGGCGGCGGAGTCGACCGGGTCGATCACGATGGCCTTGACGCCCTGGGCGAGCGCGGAGTTGGCCTGTTGCTGCTGCTTGGCGGCGTCGGAGTCGGCGTTCTGGTAGATGACCTGGCAGGTCGGGCAGAGCTGCTTCATCTTGGCCTCGAACAGCGGCTTGTCCGCCAGCTCGTACCGGGTGGAGGCGAGGTCGGGCATGAGGAAGGCGACCTTGGCGTTCTGGACGGCGCCGCTGCCGCCGCCGCTGGTGTCCCCGCCGGTCGAGCCGGAGCCGGAGCCGCACGCGGCCAGCACCGAGCCTGCGAGCACTGCTGCTGCGGCGAACGCGGAGGTCCGCATCTTAGCTCTGTTCACGGGTTTCGTTCCTCACTTGCTACCGGGATCCATGACGCACTTCCCCCCGAAACAGGACAATGCCCCTCACAACCAGGCACATCCTGTGGTGCGGCTCACGGTAGCGCGGGTGCTGAAACTTTGTCCAGCAAAAATGTTCAGAGCTGTCGAGCGGCGGCCACCAGGCCCTCTGCCGTCGGGACATCCGTGACGAGCTGGTTGAAGTAGCCGCCCTTGGCGCCCGCGACGATGGACAGCACCTTCTCGGCGCCCACCGCGACCGCGATCGTGGCGGGGATGCGGCGCAGCTCCTCCGGCTTCGTGGCGACCAGGCGCTCGCTGCCCGGGTACGTGACGGGCTCGCCGTCGCGGTCGTAGACGCGCATGCACACGTCGCCCACGGCCTGGCGCAGGCTGTCGGCGTCGCGCGGCATGAGGGAGGGCGTCATCTGCCGCATCAGCGGGGCCGAGCCGACGCCGACGATGGCGCACTTGGCGTGCGCCCACAGGTCCATGACGCGGCGTACGGACGGCTCGTGCTGCAGCGAGTAGAACAGCTCGGGGCCGGGCAGCGCGGGCGCGTAGAGGTAGGCGGGCACGCCGCCGGCGCGTTCGGCCAGGATGCGGGTGGTCTCGTTGGTCTGGAACCAGGGTTGCGGCTCCTCCTGGCCGCCCACGGCGGGTGCGATCGTGACGCCCGGGTACTGGCCGAGCCCTTCGCGGGCGCACTCGTAGACCGTGGTGCCGGACGAGACGAGCACGACGTCGCCGGACTCCAGCCCGACCGCCGCCAGCGCGCGGGTCACGGCGGGCGCCAGCCACGGGCCCAGGGTGGGGCCGCTGACCTTGGGGACCAGGTAGACGCGCTCCAGGTCGAGCGCCTCGGCCACCTCGGCGGCCAGCGGGCCGTCCGCGAGCGCGGCCGGCCGGTGCACCTTGATCTCGACGATGCCCTGCTTGCGGGCCTCGGTGAGCAGCCGGCTCACGGTCGCCCTGGAGACGCCGAGCCGCTGGGCGATGTCGCCCTGCGTGGCCTCCTCGATGTAGTACTGCTGGGCCGCCGCGTACATCAGCTCAAGCGGGAACCTGGCCTGCGTCTCGGGTGCGACGTCGGCGGCATTCATGCGCGCGCTCCTGTGAACATTTTTGCTGAACCGATGCGCAAACGACTATAGGCGGTGATGTCCCGGGGGGCCACTGCCGCGTCCTCCGCTGGAAAGGCTAGCCGCCATGAGGTTCTCCAGACAGGGCTACTACTCTGCGCTTACGATCGGCTGCGCACAGTAATACGGGGGACAGGGGAGAGGCAATGTCCAAGGGGATGTACGTCGCGGTGGCCGTCGGCCTGGTGGTCGGGAACATGGCGCCGCCCGCCGTGGCGGCGGCCACGGTCCTGCGCTGCGACACCTACGTGCACGCGCAGGACCGAGACCTCGGCATCGCGTCCTGCACCAACCCCACGGGCCAGACCTGGAGGTTCCGGGCCGTGGTGGTCTGCGGCCGGGCGCCGGACGTCGTGGGCGAGTGGGTGACGCTCGCGCCTGGCGCGTCGGGGGAGTCCCGGGGATACTGCGGCGGCATCTTCACCAGCGGCGTGGGCGCCGTGGGCGTGGACGAGCGGGTCGCCTGACCGGTCAGTCCGGTGGGGGGAGCTCGCCGGAGCCGCGGGCGATGAGCCGTACCGGCAGCTCGATGTGCTCCGGCGGGCCCGTGTCGCCGCGCAGGCGGCGGAAGAGCAGCTCGGCCGCCACCCGCCCCATCCACGCGGGGTCCTGCGCCACCACGCTCACCCCAGGGGTCAGCAGGTCGGCCAGCTCGAAGTCGTCGAACCCCACCAGCGCCACCCGGCGCCCCGCCAGCGCGCGCAGCGCCGTCACGGTGTAGCGGCCGTTGCCGGTGAACAGCGCGGAGGGCGGATCGTCCAGGGCGAACATGCGGGCCAGGTCGGCGCGTACGCCCTCCAGTGAGGGCGGCCGCATCGACACCAGCCGCTCGTCGAACAACCCTCCGAGCGCCTGCCGGTAGCCGTTGAGCCGCTCGGCCGCGGTGAAGATCCCCGGGGCGTCCCCGAGGAAGGCGATCCTGCGGTGGCCGTGGCCCATGAGGTGGCGGATCGCCTCCCCGGTGCCGCCCAGGTTGTCGGCGAGCACCGTGTCCACGTCGATCCCCGCTCCCGGCGGCCGGTCGGCGAACACCACCGGCGTGCCGGCCTCCAGCTCGGGCCGCAGGTACGTGTGGTCCTCGCCGGCGGGCACCATGATCAGCCCGTCCACGCGGCGCGCGCAGAACGTCTCGACCAGCTCGCGCTCCCTGAGCGGCTCCTCGCTCGACGACCCGCTCAGCAGCAGGCAGCCGTGCTCGATGACGACGTCCTCGACGGCCCGGCTCAGACCCGAGTAGAACGGGTCCGCCACGTCCTCGATGACCAGCCCGACCGTGGCGGTCCTGCCCCTGCGCAGCACCGCCGCGCTCTCGTTGCGGCTGTAGCCCAGCCGCTCGATGGCCGCGCGCACCCGCTCGGCGGTGGCCGGGTGGACGCCGGGCTCGCCGTTCACGACGCGCGAGACGGTCTTGAGCGCCACGCCCGCCGCCGAGGCGACGTCCTTCATCGTCGGTCTCACGCCAGGATCATTCCTCACCTGGACCAGGCAGACAACGTTGTCAGGGGTTATGCGAAAGTGGTTCCCTATGTCGTTGAGATCTGCCGTGCTGGTCGCCGGGTTCGTCCTGGCCGCGCTCAACCTGCGCCCCGCCATCGCGGGGGTCTCCCCGCTCCTCGACGAGATCATGAAGGACGTGGGCCTGTCGCCCGCCGGCGGCGGCGCCGTCACCACGGTCATGGTGGTCTGCCTCGGCGTGTTCGGGCCGGTCACGCCGCTGCTCGCGCGGCGCTTCGGGCTCGACCGAACGCTGCTGGCCGGACTGCTGGTCATCGCGGCGGGCGTGACGCTGCGCGGCCTCGGCGGCGCGCCCGTGCTCTACCTCGGCTCCGCCCTGGCCGCCACGGCGATCGCCGTCATGAACGTCTCCATGCCCGCCGTCGTCAAGGAGCACTTTCCCACCCGGGTCAACCTGATGACCGGCGTCTACGTCGCCGCCGTGGTGGCCGGCGCCACCCTCGCCTCCGGGCTGGTCGTCCCCATCGAGCACGCCACCGGGTACGGCTGGCGCGGCGTCTCCGCGCTGCTCGCCGTGCCCGCCCTGCTGGCCGCGCTGCTCTGGCTGCCCCAGGCGCTGCGCAAGCAGAGCGGGGCGCAGAACGGGCCCAGGCCGTTCGGAGTGGTGCTCAGGAGCCCCGTGACCTGGTCCGTGACCGCCCTCATGGGCCTGCAGTCGCTCACCTTCTACGTCATGCTGGCCTGGCTGCCGACGATCTTCCTGGAGGCCGGACTCCCCGCCGACCAGGCCGGCTACCTGCTCAGCCTGACGAACCTGGTCCAGGTCGGCACCTCGCTGGCGATCCCCGTCCTGGCGGGCCGGCGGGCCTCGCAGGTGCCGTACGTGGTCGGAGCGGGGGTGCTGACCGTGCTCGGCTACCTCGGCATGCTGCTGGCCCCCACGGCCGCGCCCTGGCTGTGGATGATCGTGCTGGGGATCGGCCAGGGCGCCTCGTTCGCGCTGGCACTGCTGATCATCGCGCTGCGGCCCGCCGATCCGGCCACCGTGACCGCGCTGTCGGCCGTGGCGCAGTCCGTGGGGTACGGGATCGCGGCGGTGGGGCCGTTGCTGTTCGGGTTCCTCAGGGAGGTCTCCGGCGGCTGGACGGTGCCGCTGCTGGCGGGGCTGGGGGTGCTCGTGGTGCAGATCGCGGCTGGGTGGTTCGCGGGGCGGCCTGCTACCTTAGGTAAGGCTAACCTTTAGGGGGTTCAGGGTGCTGACCGAGACGCTCCAGCGGGTCGCCGACGCGCGTGGCGGGGTGCTGGGCGTCGAGCCGCGCCTGGTCATCGAGCCCGACGGCAGCTGGACGCCGGTCACGGAGCTGCTGCGGGAGCCGTACGCGGCACTGCTCGGGCTGATCGACGAGACGGCCGCGCGCTGGAACGCGCCACGCCACGTCGGCGCGGCGCTGTTCTGGAAGACGTACGGCTACTGGCACACCATGCCCATGGCGCTCGGCTGGGCGCTGGACGGGCGGGTGCCGATCATGCGGCCGGCGGACACGTACTTCAAGGTGTCGGACGCCGGGGTGACGATCGCGGCCACGCGGGTGAGCTGGTCCGAAGGGGCCGCCGCGATCCGCGAGGCGCTCGCCGAGTCGCAGGCGCCGCTGGTGCGGGCCGTCGGGGCGATCGCGAAGGTGGGCGAGCGGACGCTGTGGGGATCCACGGCCGAGGCGCTCGCCCATCCGCTGACGTCGATCGTGCCGGGCGACTACATGCGGCTGCTGAAGGAGATCGGCCCGCCGGTCGACGGGCTGATCGAGCCCGCCGGCGACGGCTACTTCCGCAGGACCTGCTGCCTGTGGATCACACTGCCCGATGTCGAGCCCTGCGGAAGCTGCTGCGTGCTCAGGCCACCACCGCGTCGTCCAGCGGCCTGAGCTCGTCGGCGTAGCTCACCGAGACGCGGCGCATGACGCCGGTGTCGTCGATGGAGTACTGGCCGAGCCGCCACAGCGGCGGCGAGTAGGCGTGGATGGAGACGCTTTCGTCCACCGCGCCGTTGAGGCGGTGGATGTGATCGGGCCCGAACGAGAACGACTGCCCCTCCGTGACCACGGTCTCCAGGTGCTCGCCGCCGATGCGCGGGTTGCACTCCAGGAGCGCGCCCTGCACCACGTGGACGGCGCCGGAGGAGATGTCGTGGTCGTGCCAGCCGGTGTCGTCCTCGGGGCGCCAGCAGAGCAGCCAGACGTCCACGTACGCGTCGCGGTAGAGCGAGGCGTAGTGCCTGCCGCCGTCCTCGGGGAACTGCACCTGGTCCCGCCACTCCTCGGGGTGGGTTGCCAGCTCGTTCACCAGGTCGCGCAGTTCGCGCCGGTCGAGCGTGCGCTCGGGCAACCGGGCACAGGTGCCCCCGTCCTGGATCTGCTGAGTGCTCACGTACGAGTCTCCTTTCCGCTCAATAGACGACGGGGGTTGACGACCCGGATGGCGTGGCCGGCGGCCGCGCCGAGTCCGGGCTCGGGTGCGGTGGCGTAAGGGGCGTCGGAGCCGTTGACGACGACGTCGATGCCCAGCTCGCGGACGATCGCGTCGATCGCCCGCGGGCCGTAGGAGGAGGTCTCCACGAAGAAGTTCGGATCGACCAGGCCGCGGCTGCCGCCGCCCCTGGCGATCAGGCGCTCGGAGTGCAGCGGGGCCAGCCCCGCGAGGAGGGCGAAGCAGACGCGCAGCTCCGGGTGCCTGGGGCGGACGACGGCGTGGAAGTAGTGCCACGCGGCGTGCATCTGCTGGACGTACGGCACCACGGCGGGCCACCAGGGCGGCGTGCCCGGGGTCTTCGCGGCCGGGCCGGGGTGGACGAACAGCGGAAGGCCCAGGTCCGTCAGCACCTCGAGCAGGCCGTCGTCGGGCACGGCCGTCGCGGGGATCTGCAGCCCCGCGAAGCCGCGGCCGAGGTCCCGGGCCAGGCGCTCGGGGTCGGGCCGGCTGAGGCACGTCGACGCCCAGGCCCCGAACGGCTCGCCCAGCGCGAGCGCGCCGTCGTGGTAGGCGTCGATGACCGGCCAGGACTCCTCCGGCGGCAGGAACTCGATGCCGAGCGGGCTCGACGGCGACACCAGCGCCAGCTCCAGGCCGGTGGTGTCGCGGTGCTCGAGGTCCTGGGGGTCGATCTCGTACGGGGGCTCGTCGTCGAGGAACAACGTCCAGCCGTCGACGTGGGGAGGGGAGGAGCGGGCGCGCAGGGCGTCGACGAGCGGGCGCGTCCACACGTGCTGATGGACGTCGATGCTCACGGCTTCCTCCTTCCCCTATTCCCTACTAACATTACAGGTAACCCGCGCCACCTTGCGACACTGAGCTGTGAAGCGTTTCAGTGATACGGTTCAGTGAACCGCTTCACAAGGCCGTTGTCAACGGGCCCGACGCGGCCGGGAACACCGACAGGCCCGGCGTTCCGGGGCGGCGCACCCTCAGTGGGGAGCGCGAATCGTCTGACTGGAATCGGTTCTGTCGGCGCTAGCGAATAGGCTGGCTTAATGCCTCGCAAGAGAGCCACGATCCGGGAGGTGGCTCAGGCCACAGGCCTGTCACCGGCAGCCGTCTCGTATGCGCTGCGCGGCCTGCAGGTTTCCGAGGAGACCATGGAGCGTGTCCGCGCGGCGGCCGCCGAGTTGGGCTACGAGGCCGACCCCATCGCCAGGGCCCTGGCCAGCGGGCGCACCGGCATGATCGGCCTGCTGTGCGGCTCGCTGGAGGACCTGTGGCAGCAGTCCCTGGCGGTCGGCATCAGCAGAGGGCTGCGGGAGAAAGACCGCTATGCCCTGATCCTTGACGCGGTGGGCGATCCCGCCCGCGAACGGGCCTTCGCCCAGCGGCTGCGCGACCAGCGCGTCGACGGGCTGATCGTCCAGCCGATCGATCCGGCGGCGGCGTTCTGGCCCGAGCTGTGCGAGTCGCTGCCGGTGGTCGCGATCGGCGACTCGATCGCGGGCACGGCCGGGGAGGTCGTCTTCGACAACCGGCGCGGCGTGACGCTGGCGCTGGAGCACCTGCGCGCGCTGGGCCACCGCCGCATCGCCGTCCTCACCCCGACCCGGGACAGCACTCCCGACCGGCCCGCCGACGTGCACGTCACCGCCGAGGCCGACCGGCTGGGGCTGGACATCGTGGTC
This sequence comes from Nonomuraea sp. NPDC003709, assembly GCF_040610775.1. NCBI lineage: Bacteria > Bacillati > Actinomycetota > Actinomycetes > Streptosporangiales > Streptosporangiaceae > Nonomuraea > Nonomuraea sp. NPDC003709. The sequence continues at coordinate 457,624 of NZ_JBEXMW010000010.1, read as the reverse complement.
GCCACCGCCCCGCACGGGCTGGCGGGGGCCACCGCCGCGGCGCGGGAGCTGCTGGCGGGGCAGGGGCCGAGCGCGGTGTTCTGCTTCGCGGACTCGATCGCCTACGGGGTTTACGCCGCGGCTCAGGAGCTGGGGCTGGCCGTCCCCGACGACGTGTCGGTCATGGGGTATGACGATCACCCGATGTCCGGGCTGCTCACGCCTGGTCTCACGACCGTCGATTGGGACATCGACGGGATCGTCAAGGCGGCGGTCCGCCTCATCTCGGCGGCGGCGGACGGGGGGACCCGGCGGCGGCGCGTCGTCCAGGAGCCCACCCTTCGGGAACGGGGATCGGTCGCCCGCGTGCCGTGACGCCTCCCCCGACCTCGGTGGGAGCCCGGCTATCGGGAGCGGGCAGCCTCGGGGGGTCAGAGGGGTGGGTGGAGGGTCAGGGCCTGGCGGGAGGCGGTGAGGTCGTCGGTGAGGGGGCGGTCCGCGGTGGGGGTGTTGAGAGCCCGGAGAGCGGCGGTGCGTTCGCAGGCCAGGACGATTTCCAGGGGCTCCAGGCAGCGCAGGGCGTTGCGGGCCGCCTGGGTCGCGAAGCCCGCGTGGTCCTCCGTGCCCAGGGAGATCACCGCCGTGCCCGTCGTCACCGGCGTCGCGAGGAGTCGGAGCTCGGCCAGGGCATCCTGGGCCACGTACTCCAGGATCAGCGCCCCCGACGACCCCGGGCGGTCGGCGAGAAAGGGGTGGTGGCCGGTGTAGGCGGGGTCCATGAGGGTGGCCAGGCGAGCGGCGCTGAGCTGGGCCGTCTGCACGAGCGCGGCACGCGACGCGTCGAGCGCCAGCGCCAGCGGGGCCGAGTGGAAGTTGCCGTTGTGCCAGGCCAGGGAGCCGGCGATGAGGGGGTTCTCGGCGGCGGCGTTGAGGTCGATCTCGACGGCGGCGGTGGCCCGGTCGAGGGCGTCCACGGCGGCCCCGTGCACCTGGGCGAAGGCCCGGTAGCCGTACGGGTCCTGCACGCGGGTCGCCAGCTCCTGGGTGAGCAGGCCGCGCAGGCGGGCGGCCACGGCGGCCTGGCCGGGGTGGGGGCGGGCCTCCTGTACGGCGGCCGCCAGCGGCTCGGCCGAGGCGCCAACGGCGGTGAACGACATCGCCGCCACGTCGATGACGGCTTCCAGGAGGAGCCGGAGGCGGTGGCAGGCGATGGCGGCGTCGGCCAGCGTGGCGGCCCCCGAGCTGATGAACGGCAGCGCGTCCTCCGGGGCGAAGGGGAATCGGGGCCCGGCCACGTCGATCGAAGGCGTCCCCGGAGGGAACGGGGGTGGGGGTTCGTGGTGCCAGGGGAGTTCGCCGAGCAGGCACAGGGCCGTGGTGGCGAGGGCGGAGAGGTCGCCGGTGCCGATGGCGCCGTACGTCTGGATCGGCGGGGTGAAGCCGCCGTTGATCGCCTCGGCCAGCGCCGGCAGGACGGCCGGGTCGATGCCGGAGCCGCCGACGAGGAGCTGGTTGAGCCGGACCACGAGCATGGCCCGGGCGCGGGCCGGCGGGATCATCGGGCCGGCGCCGCACACGTGGCTGCGGAGCAGGTCGAGGCCGGGCTTGTCGAGGATGACGCCTCTGTTGGCGCCCACGCCGGTGCTCCGCCCATACACGGGGCCCGTGAGCTCCTGAGCGGTGGCCCACGCGGCCCGGGCCCGATCGAGGGAGGCGATCGTGACCCGGGCACCGTCGTACGCGGCCTCGTGGACCTGCGCGCAGGTCAGGCCGGCGCCGTCGAGCTCCACCGGCGGTTCAGTCGCCGTCGGGAATGAACAGGCCCAGCAGCCAGCTCACCACGCTGATGATGATCGCGCCCCAGAAGGCGGCCGGATAGAAGTTGTCGACGTGGAAGGGGATGTCGAGCTGAGTCGAGATCCAGCTCGTCAGCAGCAGCATGGCCGCGTTGATCACGAGGAGGAACAGGCCCAGTGTCAGAACGATGATCGCGCATCCGAGGGCCTTGACGATGGGCTTGACGATCGCGTTCACGATGCCGAAGATCAACGCCACGATCAGCAGCACGCCCCAGTATTTGGCGGAGTTGGGGGAGGTGCTGACCTCGATGCCGGGGACCAGTTGGATGGCCACCCAGAGGGCCGCCGCCGCGGCGATGGTTCTGATGATGAATCTCACGCTGCTTGATCCTCCCACTTGAGATCGGCACTTCGATAGTGGCGCGGCCACTACGATTCTCAGCGGCTACTGTGCGTAGTCGTCGGTTATGGTTGGCCCAACTCGGGAAGAGGCGTCCAGGGGGAGGGAGCGAGATGGACGCGAACGGGCTCGAGTCGTTGCCGGCCGACGAGTTGCACGACCGTGCGGTGCGGTACGCCGTACGGCACGGGGACCTGGGGTTTCTCTGGGACCTGTTGAAGGTGATCCCGGCCGCCGAGGCCGCCAGCGGTCACGGGACGGAGGCCGCCAACGACCTCAGCAGGGTCTCCGCGCTGCTCAGCGATGCCATCGCCTCCGGCGAGGGGCAGTTGGGTGAGGCGCTGCGCCCGATCTACATAGAGTATTTGCGTAAACATCCCGACGCCTGACCGTGCTCCCAGGGCGCCGGGGGGTGACCTCGCAAGTCCGATACGGGCCACCCTCCGTAATCACACGGGCGCGCTCAGCCCGCCATGCGGGCCTCGCTGCCGCTGTATTCGGCGAAGCCGGGCGTGCTGACCTCCTGCCCGTCACGGGTGATGATCATCGTCTGGTACGGCCCCGCCGCCGCCAGGTCGGCCGCGAAGCGCCTGGACAGCATGGGCCCCATGGCGTAGATGGCGGTCGCGTACGCGTCGGCCTGGCCCAGGTCGGGACCGATCACGGTGACCGAGCCGAGCCCTTCCTCGACGGCCCCCGTGTGCGGGTTGACGACGGGCGCGCCGCCGGAGGTGGCGATGCCGAGGTCGTGGGCGAAGACGACTTTGCGGATCACGTCCTTGCGCGGATCGCGGATGCCGACCCGCCAGCGCTTGCCCGGGGCGGCCGAGCCGCGCACCCTGATGTCCTCGCCCGCGCTGATGCGGTGGTCGCCCGCGCCCGCGTTGACCAGGGCGCGGGAAAGGCGCTCGAGCGCCCAGCCCTTGATGTAGCCCGACGGGTCGGTGACGCCGTTGATGCGGGCCTCGAAGTAGCCGTCGGTGGCCTGGCTGATCTCGTCGCAGCGGTGGAGGACCTCGATGAGCTCGGGGATCTGCTTGATCGTCTGGCCGCGGTTGAGGCGGCCGATCTGGCTGTCCTCTCTTACCGGGCTGAAGGTGTCTTCCACCCACCTCAGCCAGGAGAACGCGTCATCCAGCAGGGGCGTCATCTCACGCACCGGGAGAGCGGTGCGGATGTCCACACTGACCGGCATGCCCATGACCATCTCGACACGGGCGCTTCCGGGGAAAGTCGTCACCTTGCCTCCTTGTCCGCAGCCAACCGTTGCAGATGGCGCGTAATGTGGAGCTAAACCTTTTGCCGTGATTTGAAATGAATCTGTGATCTTGGGACAGCAAGGCGTGACAACGCGCCGCGTACGTACCTCTTGAACTGCCGCGGACCGGCCACCACCACGTCGCGTTCGGCGATGTCGGGAATCTGGCGGCTCAGGCCGGAGGCGCTCAGGCGCTCCTTGGCGCGGGGGTCGTGCTCGGCGCCCTCGACGAGGATGAGCCCGTATCGGGCCTCCAGTTCGCGCAGCTCGTCGGTGGCGCGCTCGGTGCGGTAGACGGCCACGGTGTCGGGCGTGCCGGCCAGCCGTTCGCGCAGGGCGGCCGCGTCGAGGCCGGTGGCGATCAGCAGGGTCGGCCTGGTCGCGTGGGAGAGCTGGTGACTCCAGACCGCCATGACGGCCGCCATCGCGTACAGGACGAGCGAGCCGGCGCGGCTGAGGTCGGTCACGTACGCCGTGGAGCTGAACTGGTGGGCCACCAGCAGCGCGCCGGCGAGATAGCTGCCGAGCCGCAGGCGCTGCCTGGCCTCCTCGGTGCGGAGGTAGTCGGCGGCCTTGACGGTGATCAGGCCGAACGCGACGAGCAGCGCCGCGGCGGCGTAGGCACTGGGTCGCCACGGGTAGCCGAATCCCGGCTGGATCGCACCGAACTCGGCCACCGCGACCCCGCACCAGAAGAGGATGGGACCTTGGTTCGCATTCGCCTCGCTAGCCATGCCACTCACGATGCTGAATGAACATTAAAGGTTTCTGAGTAGGGTCTGAAACATGGCTAACGTGAGTGTCGAGCGAACTGAGGACGGCGGATTCCGGGCCACGAACGCCCGCGGCGCCGAGGTGCGGATGGGCGGCGGGGACGAGGACGGGGTGTTCACCCCGGTGGAGTTGCTGCTGGCGGCCGTGGGCGGATGCAACATCGTGACGGTTGAGCCGCTGACCGCCAAGCGGGGTCACCGGCTGGTCCGCCTGGCGATGACGGTGCAGGCGGAGAAGGTCGAGCCCAGCAAGCTGGGCCCGGTCACCGTCACCTACGACGTCGAGCTGCCCTCGGAAGAGGCCGACGAGGTGTTCAGGGCGGTCGCGGAGCGGGTGCACGAGAAGTACTGCACGGTGAGCAGGTCGCTTCAGGAAGGTACGGAGGTTCGGTTGGAGCTTCCGTAGTCGGATTAAACAGATATTCGACCCCGTTATGACGCGACCGTTGCATTCGTCTCGGTAGCGTTGTAGCAGGTCAAGAGGCCAATAGACCTTCACCGAAGCGGACGCGGAGGGGGACCGCGGTTCGCCAGTGCGGGACCGCCGGCGTTTTGGGGGAAGCGCCGGCCTGGACCGCCGCCGATCGGGCCGGGCAGCTTTGGGGGAACTGCCCGGCCCGATCTATGCGTATCCTCCCCTTTCGTGAAGAAAGTGCTGATTGACTGCGACCCCGGCATCGACGACGCGCTCGCTCTGGCCCTGGCCGCCGGCTCCCCCTCCCTGGACGTGGTGGGCATTACCACCGTGGGGGGCAACGTTGACCTCTCCCTGACCACCGCGAACGCCCTGGCGCTGCGCGAGTTCCTGGAAATGGGGAATGTCCCCGTGACGCCGGGCAGCGCCGGCGCCCTCCTGCGCGAGACCGTGCGCGCCACCCGCGTGCACGGCACCACGGGTCTCGGCGGCGTGGTGCTCCCCACCCCGCAGCTGGGGCCCTCGGACGGCCACGCGGTCGACTTCATCGTGGAGACCCTGAAGGCCGCTCCGGGCGAGATCACGCTGGTGGCCGTGGGCCCGCTGACGAACATCGCCCTCGCCGTACGCCGCGAGCCGCGCGTCGTGGAGTGGGCCCGCGAACTGGTGATCATGGGTGGCTCGTTCACGCGTGGCAACCACAATCCGGCGGCCGAGTTCAACATGCTGGCCGACCCGGAGGCGGCGGCCATCGTCTTCGGCGCCGGGTGGACGGTGCGGATGCTGGGGCTGGACGTCACCCTGTCCGCCACAGTCACCTCGGACGTCCTGGACCGGATGCGGCCGCTGGGCAAGCTGGCCGAACTGCTGGTGCCCGCCGCGCAGTTCTACGGAGTGGTGACGGCCGACGGCGGGCCGGCCATCCATGACGCGTGCGCGGTGGCGTACGTGCTCGACCCCTCCCTCTTCACCTGCGTCCCCGCGACGGTGAACGTCGAGACCGCCGGGCTTTACACGCGGGGGATGACCGTGACGGACTTCAAGGTGAGCGAGCAGGACTCGAACGCGCTCGTGGCCACGTCGATCGACGTCAAGGGATTCTGGGAGCTGGTGCTGGGAGCGTACGAGAGGCTGGCGGGGCGGCTCGGATGATGTGCGGTCAGGGCTCGGCGGCTGATACAGTTACACCTGTTGCGCCGCTAGCTCAGTTGGTCAGAGCAGCTGACTCTTAATCAGCGGGTCCGGGGTTCGAGTCCCTGGCGGCGCACAGCGAAAAGCCCAGGTCACTCAGGTGGCCTGGGCTTTTTTGATCAGGCGGGCGCCGGGCATCGGCGCGTCAGGATCGGGAAGGTCTCGGCGCACACCCGGCCGAGGCGCCCACGGTGGAAGACGAGCGGGTCGTCGTCGGAGTCGTTCACGGTGAGCGACACCACCCTGGCGAGGATCAGCTCGTGGTCGCCCACCACGTGGCTCAGATCGAGGACGCAGTCGATCCACGCGACCGCGCCCGTGATCGCCGGGTGCCCGCTCTCCCGCACCGACCAGCCGACCCCCGAGAACTTGTCGCTCCCCTTGGCCGCGAACGACCGGCACACCTGCTCCTGCCCGGCCCCCAGCACGCTGATCGTGAAGGCGCCCGCGGCCTTGATGCGGGGCCAGGTGGCCGAGGTGTGGGCGGCGCAGAAGCTCACGATGGGCGGGTCGAGGGAGACGGAGGTGAAGGAGTTGACCGTGAAACCGTGCGGTTCGCCGTCCTCCAGCGCCGCGATCACGACGACCCCCGTCGGGTAGTGGCCGAGCACGCGCCTCAGCCTCAGGCTGTCGATCATCGTGTGCTCCAGCGCCGCTTGAGCTCGTCGAGGTGGCGCAGCCCGTCGAGGACGGTGTCCGTGTCGGGGACGAAGTCGATGAGACAGGCGACCTCGTCCACGCCGATCTCCTGGAGCGAGCTCAATACCGCCATGCCGTCGTCGACCGTGCCGAACAGGCCGCCCGTGTCGAAATAGCGGTCGAACGAGACCTCCAGGAGGAACTCGATGTCCTCCGGGTCCATCGAGTCCGGGTCGATGCCGGGCATCAGGTCCTCGGCCGCCTTCAGCACCAGGCCGAGAGAGCTGCGCAGGTAGTCGGTGAAGGGCTGGTGAACGATCTCGCGCACGCGGGCGCGGTCCTCGCCGATGAAGGTGTGCAGCATGAGCGCGACGTGGCCGGTGCCGTTGTGCGCTCTGGCGTAGTGCTCGCGGTAGTCGGCGACCTTGCGTACGAGGTCGTCCAGGCTCTGGCCGAGCAGGTGCGTCAGGATGCCGTAGCCGAGATCGCCCGCCTGGCGGAACGTCTCCGGGTTGCCCGAGCTGGTGAGCCACGTGGGTAGCTCCGGCTGGACCGGCGCCGGGTAGGCGCGCAACTTGACCGACTCGCCGGCCCCGTCGACCAGCTCCACCTCCTCCTGCCGCCACAGCCGCCGCACCGTGTCGATGGTGTCCGTCGTCACCTGCCGGCGGCCGGCGTAGTTCTCGGGCCGCAACGCGAAGTCGACCACATGCCAGCCCGGGGCGAAGGACACGCCGACCCGGCCGCCGGACAGGTTGTCCACCATGGCCCATTCCTCGGCGATGCGAACCGGGTGGTGCAGCGGCGCCACGACGCTTCCCGCGCGGATGGCGACCCGCTCGGTCACGGCGGCGACGGCCGCGGCGCTCACGGCGGGATTGGGATATCGGCCGCCGAATTCATGAAAATGCCGCTCGGGTGTCCACACCGCGGAGAATCCATGGGTGTCGGCGAACCTGGCCCCTTCCAGCAGCAGCCGGTACTGGTCGGTTCCCGCCCTGACATCGTCCGCGAAATAGAATAGACCAAAGTCCATCGTTTCTCCTTGCGTACCGCGTTGATGCGCCCGGTCCGGGTGTCACAAGTATTTGTGAGCGGAGAAAGCGGGGTAACCCCTAGCGCCCACTAGGCGTGCCGGCCGTCGGGCGTCCGCCCTGCTGAGCACGGCCTGACGCGCTCGGGCAACCCTTATCGCCCCTTATCTCGACGCGGCTTCACCACGCGCCGGACCGTCGGTTGATTCGTTAGGGGAATACCCCCGGACATTAGGGGGCGAATCCCGTGGCTACGCCGCGGCCGCATGGGCTGGAATGAACGGTGATATCCCGCGGCGTGGTGCCGAATTCCCTGTCGGCAGAGGAAGGAATGTTCAGTGATCACCGAAACCGGAGCGTGGGTACGGCGGTTCTTCGCCGCGCCGGCATCCGCCACCCGTCTGATCTGCTTCCCGCACGCGGGCGGCTCCGCTTCCTATTTCCACCCGGTCGCCAAACAGCTCGCACCGCGGCTCGACGTCCTGGCGATCCAGTATCCGGGCCGGCAGGAACGCCGCCTGGAGCCGTGCATCGACGACATAGGCACCCTCGCCGATCGCCTCACCGGGGAGATCCTGCCCCTGGCGGACCGGCCGATGGCCTTCTTCGGGCACAGCATGGGCGCGGTGGTCGCGTTCGAGGTGGCCAAGAGGCTGATGGGCGACGGCGTCTCGCCGCTGGTGCTCTTCGCGTCCGGACGGCGCGCGCCGTCGAGCGTACGCGTCGAGACCGTGCACAAGGAGGGCGACCGGGCGCTCATCGCCGAGGTGCGGCGGCTCGGCGGCACCGACACGCGGATGCTGGACGATCCCGAGCTCGTGAACATGATCCTTCCGTCGCTGCGCGGCGACTACACGGCGATCATGACCTACCGCTGCCCGCCCGGCATCAGGATCGACGCGCCGATCATCACGCTGGTCGGCGACTCCGACCCGCACGTGTCGCTGGACGAGGCCGAGCGCTGGAAAGAGCACACCAGCGGCCCGTTCGACATGCACGTCTTCCGCGGCGGCCACTTCTACCTGAACTCACACGCGGCAGCGGTCATGCGGAAGATCACCGAGAACATCCCCGCCGTCCAGGCGTAGGTCCCCCTTTCGGTTGCAGGAAGAGTACGAGGCGAGAATGGCTGCGAACGACACCAAGCTCATCGAGGCCCTGCGTTCCTCATTGAAAGAGACGGAACGGCTGCGTGCGCAGAACCGTTCTCTCGCCGAGGCGGCGCGCGAGCCGATCGCGATCGTCGGAATGGCCTGCCGCTACCCGGGCGAGGTCCTGTCACCGGAGGACCTGTGGGACCTGGTGGCCACGGGCGGGGACGCGATCGGGGAGTTCCCCGCTGATCGCGGCTGGGACCTCGACAAGCTGTACGACCCGGACCCCGACAGCCGTGGGACGTCCTACTCGCGGCACGGCGGTTTCCTGTACAGCGCGGGGGAGTTCGACCCCGGGTTCTTCGGGATCTCGCCGCGTGAGGCGTTGGCGATGGATCCGCAGCAGCGGTTGCTGCTGGAGGCGTCGTGGGAGGCGATCGAGCGGGCGGGTGTCGATCCGGCCGGGCTGCGTGGCAGCCGTACCGGCGTGTTCGCCGGGGTGATGTACCACGACTACGCCCCTCAGGTGTCCTCCGTGCCCCAGGAGTTGGAGGGCCTGGTCGGGACCGGTAACTCGGGCAGCATCGCCTCGGGCCGGGTGTCGTACACGTTCGGGTTCGAGGGCCCGGCGGTGACCGTGGACACGGCGTGCTCGTCGTCGCTGGTGGCGCTGCACCTGGCGGTGCAGGCGCTGCGGTCGGGGGAGTGCGACCTGGCGCTGGCCGGCGGTGTCACGGTGATGGCGACGCCGGGCACGTTCGTGGAGTTCTCGCGGCAGCGCGGGTTGTCCCCTGATGGGCGGTGCAAGGCGTTCTCGGCTTCGGCGGACGGCACCGGCTGGGCCGAGGGTGTCGGCATGCTGCTGGTGGAGCGGCTGTCGGACGCGCGGCGTAATGGCCACCGGGTGCTGGCGGTCGTCAAGGGTTCGGCGATCAACCAGGACGGTGCCAGTAACGGTCTGACCGCGCCGAACGGTCCCTCCCAGCAGCGGGTGATCCGGCAGGCCCTGGCCAACGCCGGGCTCGCGGCCGGAGACGTGGACGTGGTGGAGGCGCACGGGACCGGGACCAGCCTGGGTGACCCGATCGAGGCTCAGGCGTTGATCGCGACGTATGGCCAGGAGCGGGAACGGCCGCTGTGGCTGGGGTCGCTGAAGTCGAACATCGGTCACTCCCAGGCTGCGGCCGGGGTGGGTGGCGTGATCAAGATGGTCATGGCGATGCGGAACGGGGTTCTGCCGCAGACGTTGCACGTGGACCGGCCGTCGCCGCACGTGGACTGGTCGGCGGGTGCTGTTGAGCTGCTGACCGAGGCCCGGTCGTGGGACGTTCAGGATCATCCGCGTCGTGCCGCCGTCTCGTCGTTCGGGGTGAGCGGCACCAACGCGCATGTGATCATCGAGCAGGGTGAGGAGACCGACGCGGTCGCCGGCAACGACACGGGGCTGCCGGTGGTGCCGTGGCTGATCTCGGCGAAGACGCCCGAGGCGCTGGCGGGGCAGGCCGAGCGGCTCGCGTCATGGGTGGAGGAACGCCCGGAGCCGGACGCCGCCGGGGTCGCGTGGACGCTGGCGACCGGTCGTACCGTGCTGGAGCAGCGTGCGGTCGTGGTCGGGGCGGACCGTGACGAGTTACTGGCCGGGTTGCGGGCGCTGGCCTCGGATGGGGTTTCCGGGAGTGGTTCTGGCGGAAAGCTGGCGTTGCTGTTCGCCGGGCAGGGGAGCCAGCGGGTCGGGATGGGTCGGCAGCTGGCTGAGGCGTTCCCGGTGTTCGCCGAGACCCTGGAGGAGATCAACCAGTTCCTGCCGGTCCGTGAGGTGATGTTCGACGACCCGGATGGGGTGTTGAACGAGACGGGGATGACGCAGCCGGCGTTGTTCGCCTTCGAGGTTGCGCTGTATCGGCTGCTGGAGTCCTTCGGGGTCCGGGCGGGTGTGTTGGTCGGGCATTCGATCGGGGAGATCGCCGCCGCGCACGTGGCGGGGGTGTTCTCGCTGGCGGATGCGTGTGCGCTGGTGGCGGCCCGGGCCCGGTTGATGCAGGCTCTGCCGACGGGCGGTGCGATGCTGGCGATCGCCGCGCCCGAGGCGGAGGTTCTGCCGCTGCTGGGGGACCGGGTGGGGATCGCGGCGGTCAACGGTCCGGCTGCGGTGGTGGTCTCCGGCGACGCCGAGGTGATCGCGGAGATCGAGGGGCGGGTGAGTGTTCGGACGCGCAGGTTGCGGGTCTCGCACGCTTTCCACTCGCCGTTGATGGAGCCGATGCTGGCTTCCTTCGAGGAGGCCATCTCCGGGTTGACCTACCACGAGCCCACTCTTGCGATCGTTTCCAACGTGACCGGCCGGCTTGTTGAGCCGGGGCAGCTGACCACCCCTGGTTACTGGGTTGAGCACGTGCGGCAGGCTGTGCGGTTCGCCGACGGGGTGACGGCTTCAGGAGCGAGCCACTTCCTGGAGGTCGGCCCGGACGGGGTGCTGACCGGGCTGGCCCAGCAGAGCATCTCCGACGGCGTGTTCATCCCTGCCAGCCGCAAGGACCGCGATGAGGTCCGCTCTCTGATCGAGGCGCTCGGCCGGCTGCACACCCACAACATCGCCGTGGACTGGACCGCGGTACTGGCACCGGCCAGGCAGGTCGATCTGCCCACCTACGCCTTCCAGCACCAGCGGTACTGGATGTCGGCGCGGGCCGACGCCGGGGACATGGCCGGGGCCGGGCTCGCGGCAGTCGATCATCCGCTGCTGAGCGCGGTGACCGAGATCGCCGGCGGCGAGTCCGTGATCCTCAGCGGCCGGCTCTCCGTGGCCGCGCAGCCGTGGCTGGCCGACCACGCCGTCAACGGCACGATTCTCCTGCCCGGCACCGCGTTCCTGGAGCTGGCGCTGCAGGCCGGGGACGAGGTCGGTTGCCCGGTCGTACAGGAGCTCACCCTGCAGGCGCCGCTGCTGCTGCCCGCCGACGGCGGGCGCCAGCTGCAGGTGCTGGTCGGCAGCGGTGACGACGCCGGGGTGAGGCCGGTCTCGATCCACTCCCGCGCCGACGGCGACGCCCCCTGGGTGCTGCACGCCGACGGCACGCTGGCCGATGCCGCGTCCACGCACGTGGAAGGGCTGGAGCAGTGGCCGCCGTCCGGCGCCGCCGTGATCGACGTGTCCGACGCCTACGACCTCCTCCTGGACATGGGATACGAGTACGGGCCCGTCTTCCAGGGCCTGCAGGCGGCCTGGTCCCGAGACCGCGACGTCTTCGCCGAGGTCGCGCTGCCCGAGCAGGCGCACGCCGACGCGGCCAGGTCGGGACTGCACCCCGCCCTGCTGGACGCCGCCATGCACGCGCAGCTGATCGCCGGGGACGGGCAGACCGTCCTGCCGTTCTCCTGGGGCGGAGCGCGGCTGCACGCGGCCGGCGCGAGCAGCGTCCGGGTGCGGATCTCCCGCATCCGGGACACCTCCATCGCCCTGACCATCGCCGACGCCGACGGCGCGCCGGTGCTGTCGGTCGAGTCGCTGGCCGTGCGCCCTGTCTCGGCCGGTCAGCTCACCGCCGCTCGCGGCGACCACGCCGACGCGCTGTTCCGCGTGGACTGGACACCGCTCTCGCTCGCCCCCGCCGGGGCCGAGGAGCTGCCCGAGCTGACGGCCGTCGCCGAGGATGCCGCCGTGCCCGAGGCCGTGACGTACGTGGTGTCCGCGCCGGAGGGTGAGGTCCTCGACGCCGTCCACGAGATCACCGCCGAGGCCCTGGTCGTGATCCAGGAGTGGCTGGCCGACGAGCGGTTCACGTCGTCGCGGCTGGTCGTGGTGACGCGTGGTGCGGTGGCCGTGCAGGCCGCCGAGGGCCTGGACGTCGGTACGGCCCCGGTGTGGGGCCTGGTACGGGCGGCCGAGGCGGAGAATCCGGGCCGGTTCGTGCTGGTGGACGTGGACGGCAGCGCGGAGTCGTGGCGTGCCCTGGGTTCGGTGGTCGCTTCGGGGGAGCCGGAGGCGGCTGTTCGTGACGGGCAGGTGCGGGTTCCCCGGCTGGTGAAGGCGCAGGCGTCGGCCGGCGAGCCGGTGTTCGGCCCGGACGGCACGGTGCTGGTGACCGGTGGCACGGGCGGGCTGGGTGCCCTGGTGGCCCGGCACCTGGTGACGGCGCATGGAGTGCGCAGGCTGGTGCTGGTGAGCCGGCGTGGCCTGGAGGCGCCCGGCGCCGCTGACCTCGTGGCGGAGCTGGCCGAGCTGGGAGCCGAGGTCGCGGTCGAGGCCTGCGACGTGGCCGACCGGGAGGCGCTGGCCCGCGTTGTCGCTTCGGTGGCGGACTCGTTGACCGGGGTGGTGCACGCGGCCGGGGTGAGTGACAACGGCCTGGTGGGGTCGCTGTCGGTGGAGCGGCTCGCGCGGGTGCTGGGGGCCAAGGCGGCAGCGGCGTGGCATCTGCATGATCTGACGGCGGGTCTGGACCTGTCGGCGTTCGTGCTGTTCTCGTCGGCCGGTGGCCTGGTGCTGGCGGCGGGGCAGGCCAATTACGCGGCCGCGAACGTGTTCCTCGACGCCCTGGCGTCGTACCGGCGGTCGATGGGGTTGGTGGCGACGTCGCTGGCCTTCGGCCTGTGGGATACCGACGCGGGCATGGGCGGCGCGCTGGGCGAGGCCGACTTCGAGCGCATGCGGCGCCAGGGCCTGCCGGCGCTGTCGGTGGAGGAGGGGCTGGCGCTGTTCGACGCCGGGTCGGCCGGCGACACGGCGGTGCTGGTGCCGTTGCGGGTGGACGCGACGGCCCTGCGGAACCGCGGTGAAGGGCTTCCGGCACTGTTGCGCGGGCTCGTACGCGGTCCCGCGCGGCAGGTGGCGCGTGCGGCGGGAACGGGGCTGGCACGGCGGCTGGCAGGGATGGAGGCCGACCAGCGGGACCGGGCGCTGCTGGAGCTGGTTCGGCAGCAGGTCGCCAAGGTGCTCGGACACGCTTCGATGGACGCGGTCCAGCCGGATCGCGCCTTCCAGGAGCTGGGCTTCGACTCGCTGACCGCGGTGGAGTTCCGTAACCAGCTGATCGCCGCGACCGGGCTGCGGTTGCCGGCGACGTTGGTGTTCGACTTCCCGACGGCTGAGGCGGTGGCCGGGTATCTGGCGGGTGAGCTGGCCGGTGGGCGGTCGTCGGAGGCCGTGGTGGCCACCCCGATGGCGACGGACGAGCCGATCGCGATTGTGGGGATGGCGTGCCGGTATCCGGGGGGTGTGGTTTCGCCGGAGGGCTTGTGGGAGTTGGTGTTCTCGGGTCGAGATGCGGTTGGGGAGTTCCCCGCCGATCGCGGCTGGGACCTCGAGAAGCTGTATGACCCGGATCCGGACAGCCGTGGGACGTCGTATGCGCGGCATGGCGGGTTCTTGTATGACGCGGCGGAGTTCGATTCGGGATTTTTCGGGATTTCGCCGCGTGAGGCGTTGGCGATGGATCCGCAGCAGCGGTTGCTGCTCGAAACGTCGTGGGAGGCGGTTGAGCGGGCGGGGATCGATCCTCACGGGTTGCGGGGGAGTCGGACGGGTGTGTTCGCCGGGGTCATGTACCACGACTACGGTCTGGGCACTCCGGCGAACACCAGTGGCGGGAGTTTGGTGTCGGGCCGGGTCTCCTACACGTTGGGGTTGGAGGGCCCGGCGGTGACCGTGGACACCGCCTGTTCGTCGTCGTTGGTGGCGTTGCATTGGGCTGCTCAGGCGTTGCGGTCCGGTGAGTGTGATCTGGCGCTGGCCGGTGGTGTGACGGTGATGTCGACGCCGGGGATGTTCATCGAGTTTTCGCGGCAGCGGGGACTGGCGGCGGATGGGCGGTGCAAGGCTTTCTCGGCCTCGGCGGATGGTACGGGCTGGGGTGAGGGTGTCGGTGTGCTCCTGGTGGAGCGGCTGTCGGATGCGCAGCGCAATGGGCATCAGGTGCTGGCGGTCCTCAAGGGTTCGGCGATCAACCAGGACGGTGCGAGCAACGGGATCACGGCCCCGAATGGTCCTTCTCAGCAGCGGGTGATCCGGCAGGCGCTGGCGAACGCCGGGTTGTCGGCCGCCGATGTGGACGTGGTCGAGGCGCACGGGACCGGTACGACGCTGGGTGACCCGATCGAGGCTCAGGCTTTGCTCGCGACGTATGGCCAGGAGCGGGACCGGCCGTTGTGGCTGGGGTCGCTGAAGTCCAACTTCGGTCACACGCAGGCCGCCTCTGGTGTGGGCGGCGTGATCAAGATGGTCATGGCGATGCAGAACGGCTTCATGCCCCGGACCTTGCACGTGGACGAGCCGTCGCCGCACGTGGACTGGTCGGCCGGTGCCGTTGAGCTGCTGACCGACGCGCAGCCGTGGGAGCAGAACGGGCATGCCCGTCGTGCTGCGGTCTCCTCGTTCGGGATCAGCGGCACCAATGCGCATGTGATCATCGAGCAGGGGCCGGTTGTGGAGGAGCAGCCGGAGCCTGTGGACGAGCCGCCGGTGGTGCCGTGGCTGGTGTCGGCCAAGGACCCGCAGGCGCTTCAGGCTCAGGCGTCTCGACTGGCGTCGTGGCTGGAGGAGCGGCCGGAGCTGAAGACGGCCGATGCCGCGTGGTCGTTGGCCACGGGGCGGGCCGTGTTGGATCAGCGTGCGGTCGTGGTGGGCGCTGACCGTGACGAGCTGCTGGCCGGGTTGCGGGCGCTGGCCGAGGGCTCCCCGGAGGTGGCGGCTGGGGGCAGGCTGGCGTTGTTGTTCGCCGGTCAGGGGAGCCAGCGGGTCGGGATGGGCCGTCAGCTCGCTGAGGCGTTCCCGGTGTTCGCCGAGACGCTGGAGGAGATCAACCAGTTCCTGCCGATCCGTGAGGTGATGTTCAACGACCCGGATGGGGTGTTGAACGAGACGGGGATGACCCAGCCGGCGTTGTTCGCCTTCGAGGTGGCGTTGTACCGGCTGCTGGAGTCCTTCGGAGTGCGGGCGGATGTGCTGGTCGGGCATTCGATCGGGGAGATCGCCGCCGCGCACGTGGCCGGAGTGTTCTCGCTGGCCGATGCGTGCGCGCTGGTGGCGGCCCGGGCCCGGTTGATGCAGGCTCTCCCGACCGGCGGCGCGATGCTCGCGATCGCCGCACCCGAGGCGGAGGTTCTGCCGCTGCTGGAGGGCCAGGTCGGGATCGCGGCGGTCAACGGCCCCGCAGCCGTGGTGATCTCCGGAGACGCCCGAAAGATCGCTGAGATCGAGGAGCGGGTCAGTGTTCGGACGCGCAGGTTGCGGGTCTCGCACGCTTTCCACTCGCCGCTGATGGAGCCGATGCTCGCCGACTTCGAGCAGGCCATCACGGGTCTGACCTACCACGAACCCACTCTCGCGATCGTTTCCAACCTCACCGGCCAGTTGGCCGAGCCGGGCCAGCTGACCAGCCCGAGCTATTGGGTGGAGCACGTGCGCCAGGCCGTGCGGTTCGCCGACGGGGTGACGGCTGCGGAGGCCGGTTGCTTCCTGGAGGTCGGCCCGGACGGGGTGCTGACCGGGCTGGCTCAGCAGAGTATCTCCGACGGGGTGTTCATCCCCGCCACGCGGAAGGACCGGGATGAGGTCCGCGCGCTGATGGAGGCGCTTGGTCGGTTGCACACCCACGGCATTGCCGTGGACTGGACGGCGGTACTGGCCCCGGCCAGGCACGTCGATCTGCCCACCTATGCCTTCCAGCGGGAGCGGTACTGGGTCAACGCGCAGGTCGAGGCCCGTGAGATGAGTTCCGTCGGGCTGGCGGACGTGGACCATCCGCTGCTGGGCGCCATGACCGAAGTGGCCGCCGGAGAGTCCGTGGTCTTCAGCGGCCGGTTGTCGGTGGACACGCAGCCCTGGCTGGCCGATCACATGGTCAACGACACGATCCTGCTTCCCGGCACGGCGTTCCTGGAGCTGGCGCTGCACGCCGGGAACGAAGTGGGCTGCTCGCGCCTGCAGGAGCTCACTCTTCAGGCACCTTTGCTGCTGCCTGCGGATGCCAGTTGTCAGCTGCAGGTCGTGGTGGGCGCGAGCGACGAGTCCGGGACGAGGCCGGTCTCGATCCACTCCCGTGTCGAGACCGACGCCGCGGGCGCGTGGACGGGGCATGCCGAAGGCGCGCTGACCACGGCTCCGCCGGTGTCGGTGTCGGCGTCCAGGTTGGAGCAGTGGCCGCCGTCCGATGCCGTCGGGATCGATGTGGCGGACGCCTACGACATGCTGCTGGACCGCGGTTACGAATACGGGCCGGTCTTCCAGGGGCTGCAGGCGGCCTGGCGGCGCGGCGAAGAGATATTCGCCGAGGTCGCGCTGCCGGAGCAGGCATTCGCCGACGCGGGACGCTTCGGGATCCACCCGGCTCTGCTGGACGCCACGCTGCACGCGCAGCTGGTCGCCGGGGACGGGCCGACGGTCCTCCCGTTCTCCTGGGCCGGAGTGGATCTGCACGCGGCCGGCGCGACCAGCGTACGGGTGCGGATCTCCCCCTTGCGCGACAACGCCATCGCTCTGACCATCGCCGATCCCACCGGGGCTCCGGTCCTGTCCGTGGAGTCGCTCGCCGTACGCCCGATCTCGGCTGACCAGCTCGCCACGGCCAAGAGGAACAGCCTCGAGTCGCTGCACCACCTCGAGTGGAGCACAATTCCGGCCGATCCCGCGGCGCAGGTACCCACGTGGGCATTGCTTGAGGGACTCGCCGAAACCGCGACGGTTCCGGAGTGCGTGCTGGTGGCGGCCCCGGCCGGACGGGGAGCAGTACATGAGGTGCTGGGCCTGCTGCAGCAGTGGCTGGCCGACGAACGGTTCACGTCGTCGCGGCTGGTCGTCGTCACGCGTGGCGCGGTGGCGGCGAGTCCGGCGGATGTGCCGGAGCCGGCACAGGCGGCGGTGTGGGGCCTGGTACGGGCCGCGCAAGGCGAGCAGCCGGGCCGGTTCGTCCTGCTCGACCTGGACGACGACACACCTGAGGACATGATCGGCCGGGCGCTGGCCTGTGGTGAGGCCCAGGTGGCGGTGCGGGCCGGTGAGGTGTGGGCGCCGCGCCTGGCCCGGGCGGCGGTGCCCGAGGGCCTGAGGCCGGTGTTCGAGCCGGAGTCGACGGTGCTGGTCACCGGTGGTACGAGCGGTCTGGGTGCGCTGGTGGCCCGGCATCTGGTCACGGCGTACCAGGTGGGGCATCTGGTGCTGGTCAGCAGGCGGGGCGCGGACGCTCCGGGGGTCGCAGAACTGGTGGCGGAGCTGTCCGCGCTGGGCGCCGAGGTGAGTGTGGCCGCCTGCGACGTGAGCGACCGTGACGCCGTTGCCGAGCTGATCGCCTCCATGCAGCGTCCCCTGGCCGGTGTCGTGCACGCGGCCGGCGTCCTGGACGACGGCGTGATCACTTCCCTGACGTCCGAGCGGCTCGACACCGTCATGCGGCCCAAGGCCGACGCCGCCTGGCACCTGCACGAGCTGACCCGGGATCTCGACCTGTCGGCGTTCGTCCTGTTCTCCTCGATCGCCGGGGTGCTGGGTGGCCCTGGCCAGGGGAACTACGCGGCGGCGAACGCGTACCTGGACGCCCTGGCGGAACACCGAAAAGCACAGGGGCTGCCCGCGATCTCGCTGGCCTGGGGCCTGTGGAACACGGGCGGCATGACCGAAGAGCTGACCGAGGCCGACCTGCGCCGCATGGAGCGCGTGGGGCTGAAGCCGCTGTTGGAGGCAGAAGGGCTGACGCTCTTCGACGCCGCGCTGTGCTCCGATCGGCCGGTGCTGGTCGCGGCGCGGTTCGCGCAGGCCAGGAGCGCTCGCACCCAGCCGCGGCGGGCCGCCGCGGTCAACGGGCTCGCCGACCGGCTGGCCGCCATGGAGCCGGCCGAACGCCACTCGGCACTGTCGAACCTGGTGCGCCAGGAGGTGGCGACCGTCCTGGGCCACGCCTCGGCCGACGCGGTACAGCCCGATCGGACGTTCCAGGATCTCGGCTTCGACTCCCTCACCGCGGTCGAGTTCCGCAACCGGCTCACCACGGTCACCGGGCTGCGCCTGCCGGCCACGCTGATCTTCGACTACCCGACCGCCGCCGCGGTCGCCGATTACCTGGACTCGGAGCTGACGGGAGCCGCATCTGCGGCGTCCGTCGCCGTGGCCCGGACGGTGATCGACGACGAGCCGATCGCGATCGTGGGGATGGCCTGCCGCTATCCGGGTGGCGTGGTGTCTCCGGAAGGGCTGTGGGAGCTCGTCTCCTCCGGCACGGATGCGATCGGGGAGTTCCCCACCGACCGCGGCTGGGACCTCGGCAGGGTGTACGACCCCGACCCGGAGAGCAAGGGCACCTCCTACGTACGCCACGGCGGGTTCTTGTACGAGGCCGCCGAGTTCGACCCCGGGTTCTTCGGGATCTCGCCGCGTGAGGCGTTGACCATGGATCCGCAGCAGCGGCTGCTGCTGGAGACCTCGTGGGAGGCGCTTGAGCGCGCCGGCGTCAGTCCCGTCGCGCTGCGCGGCAGCCGGACCGGTGTGTTCGCCGGTGTGATGTATCACGACTACGGGCTGGGCACTCCGGCGTCGACCAGCGGCGGCAGCCTGGTGTCCGGGCGGGTGTCGTACACGTTCGGGTTCGAGGGCCCGGCGGTGACCGTGGACACGGCGTGCTCGTCGTCCCTGGTCGCGCTGCACCTGGCGGCGCAGGCGCTGCGGTCCGGTGAGTGCGATCTGGCGCTGGCCGGTGGTGTGACGGTGATGTCGACGCCGGGCACGTTCATCGAGTTCTCCCGCCAGCGCGGCCTGGCCACGGACGGCCGGTGCAAGTCCTTCGCCGCCGCGGCGGACGGTACCGGTTGGGGCGAGGGCGCCGGCGTGCTGCTGGTGGAGCGGCTGTCGGACGCGCGCCGCAACGGGCACCAGGTGCTGGCGGTCCTCAAGGGTTCGGCGATCAACCAGGACGGTGCGAGCAACGGGATCACGGCCCCGAACGGTCCTTCGCAGCAGCGGGTGATCCGGCAGGCGCTGGCGAACGCCGGGTTGTCTACCGGGGATGTGGACGTGGTCGAGGCGCACGGCACGGGCACCAAGCTCGGCGACCCGATCGAGGCCCAGGCGCTCCTCGCGACCTATGGCCAGGAGCGGGACAGGCCGTTGTGGCTGGGTTCGCTGAAGTCGAACTTCGGTCACACGCAGGCCGCGGCCGGTGTCGCCGGGGTCATCAAGATGGTGATGGCCATGCGCCATGGCCTCATGCCTCAGACCTTGCACGTGGACGAGCCGTCGCCGCACGTGGACTGGTCGGCCGGGGCTGTTGAGCTGCTGACCGAGGCCCGCCCGTGGGAGCGGCAGGACCGGCCGCGGCGGGCGGCGGTCTCCTCGTTCGGGATCAGCGGCACGAACGCTCACGTGATCATCGAGCAGGTTGACGCCGAGGTCGCGAGTGATGACGCGGTTCTCCCCATGGTGCCGTGGCTGATCTCGGCCAGGACCACCGAAGCGCTGCAGGCCCAGGTCCGGCGTCTGGAGTCGTGGGTCTCGGAGGAGACCTCGATCGCCGGTACGGGGGCGGCGCTGGCGTTGAACCGGGCGGTGCTGGAGCAGCGTGCGGTCGTGGTGGGCGCTGACCGTGACGAGCTGCTGGCCGGGCTGCGGGCGCTGGCCTCGGATGGGGTTTCCGAGAGTGGCTCTGGTGGCCGGCTGGCGCTGCTGTTCGCCGGCCAAGGAAGCCAGCGGGTCGGCATGGGCCGACAGCTCGCTGAGGCGTTCCCGGTCTTCGCCGAGACGCTGGAGGAGATCAACCAGCTCCTGCCGATCCGTGAGGTCATGTTCAACGACCCCGACGGGGTGTTGAACGAGACGGGCATGACCCAGCCGGCGTTGTTCGCCTTCGAGGTGGCGTTGTATCGGCTGCTGGAGTCCTTCGGGATCCGCGCTGATGTGCTGGTCGGGCATTCGATCGGGGAGATCGCCGCCGCGCACGTGGCCGGAGTGTTCTCGCTGGCCGATGCGTGCGCGCTGGTGGCGGCCCGGGCCCGGTTGATGCAGGCCCTGCCGACCGGCGGTGCGATGCTCGCGATCGCCGCACCCGAGGCGGAGGTTCTGCCCCTGCTGGAGGGCCAGGTCGGGATCGCGGCGGTCAACGGTCCGGCTGCGGTGGTGATCTCCGGAGACGCCCGAAAGATCGCTGAGATCGAGGAGCGGGTGAGCGCTCGGACACGCAGGTTGCGGGTCTCCCACGCCTTCCACTCCCCGCTGATGGAGCCGATGCTCGCCGACTTCGAGCAGGCCATCTCCGGTCTGACCTACCACGAGCCGACGGTCGCGATCGTTTCCAACCTCACCGGCCAGTTGGCCGAGCCGGGTCAGCTGACCAGCCCGAGCTATTGGGTGGAGCACGTGCGGCAGGCTGTGCGGTTCGCCGACGGGGTGACGGCTTCAGGAGCGAGCCACTTCCTGGAGATCGGCCCGGACGGGGTGCTGACCGGGCTGGCCCAGCAGAGCATCGCCGACGGCGTGTTCATCCCCGCCACCCGCAAGGACCGCGACGAGGTCCGTACCCTGGTCGAAGCCCTGGGACGGATGCACGCCTGTGGTCTGACCGTCGATTGGGAGGCGTTCTTCGCCCCCGTGGGGGCGCAGCGGGCGGACCTGCCCACCTACGCCTTCCAGCGGGAGCGGTACTGGGTGCCCGCCGCACAGGGCACCGGCGATGTGGACGCCGCAGGGCTGGGCGCCGTCGATCATCCGTTGCTGAGCGCGGTGACCGAGGTGGCCGGCGGCGAATCGGTGGTCTTCAGCGGCCGGCTGTCGCTGGCCACGCAGCCCTGGCTGGCCGATCACCTGGTCAACGGCATGGTCCTGCTTCCCGGCGCGGGCCTGGTGGAGCTGGCGGTTCGCGTCGGTGACGAGGTGGGCTGCTCGTGCCTGCAGGAGCTGACCCTGCAGGCCCCGCTGGTGGTGTCCGCCGAGGGCGGCGTGCAGCTGCAGGTGGTGGTCGGCGCGGTGGAGGAGTCCGGTCAGCGGTCGGTGAGCATTCATTCCCGGTCCGGTGACGGGGACGAGTGGGTCCGGCACGCCGAGGGCGTGCTGGCGGCCACGGCCGCGGAGCCGGGCTTCGACGTGGCGCAGTGGCCGCCGGCGGACGCGGCGCCGGTCGATGTCGAGGACCTGTACGAGAACCTGGCGGGGATCGGCCTGGAGTACGGCCCGCTCTTCCAGGGCCTGACGAGCGCGTGGACCCGGCCGGGCGAGGTGTTCGCCGAGATCACGCTGCCGGACCAGGCGCACGCCGAGGCGGCGCGGTTCGGGATGCATCCGGCCCTGCTGGACGCCGCGCTGCACGCCAGCGCTTTGGGCGATCTGCTGCCGACGCCCGAGCCGGGTCAGCCGTTCCTGCCCTTCGCCTGGTCGGGAGTGTCGCTGCACGCGACCGGAGCGACCGGCCTGCGCGTGAAGGCCACCAAGAACACCGCCGCCGGGAGCACCTCCGTCTCGCTGACCATCGCGGACGGCACCGGCGCGCCGGTGGCCGACATCGACGCGCTCACCGTCCGGCCGCTGTCCACCGGCCAGCTGCAAACGGGTCAGAACCCCCTCTACCAGGTGACCTGGACGAAGCCGGCCGAGGTTCCGGCGGCGCCCGTCGAAGTGGGCGAGTACCCGGACCTGGCGGCTCTGGGGGACGCGGTGCCGGAGTGGGCGTTCCTGGAGTGCCCGGCCACCGACCCCGCGACGGACATCCCCACCGCCGTACGGCAGGTCATCCGTCCCGTCCTGGAATCGGTGCGGGAGTGGCTGGCGGACGAGCGGTTCGCGTCGTCGCGGCTGGTCATCGTCACGCGTGGCGCGGCGGCGGTGCGGCCCGACGAGCCTGTGGACGTCGGCGTGGCCCCGGTATGGGGGCTGGTGCGGGCGGCCGAGGCCGAGAACCCGGGCCGGTTCGTCCTGGTGGACGTGGACGGCAGCGAGGAGTCCTGGCGCGCTCTGGGCGCGGTGGTCGCTTCCGGGGAGCCCGAGGCCGCTGTCCGCGAGGGCGAGGTGTGGGTGCCGCGGCTCGCGCGGGCCGCGAGCGCGGAAGGCGGGTCACCGGCGTTCGGGCCGGACGGCACGGTGCTGGTGACCGGTGGCACCGGCGGGCTCGGCGCGCTGGTCGCCCGGCACCTGGTGGTCACCCACGGAGTGCGGCACCTGCTTCTGGCCAGCCGCAGCGGGCCGGCGGCCGCGGGCGCGGCCGATCTGGTGGCCGAGCTGGGCGAGCTCGGGGCCGAGGTGTCGGTGGCGGCCTGCGATGTCGCCGACCGGGACGCGCTGGCCGAGGCGATCGCCTCCGTCCCTCAGCAGCATCCGCTGGTCGGCGTGGTGCACGCGGCGGGCGTGGCCGACAACGGGCTGGTGGGTTCGCTGTCGGCCGAGCGGATCGACGGGGTGCTGGGGGCGAAGGCCGACGGAGCCTGGCACCTGCACGAACTGACCCGGGATCTGGACCTGTCGGCGTTCGTGCTGTTCTCGTCGGCCGGCGGGTTGGTGCTGGCGGCCGGGCAGGCGGCGTACGCGTCGGCCAACGTGTTCCTGGACGCGCTGGCGGTGCACCGTCGCTCGCTGGGGCTGCCGGCGACGTCCTTGGCGTACGGGCTCTGGGACGCCGAGACCGGGCTGAGCGCCTGGCTGAGCGAGGCCGACCTGGAGCGGATGCGGCGTCAGGGTCTGCCGGCGCTGTCGGTGGACGAGGGCCTGGCGTCGTTCGACGCGGGCGTGGCCGCGGAGGCGGCGGTGCTGGTGCCGTTGCGGGTCGACGCGCAGGCACTGCGTTCGCGGGGTGACGGCCTTCCGGCGCTGCTGCGCGGGCTGGTACGCGGCTCGGCCCGGCGGGTGGCGCGCTCGGACGCGTCGGCGCTGGGGCGGCGGCTGGCCGGTCTGGAGCCGGCGGAGCGCCGGCAGGTGCTGCTGGAGCTGGTGCGCCAGGAAGTGGCGACCGTGCTGGGCCACGCCTCAGGGGACGCGGTGCAGCCCGATCGCGCCTTCCAGGAGCTGGGCTTCGACTCGCTGACCGCGGTGGAGCTGCGTAACCGGCTGAACGCCGTTTCCGGGCTGCGCCTGCCCGCCACGCTGGTCTTCGACTACCCGACCGCCGCCGCGGTCGCCGATTACCTGGACTCGGAGCTGACGGGTGTCGCGTCCGCGGCGTCCGTCGCCGTGGCCCGGACGGTGATCGACGACGAGCCGATCGCGATCGTGGGGATGGCCTGCCGGTATCCCGGTGGCGTGGTGTCTCCCGAAGGGCTGTGGGAGCTCGTACTCTCCGGTACGGACGCGATCGGGGAGTTCCCCACCGACCGCGGCTGGGACCTGGACAAACTGTACGATCCCGACCCCGACACCAGGGGCACCTCCTACGTACGCCACGGCGGGTTCTTGTACGACGCGGGGGAGTTCGACCCCGGGTTCTTCGGGATCTCGCCGCGTGAGGCGCTGGCGATGGACCCGCAGCAGCGGCTGCTCCTCGAAACCTCGTGGGAGGCCCTGGAGCGGGCCGGAATGGACCCGCACGGGCTGCGCGGCAGCAGGACCGGCGTGTTCTCCGGCGTCATGTACCACGACTACGCCTCTCAGCTCACTTCGGTGCCGGAGGAGCTGGAAGGGCTGATCGGCACCGGCAACTCGGGCAGTGTCGCCTCCGGCCGGGTGTCGTACACCTTCGGCTTCGAGGGCCCCGCGGTGACCGTGGACACGGCCTGCTCGTCGTCGCTGGTGGCGCTGCACCTGGCGGTGCAGGCGCTGCGGTCCGGCGAGTGCGACCTGGCCCTCGCCGGCGGCGTGACCGTGATGGCGACGCCGGGCACGTTCATCGAGTTCTGCCGGCAGCGCGGCCTGTCCACCGACGGCCGCTGCAAGGCGTTCTCGGCCGAGGCGGACGGCGCCGGCTGGAGCGAAGGCATCGGGGTGCTGCTGGTGGAGCGCCTGTCGGACGCGCAGCGCGACGGCCACCAGGTGCTGGCGGTCATTCGCGGTACGGCGGTCAACCAGGACGGCGCCAGCAACGGCCTGACCGCCCCGAACGGCCCGTCCCAGCAGCGGGTGATCCGCCAGGCCCTGGCCAACGCCGGGCTGTCGGCCACAGATGTGGACGTGGTCGAGGCGCACGGCACGGGGACCCCGCTGGGTGACCCGATCGAGGCCCAGGCGCTGCTCGCCACCTATGGCCAGGACCGGGGCCAGCCGGTGTGGCTGGGGTCGATCAAGTCGAACATCGGCCACACGCAGGCCGCCGCCGGCGCGGCGGGCGTCATCAAGATGGTCATGGCGATGCGCAACGGCGTGCTTCCCAGGACCTTGCACGCGGACGAGCCCAGCCCGCACGTGGACTGGTCGGCGGGCGCGCTGGAACTGCTGAACGAGCGGCAGCCGTGGAACCGGCAGGACCGCCCGCGCCGGGCAGCGGTCTCCTCCTTCGGCGTCAGCGGCACGAACGCGCACGTGGTGCTGGAGGAGCCGCCGATCGAGGCCCCGGTGGAGCCGGAGCCCGTTGACGAGCCGCCGGTGGTGCCGTGGGTGCTGTCGGGCCGTAGCGCGGAGGCGTTGCGGGCCCAGGCGGGCCGGTTGGCCGATGCGGTGACCGGGATCCGACCGGCAGATGTCGGCTGGTCGTTGCTCGGCCGCTCGGCGTTCGACCACCGCGCGGTGGTGATCGGCGCCGACCAGGAGGAACTGCTGGCCCGGCTGGAAAGGCTGGACGAGGGCGCGGTGCGGGGCGTGGCCGGGCCGGGTGGCAAGACGGCCTTCGTCTTCCCCGGTCAGGGGTCGCAGTGGCTCGGCATGGGCGTCGAACTGCTGGACGACTCGCCGGTGTTCGCGGCGCGGATGGCGGAGTGCGAGGCGGCGCTGTCGGAGTTCGTGGACTGGTCCCTCACAGAGGTGCTGCGCAGCGGGGAGGGACTGGACCGGGTCGATGTGGTGCAGCCGGTCCTGTGGGCCGTGATGGTGTCCCTGGCCGAGGTGTGGCGCTCGCTCGGGGTGACACCGGCCGCCGTGGTCGGTCACTCCCAAGGGGAGATCGCCGCCGCAGTCGTGGCGGGCGCGCTGTCGCTTCAGGACGGCGCCCGGGTGGTCGCGCTGCGGAGCCAGGCCATCGTGGCGCTGGCGGGACAGGGCGGCATGGCATCGATCCCGCTACCGGCTGCAGAAGTGACCGCAGACGACCGGATCTCCATCGCGGCCGTGAACGGACCTTCTTCGACAGTGGTGTCAGGAGACGCGGACGCCATTGAGGAATTGATTGACGGTTATGAGGCCCAGGGAGTGCGGGCGCGGCGGATCGAGGTGGACTACGCCTCGCATTCGGCGCATGTCGAGGCGATCGAGGACGAGCTGGCGAGGCTGCTGGCCCCGGTAACGCCGCAAACGAGCGAGGTTCCGTGGTACTCGACCGTCCGGCAGTGCTGGCTGACCGGGACCGAGGTGGACGCCGCGTACTGGTACGAGAACCTGCGGCAGACGGTGTGGTTCGCCCCGGCGGTGAGTGAGCTGGCGGGTTCGGGCTTCCGGTTCTTCGTGGAGGTCAGCGCGCATCCGGTGGTGCAGATCGGGATGCGCGAGGCGGTCGAGGAGGCCGGCGCCGAGGCGGTCGTGGTGGGTACGCTGCGCCGCGACGACGGTGGCCTGCGCAGGCTGTGGACGAGCGCCGCCGAGCTGTGGGTACGCGGCGCGGAGATCGACTGGGCCGGTGTGTACGAGCCCGCCCGGCCGAACCAGGTCGAACTGCCCACCTACGCCTTCCAGCACCAGCGCTTCTGGCTGCTGGAGTCGGCCGGTGCCGGCGACGCGGAGAGCCTCGGCCTCAGGGCCACGGGACACCCGCTGCTCGGCGCGGTCACGGGCCTCGCCGACGGCGGAGCGGTGGTCCTCACCGGCCGCGTGTCGATCGCCACCCACCCGTGGCTGGCCGACCACGCCGTCAACGGGCAGGTGTTCCTCCCCGGCACGGGCTTCGTGGAGCTGGCCATCAGGGCCGGCGACGAGGCCGGCTGCGACCTGCTCGAAGAGCTCACCCTGCAGGCGCCGCTCGTCGTGCCCGAGCGCGGCGCGGTCCAGCTCCAGGTCGCCGTCAGCGCCCCGGACGAGGACGGCCGCCGGCGGCTGGGGATCTACTCCCGCCTCCACGGCGCGCAGGACGAGCCCTGGACCCAGCACGCCGCCGGAACGCTGACGCGAGCCGGCGTGACGGCGCCGGAGCCCGAGAGCGTCTGGCCGCCGGAACGGGCAGAGGCGGTGGCGCTGGACGGCCTGTACGACCAGTTCGCCGCCATGGGCCTCGGCTACGGCCCCGCCTTCCGCGGGCTCCGGGCCGCATGGCGCAAGGGCGACGAGGTCTTCGCCGAGCTGGCGTTGCCGGAGGAGATGGCGCGCGACGCGGCCCGGTTCGGGCTGCACCCGGCGCTGTTCGACGTGGCGCTGCACGCCACCGCACTCGGCGGGTTCGCGCCGGACGCGGAGCCCGGCCGCCCGTCCCTGCCGTTCGCCTGGAGCGGCGTGGCGCTGCACGCCTCCGGCGCCACGAAGCTCCGCGTACGGATCTCCTTGCGGGCACAGGGCGCGGTTTCCGTGACATTGACGGACACGGGCGGCCTGCCCGTGGCCACGGTCGCCTCGCTCGCGGTGCGTCCGGTGTCCACCGGCCAGCTGGAGACCACCCCGGCGGCCAGGAGCAGGAACAAGCTGTTCCAGGTCGACTGGGTGCCGGTGGAGTTGAGCGCGACGGGCGACCCGCAAGAGATCCTGGCAGGGCTCGCCGAGGTCGGGACGGTTCCGGAATGCGTGCCGGTGGCGGCTCCGGCCGGTGTGCACGAGACGCTGGACCTGCTGCAGGAGTGGCTGGCGGACGAGCGGTTCACGTCGTCGCGGCTGGCCGTCGTCACGCGTGGCGCGGTGGCGGCAGGTCCGGCGGACGTGCCGGATCCGGCACAGGCGGCGATCTGGGGCCTGGTACGGGTCGCGCAGGCCGAGCAGCCGGGCCGGTTCGTCCTGCTCGACCTGGACGACGACACGCCCGAGGACGTGATCGGCCAGGCACTGGCCGGCGACGAGGCCCAGGTGGCCGTGCGGGCCGGTGAGGCGCGGGTCCCGCGCCTGGCGCGGGCGGCGGTGCCGGAAGGCCGGGCGCCGGTGTTCGGGCCGGAGTCGACGGTGCTGGTCACCGGCGGTACGAGCGGTCTGGGCGCGTTGGTGGCCCGGCACCTGGTCACGGTGTACCAGGTGGGGCGTCTGGTGCTGGTCAGCAGGCGCGGGCCGGATGCTCCGGGGGCCGCGGACCTGGTGGCCGAGCTGTCCGCGCTGGGCGCGGAGGTGAGCGTCGCCGCCTGCGACGTGGCCGACCGTGAGGCCTTGGCGGCGTTGGTGACCTCGGTGGCGGACTCGCTGACCGGCGTCGTGCACGCGGCCGGCGTCCTGGACGACGGGGTGATCACGTCCCTGACGTCCGAACGGCTCGACACGGTCATGCGACCCAAGGCCGACGCCGCCTGGCACCTGCACGAGCTCACCCGCGATCTGAACCTGTCCGCGTTCGTCCTGTTCTCTTCCCTGGCAGGCGTGATGGGAGGCGCGGGCCAGGGCAACTACGCGGCGGCGAACGCGTACCTGGACGCCCTGGCGGAGCACCGCAGAGCACAGGGGCTGCCCGCGATCTCGCTGGCCTGGGGCCTGTGGAGGGAAGGCGGGCTCGCGGAGCTCGACGACGCCGCCCTGCGGCGGCTCGCACGCTCCGGCGTCGACCCGTTGTCGGCCGAGGACGGGCTGGCCCTGCTCGACGCCGCGCTGGGCACCGACCGGGCCACGCTGGTCCCCGCCCAGCTGAACCTCAAGGTCCTCGGAGCCCACGCGGACATGCTGCCCCCGCTGCTGCGCGGGCTCGTGTCCGGTCCCGCCAGGCGCGTGGTGACGGCCGCGTCGGAGGCCGCCGCCACGCTGAAGCAGCAGCTGGCGAGCATGCCGCCGGCCGGACAGCAGTCCGTGCTGGAAGATCTGGTACGCGATCAGCTGGCCGTGGTGCTCGGCTTCGCCGACCGGTCGGCCCTCGACGAGGGCATGTCGTTCCAGGAGCTGGGCTTCGACTCGCTGATGGCGGTGGAGTTCCGCAACCGGCTCAGCGAGGTCACGGGCATCCGGCTGCCGGCGACGCTGGTCTTCGACTATCCCACCCAGGCGGCGCTCGTCAGGTTCCTGTCCGGCGAGCTGCTGGGTACGCGTGAGGTCGCGGTCACGGCACGGACGTCGGCGGCCGACGACGAGCCCATCGCGATCGTCGGCATGGCCTGCCGCTACCCCGGCGGGGTCGCCTCGCCCGAGGATCTGTGGCGGCTGGTGGCGCAGGCCGGGGACGCCGTGGGCGAGTTCCCGGCGGACCGAGGCTGGGATCTGGACAGGCTCTACGACCCGGACCCCGGCAACCGGGGCACCTCGTACGCCCGGCACGGCGGCTTCCTGTACGACGCCGCCGAGTTCGACCCCGGCTTCTTCGGGATCTCGCCGCGTGAGGCGCTGGCCATGGACCCGCAGCAGCGGCTGCTGCTCGAAACCTCATGGGAAGCGCTCGAACGCGCCGGAATCGATCCCCATGGGCTGCGGGGCAGCCGGACGGGTGTGTTCGCCGGTGTGATGTACCACGACTACGCGTCCCAGCTGTCCTCGGTGCCAGAAGAGCTGGAAGGCCTGATCGGCACCGGCAACTCGGGCAGCGTCGCCTCCGGCCGGGTGTCGTACACCTTCGGCTTCGAGGGCCCCGCGATGACCGTGGACACCGCGTGCTCGTCGTCCCTGGTCGCGCTGCACCTGGCGGTTCAGGCGCTGCGGTCGGGGGACTGCGACCTGGCGCTGGCAGGCGGCGTGACCGTGATGGCCACGCCGTGGACGTTCATCGAGTTCGCCCGGCAGCGCAACCTCTCCGTGGACGGCCGGTGCAGGGCGTTCGGCGAGGCCGAGGGCGGCGTCGGGCTGTCGGAGGGCGCGGGCATGCTGCTGGTGGAGCGGCTGTCGGACGCGCGCCGCAACGGCCACCAGGTGCTGGCGGTCGTCCGCGGATCCGCGGTCAACCAGGACGGTGCCAGCAACGGCCTGACCGCCCCGAACGGCCCCTCCCAGCAGCGGGTGATCCGCCAGGCCCTGGCCAACGCCGGACTGTCGGCCGCGGACGTGGACGCGGTCGAGGCGCACGGCACGGGCACGGTGCTCGGCGACCCGATCGAGGCCCAGGCGCTGATCGCGACCTACGGCCAGGAGCGGGACCAGCCCCTGTGGCTCGGCTCGATCAAGTCGAACATCGGCCACTCCCAGGCCGCCGCGGGCGTCGCGGGCGTGATCAAGATGGTGATGGCGCTGCGGAACGAGACGCTGCCGCAGACCCTGCACGCGGACGAGCCGTCCACACACGTGGACTGGACGGCCGGCGCGGTGCGGCTGCTCACCGACGCGCAGCCCTGGCAGCGGAACGGGCACGCGCGCCGCGCCGGCATCTCCTCCTTCGGGATCAGCGGCACGAACGCCCACGTCGTCCTGGAGGAGTCCCCGGTCGCGCCCGAGCCGGAGCCCGCCGGCGAGCTGCCCATGGTTCCGTGGGTGCTGTCGGGACGCAGCGAGCAGGCGCTGTCGGCGCAGGCCGGACGGCTCCGCTCCTGGATCGAGTCGCGGCCCGAGCTGGACGTGGCCGATGTCGGCTGGTCGCTGGCGGCGGGCCGGTCGGTGCTGGAGCACCGCACGGTGATCACCGGCGCGGACCGCGCCGAACTGCTCGAAGCACTGGCGGCGCTGGCCGACGGCAGCCCGGACGAGCCGAGGACCCAGACGGGGCTGGTGCGCTCGCGGGCCAAGCTGGCACTGCTGTTCGCCGGTCAGGGCAGCCAGCGGGTCGGGATGGGCCGACAGTTGGCCGAGGCGTTCCCGGTCTTCGCCGAGACCCTGGAAGAGATCAACCAACTGCTGCCGATCCGCGAGGTGATGTTCGACGACCCCGATGGGGTGTTGAACGAGACGGGGATGACTCAGCCGGCGTTGTTCGCCTTCGAGGTGGCGTTGTACCGGCTGCTGGAGTCCTTCGGGGTCCGCGCTGATGTGCTGGTCGGGCACTCGATCGGCGAGATCGCCGCCGCACACGTGGCCGGAGTCTTCTCGCTGGCCGACGCATGCGCGCTGGTCGCGGCCAGGGCCCGGCTGATGCAGGCTCTCCCGACCGGCGGCGCGATGCTCGCGATCGCCGCACCCGAGGCAGAGGTTCTGCCGCTGCTCGAGGGCCAGGTCGGGATCGCGGCGGTCAACGGCCCCGCAGCCGTGGTGATCTCCGGCGACGCCGAGATGATCGCGGAGATCGAGGGGCGGGTCAGCGCTCGGACACGCAGGTTGCGAGTCTCCCACGCCTTCCACTCGCCGCTGATGGAGCCGATGCTCGCCGACTTCGAGCAGGCCATCTCCGGTCTGACCTACCACGAGCCGACGGTCGCGATCGTTTCCAACCTCACCGGCCAGATCGCCGAACCGGGCCAGCTGACCACCCCGACCTATTGGGTGGAGCACGTGCGCCAGGCCGTGCGGTTCGCCGACGGGGTCGCTGCCGCTCGTGCCGCCGGGGCGAAGGTGTGGGTGGAGGTCGGTCCGGACACCACTCTGACCGCGCTGGCCCAGCAGAGCCTGGAGGACGGCGCTTTCGTACCGGCCGCGCGCAAGGACCGCGACGAGACCCGTACGTTCGTCGAGGCCCTGGGCCGGATGCACGCGAACGGCGTCGCCGTCGGCTGGGAAGCGTTCTTCGCGCCGGCCCGCCCGTCCCGGGTGGACCTGCCCACGTACGCCTTCCAGCACGAGCGCTACTGGCTCCAGCCCGGCCCCGACACCGGCGACGTCACCACTGCGGGCCTGGGCGCCGTCGAGCACCCGCTGCTCAGCGCGGCGACCGAGGTGGCCGGCGGCGAGACGGTGATCTTCAGCGGGCGGCTGTCGGTCGCCACGCACCCCTGGCTGGCCGACCACGTCGTGGGCGGCAGCGTCATCGTGCCGGGCACCGCGCTCGTCGAGCTGGCCGTCCGGGCCGGGGACGAGAGCGGCTGCCCGCACCTCCAGGAGCTCACCCTGCAGACCCCTCTGGTTCTGCCCGAGGGCGGCGGCGTCCAGCTCCAGCTGGTGTCCACCGCCACCGAGGAGCCGGGCCGCAGGTCGCTGGCGATCCACTCCCGTACGCAGGACGCGACCGAGTGGACCCAGCACGCCCAGGCCACGCTCACCGCGACCGTGCCCGAGCCGGACATCGACCTGCGGCAGTGGCCGCCCGCCGGCGCGGAGCCGGTCCCGGTCCAGGACCTCTACGACGACATGCTCGCGATCGGACTGGACTACGGGCCGACGTTCCAGGGGCTGACAAGCGCCTGGGAGCGGGGCGGCGAGGTGTTCGCCGAGATCGTCCTGCCCGAGGAGGCGCACGCGGACGCCGGGCGGTTCGTGTTGCACCCCGCCCTGCTGGACGCCGCGCTGCACGCCACCGCCCTGGGTGGTCTGCTGCCGCGGCCCGAGCCGGGGCGGCCGTACCTGCCGTTCGCATGGTCGGGCGTGTCCCTGCTCGCGGCGGGAGCGACCAGCCTGCGCGTCAAGATCGCCAACGTCGGCGGCGCTGCCATCACGCTGAGCATCGCCGACGAGCTCGGCGCGCCGGTCGCCGCCGTCGAGACCCTCACCCTGCGCCCGATGGCCGGCGGCCGGCAAGGCGGCGGGAACCAGGGCACCCTGCACCAGATCGAGTGGACCCGGCTCCCCGACGCGCCCGCGTCCGAGACGCCGCGCTGGGCGCTGCTCGGTGCCGACGACCTCGGCACCGGCCGCGTCACCTATCCGGACCTGGCCACTCTGGTCTCGCTGCACGACCCGGCCGATCTCCCGGAGGCGGTTCTGACCGGCCCCTCCGCCGGGCAGGACCATCACGCGGCGACGCACGGCGTCCTCGAACTGCTGCAGAGCTGGCTGGCGGAGGAGCACCTCGCGTCGTCCCGGCTCGTCATCCTCACGCGCGGCGCCCTCGCCACCACCGCCGGCGAGAGCCCGGACCTCGCCCAGGCGGCGGTCGGCGGCCTCGTGCGGGCCGCGCAGGCCGAGCAGCCCGGCAGGTTCGTGCTG
Organism: Nonomuraea sp. NPDC003709; assembly: GCF_040610775.1. Lineage (NCBI taxonomy): Bacteria > Bacillati > Actinomycetota > Actinomycetes > Streptosporangiales > Streptosporangiaceae > Nonomuraea > Nonomuraea sp. NPDC003709. Next base: position 424,960 of record NZ_JBEXMW010000010.1, on the reverse strand, counting down.
CTGGACCTGGACGGTGACACGTCCGAGGACGTGATCGGCCGGGCGCTGGCGTCGGGTGAGTCGCAGCTCGCGGTGCGGGCGGGCGAGCTGTGGGTGCCGCGGCTGGGCCGGGCCACGGATCTGGAGGATCGGGGCCCGGTGTTCGGGCCGGGGGGCACGGTGCTGGTCACCGGTGGCACGGGCGGGCTGGGTGCGTTGGTGGCCCGGCACCTCGTCACCGAGCACGAGGTCAGGCGGTTGGTGCTGGTCAGCCGTCGTGGCCTGGGAGCGCCGGGCGCGGCCGAGCTGGTGGCCGAGCTCTCGGAGCTGGGTGCGGAGGTGGAGGTGGCGGCCTGCGACGTGGCCGACCGTGAGTCGCTGGCGGCGACGGTCGCCTGGGTGGCGGACTCGCTCACCGGTGTCGTGCACACGGCCGGTGTTCTGGACGACGGGGTGATCACGTCCCTGACGTCCGAGCGTCTTGACACGGTCCTGCGGCCCAAGGCCGATGCCGCCTGGCACCTGCACGAGCTGACACGAGGGCTCGACCTGCGGGCGTTCGTGCTGTTCTCCTCGATGTCGGGAGCGCTGGGAGGAGCGGGCCAGGGCAACTACGCCGCGGCGAACGCGTTCCTCGACGCGCTGGCCCAGCTGCGGGCCGCCGAAGGGCTGGCGGGCACGTCCCTGGCCTGGGGGCTGTGGGAGCAGGGCGGTATGTCCGGCGAGCTGACCGAGGCCGACCTGCGCCGCCTGGCGCGCATGGGCGTGGCGCCGCTGTCCGCGGCCGACGGGCTGGAGCTGTTCGACACCGCGGTCACGTCCGGCCGGTCACTGCTCATCCCGGCCCGATTCGTCCAGGCCCGCGCCAGTGCGCGGACCTCCATGCGGCGGGCGGGAACCACCGACGGGCTCGCCGAGCGGCTGTCCGCGATGGAGCCGGCCGAGCGGCGGTCGGCGCTGTCGGACACCGTTCGCGGCCAGGTGGCGGCCGTCCTCGGGTTCTCCGACGGATCCGCCATCGACCCGCAGCGCCCGTTCCAGGACCTCGGGTTCGACTCCCTGACCGCGGTCGAGTTCCGCAACCAGCTCGGCCGGGCCACGGGCCTGCGGCTGCCCGCCACCCTCGTCTTCGACTACCCCACCCCGGTGGCCCTGACCGACCACCTCATGGGGTACTTCGGCGAAGCCGGGGCGGAGAACGAGGAGGCCGGCATCCTGCGGATCTTCGCGGAGCTGGACCAGATCCAGGATTCACTGACCACACTCGCCGAGGACAGCACGGTGCGCGCCAGGCTCACCGCGCGCCTCAAAGAGCTCCTGTCGGGCCTGAACGGCACGGGCGAGTCGGACGTTGCGGACCAGCTCGAGTCCGCCAGCGACGACGAGATGTTCGCCTTCATCGACAACGAGCTCGAGATCTCTTGACAGTTGCAGCGGCTCAGAAGGGCTACGTTCGATGGCAAACGAAGACAAGCTCCGGGGCTACCTGAAGCGGGTCACGGCCGACCTGCACCAAACCAGGCAGCAACTGCGGGAGATCCAGGGCCGGGAGCACGAGCCGATCGCGATCGTCGGCATGGCCTGCCGCTACCCGGGCGGGGTCACCTCGCCCGAGGAGCTGTGGCGGCTCGTCGCCGACGGCGTCGACGCGATCTCCGAGTTCCCCACCGACCGCGGCTGGGACGAGAACCTCTACCACCCCGACCCGGACAACCCGGGCACGACCACGGCCCGGACGGGCGGCTTCGTCTACGACGCGGCCGACTTCGACGCCGGCTTCTTCGCGATCTCGCCACGTGAGGCGTTCGGGACCGACCCGCAGCAGCGGATGTTCCTGGAGTCGTGCTGGGAGGCGTTCGAGCGCGCCGGCATCGACGCGAACTCCGTGCGCGGCAGCCGGACCGGCGTCTACGCCGGTGTCATGTACCACGACTACTTCCGCGCCGAGGCGCTCGGCAGCGTGGTCTCCGGCCGGGTGGCGTACGCGCTCGGCCTCGAGGGCCCGGCGATCTCGGTCGACACGGCCTGCTCGTCGTCGCTGGTGGCGCTGCACCTGGCGGCGCAGGCGCTGCGGCGCGGCGAGTGCTCGCTGGCGCTGGCCGGCGGCGTGACGGTGATGGCGACCCCGAACACCTTCATCGAGTTCTCCCAGCAACGGGGCCTGTCGGCCGACGGCCGCTGCAAGTCCTTCGCCGACGCGGCGAACGGCACCGGCTGGAGCGAGGGCGTGGGGGTGCTGCTCCTCGAACGCCTGTCGGACGCCCGGGAGAACGGGCACCACGTCCTCGCGGTCATCCGCGGCAGCGCGGTCAACCAGGACGGCGCCAGCAACGGGCTGTCCGCGCCGAACGGCCCCTCCCAGATCCGGGTGATCAGGGAGGCGCTGGCCGACGCGGGCCTGTCGCCCTCGCAGGTGGACGCGGTGGAGGGGCACGGCACCGGCACCACCCTGGGCGACCCGATCGAGGCCCAGGCGCTCATCACCGCGTACGGGCAGGACCGGGACCAGCCTCTGTGGCTGGGCTCGCTGAAGTCGAACATCGGCCACGCCCAGGCCGCCGCCGGCGTCGGCGGCGTGATCAAGATGGTGATGGCGCTGCGCAACGAGACGCTGCCGCGCACCCTGCACGTGGACGAGCCGTCCACGCACGTGGACTGGTCGGCCGGCGCCGTCGAGCTGCTCACCGAGCCCCGGTCGTGGGAGTCCGGCGAGGCGCCCCGCCGCGCCGCCGTCTCGGCCTTCGGCTTCAGCGGCACCAACGCCCACCTGATCCTCGAAGAGACGCCGGCCGAGCAGGACGACACCGCCGAACAGGCCGGGCTGAACCTGCCGCTGGTGCCCTGGACGGTCTCCGCCAGGGACGCGCAGGCGCTGGCCGCGCAGGCCGACCGGCTCAGTACGTGGGCGGCCACGCGGCCGGACCTGCGCGTCGAGGACGTCGGCTGGTCGCTCGCGACCGGCCGGGCGGCGCTCGACCAGCGCGCCGTGATCGTGGGGGAGACCCGGGACGAGCTCCTGGCCGGTCTCCGGTCGCTCGCCGACGGCGCCACCGCCGTCACGGGTTCCGGGGCGGGAGGCAGGATCGCCTTCCTGTTCGCCGGGCAGGGCAGCCAGCGGGTGGGCATGGGCGCCGCGCTCGCCCAGGCGTTCCCGGTGTTCGCCGCCGCGCTCGAAGACGTCTGCAAGGTGCTGGACCCGCTGCTGCCGCACCCCATCAGGGACGTCATGTTCACCGACCCCGACGGGGTGCTGGACGAGACGGGCATGACCCAGCCCGCCCTGTTCGCCTTCGAGGTCGCCCTGTACCGGTTGCTGACCTCGCTGGGCATCGAGGCTGACGTGCTCGCCGGGCACTCGGTCGGCGAGCTCGCCGCCGCCCACGTCGCGGGGGTGCTCTCGCTCGGCGACGCCTGCGCGCTGGTCGCCGCGCGGGCCCGGCTGATGCAGGCGCTGCCCGCAGGCGGCGCCATGCTCGCCGTCGCCGCCCCGGAGGAGCAGGTCCTCCCGCTGCTGGCCGGCCGCGCGGACCGGGCCGGGATCGCCGCGGTCAACGCGCCGGGCGCGGTCGTCGTCTCCGGCGCCGCCGGCGACATCGACGAGATCGCGCAGGCACTCGAGGCAGGGCAGGTACGCACCCGTCGGCTGCGCGTCTCCCACGCCTTCCACTCGCCGCTCGTCGAGCCGATGCTGGAGGAGTTCCGGCAGGTGGCGGAGTCCTTGACGTACGGCGAGCCCGCCATTCCGATCATCTCTGACGTGACCGGGCAGAAGGCGCAACCCGGGCAGCTCACCGACCCCGGCTACTGGGTGGACCACGTCCGCCGGGCGGTGCGCTTCGGCGACGCCGTCACCACCGCCAGGGCCGGCGGCGCCACCGTGTTCGTGGAGATCGGCCCGGACGGGGTGCTGACCAGCCTGGCCAGGCAGACGCTCGACGGCGACGACGCCGCGTTCTTCGTCAGCGCCACGCGCAAGGACCGCGACGAGGCCCGCGCCTTCGTCGAGGCCGTCGGCCGGCTGCACTGCCGGGGCGTCGCCGTCGACTGGGACGCGTACTTCGCCGACGCCGTCCCCCAGCGCGTCGAGCTGCCCACATACGCCTTCCAGCGCAAGAGCTTCTGGTTCATGCCCGGCGCGACCCCGGCCGAGCAGGCGCCCGACGGCTCCGTCGACCCCGAGTTCTGGGCCGCGGTCGAACGCGAGGACGTGGCCGCGCTCGCCGCGACCCTCGGCATCGAGGACGGCTCCCCGCTGGCGGCCATCCTGCCGGCGCTGTCGTCCTGGCGGCGCCGGCGGCGCGACCAGGACGTGCTCGACTCCTGGCGGTACCGCGTCACCTGGACGCCCGTCGGCGCACCCGGCGGGAAGCCGCCCGCGCTGTCGGGCACCTGGCGCGTCGTCGTCCCGGCGGACCGGGCCGGCGGCGACGCGGCGGCCTCCGTCGCCGGGGCGCTCGAACGGCACGGAGCCCGGTGCGAGCTCCTGGAGGTCACCGGCGACTCCGGAAGGGGCGACCTCGCCGCGCTGCTGGGCGGGGACGAGGCGCCGGCCGGCGTGCTCGCCCTCCACTGCGACCTGGCCCGGACAGTCACGCTGATCCAGGCCATGGACGACGCCGGCGTGGCGGCGCCGCTCTGGATCGCCACCGACGGCGCCGAGAGCGTCAGCCGGGCCGACCCGGTCCGCGACGCGGAGCAGGCCGCGGTCTCCGGGCTCGGCCGGGTCTTCGGCCTGGAGCACCCCGCCCGCTGGGGCGGTCTCGTCGACCTGCCGGAGACGCTCGACCAGCGCGTCCTGACCCGCCTGGTCACCGTGCTCGCCGGGATCGGGGAAGAGGACCAGCTCGCCGTCCGCGCCTCGGGGATCTTCGCCCGCCGCCTGTCCAGGGCGCCAAGGGCGCGGACCGACTCGGCCGAGCACTGGCGGGCCCGCGGCACCGTACTGATCACCGGCGGCACCGGCGGTCTGGGCGCGAACGTCGCGCGGTGGCTGGCCCGCGACGGCGCCGAGCACCTCGTGCTCACCAGCCGGCGCGGCGCCGACGCCCCCGGCGCCGCCACGCTCGTGGCCGAACTCCAGGAGCTCGGCGCGCGGGTGACGGTGTCCAAGTGCGACGTGGCCGACCGCGACGCGCTCGCGGCCCTGGTCCGCGAGATCGAGGCGGACGCCCCCGTCCGATCGGTCTTCCACACCGCGGGCGTGCCCCACATGCAGCCCCTCACCCGGCTCGGACGGGACGAGCTGGCCGAGGCCACCCAAGCCAAGATCGTCGGAGCCGCCAACCTGGACGCGGCATTCGACGGACCGCTCGACGCGTTCGTGCTGTTCTCGTCCGGCGCCGGTGTCTGGGGCGGCGCGCTGAACGGCGCGTACGCCGCCGGCAACGCCTACCTCGACGCGCTGGCCGCGCACCGCCGCGCCCGCGGCCTCGCCGCTACGGCCGTCGCCTGGGGCTTCTGGGACGCCGCGGGCGGCGGCATGACCACGCTCCTCGACGAGGAGGACGCCCGCAGGACCGGCGTCCGCTACATGGACGCCGGCCTGGCCATCGACGCCCTGCGGCAGGCCCTGGACGACGGCGAGACCAACCTGGTCGTCGCCGACGTCGACTGGGAACGGTTCTTCCCCATCTTCACCGCCGCCCGACGGCGGCCCCTTCTCGACGGCGTCCCCGAGGCCGTGGCGGTGTTCCAGAAGGAGGCGGTAGCCGACTCCGAGTCCTCCGAGCTGCGTGCGAAGCTCCTCCCGCTGAGCGAGGACGAGCAGGACCGGCTCCTGGTCGCGCAGGTGCGCGAGCAGGTGGCCGCCGTGCTCGGGTACGCCCCCGGCGAGGTGGAGGTGGACCGGGCCTTCCGAGACCTCGGCTTCGACTCGGTCACCGCGGTCGAGCTGCGCGGCAGGCTCAACGCCGCGCTGGGCGTGCGGCTCCCGGCGACCGTGGTCTTCGACTACCCGAACGTCAAGGCTCTCGCGGGCCTGGTCCGCGGCGAGATCCTGGGCACCCGGACGGAGGCCGGGCCCACCGGCGAGAGCCGCGGGCCGGTCTCCGACGACCCGATCGTGATCGTCGGGATGAGCTGCCGGATGCCCGGCGGCGTGACCAACGCCGACGACCTCTGGCGGCTGGTCGCCGAGGGCGGGGACGCGATCTCGGCCCTCCCGGACGATCGCGGCTGGGACGTCGAGGGGATCTACGACCCGGACCCCGAGGCGCAGCTCGCCTCGTACGTCCGGGACGGCGGCTTCCTGCGTGACGCGGCCGAGTTCGACCCCGAGTTCTTCGGCATCAGCCCGCGCGAGGCCCTGGCCATGGATCCGCAGCAGCGGGTCCTGCTCGAAGCCTCGTGGGAGGCGATCGAGCACGGCCGGATCGAGCCCGGCTCGCTGCGCGGCACCCGTACCGGCGTCTTCGTCGGCGCGGCCTACGAGGAGTACGGCCGCCACTCCGACCAGGTCCCGCTGGAATCCGTGGGGCACCTGGTCACCGGCACGCTGAGCAGCATCGCGTCCGGCCGGGTCGCGTACGCGCTGGGGCTCGAAGGGCCCGCGGTCACGGTGGACACGGCGTGCTCGTCGTCGCTGGTGGCGCTGCACCTGGCGGCGCAGGCGCTGCGGAACGGCGACTGCGACCTGGCCCTGGCCGGCGGCGTCACGGTGATGTGCACCCCGCTCGGCTTCATCGGCTTCAGCCTCCAGGGCGCGCTCGCCCGGGACGGCAGGTGCAAGCCCTTCGCCGGCGCGGCGGACGGGTTCGCGCTGTCAGAGGGCGTCGGCATGCTGCTGGTGGAGCGGCTGTCGGACGCCCGCCGCAACGGCCACCCGGTGCTGGCGGTCGTCAAGGGCTCGGCGATCAACCAGGACGGGGCCAGCAACGGCCTGACCGCGCCGAACGGCCCGTCCCAGCAGCGGGTGATCCGCCAGGCCCTGGCCAACGCCAGACTGTCGGGCGCCGACGTGGACGTGGTCGAGGCGCACGGGACGGGCACGACGCTGGGCGACCCGATCGAGGCCCAGGCGCTGATCGCCACCTATGGCCAGGACCGGGACCAGCCGCTGTGGCTCGGCTCGGTCAAGTCGAACATCGGCCACACCCAGGCCGCCGCCGGTGTCGCCGGGATCATCAAGATGGTCATGGCCATGCGGCACGGCCTGCTGCCGCAGACGCTGCACGTGGACGAGCCGTCGCCGCACGTGGACTGGTCGGCCGGGGCCGTCGAGCTGCTCACCGAGGCCCGGCCGTGGGACGTGCAGGATCATCCGCGCCGCGCCGCCGTCTCCTCCTTCGGCATCAGCGGCACCAACGCCCACGTGATCATCGAGCAGGTGCCGGGCACGGACGAGGAGCCCGAGCCCGTCGACGAGCCGCCGGTGGTGCCGTGGGTGCTGTCGGGTCGCAGCGCGGAGGCGTTGCGGGCTCAGGCGGGCCGGTTGGCCGATGCGGTGGCCGGGGTCCGGCCGGTGGATGTGGCGCATTCGCTGGTGGCTTCGCGGTCGGCGTTCGACCACCGTGCGGTGGTGATCGGCGCGGACCGGGAGGAACTGCTGGCCGGTCTGGACGAGGGCGCGGTGCGGGGTGTGGCCGGGCCGGGTGGCAAGACGGTGTTCGTCTTTCCTGGTCAGGGGTCGCAGTGGCTCGGTATGGGCGTCGAGTTGCTGGATGAGTCGCCGGTGTTCGCGGCGCGGATGGCGGAGTGTGAGGCGGCGCTGTCGGAGTTCGTGGACTGGTCCCTCACAGAGGTGCTGCGTAGCGGGGAGGGCTTGGACCGGGTTGATGTGGTGCAGCCGGTGCTGTGGGCCGTGATGGTGTCCCTGGCCGAGGTGTGGCGCTCGCTCGGAGTGGCCCCGGCCGCCGTGGTGGGCCATTCCCAAGGGGAGATCGCCGCTGCGGTGGTGGCGGGCGCGCTGTCGCTTCAGGATGGCGCGCGGGTGGTGGCGTTGCGGAGTCAGGCGATCGTGGCGCTGGCCGGTCGGGGCGGTATGGCGTCGATCCCGCTGCCCGCTTCGGAGGTGGCGGTGGACGACCGGATCTCGATCGCGGCGGTGAACGGGCCTGCCTCGACGGTGGTGTCAGGCGATGCGGATGCCATTGAGGAGTTCCTGGCTCGGTATGACGCGGTGCGGGCGCGGCGGATCGAGGTGGACTACGCCTCGCATTCGGCGCATGTGGCGGCGATCGAGGACGAGCTGGCGAGGCTGCTGGCCCCGGTGACCCCGCAAACGAGCGAGGTGCCGTGGTACTCGACCGTCCGGCAGTGCTGGCTGACCGGGACCGAGGTGGATGCCGCGTACTGGTACGAGAACCTGCGGCGGACGGTGTGGCTGGAGCCGTCGGTGCGGGCGCTGGCCGAGCAGGGCCACGGGGTGTTCGTTGAGGTCAGCGCTCACCCGGTGCTGATGATGGCGGTGCAGGAGACGGTCGAGGACGTGGTGGCCTGCGGCACGCTGCGCCGCGACGACGGCGGCCTGCGCAGGCTGTGGACCAGTGCCGCCGAGCTGTGGGTACGCGGAGTGAACGTCGACTGGGCCCAGGCCCTGGAGCCCGCCGCCCCCCGGATGGTCGACCTGCCCACCTACGCCTTCCAGCACCAGCACTTCTGGCTGGAGGAGCGCACCGCGAGCGCCGGTGACGTCGGAGCCGCCGGGCTCGGGGCGGCCGGGCATCCCCTCCTGGCCGCCGCCGTCTCGCTGGCCGACTCCGACGGCGTGCTGCTGACCGGCAGGCTCTCGCTGAAGACCCACCCCTGGCTGGCCGACCACCAGGTCAACGGCCAGGTGCTGCTGCCCGGCACGGCGTTCGTGGAGCTGGCCGTCAGGGCCGGCGACGAGGTCGGCTGCGACCTGCTCGAAGAGCTCACCCTGCAGGCCCCGCTCATCGTGCCGGAACGCGGCGCGATCCAGCTCCAGTTGGCCGTCGGCGCCCCCTACGAGGACGGGCGGCGGCAGCTCACCGTCCACACCCGGCCCGACGGCGGAGCCGCCGACGACCCGTGGACCTGCCACGCCACCGGCGTGCTCGCGCCGGAGGCCGCCGCGCCGCCCGCCCAGGAGACGGCCGCCTGGCCGCCCGAGGGCGCGCAGCCGCTCCCGATGACCGGCCTGTACGACTGGCTCGGCGCGGTCGGCCTGGGCTACGGACCCACGTTCCAGGGCCTGAAGGCGGCCTGGCGGCGCGACCAGGAGCTGTTCGCCGAGGTGGCGCTGCCGGAAGGGACCGAGACCGGCGGATTCGGGCTGCACCCGGCGCTGCTCGACGCCGCGCTGCACAGCGTCGCGCTCAACGCGGCCACCGCCGAGGACGGGCCGCGGATGCCGTTCGCCTGGACCGGTGTACGGCTGCACGCGACCGGCGCGACCTCGATCCGCGTCCGGCTCACCCCCCGCGGCACCGACGACGTGACGCTCGCCGTCACCGACACGACCGGCGTGCCCGTCGCGCACGTGGACTCGCTGATCCTGCGCCCGCTTCCCGCCGACCTCGGCGCCGAGCAGCGCGCCACCGGAGAGGACTCGCTCTACACGCTCGAATGGGCGCCGGTGCCCGCCGGCGAACCCGCGGGCGAGCAGCGATGGGCGGTCATCGGCGACCCGTCAGAACTGGCGGCCGCCGGGATCGGCGCGGCCGCGCACGCCGGCCTGGCCGAACTCGTGGCCACCGGATCGGTGCCCGAATGGGTGGTCGTCCCGCTGGACGGCGAACCGGAGCCCGATCTGGCCGCGGCGGTCGCCGACCGGACCTGCCAGGTGCTGGAGCTGCTGCAGACCTGGCTGGCCGAGGAGGGCTTCCCCGCCTCCAAGCTCGTCCTCCTCACCCGGGGCGCGGTCGCGACCACGGCGGAAGAGGAGGTGCCGGACCTGGTCAACGCCGGGGTCTGGGGCCTCGTCAGGTCCGCGCAGTCGGAGAGCCCCGAACGGGTCGTCGTCCTCGACCTCGACCGTGACGTGGACTCCTACCGGGCGCTGCCCGCCGCGCTCGCGACAGGCGAGGCGCAGCTCGCGATCAGGAAGGGGACGGCGTACGCGCCCCGCCTGGCCCGGCCCGGAGCCGACGGCGCGCTGACCCCGCCGGCCGAGGCCGCGAACTGGCGGCTGGACGTCACCGCCCGCGGCACGCTCGACGACCTCGCGCTGCTCCCCACCCCGTCGGCGCCGCTCGCGCCCGGCGAGGTCCGCATCGGCACCAAGGCCATGGGCCTGAACTTCCGCGACGTGCTGATCGCCCTGGACATGTACCCGGGCAACGCGCCGATGGGCGGCGAGGGCGCTGGCGTCGTCATCGAGGTGGCCGACGACGTCACCACGCTCGCGCCCGGCGACCGGGTGATGGGCATCGTCGACGGCTTCGCCCGGGAGGCGGTCACCGACCACCGGCTGCTCGCCCGCATCCCGGACGACTGGACGTTCGCCCAGGCGGCGTCCGTGCCGATCGCCTTCGTCACCGCCTACCACGCCCTGGTGGACCTCGCCGGGCTTCAAGCAGGCGAGGCGCTGCTCGTGCACGCCGCCGCGGGCGGCGTGGGCACGGCCGCCGTGCAGCTCGCGCACCACCTGGGCGCCGAGGTCTACGGCACCGCCAGCGAGAGCAAATGGGACGCGGTACGCGAGCTGGGCGTCCCCGCCGAGCGCATCGCCTCGTCCCGGACGCTGGAGTTCGCGCGGACCTTCGCCCCGGGCGTGGACGTCGTGCTCAACTCCCTCGCGGGCGAGTTCGTGGACGCCTCGCTGGGCCTGTTGCGGCCGGGCGGGCGCTTCATCGAGATGGGCAAGACGGACGTACGGGACCCGGCCGAGCTGCCCTCGGTCCGCTACCAGAACTTCGACCTCACCCTGCTCGGCCCGGCCCGCACCGGCGAGATCCTGGCCGAGATCGCCGCCCTGTTCGCGCGCGGCGCGCTCCGGCTCCCGCCGATCAGCACGTGGGACGTCCGCCGCGCCCCCGACGCGTTCCGGTACGTCGCCCAGGCCCGCCACATCGGCAAGGTCGTCCTGACGGCACCGCCCGCCCTCGACCCCGAGGGCACCGTGCTCGTCACCGGCGGCACCGGCGCGCTCGGCGCCCTCGCCGCCAGGCGCCTGGTCACCGAGCACGGCGTGCGGCACCTGGTCCTGGCCAGCCGGCGCGGCCCCGCCGCCGACGGCGCGGCGGCGCTGGAGGCGGAGCTGACCGGGCTCGGCGCCACCGTGACGGTCGCCGCCTGCGACGCCGCCGACCGCGACGCCCTCGCCGCGCTGCTCGCGAGCATCCCCGCCGAGCACCCGCTGACCGGGGTCGTCAGCACGGCGGGCGTGCTCGACGACGGGATGATCTCCTCGCTCACCCCGGAACGCGTCGAGGCCGTCATGCGCCCGAAGGTGACCGCTGCCGCCAACCTGCACGAGCTGACCGCCGATCTCGACCTGGCGCAGTTCATCCTGTATTCGGGCGCCGCGGGCATCCTCGGCAGCCCCGGCCAGGGCAACTACGCCGCGGCGAACACGTTCCTGGACGCGCTCGCCCAGCACCGCCGAGCCCGCGGGCTGGCGGCGACCTCCCTGGCCTGGGGCCTGTGGTCGCCGCAGAGCGGCAGCGGCATGACCGGTCACCTGGACGAGGCCGACCTGAGCAGGCTGAGCCGGTCCGGCATGGGCGCGCTCGGCCTCGACGAGGGACTCGGCCTGTTCGACCGGGCGCTGAGCGTGGACGAGGCGGCGCTCGTGCCGATCCACCTGGATCTCGCCACGCTGCGCGCGGGCGCGGCCAAGGGGTTCGGCCACCCGCTCTTCCGCGGCCTGGTACGCATCTCCACGCGCCGCGTGCTCGCGGCGGAGACGCCCCTGGGCGAGTCGCTCACCGACCGGCTGGCCGCCCTGCCGGAGACGGAGCGGGCTCCGATGCTCCTCGACCTGGTACGCGGCCACGTGGCCGCCGTGCTCGGCTTCGCCGGGCCGGAGTCCGTCGAACCGGGACGGGCGTTCAAGGACCTCGGCTTCGACTCGCTGACCGCCGTGGAGCTGCGCAACCGGCTCAAAGCGGTCACGGGACTCCGGCTGCCCGTCTCCCTGATCTTCGACTACCCCAACGCCGCCGCGCTGGCCGGGCACCTGCTGGAGGAGCTGGCGCCACCCGCGCACAGCGCCGAACAGCAGGTCCTGGCCGAGCTCGACCGGATCGAGGCCAGGCTGGCCGTCATGGCGGCCGAATGCGCCACCGCCGGGGAGATCACCGCCCGGCTCGAACAGCTGGTCTTCTCCTGGAAGGAACGGCACCAAGAATCCGGAGCCACCGTCGAGGACGTGGCCGGCCAGCTCAGCTCGGCCACGGCCGACGAGATCATCAGTTTCATCGACAGCGAGTTCGGACTCTCCTGAGCAGGCGTCACCGAAGGCTAGGAAGGCAGCACACATGGCGACAGAAGAGCAGCTCGTCGAATACCTCAAGCGCGTGACGACCGAGCTCCACGACAGCAAGAAGCGGCTGCAGGCGGCCGAGGACAAGGACCACGAGCCCATCGCCATCATCGGCATCGGCTGCCGCTACCCCGGCGACATCGCGAGCCCCGAGGACCTGTGGCGGGTCGTGTCCGGCCGTACCGACGCCATCTCCGGGATGCCGGACGACCGCGGCTGGGACCTGGAGTCGATGTACAACCCCGATCCCGACGCGGTCGGCACCTCGTACGTCCGGGACGGCGGCTTCATGCGGGACGCCACCGCCTTCGACGCCGCGTTCTTCGGCGTCTCGCCGCGCGAGGCCGTGGCCATGGACCCGCAGCAGCGGCTGCTGCTCGAAACCTCGTGGGAGGCGATCGAGCGGGCCGGCATCGACCCGGACGCGCTGCGCGGCAGCCGGACCGGCGTCTTCGTGGGCGCCAACAGCCCCGAATTCCTCACGATGATGATGCAGGCGCCGCCGGAGCTGCAGGGCTACCTGATGACCGGCGTCGCCCCGAGCGTGGTGTCGGGCCGCGTCTCCTACACCCTGGGCCTGGAGGGACCGGCCGTCACGATCGACACGGCCTGCTCCTCGTCCCTGGTGGCGCTGCACCTCGCGGTACGGGCGCTGCGCAACGGGGACTGCTCGCTGGCGCTGGCCGGGGCCGTGACCGTCCTGTCCACGCCCGGCACCTTCATCGGCTTCAGCCGGGTACGCGGGCTGGCCAGGGACGGCCGCTCCAAGGCGTTCTCCGCCGAGGCGGACGGCATGGGGCTCGCCGAGGGAGTCGGCATCCTCCTAGTGGAGCGGCTGTCGGACGCCCGCCGCAACGGCCACCCGGTGCTGGCGGTCGTCCGCGGTTCGGCGGTCAACCAGGACGGCGCCAGCAACGGCCTGACCGCCCCGAACGGCCCGTCCCAGCAGCGGGTGATCCGCCAGGCGCTCGCCGACGCCAGGCTCGCGCCCGTCCAGGTCGACGCGGTCGAGGCGCACGGCACGGGGACCCCGCTGGGTGACCCGATCGAGGCCCAGGCGCTGCTCGCGACCTATGGCCAGGAGCGGGACCAGCCGTTGTGGCTGGGGTCGATCAAGTCGAACATCGGCCACGCCCAGGCGGCCGCCGGCGCGGCGGGCGTCATCAAGATGGTCATGGCGATGCGCAACGGCGTCCTGCCCGCGACACTGCACGCCGAGGAGCGCTCGCCGCACATCGACTGGTCGGCGGGCGCGGTGGAGCTGCTCACCGAGGCCCGCCCCTGGCCCGCGGGCGGCGAGCCGCGCCGGGCCGGCGTGTCGTCGTTCGGCATGAGCGGCACGAACGCGCACGTGGTGCTGGAGGAGGCGCCCGCCGAGACCCCGGCGGAGCCCGGCGGGGAGCTGCCCGTCGTGCCGTGGACGCTCTCGGCCAGGACGGGCGAGGCGCTGGAGCGGCAGGCCGGACGGCTGGCCTCGTGGACCCGGTCGCATCCCGAGCAGGGTGCGGTGGACATCGGCTGGTCGTTGCTCGGCCGCTCGGCGTTCGACCACCGTGCGGTGGTGATCGGCGCGGACCGGGAGGAGCTGCTGGCCGGTCTGGACGAGGGCGCGGTGCGGGGTGTGGCCGGGCCGTGCGGCAAGACGGTGTTCGTCTTTCCTGGTCAGGGGTCGCAGTGGCTCGGTATGGGCGTCGAGTTGCTGGATGAGTCGCCGGTGTTCGCGGCGCGGATGGCGGAGTGTGAGGCGGCGCTGTCGGAGTTCGTGGACTGGTCCCTCACAGATGTGCTGCGCGGTGGGGAGGGCCTGGACCGGGTTGACGTGGTGCAGCCGGTGCTGTGGGCCGTGATGGTGTCGCTGGCCGAGGTGTGGCGCTCGCTCGGAGTGGCCCCGGCCGCCGTGGTCGGCCATTCCCAGGGTGAGATTGCCGCCGCGGTGGTGGCGGGTGCGTTGTCGCTTGAGGACGGCGCCCGGGTGGTCGCGCTGCGGAGCCAGGCCATCGTGGCGCTGGCGGGACAGGGCGGTATGGCGTCGATCCCGCTACCGGCTGCAGAAGTGATCTCAGGTGACCGGATCTCGATCGCGGCGGTGAACGGGCCGGCCTCGACGGTGGTGTCAGGTGACGCGGACGCCATTGACGAATTGATCGCCGGCTATGAGGCGCAGGGGGTGCGGGCGCGGCGGATCGAGGTGGACTACGCCTCGCATTCGGCCCATGTCGCGGCGATCGAGGACGAGCTGGCGAGGCTGCTGGCCCCGGTGACACCGCAAACGAGCGAGGTTCCGTGGTACTCGACTGTCCGGCAGTGCTGGCTGACCGGGACCGAGGTGGATGCCGCGTACTGGTACGAGAACCTGCGGCGGACGGTGTGGCTGGAGCCGTCGGTGCGGGCGCTGGCCGAGCAGGGGCATGGCGTGTTCGTTGAGGTCAGTGCCCATCCGGTGTTGACGATGGCGGTGCAGGAGACGGTCGAGGACGTGGTGGCCTGCGGCACGCTGCGCCGCGACGACGGCGGCCTGCGCAGGTTGTGGACGAGCGCCGCCGAGCTGTGGGTACGCGGCGTGGAGATCGACTGGGCCGGTGTGTACGAGCCCGCCCGCCCGAACCAGGTCGAACTGCCCACCTACGCCTTCGAGCGCGAGCCGTACTGGCCCAAGACCGTCCAGTCCAACGGCGACCTCACCCAGGTCGGCATGGGCCCCGCCGGGCACCCGCTGCTGGCGGCGGCGGTGTCGCTCGCGGACGGCGAGGGTGTGCTGCTGACCGGCAGGCTCTCGGTGAAGACCCACCCCTGGCTGGCCGACCACCAGGTCAACGGCCAGGTGCTGCTGCCCGGCACGGCGTTCGTGGAGCTGGCCGTCAGGGCCGGTGACGAGGCCGGCTGCGACCTGCTCGAAGAGCTGACCCTGCAGGCCCCGCTGATCCTGCCCGAGCGCGGCGGCGTCCAGGTGCAGGTGGCCGTGGGGGCGCCCGACGAGGACGGCCGGCGGGCGCTGACCATTCACGCCCGGCTCGACGACGAGCCCTGGACCAGGCACGCCACCGGCTTCCTTGCCAAGGACACCGGCGCCGTGGCGTTCGGCGAGCCGTCGTGGCCGCCCGCGGGCGCGACCGCCGTCGGCGCCGACGACGTCTATGAGCTGCTCGCGGGCATCGGCGTCGGCTACGGCGCGGCCTTCCGCGGCCTGCGGGCCGTCTGGCGGCGCGACCGGGAGCTGTTCGCCGAGGTCGCCCTGCCCGAAGAGGCCACCGCGGACCTGGCCGGATTCGGGCTGCACCCGGCGCTGCTCGACGCGGCCATCCAGCCGCTCGCCGTGGGCGACTTCTTCCCCGCCCAGGACGGCGCCGGGCCCGTCCTGCCCTTCGCCTGGACCGGCGTGCGGCTGGCCGCCACCGGCGCGGCCACGTTACGGGTCCGGCTGGCGCCTGCGGGAGCGAACGCGGTCCGCATCGAGGTGGCCGACGCCACCGGCGCGCCCGTCGCCTCCGTGGACTCGCTGGTCGTGCGCGCGATGGCCGCCGCCGACCTCAAGGCCGCCGCGGACCCGCTGCGGGACGCGCTGTTCGCCCTCGAATGGGTGCCCGCGCAGCCCGCCCCCGCCCGGGACGGCATCCGATACGCGCTCGCCGGCGGCGACGCCACCCGGCTCGGCCTGCCGGTGGACGCCCTCGACCCGGACGGCCCCGTGCCGGACCTGGCGATCCTGGTCTGCACCCCGTACGCGGGCGATGACCCGGCCGCCGGCGCCCGCGCCGCGACCGGTGAGGTGCTGGCCGCCGCCCAGTCCTGGCTCGAACAGGAGCGGTACGCCGACGTGCCCCTGGTCGTCCTCACCCAGGGGGCCACCGGCGACGACCTGCCGAGCGCCGCCGTATGGGGGCTGATCCGCTCGGCCCAGTCGGAGAACCCCGGCCGGTTCGTCCTCCTCGACGTGGACGGCACGGACGCGTCCTGGCAGGCGGTCCCCGCCGCCCTCGCCGCGGGCGAACCCCAGCTCGCGCTGGTCGAAGGCGAGGCCCTGGTCCCGCGGCTGGCCCGGCACCGCGCCGCGGAACCCGCCGGCCACGGCACGTGGACCCCCGACGGGACCGTGCTGATCACCGGCGGCACCGGCACCCTGGGCGGGATCGTCGCCCGTCACCTGGTGACCGAGCACGGGGTCCGGCGGCTGGTGCTGATCAGCCGGCGCGGCCCCAACGCCGACGGCGCGGCCGACCTGATGACTGAGCTGACCGGGCTGGGCGCGGACGTGACCGTCACCGCCTGCGACGCCGCCGACCGGCAGGCGCTGGCGGACGTGCTGGCCGCCATCCCGGACGAGCACCCGCTCACCGGCGTCGTCCACACGGCCGGCGCGCTGGACGACGGCGTCCTGGCCGCGCTGACGCCCGAGCGGATCGACAACGTGCTGCGGGCCAAGGCCGACGCCGTCCTGAACCTGCACGAGCTGACCAAGGACCTGCCGCTGACCGCGTTCGTGCTGTTCTCGTCGGCCGCCGGCGTCTTCGGCGGCCCCGGCCAGGGCAACTACGCCGCCGCCAACGCGTTCGTGGACGCCCTCGCGCAGTGGCGCGGACGGCTCGGCCTGCCCGCCCTGTCCCTGGCCTGGGGCCTGTGGGAGCAGGACAGCGGGCTGACCGGCACTCTCAGCGAGACCGACCGGGCGCGGCTGGCCCGCACCGGGGTCGCGCCGCTGTCCACCGCCGACGGGCTCGCGCTGCTGGACGCGGCCTGCGCCGCGGACCGGGCGGCGCTGGTGCCGATCCGGCTGGAGTTCGCCGCGCTGCGGATGGCGGCCCAGTTCGGGGCACTGCCCACGATCCTTCAGGAGCTCGTCCCCACCTCCAAGCGGCGGGTGGTGGGCAACGACCCGGCCGCCGCGTCGGAGCTGCGCGAGCGCCTGGCCCGCATGCCCGAGGCCGAGCACGCCAGGGTGCTGCTCGACCTGGTGCTCGGCCAGGTGGCGACCGTGCTCGGCTACCGCGACGCCGGCGCCGTGGAGCAGGACCGCCCGTTCAACGAGGCCGGGTTCGACTCGCTGACCGCCGTCGAGTTCCGCAACAGGATGAACGCGGCCACCGGGCTGCGGCTGCCCGCCACGCTGATCTTCGACTACCCGACGCCCGTCCAGCTTGTCCAGTATCTCCGGGGCCGCCTGCTCGACGGCCCCCAGACGGCCGTCTCCGCCACGACCCGGGCCGGTGAGGAGGAGCCGATCGTCATCGTCGGCATGAGCTGCCGCCTCCCCGGCGGCGTCACCAACCCCGACGAGCTGTGGAACCTGGTGGCCGAGGGCGGCGACGCGATGTCGATGTTCCCCTCCGACCGCAACTGGAACCTGGACGAGCTCTACCACCCGGACCCCGAGCACCCCGGCACCACGTACGCCCGCGAGGGCGGCTTCGTCTACGACGCCACCGCGTTCGACCCGGCGTTCTTCAGCATCTCGCCCAGGGAGGCCGTGGCCATGGACCCCCAGCAGCGCCTGCTGCTGGAGAGCTCGTGGGAGGCGCTGGAGCACGCCGGCATCGACCCGGCCGGGCTGCGCGGCAGCAAGACCGGCGTGTACGTCGGCCTGATGTACCACGACTACGGGATGCACCTGCAGCAGCCGGCGAGCGACCTCGAGGGCCTGGTCGGCACCGGCATCTCGGCCGGCGTCGCCTCCGGGCGGGTGTCGTACACCTTCGGGTTCGAGGGCCCGTCGGTCACCCTCGACACCGCCTGCTCCTCCTCGCTGGTGGCGCTGCACATGGCGATCCAGGCGCTGCGGCGCGGCGAGTGCTCGCTGGCCCTGGCCGGCGGCGTCACCGTCCTGTCCACCCCCTCCGTGTTCGTCGACTTCAGCCGCCAGCGCGGCCTTGCCTCCAACGGCCGCTGCAAGTCGTTCGCCGCGGCCGCCGACGGCACCGGCTGGGCGGAAGGCGTGGGCATGCTGCTCGTCGAGCGGCTCTCCGACGCGCGCCGCAACGGCCACCCCATCCTGGCCGTCGTACGCGGCAGCGCGATCAACCAGGACGGCGCCAGCTACGGGCTCACCGCGCCCAACGGCCCCTCCCAGCAGCGGCTCATCGAGCAGACGCTGGCCGACGCGGGGCTGGGCGCCGCCGACGTCGACGCCGTCGAGGGCCACGGCACCGGCACCACCCTCGGCGACCCGATCGAGGCGCAGGCCATCGTCGCCACCTACGGCCAGGACCGGCCGCAGGACCGGCCGCTCTACCTGGGCTCGGTGAAGTCGAACCTCGGCCACACCCAGGCCGCGGCCGGAGTGGCGGGCGTCATCAAGATGGTGATGGCCATGCGGCACGGCGTGCTGCCGAAGACCCTGCACGTGGACGAGCCGACGACGCACGTCGCGTGGGACGCCGGCGCCGTCAGGCTGCTCACCGAGGCCACCCCGTGGCCGGAGACCGGCAGGCCGCGCCGCGCGGGCGTCTCGTCCTTCGGCATCAGCGGCACCAACGCGCACGTCATCGTGGAGCAGGTCCAGGAGGAGCCCGCCGCGCCGCCTGCGGAGACCGGGCGGCCGGTGATCCCCTGGGTGCTGTCGGCCAAGACGCAGGACGCGCTGAAGGCCCAGGCCCGCCGGCTGCGCGAGCACCTGGCGGCCCGGCCTACCCGCCCGGCGGCGGACCTGGCCTGGTCGCTCGCCACCACGCGGTCCTCGTTCAAGCGGCGGCTGGTCGTCCTGGGCGCCACCCGTGACGAGCTCGCCGCCGGGCTGGAGGCGGCGATCGAGGGGACCGCGGCGGACAACGTGATCACCGGATCGGCGGCCCGCGGCAGGACGGCGTACCTCTTCACCGGCCAGGGCAGCCAGCGCCCGGCCATGGGGGAGGAGCTGTACGCGGCCTACCCCGAGTACGCCGAGGCCTTCGACGCGGTCTGCGCCAGGTTCGACCGGCACCTCGACCGGCCGCTGCGCGAGGTCATCGCCGGCGACGCCGAGCTGCTCAAGCAGACGCGGTACACCCAGGCGGCGCTGTTCGCCGTCGAGGTCGCCCTGTTCCGGGTCCTGGAGGCGTGGGGCGTGCGGCCCGACTACCTGGCAGGCCACTCCATCGGCGAGATCGCCGCCGCGCACGTCGCCGGCGTGCTGTCGCTGGACGACGCGGTGACGCTCGTCGCCGCCAGGGGCAGGCTCATGCAGGCGCTGCCGCCCGGCGGCGCGATGGTCTCGGTGCGCGGCGCCACCGAGGAGGAGGTGCTGCCGCTGCTCGCCGGGTTCGAGGAGCGCGTCGGCATCGCCTCGCTCAACGGACCGGCGTCCCTGGTCCTGTCCGGCGCCGAGACGAGCGTGCTGGAGCTGGCCGAACGGCTGGCCCGGCGCGGCTGCAAGACCAAGCGGCTGACCGTCAGCCACGCGTTCCACTCGCCGCTGATGGAGCCCGCGCTGGAGGAGTTCGTGAGCGTGGCGCGGGGGCTGGCCTTCCGGCCGCCGGCCATCCCCATCGTCTCCAACGTCACCGGCGAGCTCGCCACCGCCGACGAGCTGACCTCGCCCGAGTACTGGGCCCGCCACCTGCGGCAGGCCGTGCGCTTCTGCGACGGCGTGCGGACCCTGCGGGACCAGGGCGTGTCCACGTTCCTGGAGCTCGGCCCGGACGCCGTGCTGTCGGCCATGGTCGAGGACTGCCTGGACGGCTGGAGCGGCGTCGCCGCGCCGGTGCTGCGCCGCGACCGGGCCGAGGCCACCACGCTGGTCGAGGCCCTGGCCCGGGCGCACGCGAACGGCGTCGGCGTCGACTGGGGCGCGGTGATCGGCACGGGCACGCCCGTACCGCTGCCGACCTATCCCTTCCAGCGGCAGCGCTACTGGCCGGACGCGCCCCGGCACGAGGAGGCCGCGGGGCCCGACCAGGAGTTGTGGGACGCCGTCGCCCGGGGCGACCGCGACGGCCTGCTCGCGGTGCTCGGCCTGCGGGGCGGGGCGACGCTCGACGAGCTGCTGCCCGCGCTGGCCAGATTGCGCGGCCAGGACGGCGCCGACCACGCCGACGTGCGCTACCAGCTCGGCTGGCAGCCCCTGACGGATCTGCCCGCACCCGCGCTCCGCGGCACCTGGCTGGTGGTCGCGCCCGACTGCGCCGGCCCGGACGGGACGCCGGTCGGCACCGCATCGGGCCAGGCGCTGGTGGCCGGGCTCGCGGCGCACGGCGCGGACACCGTACGGCTGTCCGCGATGCCGGACTCCGACGGCGGCGTGGCGGGCGTCGTGTGCCTGCTGCCGGAAGGCGCGACCGCTCCGGACCTTCCGGCGGGATCGGCGCCGGCCTGGTTCCTCACGCGGGGAGCGATCCAGGTGGCGCCGTCCGACCCGCTGGCCGGGCCGCAGGCCGCCCGCGACTGGGGCGACCTGCGGGCCACGGCCGGTCAGGGGCGCGGCGGGCTGATCGACCTTCCGGACCGGTTGGACGAGCAGGTCACGCGCCGGCTGTGCGGGGTGCTGTCCGGGCGGACCGGCGAGAACGAGGTGGCGGTGCGCTCCGGCGGGGCCTTCGCCCGCAGGCTGCGCCCGGCACCGCCGCGCGGCGCCCCGGCCGGCCGCGAATGGCGTCCCGGCGGCACGGTCCTGGTGGCCGGTCCGCTCGACGAGACCGCCGCCGAGCTGGCCAGATGGGCCGCGCGCAACGGCGCGGACGAGGTCGTCCTGACCCAGCCGCACGCCGAGCTCGAAAGCGAGCCGGGCGTGGTGGTCCGGGCCGTCGGCGGGCGGCTGCCCGCGGGCCGGGTGACCGCCGTCGTCTGCACGGCCGCCGAGGCGGCGTACACGCTCGACAAGCCCGCCCGCGCCGCGGACGTGCCCGTCTTCGTCATGCTGGCCCCGGCGCACGCGGCCTGGGGCGGGGACGGGGCCGGAACGTACGAGTACTTCACCGCGCTCGCCGACGAGCGGCTCGCGTCCGGGCAGCCCGCGCTGGCCGTCGCGGCGGGCCTCAAGGAGCCCGCGGACGCGGTCTCCGCCGTCCGCCAGGCCCTGCGCCAGGGGGACAGGGCGCTCGTCGTCGCCGACCCGGACTGGGCCGCGCTCGCCGCGGCCGGGCCCGCCCGGCTGCTGGGGGAGATCCCGCAGGCGGCGGCCCGGCAGGACGGGCCGGACGACGTGGTGGACGGCATCGCCGCCTTCCGCCGCCTGCTGTCCGACAGCCCGGCCGACGAGCACCACGGCATCGTGCTCGACGTGGTACGCGGCCAGGCCGCCGCGATCCTGCAGCTGCCGCTGCCCGACGCGGTGGAGCGGGACGCGGAGTTCTTCGAGCTGGGCTTCTCCTCGATGGCCGCGGTGGAGCTGCGCAACAGGCTCGTCGAGCTGACCGGCATCGAGGTGGCGGCCGACGCGATCTATGACTACCCGACCCCCGCCGAGCTGGCCGAGCACCTGCTCGCGGAGGCCGTGAGCTGAGCTCGCGGACCCACCCCTCGCGGACCCCACCTGAGAAAGGACGCACCCATGCTGGATGGCTGCACGCCCTGGCCGGAGGAGTTCGCCGAGCGCTACCGCTCGGCCGGTCACTGGCGCGACGAGACGTTGGGCGAGATCCTCGGCGCGCGGGCGCGCTCCCACCCGGACAAGCTCGCTCTCGTGGCAGGCGACCACCGGTGGAGCTACGCCGAGCTGGACAGCCGGGCCGACCGCATGGCGGCGCGGCTGCGCGAGATCGGCATCGGCCCGGGGGACCGGGTCGTCGTGCAGCTCCCCAACGTCCCGGAGCTCGTCGCGCTGCTGTTCGCCCTGTTCAGGCTCGGCGCTCTTCCGGTCATGGCGCTGCCGGCCCATCGCGGCAGCGAGATCACGTACTTCTGCGAGTTCACGGAGGCGGCCGCGTACGTCATCCCGGACGTGCACGCCGGGTTCGACTACCGGGACCTGGCCGCCGACGTGGCCGCGCGGGTGCCCACGCTCAAGCACGTGCTCGTCGCGGGCGACCCGGGCGGCTTCACCCGGCTGGACTACGCGGACGCCGGGGCGACCGGCCTGCCCCGGCCCGACCCCGCCGGCGTGGCGCTCTTCCTGCTGTCGGGCGGTACGACCGGCGTGCCCAAGCTCGTGCCCCGCGCGCACCAGGAGTGGGCCTACAGCGGGCGCGCGGTCGCCGAGGCGTGCGACTACGGCGAGGAGACCGTCCACCTGGTGAGCCTGCCGCTGTGCCACAACTGGCCGCTGACCCATGGACTGCTGGCCACCTTCCACGCCGCCGGCACGCTCGTGCTGGCGCCCGTCCCCAGCCCGGACGAGACCTTCCCGCTCATCGAGCGGGAAGGGGTGACCGAGACCGGCCTGATCCCCGGCGCGGCCCTGCTGTGGATGGAGGCCGCCGAGTGGGACGAATACGACCTGTCCAGCCTGCGCCGCGTCACGATCGGCGGGTCGAAGCTCCAGAACGAGCTGGCCCGCCGGGTCCAGCCCGCGCTCGGCTGCCGGCTCCAGCAGGCCTTCGGCATGGCCGAGGGATTGTGCGGGTTCCACCGGTGGGACGACCCGGAGGACGTGGTCCTGGTCAGCCAGGGGCTGCCCGTCTCCCCGGACGACGAGGTGCGGGTCGTCGACGAGGACGACCGCGACGTCGCGCCGGGCGAGGTGGGGCAGCTCCTGGCGCGCGGCCCGTACACGGTGCGCGGCTACTACCGGGCACCCGAGCACAACGCCAGGACGTTCACCGCCGACGGCTACTACCGGACCGGCGACCTCGTACGGCTGCTGCCGGCCGGGCACGTCGTCTTCGAGGGCAGGGTCAAGGACCAGATCAACCGGGGCGCCGAGAAGATCGCGGCCGAGGAGGTGGAGAACCACCTGCTCGCGCACCCGGGTGTCAGGGAGGTCGCCCTGGTGGGCCTGCCCGACGAGGTGCTCGGCGAGCGGGCGTGCGCGTGCGTCGTGCCCCGCGGCACGCCGCCGGCGCTCGGCGACCTGACCGCGTTCCTGCGAGAGCGCGGGGTGGCGGCCTTCAAGTTCCCCGACCGCCTGGAGATCGTCCAGGAGCTCCCGGTCACCCCGCTCGGCAAGGTCAGCAAGAAGGCGCTCGCCGGGATGTTCAGCTAACCCACGCTCGCAGAGGATGTACCCGATGCACGTCGCAGACATCGACTTGCCCGGCTTCCTGGAAGTGCACGCCAAGGCCACCATCGAGGCGCGCAACAACGCCTGCCCGGCGCTGGCGACCTGGCGCCAGGAGATCCCGCCCGTGGACCCGGTCGGGCTGCTGAGACCGCTGTTCGAGCGGTCCACGCGGACCTTCGTCTGGATGTCGCCGCACGCCAGCGTCATAGCGATGGGCAGCGCTACGGACTTCACGCACACCGGTCACGACAGGTTCGCCGGCATCCGGCGAGGCTGGGAACGGGCGGCCGGGACCGCGGTCTCCGGCGGACCGGGGCCGCGCGCCATGCCGTCGCTGGTCGGCGGGTTCGCCTTCGCGCCGCGCCCCGGGCCGCTGCCCGAGGCGCTGATGTGGGTGCCCAGGGTGCTGATCTCGCGGGACCCCGACGGCACGACCTCGCTCGCGCTCAGCGTCAGCGTCGACCCCCGGCCCACCACGACGGACGGGCCCGCGCGCACGGTCGCGGACGCCTTCGCCCTGATCTCGTCCGGCGGGATCCGCCCCTGCCCCAGCCCGCTGCTCCCGGGCACGACCATGATCGAGGTCCCCTCCGCGTCGGAGTGGAAGGCGCTGGTCGCGCACACCACCGAGCAGATCGCCCGCGGCAGGTTCGACAAGGCCGTGCTGGCCCGCCAGCTGCGGATCACCTCCCCGTGGGGGTACGACCTGGCCTCCGTGCTGGGCTCCCTGCGCGACACGCAACCGGGGAGCACCGTCTTCGCCGTGGCCGCGTACGGGCACGCCTTCGTCGGCGCCACCCCGGAGCGGCTGGTCGGCCTGCGCGGCGGCCGTGCCGAGTCGATGAGCCTGGCGGCGTCCATGCCGCGCGGCGCGACGCCCGCCGAGGACGCGTGCCTGCGCGCCGCCCTGCTGCAGGACGACAAGAGCCGGCGCGAGCAGCGGATCGTCACCGCGACGCTGCGCCACGCGTTCGACCAGGTGTGCCGCACGGTCACGGTGCCGGACGAGCCGCACGTGCTCGACCTGCCGAACCTGCGGCACCTGCACACCCGCATCGTCGGCGAGATCGCCGACCCGGAGACTGCCAGCGTCCTCGACCTGGTGGAGCGGCTGCACCCGTCACCCGCCGTCGGCGGTCATCCGCGCCAGGCCGCGCTCGAGTGGGTGCGCGACGCCGAGCCCTTCGACCGCGGCTGGTACGCGGGCCCCGTCGGGTGGATGAACGACGAGCAGGAGGGCGAGTTCGCGGTGGCGATCCGCTCGGCGCACGTGCAGGACGAGACCGCGACCCTGTACGCCGGATGCGGCATCGTGGCGGGCTCCGACCCGGAGGCCGAGCTGGCGGAGACCCGGCTCAAGTTCCGGCCCATGCTAAATGCGCTGGCGATTCCGTTGTCGGAAAGGGCACCATATAGACAGTCCCGATGAGAAGATCTTGGAAACGACCGGTCTCTGGAGGGGCTGGAAATGATTGAAATAACCGGCTTGACGAAACGCTACGGCAATAAAACCGCGGTCGACGGATTGACGTTCAGCGTCCACCCCGGGCGGGTCACCGGATTTCTCGGCCCCAACGGCGCCGGCAAATCCACCACGATGAGGGCCATTCTCGGCCTCGACCGCCTCGACGGGGGAAGCGTGACGGTCAACGGGCGCGCCTACGCTGGCCTGCCCCGGCCGATGCGCGAGGTGGGCGCCCTGCTGGACGCCCGCGCCGTGCACCCCAGGCGCACGGCCCGCAACCACCTGCTCTGCATCGCCCAGACCAACGCCATCCCCGCCCGTCGGGTGGACGAGGTCCTGCGCCTGGTCGGGCTGGAGTCGGTGGCGGGCAAGCGCGCCGGCGGCTTCTCGCTGGGCATGGGGCAGCGGCTCGGCATCGCGGTGGCGCTGCTCGGCGACCCGAAGGTGCTGTTATTCGACGAGCCCGTCAACGGCCTCGACCCCGAGGGCATCAAGTGGATCCGCGAGCTGATGCGGGGGCTGGCCGCGGAAGGCCGCACCGTGCTGGTCTCCAGCCACCTGATGAGCGAGATGGCGCAGACCGCCGACCATCTCATCGTGATCGGCAGGGGAAAGCTGATCGCGGACATCGGCATCAGCGAGTTCGTCCGGCAGGGCTCCAACGTGCTGGTGCGGGCCGAGGAGCACGAGCTGCTCCTCCCGCTCCTGACCGAGGCCGGCGCCACCGTCCACCCGGGCGCCGACGGCGCCCTCATCGTCACCGGGCTGGAGCCCAGGGAGATCGGCAAGGCGGCGCTGGCCGCCGGGGTGGTGCTGACGGAGCTGACGCCGCAGCGCTCCCTGGAGCAGGCCTACATGGATCTGACCCGTGACAGCATCGAGTTCCAGGCGAGTGTGGCATGAGCGTGGCCATAGCGGACACGATCCGCTCCGAGTGGACCAAGTTCCGCACGATACCGTCCAACATCCCCACGATCCTCACCGCCGTGGCGCTCATGGTCGGCCTGGGCGCGGCCACCGCCAACGGCGCGGCCGAGGGCTACCTGGCGGCCTCCGCGACCGGCCGGGCGATGTTCGACCCCACCTACATCAGCATGTACGGCGGGTTCCTGTTCGCCCAGATCACCGTGGGCGCGCTGGGCGTGCTCGTGGTGACCCACGAGTACGCCACCGGCCTGATCCGCACCAGCGTGACCGTGGTCCCGCGGCGCGGCCGGCTGCTGGCCGCCAAGGTGGCCACATTCGGGCTGATCGCCCTGCTGATGGGCCTGGTGGCGGGCTTCGGCGCGTACTTCCTCGGGCAGCGGGTGATCGGGGCGGCCGGCGCGCCCACCGCCTCGCTCGGCCAGCCGGGCGTGCTGCGCGCCATCGTCGGCATGGGCCTGATCTGGGCGCTGGTCGGCCTGGTCGGCGTGGCGGTCGGCGGCCTGCTGCGGGCCACGATGAGCGCCACGACCGTGGTGGTGGCGATCAACTTCATCATCCCCGTCATCACGCCCAGGCTGCTGCCCGACGCGGTCGGCGACTGGGTGACGACGTACTGGCCGATCTCGGCGGGCCTCCAGATCACCACCACCGTGCAACTGCCGGATCGGATGCTCCCGTGGTCCGGGCTCGGCGTGATGGCCGCGTTCACCGCGGTCCTGCTGTTCGTGGCGTTCGCGCTGTTCCGCTCGCGCGACACCTGAGATGTTCCCCCGTTCCCGGCGCGCGTCACGCGCGCCGGGAATTCGGCGTGCCGTCCGGCCCCGAAGTGGGGCTTGAGCGGCCTCTTTAATGGGCGCTAGGGGTTACCCGCCTTATCCCGGCTCGCGAATACTGATGACGCTTGACCGGGAAATTCTGGCGGGGAGGGGCGTTCAACAATGGCGTCGAGTTTCGCGAACGGCCAGTGCCGTTCCTTCCGCGGCGACGGGCGGCCGGACCTGTTGGTGCGCAACACGGAAACCGGCGAATTGTTCGTCCATCCGCACAGCGGCGAGTTCAACGGGACCGAAACCTACGGCGACCCGGTGAAGATCGGTGACGGCTTCGGCTGGTGGCGGTTCTTCTTCGTCCGCGCCGTCGACGCGACCGGCGACGGGCACGCCGACATCTGCGCGTTCAGCGCCAGCGAGTACGGCATCAACCCCGGCGAGAACGGCGAGCACGGCTTCTTCCTGCTGCGCAACCTGGGCGGCCCCGGCGAGATCGGCCCGTTCGCCGAGCCGATCCGCGTGTCCGGCAAGCGCGACGACGGCCGGGAATGGGAGACGATCGGGTTCGCCGACGTGACCGGAACCGGTCCCGACGACACGTTCGGCAAGGGCAAGGATGCCGGCAACGTGGACGTCTTCCCCCACCGCGACCTGGGGGTCGTGCGGAACGACACCTACGACAAGGACCCGGTGCGGCTCACCGAGGTCGGCGTCGACGACCTTCCCGTCGCCATGGCCGACTTCACCGGCAACGGCAACCTGGACCTGCTGGTCCGCCGCGCGAACGGCGACCTCGACCTGTACGAGTTCGCGGCCCCGCCCGGCACCCCGGCCGCCGCGACCACCGAGGGCGCCTGGTACACCGTCGCCCACGGCTGGCAGGACATGCGCCTGGTGACGCTCACCGACATCGACCTGGACGGCCGGCCCGACCTGCTGGGTCTGCGCCCCGACGGAACGCTCGAGGCGTATCTGCACTCCGGGAAGTTCAGGCCCGAGGACCCGCTCGACCTTTTCCGCGAGCCGGTCACCGTCGGCACCGGATTCGGCAAGTACGACGTCATCAGCTGATGGCCCAAGAGCGTTTCCCTGCCCTCTGCTCGCTCCGTCGGAAACTGGATTGGTTCAATGTCCTACGAACGCTCCTCTCGTAGTTTTTCCGACGACGCGGTGGCGATCGTCGGCATATCCTGCCGCCTTCCTCAGGCCCCGGACCCGGACTCCTTCTGGCGGCTGCTGCGCGACGGGGGCGACGCCGTCACCGACGTTCCCAGCGGCCGGTGGAACTCCCCGGAGACCGAATCGCTCCGCGGCGGCTTCCTCACCGGCATAGCCGAGTTCGACGCCGAGTTCTTCGGGATCTCGCCGAACGAGGCCGCGATGATGGACCCCCAGCAGCGGCTGCTCATGGAGCTGAGCTGGGAGGCGCTCGAAGACGCCGGCATCGTCCCGGACAGCCTGCGGGGCACCGGCACCAGCGTCTTCATCGGCGCCATGGCCGGCGACTACGCCCAGTTGCTGCAGGGCACCGGCCGCGCGGCGCTGACCCGGCACAGCCTCACGGGCATCAGCCGGGCGCTGCTCGCCAACCGGATCTCGTACACGCTCGGGCTGAACGGCCCCAGCATGACCGTGGACTCCGCCCAGTCAGCCTCGCTCACCGCCGTGCACCTGGCCTGCGAGAGCCTGCGCAGCGGCGAGTCGGGCCTGGCCATCGTCGGCGGCGTGAACCTCAACCTGACCCCCGACAGCACGCTCGCCGCGCTCCGGTTCGGCGCCCTGTCGCCCGACGGCAGGTGCTTCACCTTCGACGCCCGCGCCAACGGCTACGTCCGCGGCGAGGGCGGCGGCATCGTCGTGCTCAAGCCGCTGGCCCGCGCGCTCGCCGACGGCGACCACGTCCACTGCGTGATCGCCGGCAGCGCCGTGAACAACGACGGCGGCGGCGACGGGCTCACCGTCCCCGACCAGGACGCCCAGGAAGAGGTCATCCGGCTGGCCTGCGAGCGGGCCGGCGTGCCGGCGGCCGACGTCCAGTACGTCGAGCTGCACGGCACCGGAACCCGGGTCGGCGACCCCATCGAGGCGCGCGCCCTCGGCGCCGCCCTCGGCACCGCCAAGGACGCGGGCACGCCGCTGCTCGTCGGCTCGGCCAAGACCAACATCGGCCACCTGGAGGGCGCCGCCGGAATCGTCGGCCTGCTCAAGACCGTGCTGGCCATCCGGCACCGCGAGCTGCCGGCGTCACTCAACTTCGAGACGCCCAGCCCGCTGATCCCCTTCGACGAGCTGAACCTGCGCGTCAACACCGCGCTGTCCGCCTGGCCGCGCGCCGGCGAACCGCTGGTCGCCGGGGTCAGCTCGTTCGGCATGGGGGGCGCCAACTGCCACGTGGTGCTCGCCGAGCACCCGAGGGAGACGCCGCGGCCGGCGCCCGGCCCCGCCGGGCCGGTGATCCTGCCGCTGGCCGGGCAGAGCGAGGCCGCGCTCCGCGCCCAGGCGGGCCGGCTGCGCGACCACCTGCTCGCCGAGCCCGCCGCCGCCGCCGTGTCCGCCGCCGTGTCCGCCGCTGTGTCCGCCGCCGTGTCCGCCGCTGTGTCCGACGCCGTGTCCGACGCCGTGGACACGGCCTACTCGCTGGCCACGACGCGCACGGCCTTCGACCGCCGCGCCGCGATCGTCGTCGACGAGCCGTCCGGACTGGCCGCCGCGCTCGACCGGCTCGCCAGGGGAGAGGCCGCCGCCGAGATCGTGACCGGGCGGCCGAGCGACGGCGACGTCGCCTTCCTCTACTCGGGCCAGGGCAGCCAGCGCCCGGGCATGGGCCGCGAGCTCTACGCCGCGTACCCGGCCTTCGCGCGGGCCCTCGACGAGATCGCCGCCTGCTTCGCCGGCGAGCTCGCCAGGCCGCTGCTCGAGGTGATGTTCGACGATCCCGACGGGGTGTTGGACGAGACCGGGATGACCCAGCCCGCGCTCTTCGCCTTCGAGGTCGCGCTCACCCGCCTGTACGAGCACTGGGGCATCCGCCCCGACCGGCTCATCGGCCACTCCATCGGCGAGATCTCGGCCGCGCACGTCGCCGGTGTGCTGTCCCTGGCCGACGCCTGCACCCTGGTCGCGGCGCGCGGCAGGCTGATGCAGGCCCTGCCCGCCGGCGGCGCGATGATCGCCGTCCAGGCCACCGAGGCGGAGCTCCGCCCCCATCTCGACGACTCGGTCAGCATCGCCGCGATCAACGGCCCCGACTCCGTCGTCGTCTCCGGCGCGGAGGAGCGCGTCACGGAGATCGCCGAGGCGTTCCGCGCCCATGGCCGCAAGACCCGCCGGCTGCGCGTGAGCCACGCCTTCCACTCGCCGCTGATGGACCCGATGCTCGCGGAGTTCCGGCAGGTGGCCGAGTCGCTCACCTACCGCGAGCCGGCCATCCCGATCGTCTCCAATCTCACCGGGGCCGTCGCGTCCGGCGAGGACCTGTGCTCGCCCGGCCACTGGGTGTGGCACGTCCGCGAGGCCGTGCGCTTCAGCGACGGCATCCGCGCGCTGGCCGACACGGGCGTGACCACGTTCGTCGAGGTCGGCCCCGGCTCGGTGCTGGCCGCCATGGGCCAGCACTGCCTGCCCGCCGACCCCGGCACCCGGTTCGTCGCCACGCTGCGGGACAACCGGAACGAATGCCACAGCGCCGCCCTTGCCCTGGCCGAGCTGCAGGTACGCGGCACCGCGCCCGCCTGGGACGCCCTGTACCCCGGCGCGCGGCGCGTCCCGCTGCCCACCTACGCCTTCCAGCGCACGTACCACTGGCTTCCCGAGCCGGACGGCGCGGCGCCGCCCCCACCCGCGCCCCCGGAGCCGGCGGCCACCGGCGACGGGACCCAGCCGCTCGCCGACCGGCTGCACGGCCTGCCGGGGCCGGAGCAGGAGCAGCTGCTCCTGGAGCTCGTACGGACCTGCATCGCGCTCGTCCTCGGCCACGCCAACGCCGCGACCGTGGACACCGCCACCGCCTTCAAGGCGCTCGGCTTCGACTCCTTCAGCGCCGTCGAGCTCAGGAACCGGCTCAACGCCGCCACCGGGCTCCAACTCCCCAGCTCGCTGCTGTTCGACTACCCCTCGCCGCAGGCGCTGGCCGCGTTCCTGCGCGCGGAGCTGACGGGCGGGCAGGCCGCCCAGGCCGTGGTGACCGCCGCCTCGGTGGCGGACGAGCCGATCGCGATCGTGGGCATGGCCTGCCGCTTCCCCGGCGGGGTGCGCTCCCCGGACGACCTGTGGAACCTGGTGATCTCCGGTACGGACGCCATCGGGGAGTTCCCCGTCGATCGCGGCTGGGACCTGGCGGCCCTGTACGACCCGGATCCGGACAGCCGTGGGACGTCGTATGCGCGGCACGGCGGCTTCCTGTATGACGCGGGGGAGTTCGATCCCGGATTTTTCGGGATTTCGCCGCGTGAGGCGTTGGCGATGGATCCGCAGCAGCGGTTGCTGCTGGAGGCGTCGTGGGAGGCGATCGAGCGGGCGGGTGTCGATCCGGCCGGGCTGCGTGGCAGCCGTACCGGCGTGTTCGCGGGCGCGATGGCCCAGGACTACGGCCCGCGCCTGCACGAGGCGACCGGCGCTGCGGAGGGCTACGTGCTGACCGGCACCTCCGCCAGCGTGATCTCCGGCCGGGTCGCGTTCTCGTTCGGGTTCGAGGGCCCGGCGGTGACGGTGGACACAGCCTGCTCGTCGTCGCTGGTGGCGCTGCACCTGGCCGCGCAGTCGCTGAGATCGGGGGAGTGCGACCTGGCGCTGGCAGGCGGCGCGACCGTGATGGCGTCCCCCGGCATGTTCGTGGAGTTCTCGCGGCAGCGCGGGCTGTCGCCGGACGGGCGCTGCAAGGCGTTCTCGGCCTCCGCCGACGGCACCGGCTGGGCCGAAGGTGTCGGCATGCTGCTGGTGGAGCGCCTGTCGGACGCACGGCGCAACGGCCACAAGGTGCTGGCCGTCATCAAGGGCTCGGCGATCAACCAGGACGGCGCCAGCAACGGCCTGACCGCCCCGAACGGCCCCTCCCAGCAGCGGGTGATCCGCCAGGCGCTGGCCAACGCCGGACTGTCGGCCGGGGACGTGGACGCGGTCGAGGCACACGGCACCGGCACCGTGCTCGGCGACCCGATCGAGGCCCAGGCGCTCCTCGCGACCTACGGCCAGGAGCGGGACCAGCCGCTGTGGCTGGGCTCGCTGAAGTCGAACATCGGCCACTCCCAGGCCGCCGCCGGCGTGGGTGGCGTGATCAAGATGGTCATGGCCATGCGCCACGAGGTGCTGCCGCAGACCCTGCACGCGGACGAGCCGTCACCGCACGTGGACTGGTCCGCGGGTGCCGTCGAGCTGCTCACCGAGGCCCGGCCGTGGGACGTGCAGGATCATCCGCGCCGCGCCGCCGTCTCCTCCTTCGGCATCAGCGGCACCAACGCCCACGTCATCATCGAGCAGGGCGACCCGGCCGTCCCGGCCCCCCGCGACGACGCGAGCCTCCCCGCCGTCCCCTGGCTCATCTCGGCGAGGACGCCCGAGGCGCTGGCCGGGCAGGCCGAGCGGCTCGCGTCCTGGGCTTCCGAGGCGACGCCCGAGATCCCCGTCGCCGCCGCCGGCGCCGCGCTGGCGGCCGAGCGGTCCGTGCTCGAACACCGCGCGGTGATCGTCGGCCGCGAGCGTGACGACCTGCTGGCCGGCCTGCGGGCACTGGCCGGCGGCCCCGCCGCGCCCGGCGTGCTGACCGGCAGCGGACCGGCGGGCCGGCTCGCCCTGCTGTTCACCGGGCAGGGCAGCCAGCGGCTCGGCATGGGCCGCGAGCTGGCCGCCGCCTTCCCCGTCTTCGACGAGGCGCTGGAGCAGATCTGCGCGCTGCTGGACCCCCACCTGCCGCACCCGCTGCGCGAGGTGATGTTCAGCGACCCCGACGGGGTGCTCAACGAGACCGGCATGACCCAGCCGGCGCTGTTCGCCTTCGAGGTCGCCCTGTACCGGCTGCTCGAATCCCTCGGGGTACGGGCGGACGTGGTCGTCGGGCACTCCGTCGGCGAGATCGCCGCCGCCCACGTGGCCGGGGTGTTCTCCCTCGCCGACGCCTGCACCCTGATCGCCGTACGGGCCCGGCTCATGCACATGCTGCCTCCGGGCGGCGCGATGCTCGCCATCGCCGCGTCCGAGGCCGACGTCCTGCCGCTGCTCGACTGGTACGAGGACCGGGTCGCCATCGCGGCCGTCAACACCCCGACCTCGGTGGTCATCTCCGGCGCGGAGGCCGCCATCGAGGAGATCGCGGGGAACGTCACGGCACGCAAGCGCCGGCTGCGGATCTCCCAGGCCGCGCACTCACCGCTGATGGAGCCGATGCTGGCGCCCTTCGAGGAGGCCATCGCGGGGCTGACCTACCACGAGCCCACGATCCCGGTGATCTCCAACGTCACCGGCAGGCTCGCCGAGCCCGGCCTGCTCACCAGCCCCCGCTACTGGGTCGACCACGTACGGCGGCCCGTCCGTTTCGCGGACGGCATCGCCGCCGCGGACGCCGCGCTCTTCCTGGAGGTGGGGCCCGACGGCGTCCTCACCGGGCTGGCCCAGCAGATGCTCTCGGACGGCGTCTTCGTCCCCGCCGTACGCAAGGACCGCGACGAGATCGACACCTTCGTCCAGGCCCTCGGACAGCTCCACGCCTGCGGCGTCACCGTCGACTGGAACGCCTACTTCGGGCCCGCCCCCGCGCTCCACGTCGACCTGCCCACCTACGCCTTCCAACGCCAGCGGTTCTGGCTGGAGGCGCGCGGTCCCGTGGACCTGCCCACCGAGCACGTCGGGCTGTTCGAGGTGGACTGGATGCCCGTACCCGCCACGGGCGATGCCACCATCGCGCCCGGCGACGTGCTCCTGCCCTGGCACGAAGAGGACGAAGGGGACGGGCCGGACCGGGCGCGCGCGGCCGTGCTCCGCGTGCTCTCCGCCGTCCAGGACTGGCTCGACGGCGAGCAGCCCGCGTCGGCCCGGCTGGTGATCGTCACCAGGGGAGCGACCGACGAGGTGCCCGACCTGGCCGGCGCCGCCGTGTGGGGCCTGGTCCGGTCGGCGCAGACGGAGTACCCGGACCGGTTCGTGCTGCTCGACGACGACGGCAGCGCCGAGGACGCCGTCGCCGCAGCCCTCGCCTACGACGAGCCCCAGCTGGCGATCAGGTCCGGCAAGATCCACGTCCCGAGGCTGGCGCGGCGCGGCCGGCCGGCGGCGGACCGGCCCTGGGATCCCGAGGGGACCGTGCTGGTCACCGGTGGCACCGGCGCGCTGGGACGCACGGTCACCCGGCACCTCGCCACCCGGCACGGCGTACGGAACCTCGTCCTCGTCACCCGCGACCCGCACTCGGCCGGGGCCGTCGCGATCGCGGCCGAGCTGGCCGAGCTCGGCGCGCACGCCGAACTGGTCGCCTGCGACGTCACCGACCGCGAAGCGCTGGCCGGGCTCATCGACTCCTGCCGCGACCTCACCGGCGTCGTGCACATCGCCGGCGTGCTCGACGACGGCGTCGTCCCGGCGCTGACCCCCGCGCGGCTCGACACCGTGTGGCGGACCAAGGCCGAGACCGCCTGGCTCCTGCACGAGCTGACCCGCGAGCGCGAACTGTCGGCATTCGTGCTGTTCTCGTCGTGCGCGGCCACGCTCGGCAGCGCCGGCCAGGCCAACTACGCCGCCGCCAACGCCTTCCTCGACGCCCTCGCCCGCCACCGCCACTCGCTCGGCCTGCCCGCCACGGCCCTGGACTGGGGCCTGTGGGACAACTCCGCCGAATTCGGCGGCATGGCGGGCACGCTCGCCACGGCCGACCTGGCGCGCTGGGCCCGGCTCGGCGTCGCCCCGCTGCCGCGCGACGAGGCGCTGGAGCTCTTCGACTCCGCGCTCGCGGGTGGCGCCGTGACGACGCTGCCCGCCCGGCTGAGCCTGGCCAAGGTCGCGGACCCCGTACCGGCGATGCTGCGCGGGATGCTGCGCAAGCCCGTCGAGCGCCGCGCGGCCGGCGGCTCCGGCTCCGGCTCCGCTTCCGGCGAGGCATCGCTGGCGCAGTCCCTGCGCGGGCTGAGCCCGGACGAGCAGGAGCGCACCCTGCTCGACCTGGTACGCGGCCAGGCCGCCCTCGTGCTCGGGCACGTGACGCCGAACGTCATCAGCGCCACCGGAGCGTTCAAGGACGCCGGGTTCGACTCGCTCACCGCGGTCGAGCTCAGGAACCGGCTCAACGCCGCCACCGGGCTGCAACTGCCCAGCTCGCTGCTGTTCGACTACCCGTCGCCCAAGGCGCTGACCGACCACCTGCGTACCGAACTGCTCGGCGGCTCCGTCACGCCGGCCACCGCGGTGCGGTCGGCCGGCCACGACGAGCCGATCGCGATCGTGGGCATGGCCTGCCGCTTCCCCGGCGGCGTGCTGTCGCCGGACGACCTGTGGGAACTGGTCGCGCAGGGCCGGGACGCGGTGGGCGAGTTCCCCACCGACCGCGGCTGGGACCTGGAGCGGCTGTTCGACCCCGACCCCGGCAACCGGGGCACCTCCTACACCCGGCAGGGCGGCTTCCTGTACGACGCCGCCGACTTCGACGCGGCCTTCTTCGGCATCTCGCCGCGCGAGGCCCTGGGCATGGACCCGCAGCAGCGGCTGCTCCTGGAGGCCTCGTGGGAGGTCTTCGAACACGCCAACATCGACCCGGCCACGCTGCACGGCAGCCAGACCGGGGTCTTCACCGGCATCGCGCCGATGGAGTACGGGCCACGGCGCTCCGAGGGCTCCGACGCGGTCGAGGGATACCTCCTCACCGGCCAGCTGGCCAGCGTGGCGTCCGGGCGGGTGTCGTACACGTTCGGGTTCGAGGGCCCGGCGGTGACCGTGGACACGGCGTGCTCGTCGTCGCTGGTGGCGCTGCACCTGGCCGCGCAGGCCCTCCGGACGGGCGAGTGCGACATGGCCCTGGCGGGCGGCGCGATGGTGATGGCGTCGCCCGGCACGTTCGTGGAGTTCTCCCGGCAGCGGGGGTTGTCGGCCGACGGGCGGTGCAAGGCGTTCTCGGCCTCTGCCGACGGCACGGGGTGGAGCGAGGGCGTCGGCGTGCTGCTGGTGGAGCGGCTGTCGGACGCCCGCCGCAACGGGCACCAGGTGCTGGGGGTCATCAAGGGCTCGGCGATCAACCAGGACGGGGCGAGCAACGGCCTCGCGGCTCCGAACGGTCCTTCGCAGCAGCGGGTGATCCGCCAGGCGCTGGCGAACGCTGGTTTGTCGGCCGCCGAGGTGGACGTGGTCGAGGCGCACGGGACCGGGACCAGCTTGGGTGACCCGATCGAGGCGCAGGCTTTGATCGCGACGTATGGCCAGGAGCGGGATCGGCCGTTGTGGCTGGGGTCGCTGAAGTCCAACATCGGTCACACGCAGGCCGCCGCAGGTGTGGCCGGGGTCATCAAGATGGTGATGGCCATGCGGCACGGGCTCATGCCCCAGACCTTGCACGTGGACGAGCCGTCGCCGCACGTGGACTGGTCTGCCGGTGCTGTTGAGCTGCTGACCGAGGCCCGGTCGTGGGACGTTCAGGATCATCCGCGCCGCGCCGCCGTCTCGTCCTTCGGGGTGAGCGGCACCAACGCTCACGTGATCCTTGAGCAGGGGGATCCGGTCGAGCCGGCTTCTGACGAGGTCGTGGGCTCGCCGGTGGTGCCATGGGTGCTCTCGGCGAAGAGCCGCGAGGCGCTGGTGCAGCAGGCCGGGCGGTTGGCGTCGTGGGTGTCGGCGCGGCCGTCGCTCTCGGTGCCGGACGCCGCTTGGTCGTTGGCGACGGGGCGTTCTGCGCTGGAGCAGCGTGCGGTCGTGGTGGGTGCTGACCGTGACGAGCTGCTGGCCGGGTTGCGGGCGCTTGCTTCGGATGGGGGTTCCGGGAGCGGCTCGGGTGGCAGGCTGGCGTTGCTGTTCGCCGGCCAGGGTAGTCAGCGGGTCGGCATGGGCCGTCAGCTCGCTGAGGCGTTCCCGGTCTTCGCCGAGACCCTGGAGGAGATCAACCAGCTCCTGCCGATCCGCGAGGTGATGTTCGACGACCCGGATGGGCTGTTGAACGAGACGGGGATGACTCAGCCGGCGTTGTTCGCCTTCGAGGTGGCGTTGTATCGGCTGCTGGAGTCCTTCGGGGTCCGGGCGGATGTGCTGGTCGGGCATTCGATCGGGGAGATCGCCGCCGCGCACGTGGCGGGGGTGTTCTCGCTGGCCGATGCGTGTGCGCTGGTGGCGGCCCGAGCCCGGTTGATGCAGGCCCTGCCGACCGGCGGTGCGATGCTGGCGATTGCGGCACCCGAGGCGGAGGTTCTGCCGCTGCTGGAGGGTCGGGTGGGGATCGCGGCGGTCAACGGTCCGGCTGCGGTGGTGATCTCCGGAGACGCCGAGGCGATCGCTGAGATCGAGGGGCGGGTGAGTGTTCGGACGCGCAGGTTGCGGGTCTCGCATGCTTTCCATTCGCCGTTGATGGAGCCGATGCTGGATTCCTTCGAGGAGGCCATCTCCGGTCTGACCTACCACGAGCCCACTCTTGCGATCGTCTCCAACCTCACCGGTCGGCTGGCCGAGCCGGGGCAGCTCACCCGTCCCGGTTACTGGGTGGAGCACGTGCGGCAGGCTGTGCGGTTCGCCGACGGGGTGGCGGCTGCGGAGGCTGACTGCTTCCTGGAAGTAGGCCCGGACGGGGTGCTGACGGGGCTGGCTCAGCAGAGCATCGCCGATGGGGTGTTCGTTCCCGCGACTCGTAAGGACCGGGATGAAGTCCGCGCCTTGATGGAGGCGCTTGGCCGGCTGCACACCCAGGGGATCGCCGTGGACTGGACGGCGGTGCTGGCCCCGGCCAGGCACGTCGATCTGCCCACCTATGCCTTCCAGCACCAGCGGTACTGGCTGGAGTCGGGCAGAGCCGCCAGCGACGTGACCGCCGCCGGGCTGAGCGCCGTTGAGCACCCGATACTCAGCGCGGCCGTGCCCGCCCCCGACTCCGACACCCTCACGCTCACCGGGCGGCTGTCCCTGGCCACGCTGCCCTGGCTCGCCGACCACGCGGTCAACGGCACCGTGATCCTTCCCGGCACGGGCTTCCTCGAGATCGCGCTGCGGGCCGCGGCGGAGACCCAGGACTGCGAGGCGGTCTCCGAACTGGCCATCCAAGCTCCTCTCGTGATCACGCACGAGCACCCCGTACAGCTCCAGGTGGTCATCGACGGGCCGGACGACGGCGGCCGGCGTGGCATCGCCGTGTACTCCCGCCCCGAAGGCGGCGACTCCTGGCAGCGGCACGCTCAAGGCACCCTCGGCCCCGCCGCCGCCGAACCCGGCTTCGACCTCGCGCAATGGCCGCCGCCCGGTGCGCAGCCCATCGACATCGACCACCTGTACGACGACCTGGCCGCCTCGGGCCTGGAGTACGGCGAAGCCTTCCAGGGGCTGGTGAGCGCCTGGCAGCGCGACGGCGCGGTCTACGCCGAGATCGTGCTGCCCGACCAGGCGCTGACGGGCGCGGAGCGGTTCGGGTTCCACCCCGCTCTCCTGGACGCGGTGCTGCACTCCATCACGCTCGGAGACCTCCTGCCGCGTACCGAGCCCGGGCAGCCGTTCCTGCCCTTCGCCTGGTCCGGCATCTCGCCGCACGCCGTGGGCGGGACCATGGCGCGGGTCCGTACGACGGCGAAGGGCCAGGGCGAGCTGTCGCTGAGCGTCGCGGACGACACCGGCGCGCCGATCCTCACCGTGGACTCCCTGGTGGTCAGGCCCGTGACGGCCGAGCTGTCGCCCGGGAGCACGCCGTACGCGCTGGACTGGGTGACCGCGCCCGCCACCGCCGGGCCGGAGCCCGAGCGCGTGGTGGAGCTCGACGGCCTGGCCTCGCTGGGTGACGTGGAGGCGGTCCCGGACCTGGTGCTTGCCCGGGTTCCGGCCGGTGAGGGACGTATCAGGACGTACGAGGTGCTGGCGCTCGTCCAGCAGTGGCTCGCGGACGAGCGGTTCGCGCAGGCCAGGCTGGCGCTGGTGACCGGTGGGGCGGTCAGCGCGGTCGAGGGCGAGGTGCCGGATCTGTCCACCGCGCCTGTCTGGGGCCTGATGCGGTCCGCCCAGTCCGAGCACGCCGGGCGGTTCGTCATCGTCGACACCGACGACCATCCCGACTCCGCGGCCGCGCTGCTGCGCGCCTGCGCGTCCGGCGAGCCGCAGGTCGCCCTGCGGCAGGGCGAGCTCCGCGTGCCGCGCATCGTTCCCGTGACCCAGACCGCGCCCGCGACCGCGTCGATGACGGTGGATGGGACCGTGCTGCTGACCGGTGGCACGGGCGAGTTGGGGGCCCTGGCCGCGCGGCGGCTCGTCACCGGGCACGGCGTCCGGCACCTGCTGCTGGCCGGCCGCCGCGGTGCCGCGGCGCCCGGCGCGCAGGCGCTGCTGGACGAGCTGACCTCGCTGGGCGCGCAGGTCACCGTGGCGGCCTGTGACGTCGCCGACCGCGCCGAACTGGCCGCCCTGCTGGCCGGCATCCCCGCGGACCGGCCGCTACAGGGTGTCGTGCACCTGGCCGGGATCGTGGACGACGGCGCCGTGACCTCGCTGACCCCCGAGCGGATCGACCGCGTCTTCGGCCCGAAGGCGGACGCCGCCTGGCATCTGCACGAGCTCACCGAGGACCTGTCGTTCTTCGTGATGTACTCGTCCGTAGCGGCCACGGTCGGCAGCGCCGGACAGGCGAACTACGCCGCCGCGAACACGTACCTGGACGCCCTGGCCCTGCACCGGCGGGCGCTAGGACTGCCCGCCGCCTCCTTCCAGTGGGGGCTGTGGGAGTCGGACAGCGGCATGGCCGGCGCGCTGAGCCAGGTCGACGTCGCCCGCCTCAACAGGGTCGGGCTCGCGCCGCTGCCCGTGGCCGAGGGCATGTCCCTGTTCGACGCGGGACTCGTGCTCGACAGGGGAGTGCAGATACTCGCCCGCCTCGACACAACCGCCCTGCGCCGCCAGGACGAGATCCCCGCCGTCTTCCGTTCCCTGGTCAAAGCCCCGGCGCGCAAGCCTGCGGCCCCCAGGCAGGCGAGGGCGCGGGCCGACAAGGGCGCGCTGCTGTCGCTCATCCGTACGAGCGTCGCGCAGGTGCTCGGCCACGCCGACGCCGACGCCGTGGACATCGGGACCGCGTTCAAGGACCTCGGGTTCGACTCGCTGAGCTCCATCGAGCTGCGTAACCGGCTCAACGCCGCCACCGGCCTGCGGCTGCCCGCCACGCTCCTGTTCAACTTCCCCACTCCCGACGAACTCGCCGAGCACCTGCGCGCCGAGCTCACCGGATCCTCGCGGGCCGACCAGGTGGCCGCCCAGACCGGGACCGCAGACGAGCCCATCGCGATCGTCGGCATGGCCTGCCGCTACCCCGGCGACGTGGTCTCGCCCGAGGACCTCTGGCGGCTCCTCACCCAGGGCGCCGACGCGATCACCACCTTCCCCGGCAACCGGGGCTGGGACCTGGAGCGGCTGTACGACCCCGACCCCGCCCACGCGGGCACCAGCTACGCCCGAGAGGGCGGGTTCTTGCACGACGCCGATCTCTTCGACCCCGCGCTCTTCGGGATCTCGCCGCGCGAGGCCACCGCGATGGACCCGCAGCAGCGGCTGCTGCTCGAAACCTCGTGGGAGGCGATCGAGCGGGCCGGGATCAGCCCCAAGGCGATGCGCGGGAGCCGTACCGGCGTGTTCGCGGGCGTGATGTACCACGACTACGGCACGCGCCTGCCGCAGGCGCCCGAAGGGTTCGAGGGGTTCGTGCTCAACGGCAGCGCGGGCAGCATCGCCTCGGGCCGGGTCGCTTACACGTTCGGGCTGGAAGGCCCGGCCGTGACGGTGGACACGGCGTGCTCGTCGTCGCTGGTGGCGCTGCACCTGGCGGCCCAGTCCCTGCGGTCCGGCGAGTGCGATCTCGCCCTGGCCGGCGGGGTGACGGTGATGGCCACGCCCAACGTCTTCATCGAGTTCT
Organism: Nonomuraea sp. NPDC003709; assembly: GCF_040610775.1. NCBI lineage: Bacteria > Bacillati > Actinomycetota > Actinomycetes > Streptosporangiales > Streptosporangiaceae > Nonomuraea > Nonomuraea sp. NPDC003709. The sequence goes on along the minus strand of NZ_JBEXMW010000010.1, from coordinate 384,322 downwards.
CCCGACAGCGCGGACTCGCTGCGGACGGCCGGTGCAAGGCGTTCTCCGCCTCCGCCGACGGCACCGGCTGGGCCGAGGGCGCAGGCATGCTGCTGGTGGAGCGGCTGTCGGACGCCCAGCGCAACGGCCACCAGATCCTCGCCCTCGTCCGGGGCACCGCGATCAACCAGGACGGCGCCAGCAACGGCCTGACCGCCCCGAACGGCCCCTCCCAGGAGCGCGTGATCCGCCAGGCCCTGGCCAACGCCGGTCTGACGACCTCGGACGTGGACGTGGTCGAGGCCCACGGCACCGGTACGACGCTGGGCGACCCGATCGAGGCGCAGGCCATCATCGCGACCTATGGGCAGGAGCGGGACCGGCCGTTGTGGCTGGGGTCGCTGAAGTCCAACATCGGCCACACGCAGGCCGCCGCCGGGGTGGGTGGCGTGATCAAGATGGTCATGGCGATGCGGCATGGCCTCATGCCCCGGACCCTGCACGTGGACGAGCCGTCGCCGCACGTGGACTGGTCGGCGGGGGCGGTCGAACTGCTGACCTCGGACCGCCCGTGGGACCTCCAGGACCGCCCGCGCCGGGCCGGAGTCTCGTCCTTCGGCGTCAGCGGCACCAACGCCCACGTGATCGTTGAGCAGGGCCCGGCCGCTGTCGAGCCCGTCGGCGAGGACACCCCGTCGATGCCTGCCGTGCCCTGGCTCATCTCGGCCAACGACCCCGCAGCGCTACGGGAGCAGGCGGGCAGGCTCGCGGACTGGGCATCGAGGGATGACGTATCGCTTGCCGGGGTCGGTAAGGCGCTTGTCGCCACGAGAGCAGTGCTGGAGCGGCGTGCGGTCGTGGTGGGTGCTGATCGTGACGAGCTGCTGGCGGGGTTGCGGGCGCTGGCTGAGGGTTCCTCGGAGGTCGTGGCTGGGGGCAGGCTGGCGTTGTTGTTCGCCGGTCAGGGCAGTCAGCGGGTCGGCATGGGCCGGCAGTTGGCCGAGGCGTTCCCGGTCTTCGCCGAGACCCTGGAGGAGATCAACCAGCTCCTGCCGATCCGAGAGGTCATGTTCAACGACCCCGATGGGGTGTTGAACGAGACCGGTATGACTCAGCCGGCGTTGTTCGCCTTCGAGGTGGCGCTGTATCGGCTGCTGGAGTCCTTCGGGGTCCGCGCTGATGTGCTGGTCGGGCACTCGATCGGGGAGATCGCCGCCGCGCACGTGGCGGGGGTGTTCTCGCTGGCCGATGCGTGTGCGCTGGTGGCGGCCCGGGCCCGGTTGATGCAGGCCCTGCCGACGGGCGGTGCGATGTTGGCGATCGCCGCGCCCGAGGCGGAGGTTCTGCCGCTGCTGGGGGACCGGGTTGGGATCGCGGCGGTCAACGGCCCGGCAGCGGTGGTGATCTCCGGCGACGCCCAGACGATCGCTGAGATCGAGGAGCGGGTCAGCGTTCGGACACGCAGGTTGCGGGTCTCGCATGCTTTCCATTCGCCGTTGATGGAGCCGATGCTGGCTTCCTTCGAGGAGGCCATCTCCGGTCTGACTTTCCACGAGCCCGCATTGGCGATCGTTTCCAACCTCACGGGCCGGCTGGCCGAGCCGGGGCAGCTGACCACCCCGAGCTACTGGGTGGAGCACGTGCGGCAGGCCGTGCGGTTCGCCGACGGGGTGACGGCTGCGGAGGCTGACTGCTTCCTGGAGGTCGGCCCGGATGGAGTACTGACCGGACTGGCTCAGCAGAGCATCTCCGACGGCGTGTTCATCCCCGCCACCCGCAAGGACCGGGACGAGGTTCGCGCGCTGGTCGAAGCGCTCGGCCGGTTGCACACCCACGGCATCATCGTGGACTGGGACGCCTACTTCGCCTCCGTCCCCGCCCGGCACGTCGATCTGCCCACCTACGCCTTCCAGCGCCGGCGGTACTGGCTCGACGCCGGCTACGCCACCGGTGACGTCGCCTCGGGCGGTGGGCTGGCGGCCGTCGAGCACCCGCTCCTGACCGCGACCGTCCCCTCTCCGGGGACGGACACCCTCACCCTCATCGGCCGCCTGTCGCCGGCCACGCAGCCATGGCTGGCCGACCACGTGGTGGGCGGCCGGGTGGTCGTGCCTGGCTCGGCACAGGTGGAGCTGGCGGTACGGGCCGGGGACGAGGCCGGTTGCCCGGTGCTCGACGAGCTCACCCACCAGACCCCGATGGTCCTGCCCGAGCGGGGCACCCTCCATCTCCAGGTGGTGGTCGGAGCCGCCGACGAGTCGGGACGCCGGCCGGTGACGATCTACTCGAGGGCCGAGGACGCCACGGACTGGAGCCAGAACGCCCAGGGAACGCTGGCCCCGGCCGCCGCCGTACCCGGCTTCGATCTCACGCAGTGGCCGCCGCCCGGCGCGCAGTCCCTCGACGTGGGCAGCGTCTATGAAGACCTCGCCACGACCGGTATGGAGTACGGCGGCGCCTTCCAATGCCTCAGGGCCGCCTGGAAGAGCGACGACGCCGTCTACGCCGAGATCGCGCTGCCGGAGCACACCGAGACCCGGCGGTTCGGCCTGCACCCGGCGCTGCTCGATGCCTCCCTGCACGCCATCCCCATGTCCGGGCTGCTGCCGCAGGCCGAACCGGGACGGCCGTACATCCCCTTCGCCTGGAGCCAGGTGGCGCTGCACGCCGACGGTGCGACGGTGCTACGGGTCAGGATCGCGCCCACGGCCCGCCCCGGTGTGGTCGCCCTGACCATGGCGGACGCCGCCGGCGTGCCCGTCATGGAGGTCGGCTCGCTCACGCTGCGCCCGAGCTCCGCCGACCAGCGGACGACCGGTTCCAACAGCCTGTTCCAGATCGACTGGGTGCCGGCCGGTGGCCGTACCGCGCAGAACGACCTCCAGTACGAGATCTTCGACGTACCCGTGACCGAGGCGGGAACCCCGGAGGCGATCAGGCACGCCACCCATGCCGCGCTGGCGGCGGTGCAGGAGACGCCCGCACGTCTGGTGGTCGTCACGCACGGCGCGGTCGCGGCGACCCCGGACGACGTGCCGGACCCGGCGCAGGCGGCGGTGTGGGGTCTGGTACGCGCCGCGCAGGCCGAGCAGCCGGACCGGTTCCTGCTCCTGGACGTGGACGACGACTCGACGGAGCCGGTCTCCCAGGCGCTGGCCACCGGTGAGCCCCAGGTGGCGGTACGGGCCGGCCGGCTGCTGACCCCGCGCCTCAAGCGGGCAGCAGGGCCGCAGGAACCGGGCCCGGTTTCGGGACCAGAGCAGTTCGGGTCCGAGGGGACCGTGCTGGTCACCGGTGGCACCGGCGGGTTGGGCGCGTTGTTGGCTCGGCATCTGGTGGTGGCGCACGAGGTCAGGCACCTGCTGCTGGTCAGCCGTCGCGGTCCGGAGGCGCCGGGCGCGGACGAGCTGGTGGCCGAGCTCTCCGACCTGGGCGCCGAGGTGGACGTGGCCGCCTGTGACGTGGCGGACCGCGAGGTCCTCGCCCGCCTGATCGCGTCCATCCCCGCCGACCGCCCGCTGACGGGTGTCGTCCACACGGCAGGTGTTCTGGACGACGGTGTCATCGCCTCTCTCACGCCGGAGCGCATCGACGCCGTCCTGCGACCCAAGGCCGACGCGGCGTGGCACCTGCACGAGCTCACGCAGGGTCTCGATCTGACCGCTTTCGTGCTGTTCTCCTCCCTGTCCGGGGTGCTGGGCAGCGCGGGTCAGGGCAACTACGCCGCCGCGAACACGTACCTGGACGCCCTGGCCCAGCGGCGCAGAGCGCAGGGCCTTCCGGCGACCTCGCTGGCCTGGGGCCTGTGGGCGACCGGCGGCATGGCGGGCGAGCTGGACGAGTCCGACCTGCGCCGCCTCGAACGCGGCGGCATCACACCCCTGCCCATCGCCGACGGGCTGGCTCTGTTCGACGCTGCGGTCAACGGCGACCGCGCCGACCTGGTCCCGGCTGCGCTGAGCATGCCGGCGCTGCAGGCCCAGGCGCAGGCGGGCACGCTGCCCGCGCTCCTTCACGGGCTGGTCCGCGTGCCTGCCCGCCGTACCAGCACGACCACCACCAGCGCGAACCCGGCCGATCTCCTGCAACTGGTCCGAAGCCAGGTGGCCACGGCGCTCGGGTTCCAGAGCGGCGACGCGGTGGAGCCGACCAAACGGTTCCAGGAGCTGGGCTTCGACTCGCTGACTGCGGTGGAGTTCCGCAACCAGCTCAACGCCGCGACCGGGCTGCGGTTGCCGGCGACGTTGGTGTTCGACTTCCCGACGGCTGAGGCGGTGGCGGAGTTCCTGGCGGGTGAGCTGGCCGGTGGGCAGGCCTCGCAGGCCGTGGTGACCGCCGCCTCGGTGGTGGATGAGCCGATCGCGATTGTGGGGATGGCGTGCCGGTATCCGGGGGGTGTGGTTTCGCCGGAGGGCTTGTGGGAGTTGGTGTTCTCGGGTCGGGATGCGGTTGGGGAGTTCCCCGCCGATCGTGGCTGGGACCTCGAGAAGCTGTATGACCCGGATCCGGACAGTCGGGGGACGTCGTATGCGCGGCATGGCGGGTTCTTGTATGACGCGGCGGAGTTCGATTCGGGATTTTTCGGGATTTCGCCGCGTGAGGCGTTGGCGATGGATCCGCAGCAGCGGTTGTTGCTGGAGACGTCGTGGGAGGCGGTTGAGCGGGCGGGGATCGATCCTCACGGGTTGCGGGGGAGTCGGACGGGTGTGTTCGCCGGGGTCATGTACCACGACTACGCGCCCCAGCTCTCGGCCGTGCCCGGCGAGCTGGAAGGGCTCATCGGCACCGGCAGCTCCGGCAGCATCGCCTCCGGCCGGGTGAGCTACACCCTGGGCCTGGAAGGTCCGGCCGTGACCGTGGACACGGCATGCTCGTCCTCCCTGGTGGCGCTCCACCTGGCGGTGCAGGCCCTGCGATCGGGTGAATGCGACCTGGCGCTGGCCGGCGGCGTCACCGTGATGGCCACACCGAGCACCTTCATCGAGTTCTCCCGGCAACGGGGCCTGTCGCCGGACGGGCGCTGCAAGGCGTTCTCGGCCGCCGCTGATGGCACCGGCTGGGGTGAGGGTGTCGGCATGCTGCTGGTGGAGCGGCTGTCGGACGCCCAGCGCAACGGTCACCGGGTGCTGGCGGTGGTTCGGGGCTCGGCGATCAACCAGGACGGTGCCAGCAACGGCCTGACCGCGCCGAACGGCCCTTCCCAGCAGCGGGTGATCCGGCAGGCGCTGGCGAACGCCGGGCTGTCGGCCGGGGACGTGGACGTGGTCGAGGCACATGGCACCGGGACCGCTCTGGGTGACCCGATCGAGGCCCAGGCGCTCCTCGCGACGTACGGCCAGGACCGGGACCAGCCGCTCTGGCTGGGGTCGATCAAGTCGAACATCGGCCACGCGCAGGCCGCGGCGGGCGTCGCGGGCGTGATCAAGATGGTCATGGCGATGCGGAACGGGGTTCTGCCGCAGACGTTGCACGTGGACGAGCCGTCGCCGCATGTGGATTGGTCGGCCGGTGCCGTTGAGCTGCTGACCGAGGCACAGCCGTGGCAGGAGAACGGGCATGCGCGTCGTGCGGCAATCTCTTCGTTCGGGATCAGCGGTACGAACGCCCACGTCGTGCTGGAGGAGCCTCCCGCTTCGACAACCGAGGCCGGTGGCGCGGAGTTGCCGGTGGTGCCGTGGCTGGTGTCGGCCAAGGACCCGCAGGCGCTTCAGGCTCAGGCGGCTCAACTGGAGTCGTGGCTGTCGGCGCAGCCGTCGCTCTCGGTGTCGGACGCTGCGTGGTCGTTGGCGACGGGGCGGGCCGTGTTGGAGCAGCGTGCGGTCGTGGTGGGGGCTGATCGTGACGAGCTGCTGGCCGGGTTGCGGGCGCTGGCCGAGGGTTCCCCGGAGGTGGCGGCTGGGGGCAGGCTGGCGTTGCTGTTCGCCGGTCAAGGAAGTCAGCGGGTCGGCATGGGCCGCGAGCTCGCTGAGGCGTTCCCGGTGTTCGCCGAGGCGCTGGAGGAGATCAACCAGTTCCTGCCGATCCGTGAGGTGATGTTCGACGACCCGGATGGGGTGTTGAACGAGACGGGCATGACCCAGCCGGCGTTGTTCGCCTTCGAGGTTGCGCTGTATCGGCTGCTGGAGTCCTTCGGGGTCCGGGCGGGTGTGCTGGTCGGGCATTCGATCGGGGAGATCGCTGCCGCGCACGTGGCCGGAGTGTTCTCGCTGGCCGATGCGTGCGCGCTGGTGGCGGCTCGGGCGCGGTTGATGCAGGCCCTGCCGACCGGCGGTGCGATGTTGGCGATCGCCGCACCCGAGGCGGATGTTCTGCCGCTGCTGGAGGGTCGGGTGGGGATCGCGGCGGTCAACGGCCCCGCGTCGGTGGTGATCTCCGGAGACTCCCAAAAGATCGCTGAGATCGAGGAGCGGGTCAGCGCTCGGACACGCAGGCTGCGGGTCTCTCACGCTTTCCACTCCCCGCTGATGGAGCCGATGCTCGCCGACTTCGAGCAGGCCATCACCGGTCTGACCTACCACGAACCCACTCTCGCGATCGTTTCCAACCTCACCGGCCAGTTGGCCGAGCCGGGCCAGCTGACCACCCCGAGCTACTGGGTGGAGCACGTGCGCCAGGCCGTGCGGTTCGCCGACGGAGTGACGGCCGCCGGGGCGAGCCACTTCCTGGAGGTCGGCCCGGACGGAGTACTGACCGGGCTGGCTCAACAGAGCATCGCCGACGGCGTGTTCATCCCTGCCACCCGCAAGGACCGGGATGAGGTCCGCGCGCTGATGGAGGCGCTCGGCCGGTTGCACACCCACGGCATTGCCGTGGACTGGACGGCGGTACTGGCACCGGCCAGGCAGGTCGATCTGCCCACCTACGCCTTCCAGCGGGAGCGTTACTGGGTGCCTGCCGCGCAGGACACCGGCGATGTGGACGCCGCCGGGCTGGGTGCCATCGATCACCCCGTACTCCGTGCCGCCATCTCGGCGCCGGACTCCGACACTCACACCTTCACGGGTCGGTTGTCGCTGACAACTCAGCCCTGGCTGGCCGATCACCAGGTCAACGGCCGGGTGGTGGTGCCGGGTGCGGCGCTGGTGGAGCTGGCGGTGCGGGCCGGGCATGAGCTGGACTGCTCGCAACTGCTGGAGCTGACCATCCAGGCGCCGTTGCTGGTGCCGGCCGAGGGAGGCGTGCACATCCAGCTGGTCGCCGGACCATCCGATGAGACAGGCGCCCGTCCGGTGAGCATCCATTCCCGCAGCAACCAGGCGGGGGAGTGGGTGCAGCACGCGCAAGGCCTGCTCGCCGACCAGGCCGAGGAGCCGGTGTTCGACCTGGCTCAATGGCCCCCGGCCGGAGCAACTGCGATTGACGTCGAGCAGCTGTACGACGACCTGGCCGCGAGCGGACTGGAGTACGGGCCGCTCTTCCAGGGCTTGACCGCCGCCTGGCAGCAGGGAGACTCGGTGTTCGCCGAGATCACGCTGCCGGAGCAGGCGCACGCCGAGGCGGGTCGGTTCGGTTTGCACCCGGCCTTGCTGGACGCGTCCCTGCACGCGGCCGCGCTGGGCGACGTGGTGCCGAGAGCGGAAGCCGGGCGGCCGTATCTCCCGTTCGCCTGGAGCGGGGTGTCGCTGCACGCGGCCGGTGCGAGCGGTCTGCGCGTCAAGGTGAGCAAGGCCCGCGAGGCGAGCATCACGTTGAGCATCGCCGACGAGAGCGGCGTGCCGGTGGCCGAGGTCAATGCGCTCACCCTGCGAGCTTTGTCCGCCACCGAACTCAGCGCGTCCGAGACCCAGGGCTTGCTGCACCAGCTCGAGTGGGAGGTGGTCCCGGCCGCTCCCGCGCAAGAGGCGCACCGGTGGGTAGTGCTGGGGTCCGATGACCTGGGCACGGGGACCGAGACCCGATCGGATCTGGCCTCCGTTCAGCCGCCCGAGGCGGTCCTGGTCGCGTGCCCGGCCGCCGGCCAGGATGTGCACACCACGACCCACGCGACGCTGGAGCTGGTCCAGGAGTGGCTCGCCGACGACCGCTTGACCTCGTCCCGGCTGGTCGTCGTCACACGTGACGCGGTGGCGGCCGGTCCGGAGGATGTGCCGGATCCGGCCCAGGCTGCGGTGTGGGGTCTGGTACGGGCCGCGCAGGCCGAGCAGCCGGGCCGGTTCACGCTGCTGGACCTGGACGCGGAGTCGCTGCGCGCAGAGACGATCGACCAGGTCCTGGCCACGGGCGAGGCCCAACTGGCCGTCCGAGCCGGTCAACTGCTGACCCCGCGCCTCAAGCGGGCAGCAGGCCCGGTTTCGGAGCCGGAGCAGCTCAGCGGGCTGCTGTTCGAGGCAGAGGGGACTGTGCTGGTCACCGGTGGCACCGGCGGGTTGGGCGCGTTGGTGGCCCGGCATCTGGTGGTGGCGCACGAGGTCAGGCACCTGCTGCTGATCAGCCGCCGGGGCCTGGAGGCGCCGGGCGCCGCCGCACTCGTGGTCGAGCTGGCCGAGCACGGCGCGAACGTGTCGGTGGCCGCCTGCGACGTCGGCGACCGAGACGCCCTCGTCCACCTGATCACCTCGATTCCCGCTGAGCACCCGCTGACGGGTGTCGTCCACACGGCAGGTGTTCTGGATGACGGTGTCATCGCCTCCCTCACGCCGGAGCGCATCGACGCCGTCCTACGGCCGAAGGCCGACGCGGCCTGGCACCTGCACGAGCTCACACGGGATCTCGATCTGACCGCGTTCGTGCTGTTCTCCTCGGTCGCCGGGGTGCTGGGCAGCGCGGGCCAGGGCAACTACGGCGCGGCCAACGCATATTTGGATGCGCTGGCGCACAACCGCAGAGCGCAGGGTCTCCCGGCCACCTCGCTGGCCTGGGGTGTCTGGGCCACCGACGGTATGGCCGGCGAGCTCAAGGAATCCGACCTACGCCGCATGGAACGCGCAGGCGTGAAGCCGTTGTCCATCGACGACGGGCTCGCACTCTTCGACACCGCAGTGTCGTCCGGGCAGGCGCTGCTGATCCCCGCACGGTTCGTACAAACCCGGACCAACGGGCGCACCCCGGTGCGTCGTGCCGGCAGCGCCAACGGCCTCGCCCAGCGTCTGACCGCGCTGGACCCGGCCGAACGCCGAGCGATGCTTACAGACCTGGTCCGCGGCAGCGCGGCCACGGTACTCGGGTTCGCAGACGGGTCCGCCATCGACCGGCAACGCCAGTTCCAGGATCTCGGCTTCGACTCGCTGACCGCGGTCGAGTTCCGCAATCAGCTCAACGCGGCCACCGGACTTCAGCTCCCGGCCACCCTCATCTTCGACTACCCGACCGCTGAGGCAGTGGCGGAGTTCCTGGCGGGTGAGCTGGTCGGCGGGCAGACCTCGCAGGCCGTGGCGGCCACCACGACGGCGACGGACGAGCCGATCGCGATCGTCGGCATGGCGTGCCGGTACCCGGGTGGCGTGACCTCGCCGGAGGGCCTCTGGGAGCTGGTGTCGCAGGCCCGGGACGCGATCGGAGACTTCCCGACCGATCGCGGCTGGGATGTGGAAGGGGTGTACGGGCCGGAGCCCGGCACGCCGGGCAAGACTTACACGCGTCTGGGCGGGTTCCTGTACGACGCCGCCGAGTTCGACCCTGTGTTCTTCGGGATTTCGCCGCGTGAGGCGTTGGCGATGGATCCGCAGCAGCGGTTGTTGCTCGAAACGTCGTGGGAGGCGGTTGAGCGGGCGGGGATCGATCCGACGGGGTTGCGGGGGAGCCGGACGGGTGTGTTCGCCGGGGTCATGTACCACGACTACGGTCTGGGCACTCCGGCGAACAGCAGCGGTGGGAGTTTGGTGTCGGGTCGGGTCTCTTACACGTTGGGGTTGGAGGGCCCGGCGGTGACTGTGGACACCGCCTGTTCGTCGTCGTTGGTGGCGTTGCATTGGGCTGCTCAGGCGTTGCGGTCCGGTGAGTGCGACCTGGCGCTGGCCGGTGGTGTGACGGTGATGTCGACGCCGGGGATGTTCATCGAGTTTTCGCGGCAGCGGGGGCTGGCGGCGGATGGGCGGTGCAAGGCGTTCTCGGCTTCGGCGGATGGTACGGGCTGGGGTGAGGGTGTCGGTGTGCTGCTGGTGGAGCGGTTGTCGGACGCGCGGCGTAATGGCCACCGGGTGCTGGCGGTCGTCAAGGGTTCGGCGATCAATCAGGACGGTGCGAGCAACGGGATCACGGCTCCGAACGGTCCTTCTCAGCAGCGGGTGATCCGGCAGGCGCTGGCGAACGCCGGGTTGTCGGCCGGGGATGTGGACGTGGTCGAGGCGCACGGCACGGGCACCAAGCTCGGCGACCCGATCGAGGCCCAGGCGCTCCTCGCGACCTACGGCCAGGAGCGGGACCAGCCGCTGTGGCTCGGTTCGCTGAAGTCCAACATCGGTCACACGCAGGCCGCCTCTGGTGTGGGTGGCGTGATCAAGATGGTCATGGCCATGCGGCACGGGGTGCTGCCGCAGACCTTGCATGCGGACGAGCCTTCGCCGCACGTGGACTGGACGGCGGGCGCGGTGCGGCTGCTCACCGACGCGCAGCCGTGGGAGCAGAACGGGAATGCCCGTCGTGCTGCGGTCTCCTCGTTCGGGATCAGCGGTACGAACGCCCATGTCGTGCTGGAGGAGCCTCCCGCTTCGACAACCGAGACCGGTGGCGCGGAGCCACGGGTGGTGCCATGGCTGGTCTCCGCGAGAAGTCGCGAGGCGCTTCAGGCTCAGGCGTCTCGACTGGCGTCGTGGCTGGAGGAGCGGCCGGAGCTGAAGACGGCCGATGCCGCGTGGTCGTTGGCCACGGGGCGGGCCGTGTTGGAGCGGCGTGCGGTCGTGGTGGGTGCTGATCGTGATGAGCTGCTGGCTGGGTTGCGGGCGCTGGCTGAGGGTTCCTCGGAGGTGGCGGCTGGGGGCAGGCTGGCGTTGCTGTTCGCCGGTCAGGGCAGCCAGCGGGTCGGCATGGGCCGGCAGCTCGCTGAGGCGTTCCCGGTGTTCGCCGGGACGCTGGAGGAGATCAACCAGTTCCTGCCGGTCCGTGAGGTGATGTTCGACGACCCGGATGGGGTGTTGAACGAGACGGGGAGGACGCAGCCGGCGTTGTTCGCCTTCGAGGTGGCGTTGTATCGGCTGCTGGAGTCCTTCGGTATCCGCGCGGATGTGCTGGTCGGGCATTCGATCGGGGAGATCGCCGCCGCGCACGTGGCCGGAGTGTTCTCGCTGGCCGATGCGTGCGCGCTGGTCGCGGCTCGGGCCCGGTTGATGCAGGCCCTGCCGACCGGCGGCGCGATGCTCGCGATCGCCGCACCCGAGGCAGAGGTTCTGCCCCTGCTGGAGGGCCAGGTCGGGATCGCAGCGGTCAACGGCCCCGCGTCGGTGGTGATCTCCGGCGACGCCGAGGCGATCGCTGAGATCGAGGGGCGGGTCAGTGTTCGGACGCGCAGGTTGCGGGTCTCGCACGCTTTCCACTCGCCGCTGATGGAGCCGATGCTCGCCGACTTCGAGCAGGCCATCTCCGGTCTGACCTACCACGAGCCGACGGTCGCGATCGTCTCCAACCTCACCGGCCAGTTGGCCGAGCCGGGCCAGCTGACCACCCCGAGCTACTGGGTGGAGCACGTGCGCCAGGCCGTGCGGTTCGCCGACGGGGTGACGGCTGCGGAGGCCGGTTGCTTCCTGGAGGTCGGCCCGGACGGGGTGCTGACCGGGCTGGCTCAGCAGAGCATCGCTGACGGCGTGTTCATCCCCGCCACCCGCAAGGACCGCGATGAGGTCCGCGCGCTGGTCGAGGCGCTCGGCCGGTTGCACACCCACGGCATCGCCGTGGACTGGACGGCGGTGCTGACCCCGGCCAGGCACGTCGATCTGCCCACCTATGCCTTCCAGCACCAGCGGTACTGGGTGCCGGCCAGTCTGGAGTCCGGTGATGTGGACGCCGCCGGGCTGGGCGCCATCGAGCATCCGATGTGGAGTGCGATGACCGAGGTGGCCGGCGGCGCGTCGGTCATCTTCACCGGCCGCCTGTCCCTCACCTCACAGCCCTGGCTGGCCGATCACCAGGTCAACGGCCGGGTGGTGGTGCCGGGTGCGGCGCTGGTGGAGCTGGCGGTGCGGGCCGGGCATGAGCTGGACTGCCCGCAACTGCGGGAGCTGACCATCCAGGCGCCGTTGCTGGTGCCTGCCGAGGGAGGCGTGCACATCCAGCTGGTCGCCGGACCATGCGACGAGTCAGGCACCCGCCCCATAAGCATCCATTCCCGCAGCAACCAGGCCGCGGAGTGGGTGCAGCACGCGCAAGGCCTGCTCGCCGACCAGGCCGAGGAGCCGGTGTTCGACCTCGCTCAATGGCCTCCGGCCGGGGCGGCTCCGGTTGACGTCGAGCAGCTGTACGACGACCTGGCCGCGGATGGGTTGGAGTACGGGCCGCTGTTCCAGGGACTGACTGCGGCCTGGCGGCAAGGAGGCTCGGTGTTCGCCGAGATCACGCTGCCGGAGCAGGCGCACGCCGAGGCGGGCCGGTTCGGGTTGCACCCGGCCTTGCTGGACGCGTCCCTGCACGCGGCCGCGCTGGGCGACGTGGTGCCGCGACCGGAGGCAGGACGCCCGTATCTGCCGTTCGCCTGGAGCGGGGTGTCGTTGCACGCGGCCGGCGCGAGCGGCCTGCGCGTCAAGGTGAGCAAGGCTGGCGAGGCGAGCATCACGTTGAGCATCGCCGACGAGAGCGGCGCGCCGGTGGCCGAGATCGGCACCCTGGCCCTGCGTGCCCTGTCCACCACCGAGAACCGAAGCTCGCTGCACCAGCTCGACTGGATCGCGATCCCGCCCGCGGCCGGCTCGCAAGCGCCTCGGTGGGCTGTGCTGGGTCCCGACGACTTCGGAACCGGCGCCCAGACGTACCCCGACCTGGCCTCGATTCAGCCGGTGGAGGCGGTCCTGGTCGCGTGCCCGGCCGCCGGCCAGGACGTGCACGCCACGACCCACGCGACGCTGGAGCTGGTCCAGGAGTGGCTTGCCGACGACCGCCTGGCCTCGTCCCGGCTGGCCGTCGTCACTCACGGCGCGGTGGCCGCGACTGCCGACGACGTACCGGATGCGGCGCAGGCGGCGGTGTGGGGTCTGGTACGGGCCGCGCAGGCCGAGCAGCCGGGCCGGTTCGTGCTGCTGGACCTGGACGGCGACACACCTGAAGACGTGATCGGCCGGGCGCTGGCGTCGGGTGAGTCCCAACTCGCGGTGCGGGCGGGCGAGCTACGGATGCCGCAGCTGGGCCGGGCCACAGATCTGGAAGATCAGGGTCCGGTGTTCGGGCCGGGGGGCACGGTGCTGGTCACCGGTGGCACGGGCGGGCTGGGTGCGCTGGTGGCCCGGCACCTCGTCACCGAACACGAGGTCAGACGCCTGCTGCTGGTCAGCCGTCGCGGCCCGGAGGCGCCGGGCGCGGCCGAGCTGGTCGCCGAGCTCTCGGAACTCGGTGCCGAGGTGGAGGTGGCCGCCTGCGACGTGGCCGATCGCGAGGCGCTGTTCGGGGTGGTGGCCTCGGTGGCGGACTCGCTGACCGGGGTGGTGCACACGGCCGGTGTCCTGGACGACGGCGTGATCACCTCCCTGTCGGGCGAGCGGCTGGACGCGGTGCTGCGGCCCAAGGCCGACGCCGCCTGGCACCTGCACGAGCTCACGCGAGGGCTCGATCTGACCGCGTTCGTGCTGTTCTCCTCGCTGGCCGGCGTGCTGGGCAGCGCGGGCCAGGGCAACTACGCCGCCGCCAACGCGTACCTGGACGCCCTGGCGCACCACCGCAGAGCCCAGGGTCTCCCGGCGACCTCCCTCGCCTGGGGCCTCTGGACGACCAGCGGCATGGCGGGCGAGCTGACCGAGACCGACCTGCGCCGCATGGAACGCGCGGGCGTGCAGCCCCTGACCACTGAGGAGGGATTGGAACTCTTCGACGTCGGCGTCCGCTCCGGCCGCGCCGCGCTGGTCCCCGCGAAGTTCACCAAGGCCGGGACCCGTACCCGGCCACGCCGTGTCCGCCCGGCCCAAGGACTGGCGGAACGGCTGGCCACGATGGAGCCGGACCAGCTGCAGGACACCCTGTCGGAACTCGTCAGAGGCCAGGTCGCGGCGGTGCTCGGGTTCGCCGACGGGTCGGCGATCGAGCCGGGGCGCCAGTTCCAGGATCTCGGCTTCGACTCCCTGACCGCGGTCGAACTCCGCAACCAGCTCAACGCGGCCACCGGACTTCAGCTCCCGGCCACGCTCATCTTCGACTACCCGACTCCCCACGACCTGACGCGATTCGTACTGGAGCAGCTCTTCCCGGCCGTCGCGGCCAGGACGGCCGGGCCCGCCGCGGTCCGGAGCGACGCCGAGGTACGGCAGCTCCTGACGACCATCCCGATCTCACGGCTACGTGAGGCCGGGCTGCTGGACAGCCTGTTCCGCCTAGCCGGCCCGGAGGAGGACGGAGAGACGAACGGCAGGACCGAGGAGATCGACAGCATGGACGCCGACCTCCTGATTCAGCTCGCCCTTGAAGGCGGGAGTTCCTAGGCAGAACTCCGATCAAAGGAATGATCATGACCCTGGTAACCACTTGGACGACGCTCAAAGCATCCAATTCGGCGGACCTCGTCCTCTGCGTCGACTTCACGGAGACCGGCCGCGCGGAGGCGGGCTTCCCCGAGCTGGTGGCGAACATTGACTATGACGCGACCTTCTGGCACGTGCGCCCGCCCGCCGTGGCGCCCGGTTGCGGGATCGACGGTGCCGCCTATGTCCGTTCCTGGGTGGAGCCCATCAAGGAGAGCGGCAGGAAGGTCCACGCGGTCATGGGCTACTGCGTGGGCGCCGTCTACGCGACCGAGCTCGTCGACCAGCTGGCCGAGCTGCAGGGCTCGACGCCCGAGCTGATCCTCTTCGACCCGGAGCCAACGAGCCTGGAGAACGTCTACTTCCAGTTCGGCAAGGTCTTCGGCATCCTCTCCTCGATCCTGAACGAGGAGGACGTCGCCCAGCTCCGGGAGACCATGGACACGACGCTCCAGGTCGAGGGGATCACGGTCGAGGGCTACGCCGCCCAGCTGTATGCCACCTTCCGCGAGGTCGGGCACCGCGCGTTCGAAAGGGCCGGGTTCGACCCGGAGTACTCCGAGGAGATGTGGGAGACGTTCAGCGCCTTCCTGGCCTTCCTCACCTACGCCGACCACCTGGACCCCTGGGAGGGGTGGCTGCGCGCCATCGCGGTGAGCTCGTCCAACCCGAGGAACGGCCTGAACCGGCTGCGTGACTCCGGTCGCACCGTCGTGGCCGAGGAGCTCAGGTTCGAGGAGGGCCACGACGTGCTGCTCACCTCGGACGAGGTCGCCAGGGCCGTCACCAAGCTGCTGGAGAGATGATCATGGAACAGATGCTGGGTCAGCGCGCCTCGCGCAAGGAGCAGGCGCTGTGGATGCTGGAAGAGCTGGTCCCCGGTACCGGGGTGAACAACCTGGGCGTGGCGTTCAGCGTGGCGAGACTGCCGAGCCGCACCCTCATGCTGGACGCGATCAACCACGTCCTGCGCCGGCACGAGATCCTGCGCACGGTCTTCGGGATCGAGGCCGAGGGCATGACGCGGGAGGTCCTGCCGCCCGAGTACGCCGAGCTGCGCTTCGAGGAGGGCGGCCGGGGAGCCACACGCGAGTGGCTGACGGAGTTCGTGGCCCGGCCGTTCCGGCCGGACGGCGAGCTCCTGGTGCGTGCCGCCGTCCTGGAGGAGGAGGCGGGCGAGGTCTACTGCCTGGCGATCCACCACTCGATCTTCGACGGGCTGTCGTCCGCGCTGCTGATGAACGAGCTCGCCGCGACCTACAACGCCCTCGCGGCGGGCGAGTCGCCGCCGCGCGACACCGTGCCGGCCTGGGAGGAGCCGGCCGCCGACCCGCGCAGCCGGGAGTTCTGGCACGACAAGCTGGACGGGTTCCGCGCCGACGAGCTGGACCTGTGGTGCGAGCAGCCGGAAGCCTCGCAGGTCACCCTCCTCGGCGACGTGGTCAACTGGGAGCTGTCCCCCGCCGCGCGCGACGCGGCGCGGCGGATGCAGCGCGAGCTGCGGGCGCCGGAGTCGGTCGTCCTCATGGCCGCGTACGGCGTGCTGCTCGCCGCCCACGGCGCCGGCCCCGACCTCACCATCGGCTCACCCATCAGCGTGCGGACGCCCGAGGCCGCCACCCGGCTCGGCTACCACATCAACGTGCTCACCCTGCGCACCCGCGTGCAATGGGCGAACAACTTCCGCACGTACACGCGGCTCACCCGCCGCACGTTCATGGAGGCCATGTCGCACGCCGACCACCCGGTGGACGACCTGCTGGAGATCGTTCCGCGCGACGGCTGGCGCAACAACCTCTTCCGGCACACCTTCAACTACGTGCCCGCCGACCTGTCCGCCGAGTTCATGCTGGGCGGGCTGCGGGCCGCGCAGGTGGTGATCGAGAACGGCTTCAGCAAGTTCGACCTGGAGTTCTTCGTCACCTCCACCCCCGAGGCGATCAGGATCAGGACCGCGTTCTGCGTGGACGTCCTGGACCGGGCCGACGTGGAGCTGCTGCTGGCCCGCTTCGACGAGCTGCTCGTCACGCTCGCGGAGCAGCCCGACACACCGCTCGCGGACCTGCCCGTCTGGTGCTACCAGGACCGGGCGGCCATCGAGCTGGCCAACGCCACCGAGCGCGCCGTGACGCCGGCGACCGTACTGGACAAGATCGCCCGCCAGGTCTCCGCCGCGCCGCCGGAGGACACCGACGCGGTGCTCGACGGCGAGCGCCGCGTGGGGTTGCGCCGCCTGTGGGCCGCAGCCGAGGCCACCCGCGACGAGCTGCGGGCCGCCGGCGTGGGCAGGGGCGACGTCGTCGCGCTGCTCGCGCGGCGCGGTCCCGAGCTGGCCGCGGCCGCCGTCGGCGTGTGGCTCGCCGGGGCGGCGTACCTGCCGCTCGAACCCGACCACCCGCAGCAGCGGCTCGACTACCAGCTCGACGACGCGGGCGCCGCCGTGGTCCTCGCGGGCGAGGGGATCGTCGTCTCCGGCGACCGTACGGTCCTGCCGCTCGTGCCCGTCGACTCGGTGACGCCGGTCTCCGGCACGGTGACGGCGTTCAGCAGCGTCAGGCCGGAGGACTGCGCGTACCTCATCTACACCAGCGGCTCCACCGGGCTTCCCAAGGGCACGCTGATCGACCACTACAGCCTCGCCAACCTGATCGCGCACTTCGCGCACCAGCTGGCCGTGAGCGCGGAGGACACCGTGCTCTGGCTGACCACGTTCAGCTTCGACATCTCCGCTCTGGAGCTGTTCCTGCCCCTGACGACGGGCGCGCGGCTGGCCGTCGCGCCGGACGACGCCCGCACCCAGGGCGAACCCCTCGCGGAGGCGCTGCGGCGCTACGAGGTCACCGTCGCCCAGGCCACGCCGACCACCTGGCGTCTGGTCATCGACCAGGTGGCCGGGCAGCTGGCCGGCCGCCGCGTGCTCTGCGGCGGCGAGCCGATGCCCGCCGTCCTGGCCAAACGGCTGTCCGCGACCGGGTGCGAGCTCTACAACGTGTACGGCCCCACGGAGACCACCATCTGGTCCACCTCCGGCCGCATCGACCCGGCCGCCGACCGCGTCGACGTGGGCGTGCCCATCGCGAACACCAAGGTGTACGTCTCCGCCCCCGACGGCCGCCCGCTGCCGATCGGGACCCGGGGCGAGCTCTGCATCGCCGGCGACGGGGTGGCCATCGGCTACCACAACCGCCCGGAGCTGACCGCCGAGCGGTTCGGCGAGCACCCCCAGTACGGCCGGTCCTACCGCACGGGCGACCTGGCCCAGTGGACGTCCGACGGCCGGCTGGAGATCCTCGGCAGGCTCGACCGCCAGATCAAACTGCGCGGCAACCGGATCGAGCTCGCCGAGGTCGAGGGCGTGCTGCTGACCCACCCGGACGTCAGGGCCGCCGCGGTGGTGGTCGTCGGCGACCCCAGCGCCGACGCCGTCCTGTGGGCCTTCGTGGTGGCGCCGGAGCGCCCCGAGGTCACCTCGGAGCTGTGGGAGCACGCCAGCGCCTCCCTCCCGTACGCCGCGACCCCCCAGGAGTACGTGACCGTGGACGCGTTCCCGATGACGGGCAACGACAAGGTCGACTACCCCGCCCTCCGCCGCCTGGCCACGGAGCTGCGCGACGCCGAGAACAGCGTGGAGGAGGAACTCCCGTCCGAGAGCGGGGACGAGCTGGTCGACTCCCTGGTGGCGCTCTGGAAGGTCATGCTCAACCGCAACGATCTCGGCCCCAACAGCCACTTCTTCGCGCTCGGCGGGCACTCGCTGCTGGCGGTCAAGCTGCTGCAGGAGATCAAGCGGGAGACCCAGATCCGGCTCAAGCTCAAGGACATCTTCGAGGAGCCGACGCCGGCCGGCCTCGCCCGGCGGCTGCAGGCGGCCGGCGCGAACCTCTGACGAACCCGCGGCCGGGTCCGCACCCGGCCGCGGGCGTGATGCAGGCACTACTCGATAGGCGGGTTCTCTCGTGTCGGACAAAGCCGTCGTTCCCCATGCCCCTTCCACCTCTCCGCCGACCCTCGAATCGATGCGCGCGGACATCGCGGGCCAGCTCGACCTCGACCCCTCGGCGGTCACCGACCACGCCGACCTGATCAGCCTGGGGCTCGACTCGCTCCGCGCGATGCGGCTGGCCGGGCGGTGGCGGCGCGCCGGGGCCGGTATCGCGTTCAGCGAGCTGGCGACGGAGTTCACGCTCGCGGCCTGGTGGTCGCTGGTCAGCTCGCGACTGTCCCCGGCCGTGGAGGTCCCCGCGCCGGAGCCGGTCGTGGACGAGGCGGCGCCGTTCGCGCTCACCCCGGTCCAGCTGGCGTACTGGATCGGGCGCGGCGACGGGCAGGTCATCGGCGGTGTCGGCTGCCACGCGTACCTGGAGTTCGACGGCTCCGGCATCGACCCGGCGCGGCTGGAGCGGGCCGTACGCGCGCTGATCGACCGGCACGGCATGCTCCGCGCGATCTTCCACGACGACGGCACCCAGCAGATCACGGACACCAGCCCCTGGCCCGGCCTGACCGTGCACGACCTGACGGAGCTCGGGGAGGA
Organism: Nonomuraea sp. NPDC003709; assembly: GCF_040610775.1. Classification (NCBI taxonomy): domain Bacteria; kingdom Bacillati; phylum Actinomycetota; class Actinomycetes; order Streptosporangiales; family Streptosporangiaceae; genus Nonomuraea; species Nonomuraea sp. NPDC003709. Next base: position 365,221 of record NZ_JBEXMW010000010.1, on the reverse strand, counting down.
GGCCGCCGAGGCCGTCAGGGAACGGCTGTCGCACCGCCGCTTCGACGCCTCCAGGGGCGAGGTCTTCGACGTGCGGCTGTCGCTGCTGCCGGGCGGCCGCACCAGGGTGCACTTCGAGGTGGACTTCCTGGTCGCCGACGTGCTCGGCCTGCAGATCCTGCTGCGGGACCTGGCCATGCTCTACCTGGACCCGGACCGGCCGCTCCCTGAGCTGGCCTGCTCGTTCCCCCGATATCTCGCGGCCCGCGACGCCGAACGCGCGGCGCGGCGCGCACGGGACCAGGAGTACTGGCGCGGCCGCCTGGACGAGCTCCCCGGCGCGCCCCAGCTGCCCCTCGCCGTGGAGCCCGGCCGGATCGCCCGGCCCCGGTTCGTCCGCCGCGAGAGGTGGCTGTCCCTCGACTCGTGGCGGCGGATCCAGGAGCAGGCCCGCGCGTACGGGCTGACCCCCGCCATGGTGCTGGCCACCGCCTACGCCGAGGTGCTCGCCGCGTGGAGCGGCGAAAAGCGCTTCCTCCTCAACCTGCCGCTGTTCGACCGGGACGAGACCGTGCATCCGGACGTGGCCCACCTCGTCGCGGACTTCACCAACCTGATCCTGGTGGCCGCCGACCTGTCCGAGGCGCAGCCGTTCGCGGAGCGCGCCAGAACCCTGCAGGCCCGCTTCCGCGCCGACGCGCGGCACACCGGGTACTCCGGCGTCGAAGTGCTCCGCGACCTCGCCCGCGGCGGCGAGCACATCGGGGCTCCGGTGGTGTTCGCCTGCAACCTGGGCACCGAGCTGATCGTCCCGGAGGTACGCGAGGCCTTCGGCGCTCCCGGCTGGATGATCACGCAGACGCCGCAGGTGTGGCTCGATCACCAGATCAACGAGTACGACCATGGGCTGCATCTGGCGTGGGACGCGGTGGAGGAGTTGTTCGCGCCGGGTGTGTTGGATGCGATGTTCGCCGCTTATGGGGGGTTGTTGGAGTGGTTGGCGGAGGGGGATTGGTCGGTTGCTGCTCCGGTGGGGTTGCCTGCTGGTCAGGTGGTGGTGCGGGAGCGGGTGAACGCTACTTCGGGGTCGTTGCCGGAAGGCGTTTTGCACGAGGGGTTCTTCGGGTGGGCTGCCCGTGAGCCTGATCGTGCGGCGTTGATCGGTGATGGCCGGGTGGTGTCGTATGGCGCGCTGGCGGATCAGGCGTTGCAGGTCGCGGGGCATCTGCGGGCGGCTGGGGTCGTGACAGGCGATGCGGTGGGGGTCGTGCTGCCCAAGGGATCGGACCAGATCGCGGCGGTGTTGGGTGTTCTTGCCGCTGGTGGGGTGTATGTCCCGGTGGGGGTGGATCAGCCGGTCGCCCGGCGGGAGCGGATCTTGTCGCGAGCGGGTGCGCGCCATGTCCTGACCGGTCTGCCCGGGGAGTCACAAGGGTTGGCCGAGCCGGTGATGGTCGCGCCGGATATGTCGGCATACGTGATTTTCACGTCGGGGTCGACGGGCGAGCCGAAGGGGGTGGAGGTCTCTCATCGGGCGGCGTTGAACACGATCGAGGACATCAACCAGCGCTTTGGCGTGGGTCCGGACGATCGGGTCCTGGCGGTGTCGGCGTTGGACTTCGACCTGTCGGTGTATGACATCTTCGGCCTGCTGTCCGTGGGTGGCGCGCTGGTAATGCCCGAAGAGAGCGAACGGCGTGATGCCCAACGCTGGGCGGAGCTGTGCGCCGCGCACGGGGTGACGATCTGGAACACCGTCCCGACCTTGCTCGACATGCTTCTGCACACCACGTCTCCGAGTTTGCGGCTGGCGTTGGTGTCGGGTGACTGGGTGGGCCTGGATCTGCATGCGCGTCTGGCCGCTCAGAGCGAGTGCCGGCTGGTGGCGTTAGGCGGCGCGACGGAGGCGGCGATCTGGTCGAATGCGTGGGAGGTGGATCGGGTCCCGGCGCATTGGACGTCGATTCCTTACGGATTGCCGCTGCGTAATCAGCGGTACCGGGTGGTGGACGGGCGCGGTCGGGACTGTCCGGACTGGGTGGCGGGGGAGTTGTGGATCGGCGGCGCCGGTGTCGCCATCGGTTATCGGGGAGATCCGGAGACGACGTCGGCCAAGTTCGTCGAGAGCGGTGGCGAGCGTTGGTATCGGACCGGGGACCTGGGCCGGTATTGGCCGGACGGGACGCTGGAGTTCCTGGGGCGGGCCGATCATCAGGTGAAGATCCGGGGACATCGGATCGAGCTGGGGGAGATCGAGGCCGCCCTGGAGGCGTCTTCGCAGGTGGCCCGCGCGGTGGCGGTCGCGGTCGGGGATCGGCGGCAGCGCCGGTTGGCCGCTTTCGTCACGCCTGAGGACGTCGATCTCGACAAGCTGCGTTCGTTCCTGTCCGATCGGCTGCCCGGCTATGCCGTCCCGCCGACGATCACCGTACTGGATCGGCTGCCGCTGACCGCCAACGGCAAGATCGACAGAAGTGCACTCACCGCCCTGGTCATCGAGACAGCGGAGAGCACCGTCCAGGAGCCGCCCGTGGGACCGGCCGAGACCGTGCTCGCCAAGATCTGGGCCGACCTGCTCGAACTCCCGGTCGTACAGCGCACGGACAGCTTCTTCGCCCTCGGCGGCGACTCCCTGCTCGCCACCCGCATGATCGCGCGCCTGCGTGCGGAAGGCGTCGCCGACGCCAGGCTGAGCCTGCTGTTCGAGACGCCCGTGCTGGCGGACTTCGCGGCCACCTTCACCGTGGGGGAGGCGGTTGCGCCCGCTCCCGTGCTGGTCCCGGACGTCGAGCACCGGCACGACCCGTTCCCGCCCACCGAGGTGCAGCGGGCCTACTGGCTCGGCCGGGCCGAGCACTTCACGCTCGGCGGCGTCGGCTGCCACTTCTACACCGAGTTCGACGGCGACATCGACCTCGAACGGCTGGAAACGGCCTGGAACCTGCTGATCGAGCGGCACGAGATGCTGCGCGCGGTCTTCGACCAGGACGGGCTCCAGCGCATCCTGCCCGAGGTGCCGCGCTTCGCCGTCGCCGCCGTCGACAGCGTCGAACAGCTGCGCGAGCAGATGTCGCACCAGGTGCTGGACGTGTCCAGCTGGCCGCTGTTCGACGCTCGGGCCGCCCGCCACGACGGCGGGGTACGGCTCGGCGTCAGCTTCGACAACATCATCGTCGACGCGCTCAGCATGATGGTCTTCTTCGCCGAACTCGACCAGCTCTACCACGACCCCGACACCGTCCTGCCGCCGATCGAGGTGTCGTTCCGCGACTACGTGCTCGCGCAGGAGCCCGATCCCGCGGTCTTCGAGACGGCCAAGGAATACTGGGCCGCCCGGCTGCCCGAACTGCCGCCCGCCCCGAGGTTGCCACTGCGCGTGGACCCGGCGCTGATCGACCGGCCCCGGTTCGCCCGCCGCGAGCTCCGGATACCGGCCGAGCGGTGGCGTACGATCACGGATCTGGCCAGGCGGCACGAGCTGACCCCCGCCACCGTGCTGGCCGCCGCCTTCGGCGAGGTCCTGGGCAGGTGGAGCGGCCAGGAGGCGCTGACGCTCAACCTCACGCTGTTCGACAGGCGGGAGGTCCACCCCGACATCCACCGCGTGCTCGGCGACTTCACCTCCCTCCTCCTCGCCGGCTACCGGTCGGGAGCCGGCTGGCTGGACGGGGCGCGCGGGCTGCAGGAAGAGGTGTGGCGCGGGCTCGAACACGGCGAGGTGTCGGCGGTCTGGGTGATGCGGGAGCTGGCCAGGCGGAGCGACTCGATCGAGATGACCATGCCGGTCGTGTTCACCAGCACGCTCGGCGTCGCCGGCGGCGGCGCGTTCGGCCCCTCCTTCGCCGAGCAGGTCTGGGGAGTGTCGCAGACCCCGCAGGTCTGGCTGGACAGCCAGGTGGGGGAGGTCGAGGGAGACCTGCTGGTCCGGTGGGACGCGGTGGAGGAACTGTTCGCGCCGGGTGCGCTGGATGCGATGTTCGCCGCCTATGGGGGGTTGTTGGAGTGGTTGGCGGAGGGGGATTGGTCGGTTGCTGCTCCGGTGGGGTTGCCTGCTGGTCAGGCCGTGGTGCGGGAGCGGGTGAACGCTACTTCGGGGCCGTTGCCGGAAGGCGTTTTGCACGAGGGGTTCTTCGGGTGGGCTGCCCGTGAGCCTGATCGTGCGGCGTTGATCGCTGACGGTCAGGTGGTCTCGTATGGCGCGCTGGCGGATCAGGCGTTGCAGGTCGCGGGGCATCTACGGGCGGCTGGGGTCGCAACAGGCGATGCGGTGGGGGTCGTGCTGCCCAAGGGACCGGACCAGATCGCCGCTGTCTTGGGTGTTCTTGCCGCTGGTGGGGTGTATGTCCCGGTAGGGGTGGATCAGCCGGTCGCGCGGCGGGAGCGCATCCTGTCGCGAGCGGGTGCGCGTCACGTCCTGACCGGTCTGCCCGGGGAGTCACAAGGGTTGGCCGAGCCGGTGATGGTCGCGCCGGATATGTCGGCGTATGTGATCTTCACGTCGGGGTCGACGGGCGAGCCGAAGGGGGTAGAGGTCTCTCATCGGGCGGCGCTCAACACGATCGAGGACATCAACCAGCGCTTTGGCGTGGGTCCGGACGATCGCGTCCTGGCGGTGTCGGCGCTGGACTTCGACCTGTCCGTCTTCGACATCTTCGGCCTGCTGTCGGCGGGCGGTGCGCTCGTTCTGCCGCAGGAGGAGGAGCGGCGGGATGCGCAGGCTTGGGCCCGATTGTGCGCCGCGCACGGGGTGACGATCTGGAACACCGTCCCGACCTTGCTCGACATGCTCCTGCACACCACGGCTCCGAGTCTGAGGCTGGCGTTGGTGTCGGGTGACTGGGTGGGCCTGGACCTTCACGCGCGGCTGGCCGCTCAGAGCGAGTGCCGGTTGGTGGCGTTGGGCGGCGCGACGGAAGCGGCGATCTGGTCCAACGCGTGGGAGGTCGATCGGGTCCCGGCGCATTGGACGTCGATCCCTTACGGATTGCCGCTGCGTAATCAGCGCTATCGGGTGGTGGACGGGCGCGGCCGGGACTGCCCGGACTGGGTCGCGGGAGAGCTGTGGATCGGCGGCGCAGGCGTCGCCATCGGGTACCGGGGAGATCCGGAGACGACGTCGGCCAAGTTCGTCCAGCACGAGGGCGAGCGTTGGTATCGGACCGGGGACCTGGGCCGGTACTGGCCGGACGGGACGCTGGAGTTCCTGGGGCGGGCTGATCATCAGGTGAAGATCCGGGGGCATCGGATCGAGCTGGGGGAGATCGAGGCCGCCCTGGAGGCGTCTTCGCAGGTGGCCCGCGCGGTGGCGGTCGCGGTCGGGGATCGGCGGCAGCGCCGGTTGGCCGCTTTCGTCACGCCTGAGGACGTCGATCTCGACAAGCTGCGTTCGTTCCTGTCCGATCGGCTGCCCGGCTATGCCGTCCCGCCGACGATCACCGTACTGGATCGGCTGCCGCTGACCGCCAACGGCAAGATCGACAGGGGAGCTCTGTCCACCCGGCTGGAACCTCTGCCGGATGACGACCCCCCACGCCCGGGCGCGGAGGCGCTGCTCGCCGAGCTGTGGGCCGAGCTGCTGGAGATCCCGCCGCCGGGCCGGGGCCAGAGCTTCTTCGCCCTCGGTGGCGACTCTCTGCTCGCCACCCGTTTCGCCGAGATCGTACGGCGGCGGCTCGGCGTGGAGCTGTCCCTGCGCCGCTTCTTCGCCACTCCCACCATCGCCGACTGCGCCGAGGCGATCGGCCTGACGGCGGACGACACCCAAGAGACGGAAGAGGGCGTGCTGTGACCCAGGCACCGGCCGTACACGAACTCATCGCCGACATGGAGGCCGCCGGGATTCGGCTGTGGGAGGACGACGGCAGCCTCCGCTTCCGGGCGCCCAAGGGAGCGCTGACCGAGGATCGGCGCGCGGCGCTGATCGGCGCGAAGCCCGAGATCATCGCGCACCTGCGCCGCGAGTCCGAGGCCGAGACGGTCCGGCCCGAGCCCGAACGCCGCCTCGACCCCTTCCCGCTGACCGACGTCCAGCAGGCCTACCTGCTCGGCCGCAACGACGCGTTCGGCTACGGCGGAGTCGCCTGCCACGGCTATGTCGAGGTCTCCTTCCCCCGGCTCGACCCGGAACGGGTGCAGGCCGCGTGGCGCGCCCTGATCGCCCGCCACGACATGCTCCGCGCCGTGATCCACCCCGACGGCCACCAGCAGGTGCTCGCCGAGGTCCCGGGCTACGAGGTCCGCGTGACGGACCTGCGCGGCACCGACCCGGAGGAGCGGCTCGCCGCCGTCCGCGAGGAGATGGCGAACACGGTCTATCCGGCGGGCAGCTGGCCCCTGTTCGAGCTGCGGATCTCGCTCACCGATCGCGGAGCCCTCCTGCACGCCTCGATCGACCTGCTCATCGCCGACTACGTCAGCATCCAGCTGCTGCTCGGCGAGCTGCACCTGCTGCACGAGAACCCCGACGCCGACCTGCCCCCCGTCCCGGTCAGCTTCCGCGACTGCCTGCTGGCCCTGCGCGCGCAGCGCGAGAGCGCCCGTTACGACCGGGATCGCGCCTACTGGTGGGAACGGATGGACGACCTGCCGCCCGCGCCCGAACTGCCCGCGCTCGACCAGGCCGCCGTGGACGCCCGGTTCGGGCGGTGGGAGAGCAGGGTGGAGCCGGCGGAATGGGCGCGGTTACGCACCCGGGCCGCCGCGGCCGGCATCACGCCGTCGCAGGCCGTGCTGGCCGCCTACGCCGAGGTCATCGGGAGGTGGAGCCGGCGGACCAGGTTCACGCTCAACCTGACGCTGCTCGACCGCCCGCCGCTGCACCCGTACATCGACCGGGTCGTCGGCGACTTCACCACGCTCAACCTGCTCGCCGTCGACACCACGCCAGGCCGGTCCTTCGCCGAGCGCGCCCACGCCATCGGCCGGCAGCTCTTCGCCGACATGGAGCACCGCCGCTGCGGCGGCATCGAGGTCATACGGGAGCTGGCCCGCCGGCGCGGCCGGGACGCCGCGCTGATGCCGGTGGTGTTCACCAGCGCCATCGGCCTCGGCCGTGACGACGCCGAGCACGGCACGCCGGAGTACGGCATCAGCCAGACGCCCCAGGTGTGGATCGACTGCCAGGTCAAGGAGCACCGCGACGCGCTGCTGGTCAACTGGGACGTGCGCGCGGGGGTGTTCCCCGAAGGGCTCGTGGACGACATGTTCGCCGCGTTCACCGCGCTCCTGCACGGCCTGTCCTCGGACGAGGCCTGGTCGTCGGAGGACCCCGTCGAGCTGCCCGGAGCGCAGGCGCGCCGCCGCGCCCTCGTCAACGCCACCGCCGCGCCGCTCCCGGACGGGCTGCTGCACGAGGAGGTCGTGGCCCAGGCACGCCGCACACCGGAACGAACCGCCGTCGTCACGGGCGCCGGTTCGATCACGTACGGCGAGCTGCTGGGCCGGGCCGCCGGGGTGGCGCGGGCGCTGCGCGAGGCGGGGCACCGGTCCGGCGAGATCGTCGCCGTGGTCATGGACAAGGGGGTCGAGCAGGTCGTGGCCGTGCTCGGCACGCTGCTGGCCGGCGGCGCCTACCTGCCGGTCGACACCGGGCAGCCACCGGCGAGGCGCGACCGCATCCTCGCCGACGCCTCGGCCCGCCTGGTGCTCACGCAGTCCTGGCACGCCGAGCACGACTGGATCGCCGTCGACACCCTCCCGCCGACCCACGCCGAGCACGCCTTCTCGCCGGCCCACGCCGAGGACGGCGTCCGGCGGCATCCTGACGATCTGGCCTACGTCATCTACACCTCGGGCTCGACGGGCGTGCCCAAGGGCGTGATGATCAGCCATCGGGCCGCCCGCAACACCATCGACGACATCAGCGCCCGCTTCGGCGTCGGCCCGGACGACCGCGTGCTCGGGCTGGCCGGCCTGGGGTTCGACCTGTCGGTCTACGACATCTTCGGACCGCTCGCCGTCGGGGCGGCCCTCGTGCTGCCGGACCCGTCACACCGGGGCGACCCGGCCCACTGGGCCGAGCTCGCCGCCGGGCACGGGGTCACCGTGTGGAACTCGGTGCCCGCACAGCTCCAGATGCTCCAGCACTACCTGGACGCGGAGCCTGCGGCGGAGCTGCCCTCGCTGAGGTTGGCGATGTTGTCGGGCGACTGGATCCCGGTGGCGCTGCCCGGCCAGATCCGCCGCCGCGTGCCGGGACTGGACGTGATCAGCCTGGGCGGGGCCACGGAGGCCGCGATCTGGTCCATCTACCACCCCGTCGGCGACCCGCTGCCCGGCTGGGTGAGCGTCCCGTACGGCAAGCCGCTGGCCAACCAGACCTTCCACGTGCTCGACGCCGCCATGCGGCCCTGCCCGGACTGGGTGCCGGGAGAGCTGTACATCGGCGGCTCCGGCGTGGCCATGGGCTACCTCGGTGACGAGGGGAGGACCGCCGAGCGCTTCGTGCTTCACGGCGGCGAGCGCCTCTATCGCACCGGTGACCTCGGCCGCTACCGGCCCGACGGCAACATCGAGTTCCTCGGCAGGGAGGACTCCCAGGTCAAGATCCGCGGCCATCGGATCGAGCTGGCCGAGGTGGAGACCGCGCTGCAGGCACACCCCGCGGTCGCGGCCGGGACCGTGATCGTGGACGGCGACCGCGCCCTGGAACGCCGCCTGATCGCCTTCGCGCAGGCCGCCGCCCGCAAGGACGACGGCGCACCGGACGCGGAGGCTGAGCGGGGCGACACGCCGGACGCAGGGGCTGGGCGGGATGGCGGGCTCGATGTCGCGGGTGCGGCCGAGGTGGCGGCGGTCGCGGCCCTGGAGGGCGTCGATCTGGCGCGCGTCGTGGCGGTGGCCGAGACGCTCGACGAGATCGCGCTCGCGTCGATGGCGGCGGCGCTCCGTACGGGCGGCCTGTTCACCACCGAGGACGGCCATGCCCTTGAGGAGATCCTGGCCGCCGCGCGGGTCGCGCCGGACCACCACCGGCTCGTCCGGCGCTGGCTCACGGCGCTGCACGAGCGCGGACGGCTCGACCGCGACCCCGACGGGCGGTACCGGAACCTGCGCGGGGACACCGGCGTGGAGCCGCTGTGGCGCCGGGTCGGGATCCTGGCCGAAGGGCTCGACTACGGGGCCGAGCTGATCAGGTTCCTGCGGGTCAGCACCACGCACCTGTCCGAGCTGATGCGCGGCGAGCTCGACGCCCGCGAGCTGCTGTTCCCCGAGGGTGACGTGGGGACGGCCGAGGGCGCATACAAGGACAACGTGCTCAGCAGGTACGTCAACCGCATCGTGCGCGCGGTGGTCGGCCGCGTGGCCGAGCACCACACCGGCGGGCCGCTGCGCGTCCTGGAAGCGGGCGCGGGCGTGGGCGGCACCAGCGCCGAGCTGATCCCCGAGCTGGCCGGACAGCAGGTCGATTACGTCTTCACCGACCTGTCGCGGTTCTTCCTCACCCAGGCCGCCGAACGGTTCGCGGACCACCCGTGGGTGCGGTACGGCCTGTTCGACATCAACGCCGACTACCGCGCCCAGGGCTACGAGCCGAACTCCTTCGAGGTCATCCTCTGCGCCAACGTCCTGCACAACTCCCACGACGCCGCCGCCGTGCTGGCCAGGTTCCGCGAGCTGCTGGTGCCCGGCGGGTGGCTGGTGTTCATCGAGACCACCCGCGAGCACGTCCAGATCATGAGCTCGATGGAGTTCCTGATGAACCCGCACGACTACGCCGACGTGCGGCAGGGCCGCGACCGGACGTTCGTCACCCGCGACGAGTGGCTCGACCTGCTGCGCGGGGCGGGCGCCCGTACGCTCGCCTGCCTGCCCGGGCCGGGGGACCCGCTGGCGTCCCTCGGGCAGTGCGTCTTCGCGGCCCGCTTCCCCGACGACCGGGAGCGGATCGACCTGGCGGAGCTTCGGACGTTCCTCGCCGAGCGGCTGCCCGACTACATGCTCCCGGCTCATGTCCAGGTGGTCGACGAGCTGCCGCTGACGGACAACGGCAAGATCGACCGGGCGCGGCTGCGTACCCTCCTGCCCAGCACGGCAGGAGAGAGCGCGCCCGGCGGCGAGGAGCCGCGCGACGACCTCGAACGGCGGCTGGCCGCCCTCTGGGCCGAGCTGCTCGGGCTCCCGCGCGTCCAACGGGACCAGGACTTCTTCGCGCTGGGCGGCGACTCCCTGCTGGTCACCCGCCTGGCCGGGCGGGTGCGCGAGGAGCTGGAAGAGGCGAGCGGCTTCTACTGGGACAGCCTGGTCCGCCAGCTCGTCAACCAGCCGACCGTCGCCGCGCTGGCCGCCCATCTCCGCCAGGCCCGCGACGACCGTGAACAAGGGCTGCCGCGAACGCACGCCAGCCCGCTGGTACGCCTGTCCGGAGACGGGACGAAGGGCGGTTCGGTGCGGGTGCTGCTGCACGACGGCACCGGCACCCTGACCCCGTACCGGGCGCTCGTCCCCGAGCTCTCCGGGACGCCGCTGCTCGGCCTCGTGATCAACGACGCGGAGCGCTACCTGGAGCTGGACCCCGCGCAAACGGTGGAATCGCTGGCCGGATCGTACGCGCGGCTCCTGATCGAGGAGGGCGCGGCCGGCTACCACATCGTGGGTTACTGCATGGGCGGCCTCATCGCCACCGAGGTCGCCCGCCGGCTCACCGAGAGCGGCGCGGTGGTCGACGGGCTCACCGTCGTCAGCAGCTCCCGCTTCCCCTACCGGATCAGCGACGAGCTCATGCTGGAGTACGGCTTCGCGCAGGCCTGCGGCCTGGACCCGGTCCGGCTCGGCCACCCCGGCGGAGACCTCGCCGGGGCCCTGCGGGTGGTGCTGGAGTCGTCGCCCGGACACGTGCCCGAGGGCAGCCTGGCCGCGCTCGCCGGCAGCGCGGATCCCGGCCTCGCGCAGATCGGCCGCCACTTCGCCGAACTGGCCGCCACCTCACCCACGGACCGGCTGGCCGCCGTCGCCCGTGCCCTCGGTCAACCGCAGGAGCGGGTGGACCTGGCCTACCGGGTCTTCCGGCAGAGCTTCACGGCCGTCACCCACTACGACCCGGAGCCGTACGCGGGCGACATCACGTTCCTCCGCCAGCGCGGCGTCACCAACCTCGTGCCGACGTTGCAGGACGACATGACGGACTTCTGGCAGAACCTCTGCCTGGGCCGGCTCACCGCGCTCGACATCGAGGGCGACCACTTCAGCTGCCTCAGCGGGCCGTACGCGGCCGACGTGGCGAAGCTGGTGACCGAGGTGGTCGCGTGATCGGCGTGCTCGGCGGCTACGGCGCGGTCGGCGGCACCGCGGCCCGCCTGCTCGCCGATCACCCGGGGCTGCGCGTGGGCGGGCGGGACGGGGCGGCGGCCCGGCGGTTCGTCGACGCGGAGCTGGGCGGGCACGGCGAGGCGTGGCAGGTGGACGCGCTCGACGGGGCCGAGCTCGCCCGCTTCTGCGCGGACTGCCAGGTCGTGGTGAACTGCGCGGGCCCCTCCTACCTCCTGCGGGACCGGGTGGCGCGGGCCGCGTTCGCCGCCGGGGCCGACTACGTGGACGCCGCCGGTGACGCCGCCGCCTTCGCCCAGGCCGATGCGGGCACGCGGGGACGTACGGCGGTGCTGTCGGCGGGAATGCTTCCCGGCCTCACCGGACTCGTGCCCCGCCACCTGGCCGCCCTCGCCTCCCCGAACGCCGGGCTCCGGCTGGACGTCTACACCGGCGGGCTGGATCGGCTCACCCCCGCCGCCGCCGGTGACTTCCTGCTGGCCGGGCAGGAGGAGCGGGGCGCCGCGCTGGCCGCGTGGCGTGACGGCGCCAGGGTCTCCCGCGCCCTGACCCCCGTCCACGACGTCCAGCTCCCCTACTTCCCAGGACCGGTCACCGCCTACCCCTACCTGAGCGCCGAGGCGGAGCGGGTGGCCGCGGAGCTCGGGCTGGCGGAGGCCCGCTGGTACAACGTCATCACCGGCGACGGCGTCCTCGCCGCCGCGAGCGCCGCCGGCCAGGCCGCGGACCTGACGCGCGCGGCCGAGCTCGAACTGGCCGGGCGCACCCCGTACTACGTCCTGCTCTTCCAGCTCAGCGGCCCGCACGGCACCCGCACCCTGGCACTGCGCACCCACGACTCCTACGCGCTCACCGCCGCGGTCGCCGCGCACGCGGCCATGGCGGTGCTCCGCGGCGAGGTCGCCGCGGGGCTCCACCAGGCCGACGCCGTGCTCGACCCGGCCCGGGTGCTGGCGGACCTGGAGCCCGTGGCGAAGATCGAGATCACCGAGGCGGTGGCGCCGATCGACCTGGTCGCGCCGGTGTTCGAGGAGGGCGCGCTGTGAAGCGGGTGGTGGTGTGCGGGACCAAGTTCGGCCAGATCTACCTCTCCGCGCTGCGGGACGGCCCCTTCGAGCTGACCGGCGTCCTCGCCCGCGGCAGCGCCCGATCCGCCGCGTACGCCGAGGAGTACAGGGTCCCGCTGCTCACGGACCCCGACCAGGTGCCCGAGCTCGCGGACCTGGCCTGCGTGGTCGTACGGTCGGGAGTCGTCGGGGGAGAGGGCAGCGAGCTGGCCGGCGCCCTGCTGGCCCGCGGCGTGCACGTGCTGCAGGAGCATCCGCTGCACGCCGACGAGCTGGCCCGCTGCCTGCGCACTGCCCGGGCCGCCTCCGCCGTGCACCACGTGAACACCTTGTACGTCCACCTCGACCCGGTACGCCGGTTCATCGAGACCGCCCGCCGCCTGTTCGAGCTCCAGCGGCCCCTCTACGTGGACGCCGCCTGTAGTGTCCACGTCGCCTACGCCCTGTTCGACATCCTCGGCCGGGCCCTGGGCGCGTTACGCCCGTGGACGTTCACCGCCCCGGCCCCCGGCACGCCGTTCACCTGCCTCACCGGAACGGTCGGCGGCGTGCCGCTGACCCTCCGGGTGCAGAACCAGATCGCCCCCAACGACCCCGACGCCCACCTGCACCTGCTCCACCGCGTCACCGTGGGGACGGAGGGCGGCAGCCTCACCCTCGTCAACACGCACGGCCCGCTCGTGTGGAGCCCCCGCATGTACGTCGGCCGCGACGCCGACGACCGCTTCGACACCGGCGCGGGCCACCTGCGCCTGCCCAGCGCCACCACCATCGGACCGGCGCAGGCGCCTACCTTCCACGACATCGTCACGTCCGTGTGGCCCGACGGCGTCCGGCGGGCGCTGTCGGAGCTGCGCCAGGACGTCGAAGAAGGGCGGGATCCGCTGCGCCAGGGCCAGTACCACCTGACGCTCAGCCGCCTCTGGCTCGACGCCACCGCCGCGATCGGCCGGCCCGAACTGCTGGTCCAGACGGCACCACGACCCCTGTCCGCCGCGGAGCTCACATGAACTGGTTCCACTGTTACCGGCCCAGGCCGTACGCCGGGCTGCGGCTGTTCTGCTTCCCGCACGCGGGCGGCTCCGCGAGCTTCTACCGGAGCTGGCACGGGGACGCGCCGCACTCCGTCGAGGTACGCGCCGTGCAGTACCCGGGACACGGCGATCACCGCGCCGCCCCGCTCGTGGACGACGCCGTCCACCTCGCCAAGCTCGTCACCGACGCCATGGCGCCGCTGCTCGACCGGCCGGTCGCGCTGTTCGGGCACAGCATGGGGGCGCTGATCGCGTACGAGGTGGCCCGCGCGCTGGAGGCCAGGGGCAGGGGCGTGACGCACCTGTTCGCCTCCGGCCGGCACGCCCCTCACGAGCACCGCCCCGGCGACACGCACGCCCGCTCCGACGACGAGCTGGTGGACGAGCTGGTCCGGCTCGGCGGCGTGGACCGGGAGCTCATGGACGATCCGGACATCCGCGAGCTGACCCTGCCCGCCGTACGCAACGACTACCGGGTCGACGAGACCTACCGGCACCGGCCGGGCGGCGTGCTCGCCTGCCCCGTCACCGCGCTGCTCGGGAGCGACGACCCCGAGGTGACCGCCGGGCAGGCGGCGCGATGGGGCGAGCTCACCAGGGACCGATTCGCCGTCCGCGTGATGCAGGGCGACCACTTCTACCTCGTGCCGCGGCAGGGCGACGTGATCGCGGAGCTGTCCCGCGCCATCGCCACCGCGTGGCCGTCCACACCCTGAGGAAGGATTCGATGGAGCAGGATCTGATGCGCATCCTCACCGGAGGATGGGTGGCGCAGGCGATCTTCGCCGCGGTGCGCCTGGGCGTCGCGGACGCGCTCGACGGGCGGCGCCTGGCCCCCGAGGAGATCGCCGAGGAGGTCGGCGCGCACCCGGACGCGCTGCACCGCCTGCTACGGCTGCTGGCCGGTGTGGGCCTGGCCGACGCCGACGGCGACAACAGGTACGGGCTGACCCCGATGGGGGCGCAGCTGCGCGGCGACGCGCTGGGCCCGCTGGCCACCCTCTACGGCGAGGACTATTTCGCCTCCGCCTGGGACGGCCTGGCACACGCGGTCCGCACCGGGGAGCCGGCGTTCGAGCACGTCCACGGCGAGCCCGTCTTCGCGCACCTGGCCGGCGACCCGGGCAAGGCGGCCGTCTTCAACCGGGGAATGGCGGCGGGCGCCTCGTTCTTCCGCGGCGTCCCCGACGCCTACGACTTCTCCGGCGCGCGCCGGGTGGTCGACCTGGCCGGCGGCACCGGCGCCCTGCTGGCCACGGTCCTGCGGAGCAGCCCCGCGGCGCGCGGCGTGCTGTTCGACGTGCCGGACGTGGTCGAGGCCGCGCCCGCGCACCTGGCGCGGATGGGCGTGCTGGACAGGTGCGAGCTGGTCGGCGGCGACCTGTTCGACGCCGTGCCGGAGGGCGGCGACGTCTACGTGCTCTCGCGCATCCTGCACGACTGGGACGACGAGCGCTGCGCCGTCCTGCTGGCCAACTGCGCCAAGGCGATGGAGCCGGGGGCCGAGCTGCTCGTCGTCGAACGCGTCGTCGGCCAGGACTCGTACCTGCCGCTCGCGTACGACCTGCACATGATGGTGATGACCGGGGGACGGGAGCGCACCGAGGCGGAGTACCGCGCGCTCCTGGAGGAGGCCGACCTGACCCCCGGCAGGCTGCTCGACCTGCCGCTCGGGATGCGGCTGCTCACCGCCACCCGCTGAAACCGGGCCGAACACCACGAAGGCGCCGGGCTCCTGAAGAGCCCGGCGCCTTCCGCGTGGCCTCAGCTCAGGACGAGCGCCTCCTCCCGCTCCCGCGCCGACTCGCCGATCACCTCGACGCTGCCCTTGCTGCCGTCGACGCGGATCCGGTCGCCGTCCCGCACCAGCATCGTGGCGTTCCTGGTCCCGACGACGGCGGGGATCCCCAGCTCACGGGCGACGATAGCGGCGTGCGACAGGGGAGCGCCGACGTCGGTGACGACCGCCGCCGCGCGCGGGAAGAGCAGCGTCCAGCCCACGTTCGTCACGGTCGTCACGAGGATCTCGCCCTCGCCCAGCCGGTCGCCCTCCGCCACCGACGCCAGCACCCGGGCGGTCCCCTCGACCACGCCGGCCGCGCCGGGGAAGCCGCTGATGGTCTGCGACGGGGGCGCCGCCGTGTCCTCGGCGTCGAACACGTCGCCGCGCCGGTGCGGGTCCGCGGCCCACCGCTCGGGGTCGAACCGGCCGCGGATGATGCCCGGGTACGGCGGCAGCGCCTTGTACAGCTCGTACGTGGCCCGCCGCCTGGCGACGTACGACAGCGGCCGGTTCCAGCCGCGCAGCACGCCCAGGATCTCCTCGACCGTCAGGAAGAACAGATCGTCGCCCTGCCCGGTCACCTCGCCGGCACGCAGGACGAAGTCGCGCACCATCCAGAAGCCGCGCATCATCTCCGACCGCGTCTCCTCACGGGAGCGGACGATCGCCTCCCAGCGGTCGATCTGGCGGCGGAACTTCTCGGCCTGCCTCGGGTGACGCTCGCGGAAGCGCCGCCAGGCCGCCGTGCTCGCCGCCTCCTGGCGTTCGAGCAGCTCGGTGGGGTCGACCGTGAGGGCGGCGAGCTGCTCGTCGATCCACGCCGGGTCCTCCACCGGCCGGGCGGCCGAGACCTCGAACTCGTCCGGGCAGCGGTGCCCGTACCTGCGGACGTACTCCTCGCGGGAGATCTCGCCGTGCTTGAGCCGGGCCAGCCCGAGCAGCGGGCCGAGGCTCTCCAGCCGGCCGTCCCTGGCCTGGATGCCGGACATCAGCACGGTGGCGTCCGCCTCCCCGACCAGCTTCGTCAGCCGGGCGCCGAGGTAGACCAGCGAGCCGGCGTCCTGGCGGGCCGCGGCGGCCAGCATGCGGTTGCACTCGTCGAACCTGGGCTCGATCTCGCTCTGCCAGAGCGCGACCAGGTCGTCGCTCTCGGCGATCATGGCGCGGAGCTCCTCCGTGCGGCGGGGCGCGTCTGCTATGTACTCGGGGATCCGCGCTACGAGCTTCTGGATCTCGCGCCGGCCGCCCGCCATCGGCCTGGCCGCCCTGAGGGTCTGCCAGCGCGACATCGGCAGCAGCGGGGTCCCCACTCCCTCCGGCAGCCTGCCGTAGATCGGCTCCTGGGAGTCCTTGATCTTCTTGGTCATGCCGAGCGCCTTGCCGAGTGAGGCGGTCAGGCTCATGTTCATGTAGACACGGCCGCCGATGTTCCCGCAGATGGGGTGGCCGCCGAGGTCGCCGACGACCATGATCTCGGAGATGAACGCCTGCACGAGCGACCAGGTGCACGGCGTCATGACGCTGGGGATGGCCTCGCCCAGGTTGCCGTTGGTCCACAGGTAGTCGCCCTGGAGCGAGTCGTTCCACACCTCGCGCTGGCCGGTGATCGGCCTGGCCTGGAGGATGTGCGGGCGCCCGTCGTGCAGGGCCCACTCGATGTCCATCGCGCGGCCGTACAGCTCCTCGATCGCCAGGCCCAGCTCTGCCAGCCGGGTCGCCTGCGCCGAGGTCAGGACCGGCTCGTCGCGCCTGGCGGGCGGGACGGGCTCCTCCCGGGTGCCGTCCGGGGTGCGCACGGTCATGACGGCCTTGGACGCGATGCGCTCCTCGACGACCGTGAGGCCGGCGCGGTCGACGGTGATCGTGTCGGGGGTGACGAGGCCGCCGACGACCGCCTCGCCCAGACCCCATGCGGCGTTGATGGTCAGCCGGTCGTGGGGGGAGACCCGGTCCTCGGTGAACAGCACGCCCGCCGCGTCGGCGGGTACGAGCTCCTGGACGACGACGGCGATGGCCACCTGGTCCCGCGGGATGTCGTGGCGGTCGCGGTAGGCGATCGCCCGGTCGGTCCAGAGCGAGGCCCAGCAGCGCCTGACCGCGTCCAGGAGCTGTTCGGCGCCGCGGATGTTGAGATAGCTGTCCTGCTGCCCGGCGAACGACATCCCCGGCAGGTCCTCCGCGGTCGCCGACGACCGGACGGCCACCGCGGCGTCCTCGCCCAGCGTGGCGTACGAGGCCAGAATGTCCTCGGCGATCTCCGGCGGGATCTCGCACCCGGCGAACAGCGCCTGGATCTCCTCGGCGTCCCCGGACAGGATCGCCTCGCGCAGACCATGGCGGGCCACGAAGTCGCGGTAGGCGCCGGTGGTGACGTGGAAACCCGCCGGCACGGGCAGCCGAGCCCTGGCCAGGCGCGCCAGGGACTCCCCCTTGCCGCCGACGATCTCCAGCTCGGCCCTCGGGTCGGCCAGGGCAAGCGTGTTCATGAGCTCATCTCCAAATCCTTCCGGACGATCTCCAGGAACCGATTCGGCGGCACGCGAAAGAATTCATCAGGGGAAAAGGAAATGCGGTGGCCACATTTGACACACCGCTTGACTCGTCGCGTCCGGGGCAGGAAAGGTGCCCTCGGGTAGAGATGGAACGGCCGCCTGTTCCACGGTACGAAGCGGCCGGAGGGGCGGCACACCCCTAGGCGCCCTTAATCAGCTGTCGGCGCCCGGCCTGAGCAGGCCCGTCTCGTAGGCGGCGGCGACGGCGGCCGCACGGTCGTTGACCTCGAGCTTGGCGAAGATGTGCAGCAGGTGCGTCTTCACGGTGGCCTCGGTGATGAACAGCCGCTTGGCCACGTCGCGGTTGGTGGCGCCCCGGGAGATGAGCGACAGGACCTCCAGCTCGCGGCGGCTGAGAGGCTGCTGGCGCGGCGCGCGCAGCTTCTGCGTCAGCACGCCGGCCACGGAAGGGGACAGCACGGTCTCGCCGCGCGCCGCCGCCTGCACGGCGCGGCGCAGCTCGGCGCGCGGGGTGTCCTTGAGCAGGTAGCCGGTCGCCCCCTCCTCGATGGCCGGCAGCACGTCCACGTCGTCGTCGAACGTGGTCAGCACGAGCACGCGGACGTCGGGCGCCTGCTCGCGCAGCCGGCGGATGAGCTCCGCGCCCTTCATCCTCGGCATGCGCAGGTCGGTGAGCACGACGTCGGGATTGGTGCGCTCCACCACGGCCAGCGCCTCGAACCCGTCACCCGCCTCCCCGACCACCTCGAACTCGTCGTCGGTGAAGATTCCGCGCAGCCCGTCGCGGACGACCGGATGATCGTCCACGATGATCAGCCGAATCGGCATGTCTCACCCGGCGTTTCTGGATCGGTCGGATGGCTCGAGGCCCGTTTCGGCGGGGATGGCGGGGACGGCGGCGGAGATGCCGGTGCCCTCGCCGGGGGCCGACTCGATCTGGAAGTCGCCCGCCAGCCTGGTCACGCGCTGGCGCATGGACAGGAGGCCGAAACCGCCTGCCTCGGAGGCGTGCGCGGCCGGCAGGCCCGGTGGCTCGGGGGCGAAACCGGCTCCGTCGTCGCGTACGTCCAGCACCACGACATCTTCCATGTACGACAGAGTGAGGGCAACTCGTCCGGCGGAAGCGTGCTTGGCGACATTCGCCAGCGCCTCCTGCGCCACCCGCAGCAGGGTGATCTCCACCTCCGCGTGCAGCGGCCGGGCCTCGCCCGTGACCTCCAGGGACGAGGCCACGCCGCTGGCCTGCGACCATTTGCCGGAGACGTCCTGGAGCGCGGCCGGCAGCTGCGACTCGGCCAGCGGCGCGGGGCGCAGGGCCTGCACCGACCGGCGGGCCTCCTTCAGGCTGTCCCTGGCCAGCATGCGAACCGTGTCAAGGCGGGCACGAGCCGCCTTGACGTCGTCGAGTGCCTCCTCGGCGGCCTCCACCTGGGTGACGATGGCGGCCAGACCCTGCGCGATCGTGTCGTGGATCTCCCTGGCCAGCCGCTGCCGCTCCCCGACCACTCCGGCCTCGCGGGCCTTGGTCAGCAGCTGGGCCTGCAGGTTCGCGTTCTCGGCCGCGAGGGCGGCCAGCCTCGCGCCGGTCTCCTGGAGCTGCGCGATCATCACCCTGCGGCTCTCGTTCTGGTCGGAGATGGTCTGGACGACCAGGCCGACCGCGGAGGCGACCAGCGCGGCCACCAGGAACGAGAAGAGCATCTGGGCCGGGCTCCGCCCGGCCTCCGGCCGCATCGAGACCAGCACCCCCGCGGTCGCGACCACCCCGGCGTAGGCCCACCAGCGGGGCAGCAGCGCGAAGGACTGGATGAACACCGCCGGGCCGGCCACCGTGAACACCGAGTCGATGCTGACCAGCGCCCCGATGGCGGCGAGCAGGACGGCGAAGTAGACGAGCGCGACGAGGTGGTGCTTGATCCACTCCGGGTGCGCGCCGACCATGAACCAGTGCCAGGCCATCGCGAACAGCGCCAGGACCAGCGTGTCCGGCCGCCAGTTCTGCAGCAGGGAGAAGCCTGCCGGAAGCAGGATGAACAGGTAGGGCAGATAGGGCCAGACCCGGTCCCATCGTGAAGGGCCGGGGCCGGTGGAGGTGACCACCGGCCCCGGCCCTTCACGGTCGACGCTGCTCACCACCGGAAGGCCTTGATGGCGACACCGCCGGCGACGAGGCAGATCCCGAGCATGACGGCCAGCGAGATCGGGGACATCGCGCTGCCCTCCCAGCCGGCGCGGATGGCCTGGACGGCGGGTGCCATGGGGGTCAGGTCACCGATCGCCCGCATCGAACCGCCCATGCTCTCCCGGGGGATGATGGCGCCGGAGATGAAGACCATCGGGAAGAACAGGCTCAGCCCGATCACGGTCGCGCCGCGGCCGGAGGGCACCACCGCGCCGAGCAGGAAGCCGATGGCGCTGAGGCTCAGCGCGGCGAGGAGCCACGCCACGACCACGCCGCCCACGTTGGCGGGGGCCGACGCGCCGTAGACGAAGAAGCCGATGGCCACCAGCAGCGCCGTGCCGAACACGGCCAGCAGCATGTGAGCGACCCACTGGGCGCCGAACAGCATGCCGGGCGAGGCCGGCGTGGCCCGCAGCCGCTTCAGCACCAGGCGCTCCCGGTACTGGGCGACCGTGGCCGGCAGGATGACCAGCGCGGCCATGCCGATGACGAACGTGGTCAGCATGGGCACGTTGGCGTCCGCCAGCGACAGCCCGCTGGGAAGGGACCCGCCGTTGCGCAGCTTGACCCAGAGCATGATCGCGGGGAAGGCCAGCGCGAAGAACGCCGACATGGGGTCCCGTGCGATCAGCTTGAGCTCGACCGCGATGACCTGAGTGATGCCTCTCATGCCGCCTGCCCTCCCGTAAGAGCGAAGTACGCGTCCTCGAGCGATTCGGTACGGCCCTGGGCCTTCAGCTCGCCCGGGGTGCCGTGGGTGATGACGCGGCCCTGGTCGATGATCGCCATGCGGTCGCACAGCGCCTGGGCCTCGTCCATGAAGTGGGTGACCAGCACGACGGTCACCCCGCGGTCGCGGATCTCGCGGACCAGGCCCCACGTCATGCGGCGGGCCGAGGGGTCCAGGCCGGTGGTGAGCTCGTCGAGGAAGACGACCTCCGGGTTGCCGACCAGGGCCAGCGCGATGAACAGGCGCTGCTTCCAACCGCCCGACAGGCTCCTGAAGCTGGAGCGCTGCCGCTCGGTCAGCCCCCACTCGTCCATGAGCGCCCTCCAGTCGGCGGGCTTCTCGTAGAAGGAGGCATACATCTTCAGCGCCTCGCCCACCTTGAGCGCGTCCGGCAGGGCCGCCTCCTGCAGCTGGACGCCAACGCGCGGAAGGAGCCGGCGCCGGTCGGTCTGCGGGTCGAGGCCCAGCACGCGCAGCACACCGCCGTCGCGGTGCCGCAGGCCCGCCATGCACTCCACGGTCGTGGTCTTGCCCGCGCCGTTGGGGCCGGCGATCCCGAAGATCTCGCCCTTTTCCACCTTCAGGGATACGCTCTCGAGAACCTGCTTGCCTCGGTAGCTCTTACTCATGCCCTCGATTTCGATGACTGTCATGTTTACAGAATCATCGGTGGCCGCGACTTCCGACATCCTCCGAACGGTTGATAGGGGGTCAGCTCCTTGATTTGGGGTCCGACCTGCGGCTTAGACGTTTGACCAGGTGAAACCCTAAATAGGGGTGTCGGTGGCGGAGCCGATCCCCAACCCTGATGGGTATGAGCGATACAGCGGTGCGGGTACGTGAGCTGCGCAAGCGATATGGCGACGTGGTCGCCATTGACGGCGTCGACCTGGACATCGCCAGGGGTGAGGTGTTCGCGCTCCTCGGCCCCAACGGCGCAGGCAAGACGACCACTGTTGAGATCCTCGAAGGGCACCGCCGCCGCGACGCCGGCGACATCAGCGTGCTCGGCGAGGACCCCGGCCAGGCCGGCAGGGCCTGGCGCGCCAGACTCGGCATCGTGCTGCAGTCGGCCACCGACGCCGCGGAGATGACCGTCCGGGAGATGGTGCACCACTACGCCACCTACTACCCGAGCCCGCGCGACCCCGACCACGTGATCGAGCTCGTCGGGCTCACTGGCAAGGCCGACGTCCGCACCCGCCACCTCTCCGGCGGCCAGCGACGCAGGGTCGACGTGGCGCTCGGCGTCGTGGGCAATCCCGAGCTGGTCTTCCTGGACGAGCCCACCACGGGCTTCGACCCCGTGGCGCGCCGCCAGTTCTGGGACCTGATCTCGCAGCTGGCCGACGAGGGCACCACCATCCTGCTGACCACGCACTACCTGGACGAGGCCGAGGCGCTGGCCGACCGGGTGGGAGTGATCGTGGGGGGCAAGGTCGTCGCGCTGGGGGAGCCGGCCACGCTGGCCGGCCGCGCGCAGGCGATGGCCACCGTCAGCTGGGCCGGCCCGGACGGGGAGCGCAGCGTGAAGACGGCGACGCCCACGCAGGTCGTCGCCGAGCTGGGCCGCCAGTTCGAGGGGGAGATCCCGGAGCTGGCCGTGACCCGGCCGACCCTCGAAGACATCTACCTCGGCCTGATCGGAGACCAGCCGTGACAACCACGATGTCGAGACCGACGACTCGCATCCCCGCCGCGAGCTCGGTGAGCCTGCCCGGCGCCTGGGGCCTGGCGCTCAAGCGCGGCGGGCTGGAGCTCAGAAGCTTCTTCCGCACCAAGAGCCAGTTCATCGTCATCTTCTCGCTTCCGGCGATCATGCTGATGCTGCTCGGCGCGATGCAGATCAACAAGCCGGCCATCGCCGGGATCACGGGCGCCCAGATCCTCACGGCCGGCATGATCGGCGCCGGCGTGATGGGCACGTCCTTCCAGAACCTGGGCATCAACATCGCCCTGGAACGCCATGACGGGACCTTGAAGAGGCTCTACGGCATGCCGCTGCCACGGATGGCGTATTTCGGCGGGAAGGTCATCCAGGTCCTGGTGTGCATGGTCGCCGAGGTCGCCATCTTGGTCACGGTGGGAGCGCTGCTGTTCGGCATCCAGGTGCCCACCTCTTTCGACCGGTGGCTGACGTTCACCTGGGTCCTGCTGTTGGGTGGTACGGCCTGCGCGCTGCTGGGCATCGCGGCCGGCAGCCTGCCGAAGTCGACGCGCGGGGCCAACGCGGTGATCACGCTGCCCTTCCTCATCGTGCAGTTCTGCTCCGGCGTCTTCATGCCCTTCTCCGACGTGCCGGGCGTTCTCCAGTTCTTCGCGTCGCTGTTCCCACTCAAGTGGATCACCCAGGGCATGCGCTCGGTGTTCCTGCCGGAACACGCGGCGGCGCTGGAGCCCTCCGGCTCGTGGCAGCTCCCGATGACCGCCCTCGTGCTCGGCGCCTGGTGCGTCGGCGCGCTGCTGCTGTGCCTGAAGACGTTCCGCTGGACGGCCAAGGACAGCTGACCTCGAATCCTCGTGACGGTGGCGGGTCGCCTGAACGCCACCGTCAATCGCATGCCCGGCCTCTGCGCCGGGCTTTCGCGTCGGTGGGGTCCTCACGCGCCGCCGCCGGGGCGGGGGCCGTTCACGCGCCTCGCGGTCGCGGGGAGAGGAGGGCGCGCGACGCGCCCGGTACCCGGCCGGAGATAGGGAATCGGGCGCGGCAGGAGTGGGCCGCGCCGTCCGGCCGGGTCAGGCCTTGGCGGGCTGGGCGGCGGGGCGCCTGTGCGCCGCGCGGTGGCGGCGGGTGGCGGGGCCGGAGGCCTTGACGATGGCGGTGACGATGAGGCCGTCCTGGGCCTTCCACGTGCCGGAGAAGCCCATCAGCTGCCGGCCCTCCACGTGCGGCCCGGTCACCAGGAGCCGGGCGGAGAACGTGCCCTGCACCGGGTTGAAGGTGAGGATCGCGTCCTCGAAGTCGAGCCACCGCTTCGCCAGCGGGAACCAGGCCTTGTAGACCGACTCCTTCGCCGAGAACAGCAGGCGGTCCCAGGCGACGTCCGGGTAGTCGGCGGCGAGCGCGCTCAGCGACTTGCGCTCCTCAGCCAGGGAGACCGCTTCCAGGACGCCGTACGACAGCGGCTGGTTGGGCTCGGCGTCGATGCCGATCGTGATGGTGTCGGTGCCGGGGCTGAGGACGGCGCCGCGGTAACCGGCGCAGTGGGTGATGCTGCCCACGAAGCCCGTCGGCCACTGAGGTTCACCGCGCACGCCCGGCAGGATGGGCTGCTCGGGCAGGCCGAGCAGCCCCATTGCGGTCCTGGCGCACATGCGTGCCGTGGCGAACTCCTTGCGCCGGCTCTCCACCGATCGGCTGATCACCTCTTCTTCCGCAGGGAAGAGCACCGCGTCGTGGTCGTCGAACGTGTCGACCGCCACCACCCACGGCGGGAGGATGCTCCCGATGAATGCATTGGTGTTCACAATTCCACGCTAGGCAGGGCCTTCGCGGAAGAAAATGTTCGGGCGCTTCTTCTCGGGCTCTCCGGAGACGGTTGCGGGGTGAACCTACCCCGGGAAGGGGGTCTGATTTATACAGATATATGGCGATTTAGGGTTAATTGTCGGATCGTGTCCGTGATGGTGTGATCAGTGAGGCGTCGATCGCCCGGTTGACGGCGTCGATGCGCGAGGCGGCCCCGAGCTTGACGAAGATGTTGCGCAGGTGGCGCTTCACCGTGGCTTCCGTGGTGTTGATGCGGGCGGCGATCTGCCGATTGCTGAGCGCCTGTGCGGCCAGCTCGAGGACCTCCCGCTCCTTGCTCGTCAGCACCTCGGACGGTGTGCTCTCCATCTGGGCGAGGCTCTCGCGGGAGACGGCGAGCACGACCCGTTCCGGCTCGTCGTGCACGCTGCGGATGGCCGACACCAGCTCGTGCCAGTGGACGCTCTTCAGCAGGTATCCGCGGATGCCGGCGGCCAGGAGCCGGTGCAGCAGCTGCGGTCCGTCGTACATGCTCAGGATGATGATCTGCGTGTTCGGTGACTGGATGCGCAGGCGGGTCACGGTGTCGGTGGCGGAGTCGCCGGGGATCTCCACGTCGAGCAGGAGAATGTCCGGCTTCTTGTCGGCCACCATCTTGAGCGCGCCGCTGGAGGTGCCGGCCTCGCCCACCACGACCAGCCCCTCCTGAGACTCCAGGATCTCCCTGAGGCCCTCGCGGAAGAGCGCGTGGTCGTCCACGATGGCCACTGTGGTCGGTTGCTCACTCCTGATCATCGGGTCGCCTCTGGATGGGCACCGCGAGGTCGACCCTTGCCCCCTTGCCGGGTTCGCTCACGATGTTGACCGTGCCGCCGAGCAGCTGGGTGCGTTCCCGGATGGAGGACAGGCCCAGGCTGCCCTTGGGCGCCTGCTGGCTCGGGTCGAAGCCGCAGCCGTCGTCGATCACGGAGGCGATCAGCTCGTGCGGCGCGACGTCGATCCTGATGAAGATGGTCGAAGGGTCTCCGTGGGTGAGCGCGTTGCGGGCCGCTTCGCGCAGGATGAGCAGGCACTCCTCGCTGACGATCGGGGGCGCCCAGCTCTGGTCGCCGTTGACGACGAGCTCGACCTGTACGTCGTCGGTCCCGATCACGTCCAGGTAGCCGAGCAGTCCCTTCTCTAGGGTCCTCCCGTCGGGAGGGTGGAGGTCGGAGGTCACCTGGCGCAGGCTGCACATCGTCTCCTGGATGGCCTGCTGCGCCATTTCCAGCTTGGCCAGCGCCTTGGCCGGCTCGGACGGCCGGTAGAGGTTCGACAGCTCCAGCTGGCGCTGGGCGACGCTGAGGCTGTGGCCGATGCGGTCGTGTAACTCCCTGGCGATCCGGCGGCGCTCGGCCATCTGCGCCTCGGTCACCTGGTTCAGCAAGAACCCGGTGTAGCTGCTTGATGCCTCTCTGATCCGCAGGGAGATGCTCTGTTCCAGAGCCGTCACCACAAGCCTGAGCAGCCTGGCCGCCTGGGTGTCGTCCTGAAGTCGGTGACTAAGAGTAGTGAATGCGGCGCGGAAGAAGACCGACGCGGCTAGGAGGGACTCTCTCGGGTGGATACCGGCGGACGCTCTGGACACGCCGATGTCCCAGGACAGGAAACGGGACGTCTCGTCGTCGAGCAAGCGGCCTGCTCGCAGCGTGCCGGCCATCTCCGTCAGGATCTCGCCCGCGTTAGCCATGACCTGGGCTTTCGTGTGCTGATCCCTGATCAGTACGCTGCCGATCGAGGCCAGTCCCTGCTCGTACCTGCTCAGTATGTCGGCTCGACACTCCTCGATAAGATTCGCCGTCCCCGTGGCATCATGCTCGCCCCTTTGCGCAATTTCTCCCACCATGTCCCCTTGGAAATGCACGAATGCTTACATCTTGGGTCAACACTGATGAGTAGGCAACTGTATGAACATAGGCCCCGATGCGCCGCGGGCTGCGCTCCGGGCCCGCGAGCCCTGTGACCAGTGGGAACGCCTGCGACGTAGGAATGTCAATATTTCGTGACTTAGGGTGCCCTATCTCGTGGCGGCTCGGCGGGGGCCTCCAGGGCCGGGGAGGCGGGGTCGATCTTGTGCTCACCGTCCAATAGGGGTCGTTTGTGAGATGTGAAGCTGCCGCGGTCGGTAAGGCCCAGATCGACATGAGCACGGCTCGCATTGGCGCTGCTCGGCCAACGTTTACGCGCGGGTAATAAATGATTCAAGCGCTTCGCCGGGACGGCCGGGCCCCGGCCCACCCCTGGACCGCGGGGTCGCGGACGGTGGCCCAGGGCCTGGTGCCGCACCGAGGCGCCGCACCGAGTCGACCGCCCGGCCGATCGACTCGGACCACCCGTTGGTCCGAAAGTTGGAGACGGACTGGTCCGTGTGGAGCGGCGGGCGTTATTAAGGATAAGCCATATTGTGGGCACCCCGAACTGGCACCTAACGTGATGACCGTCAACCCATAACCGGATACGGAAGAGGTTGAGGGTCATGCGGCAAGTCCGACGGATCGTGAATTCGAAACCGAAAAAAGAGCTGAATGGCTCCTTGGACCTCAGAACCCCTTCCGGCCGGAAATTGCCTTTCTAAAAGGGGTGTCCAACATGGGGCTGTACGAAAGAGACACCGCCATGGCCTCCATGCAAGGTCTCCTCACCGAGGCCGTGGGCGGCAAGGGCCGGGTCGCAATGGTGACGGGAGTCGTTGCGACGGGCAAGAGCGACCTCCTGCACGCCTTCGCCGAGCAGGCTCTGGAGCACGGCGCGCTGCCGCTGGTGGCCTCCGCCACCCGGGCGGAGAGCGACCTGCCGCTGGGCGTGCTCGGCCAGCTCTTCCAGAACGCGCCGCTACAGGAAGACGTACGCGCGCTCGCGGCGGACCTGCTGCGAGAGGGCGCGCAGATGGCCTCCCCCGCGAAGGGGGAGAGCTTTGAACAGGTGGACGCCCAGATCGTCCACTCGTTGTCCGCGGTGCTGCTCTCGCTCGCCGAGCGCCACCCGCTGGTGATCGTCGTCGACGACGTCCACCTCGCCGACAGGGCCTCGCTGCTCTGCCTGTCCTACCTCGTCCGCAGGGCCAGATACTCCCCGCTCATGGCGGTGTTCGGCCAGACCGACTACCGGCCGCACACCCACGGCTTCTTCGCCACCGAGATGCTGCGCCAGCCGCACTGCACGGCCGTAAGGCTGGCGCCGCTGTCGTACGACGCGGTGGTGAGCATGGCGGCCGAGCACCTGGGCGAGGCGGCGGCCGAAGCCGTCGCACCGGACTGGTACGCGCTGAGCGGCGGCAACCCGCTCCTGCTCAGGGGCCTGATCGAGGACTTCGGGACGAGCGGCGGCGCCCCCGCCGAGCGTTACGGCGAGGCCGTGCTGTCCTGCCTGCACCGGGCCGACCCCGCGCTCCTGCAGGTCGCCGGCTGGCTCGCGGTGCTGGACGACCCGGAGCTCCTGCAGCGCCTGGTCGACGCGGACGGCACGACGGTCGCCCAGGCCACCCGCTGGCTGGAGACCGCCGGCCTGCTGGAGTCGGGCCACTACCGGGCCGAGATCGCCAGGGAGACGGTGCTGGCCGAGCTGGGCGACGAGACGCGGCGCAGCGTGCACCGCAGGGCCGCCGAGCTGCTGCACCTGGAGGCGGCCGACGACGTCGCGATAGCCGAGCACCTGGTCGGCGCCGACGCCACCGACCTGCCGTGGGCCGTCCCCGTGCTGGAGGCCGCGGCGCTGCACCGGCTGGACGACGGGTTCGTGGACGAGGCCGTCGACTATCTCAAGCTCGCCTGGCGCTGCTGCACGGACGAGCGGCGGCGTACGACCATCGCCACGCTCCTGATGCGCGCGGAGTGGCGCATCAACCCCAGCACCCCGGCCGAGCACATCGCCGAGCTGACCGACGCCCTGCACAACGGCACCCTGCGCGGCAGCGACGCGGTCGTGCTGGCCAGGGCACTGCTCTGGCACGGCAAGGTGGACGACGCCTGCCAGGTGCTCGAGCACCTGAAGGAGAGCGGCGACACCGAGCCGCAGACCGTGGCCGAGCTCGTCGGCACCCGGTTGTGGCTGCGCGCCTCGGCGCCGCCGTTGCTCGCCCACGTCAACAGGGCGACCACCGAGCAGAACAAGGAGGCCGTCCTACCGGTGCGGGTGAGCCGGCGGCTGGAGGCGATCAACGCTCTGACCTCGGTGCTCACCCGCGGTCCCCGCGAGCGCACCCTGGCCACGGTGGAGCGGATCCTGCACAGCTCCCGCCTGGACGAGATGTCCATGGACACGGTGGAGAGCTCGCTGCTCGCGCTCACCTACGGCGGCTGGCCGGACAAGGCGGCGCCGTGGTGCGACGCCTTCATCGAGGAGGCGCAGTCCCGCAGCGCGCCGGCCCGCCGGGCCCGGCTCACCGCGATCCGCGCCGAGATCGCCATGCGGCGCGGCGATCTGGAGACCGCGGCCTCGTCCGCGCGCCTGGCCCTGGAGCTCATCCCGCCGGCCAGCTGGGGGGTGACCGTGGGTTCACCGCTGGCCAACCTGATGCTGGCCAGCACGGCCATGGGGCAGTACGACCAGGCGCTCGCCCAGGTCAACACCGCGGTCCCGGAGGCCATGCTGCGCACCCGCTTCGGACTGCACTACCTGCACGCCCGCGGGCGCTACCACCTGGCCGTGGACCATCCGGCGGCGGCGCTGCGGGACTTCCGCTTCTGCGGCGAGCTCATGGGCGAGTGGGAGATGGACACGCCGGGCTTCATCGCCTGGCGTGCCGACGCGGCCGAGGCGCTCATCCGGATGGGCGAGCATGACGAGGCCCGTTCCCTGGTCGAGGAGCAGTTGTCGCGCTGCGGCCCCATGGCCTCCCGTACGCAAGGGATCGCGCTGCGCCTGCTGGCCGCCACGAGCGAGCTCCGGCACCGGCCCATGCTGCTGCGGCAGTCCACGGACCGGCTGCAGGCCTGCGGCGACCGCTACGAGCTGGCCCGGTCGCTGTTCGAGCTCACCGAGGCGTTCCACAGCGTCGGGGAGTTCCGCAGGGCGGGCATCATCGCCAGCCGTACGCGCATCCTCGCGCAGGAGTGCGGCGCCCAGCCGCTGAGCCAGGCGCTGGCCGGTGACGGCTCCTCCGCCGGCGACGGGCAGAGCGCGGAGATCAGCAAGGTCGTGGCGATCCTCAGCGACGCCGAGCGCCGGGTCGCCGGCCTGGCCTCGGTCGGCTACACCAACCGGGAGATCGCGGCCAAGCTGTTCATCACGGTGAGCACGGTGGAACAGCACTTGACGCGCATCTATCGCAAGCTCGGAATCACTCAGAGATCGGATCTTCCCACCGATCTGGAGCTGAGCCCGACCGTCCGCTAACCCCTCCCAGATCCTGCCCACCGCGCGGAGTCCGCGCGGTGGGCAGCGCCATTAACTGGGTGTATAACTGATCGTTGCGTTCTGTGTCAGGCGGCTTAAACGGGAAAGATTCTCCCCTTATTCATCCGCCCACAGGGGGGATAGGGGTTGTGGCACAATCGCGGCCCACAGATCGTATGTATAACGTGACGGCCAAATGGAGGGGAGTGTCGTGGACAGCAGAAGGCTGGGCGATGCGGGGCTGATCACCTCGTGTCTGGGCTTCGGGTGTCTGGCCCTCTCAGGCGTGTACGGCGACGTGGACCGCTCGGAGTCCCTGGCGTTGATCCACTACGTTCTCGACGTGGGCGTGACGCTGCTCGACATGTCCGACGACCAGGCCGACGGGGAGGTCGAGCGGCTCGTCGGCGAGGCCGTCCGCCCCTGGCGCGAGGACGTGCTCCTGGCGACGCGGACCGTCCGGCGCGGCACCGGCTGCGGCGAGCTGGCGCAGTCGTGCGACGCCTCGCTGAAGCGCCTGGGCGTCGACTACGTCGACCTCTACATCGCGAGCCACGAGGAGCCGTCCGTACCGGTCGAGGAGACCGCCCACCAGCTGGCGGACCTGGTGACCGCGGGCAAGGCCCGCCACGTCGGCCTGTCGGGAGTGACGGGGGAGGAGCTCCGCCGGGCGCACGCGGTCCATCCGATGGCCGCCCTGGCGATGGAATACTCCCTTTGGCACCGTACGGTCGAGCTCGACCAGCTGCCGGTGGCGCGCGAGCTCGGGATCGGCGTGCTGGCCGGACGGCCGCTGGGCCGCGGCTTCCTGACCGGGCGCAGCCTGTCGGCCTCGCGGCTCGGCCCGGCCGACCCTCGCCGGGCGGATCCCCGGTTCTCGCCGCACAACCTCCCGCGCAACGGCGCGATGCTCCGGCGGCTGCAGGCCGAGGCGGCGAACATGGACGTCAGCACGGGCCGCCTGGCCCTGGCCTGGTTGCTGTCGCGGGGGCCGGACGTGGTGCCGGTGCCCAGCACGCGCGACCCGGTCCACTTGGAGATGAACGTGGGTTCTGTCAGGCTCCTGCTGACCGAGACGGTGTGCCGGCGGGTGGAGGAGGCCTTCCCGCCCGGCTCGACCGGCGCGGACTGCGCGCTCTGATCGGCCGGTCCGCCTGTCAGATGAGGAGGAGCGGCAGGATCGCCAGGCCGTGCAGCGCGTACTGGGTGGCCATGAAGGCGCCGTACGGCTCGCGGCGGCGGCCCTTGAAGCACAGGACCGTGATGACCAGTGCCCCGCCGATCATGGCGAGCGCGGACGGCCACAGCGGGAGCTTCAGCAGCAGGACGGCCGCGGCGAAGGCCAGCGCCAGCCCGATCGCCGTGCAGCAGATCGTCAGCCGCAGGACGCGCTCGCCGTGCATGACCGCGAAGGTCATCCGCCCGGCGCGGGCGTCGCCCTCGATGTCGGGCAGGTCCTTGGTCGTCGAGCCCACGAGAGCGGTCCACAGCGACGCGGCGAGCACGAAGACGACCAGCATCAGCGAGCTCCTGATCTCGCTCGCGTAGGAGAAGGCGCCCCCGTAGTAGGTGAGCAGGGTGGCCACGCCTCCGGTCAGGACCGTGCCGCCGGAGCTGCGCTTGAGCGGGAACGGCGGGCCCGAGTAGAGGTAGCCGAGCGTCAGCACGACGGCGAGCATGCCGCCCATCAGCGGCGCGAGCGCGAAGCCGGCCGCGAGCGACAGCAGGGCCGCCCCGATCGCGACCGCGCTGGCGAAGCCCGGCGGCAGGTCGCCGCGGACGATGGGCCTGCGTGAGCCGTTGAGCCGGTCCTCCGGCACGTCCATGACGCCGTTGAAGAGGTAGACAGCGAAGATCATCATCACCCATGCCGCGGCGCCCCAGACCGTTCTGCCCAGATGGCCGTCGTCGCCGGCGACCGAGGCGCACAGCGCCGTGCCGGTGAGGAAGCGCAGCAGGAAGATGAACTGCACTGTAGGCCGCGCCTCCGCGAAGCACAGACCGCCTCGCCGGATCGCCGGTTCGATAGTCGCCATGATCGGAGTGTGCAGGGCCGGCAGGGGCCGGAGAAGGGGGGTGCGTCGAAAGATACCGGGGGCGCGTACTCTCGATACCCCTGCGGAATCCCTTGGTCAGGACCGGCACTCTCATGATCCCCGACCTGTTCGCGGGCCAGTCGCCGCTTGTACGTTGAGTGCGGAGATCTCCTAGAGCCACACCATGAGACCTGCGAAGGAGATTCACGATGGCCCCGACCCGTCCCGTCGAGCGCTATTCGAACTTCACCCCGCTGGCCCTGCCCGACCGTACCTGGCCGGACAAGAGGATCGTGGCGGCGCCCCGCTGGCTGTCGACGGACCTCCGCGACGGGAACCAGTCGCTGGCCAACCCGATGTCGCCGGCCCGGAAGCTGCGGATGTTCGAGCTGCTCGTCGACCTCGGCTACAAGGAGATCGAAGTCGGATTCCCCGTGGCCAGCCAGGACGACTACGACTTCGTCCGGATGCTCATCGAGCAGGACCGCATCCCGGACGACGTATGGATCTCGGTGCTCGTACCGGCGCGGGACGAGCTGATCGAGCGCTCGGTCACTGCGCTGGCCGGTGCCCCCCGCGCCACCTTCCACCTCTACAACGCGACCGCGCCGTTGTTCCGGCGCGTGGTGTTCAACATGGACCGCGCCCAGTGCAAGGACCTGGCCGTGCAGGGCACCCGGCTGATGATGAAGTACGCCGAGCGGGACCTGGCGGACTGCGACCTGCGCTACCAGTACTCGCCCGAGCTGTTCAACGAGACCGAGGCGGACTTCGCCCTCGAGGTCTGCGAGGCGGTCATGGACGTGTGGGAGACCGGCCCCGGCCGCCCGATCATCCTGAACTTCCCCACCACCGTCGAGCGCTCCCTGCCCTCGGTGTTCGCCGACCAGATCGAATGGCTGGACCGCAACCTCTCCCGCAGGGAGCACGTCTGCCTGTCCATCCACCCGCACAACGACCGCGGCACGGGGGTGGCCGCGTCCGAGCTGGCGCTGCTGGCCGGGGCCGAGCGCATCGAGGGGTGCCTGTTCGGCAACGGCGAGCGGGCGGGCAACGTCTGCCTGGTGACGCTCGGCATGAACATGTTCACCCACGGGGTGGACCCGGGGATCGACTTCTCCGACATCGACCGGATCCGCGACACCGTCGAGCTCTGCAACGAGATCCCCGTGCACCCCCGGCACCCTTACGGCGGCGAGCTCGTGTACACCGCCTTCTCCGGTTCGCACCAGGACGCGATCAAGAAGGGCTTCGACGACCTGGAGCGGGCCGCCGGCGAGAGCGGCGTCGAGGTCGACGAGATGCCGTGGAGCATGCCGTACCTGCCGGTGGACCCCAAGGACGTCGGGCGCACGTACGAGGCGATCGTGCGGATCAACAGCCAGTCGGGCAAGGGCGGCATCGCGTACGTCATGAGCGCCTGGCACGGGATGCGGCTGCCCCGCGAGCTGCAGCGGGAGTTCGCCGGGCTGGTCCAGGCCCGGGCGGAGGCACGGGGCAGCGAGCTGACGCCCGACGAGATCTGGGCGCTGTTCGAGCAGGAGTACCTCACCGGCCAGGCCCGGACCGACACCTTGGGGCGGGGCGACCGGATCACCGCGACGCTCCACATGGACGGCCAGCAGGAGCAGGCCGTGCGGGCCATCGGCGCCACGATGGCGCCCTGGGGCGTCGACGTGCGGGCGGTGCACCGGGCCGACGGCACCGAGCGCGTCACGAGCATGAAGACGACGGTCTACGCCGAGTGCAAGGTGGACGGTACGACGGTCTGGGGCGTGGGCGTGGACACCAACGTGGTCGACGCGACCCTGGCCGCGGTCGGCTCGGCCGCCAGGCGGAGCGGCCGGACGGGGGTCACGCTCGCGAACGCCAGCTGATGCCGGAGGACACGCCGACGGCCGCCGAAAGGCGGCCGTCGCGGCGTTTTTACGTGAAAAGCAAGAACGAGAGCCACCGTCCATTTGATTTAGGGCGGTGGCTCTCGTTCTGCTGGGGGCTTCGCAAAAGGGGAAGTGCGTCTAGATCAATGCCTCACCTCTCCGGCGGGATAAACATCCGGCAAACCCGACTACTCATATTGAATCGCCGGTCCGGCTGTTTTCCCACCCCTAGCGAACCCTTAGGCGGGCACCTGTCACTCGGCAATGGCCGTCCGCATGATCCAGTGGTACGCGGGCACCTCCTGCCCGTCCACGCGCGTGCGCTCGCCATTGTGGAGAAAGTGCTCGTACCCGCTGCCGAAAGGCAGTTTGATCTTCTCGCAGAACTTCGCGAGGGTCACGATCCGCTGCTCGGCCGGGAGGTGGTTCGGTCCGCCGACGAGCATTACCTTGATGTTCGACATGGTCTCCTCGATTCAGAGCGGGATATTGGAGTGGCAGCCGCGGTCCTGCGGTGCCGATGCCAGTGCTTCCGCCAGCCGGAGCCGGGTCTCGAGAGGCGAGACGACCGCGTCGACCACGCCGAGCGACATCGCCCGCTCGACCCCGCCGGCCGTCCGCCGATGCTCTTCCACCAGTCGCGCGTGCAGGTCCGCCTGCTCGGACTCGGGCACCGCGGCCAGTC
Organism: Nonomuraea sp. NPDC003709; assembly: GCF_040610775.1. NCBI lineage: Bacteria > Bacillati > Actinomycetota > Actinomycetes > Streptosporangiales > Streptosporangiaceae > Nonomuraea > Nonomuraea sp. NPDC003709. The sequence goes on along the minus strand of NZ_JBEXMW010000010.1, from coordinate 331,225 downwards.
GCTTGCGGTGCAGGATGCCGACCGCCGCCTCGGCCCCCATGACCGCCACCTCCGCGTCGGGCCAGGCGTACACCGCGGTCGCGCCCAGCGACCTGGAGTTCATGGCGATGTAGGCGCCGCCGTACGACTTGCGGGTGATGAGCGTGACGCGGGGGACGACCGACTCGGCGAAGGCGTGCAGGAGCTTGGCGCCCCGCCTGACCACCCCGCCCCACTCCTGCTGGACGCCGGGCAGGTAGCCGGGCACGTCGACGACGACCACGAGCGGGACGCCGAGCGAGTCGCACATCCGCACGAAACGCGAGGCCTTCTCCGCCGAGAGCGAGTCGAGGCAGCCGCCCTTGCGCAGCGGGTTGTTGGCGATCACGCCCACGGCCCGCCCGCCCAGCCGGCCGAGCCCGATCACCATGTTGGGGGCCCAGCGGGGCTGGAACTCCAGGAACTCCGGGTCCAGGAGCTCGCGGAGGACCGGCCGGACGTCATAGGCGCGGCGCGGCTGCTCGGGGAGGAGGGCCCGCAGGTCGCGCGGCTCGCTCAGCGCGGCGAAGTCGAACCGGCCGGGCCGGGTGAAGAACCCCGTCAGCAGGCGGGCCCGGTCGTAGGCCGCCTGCTCGGAGTCGACCGTGATGTGCGCGACCCCCGATTTGGGGCCGTGCGCCTCCGGGCCGCCGAGGCCCGCCATGTCGATCTCCTCGCCGGTGACGCTGCGGACGACGTCGGGCCCGGTGATGAAGACCCGCGCGACGTCCGACATGATGATCACGTCGGTCAGCGCGGGCCCGTAGGCGGCCGCGCCCGCGGCCGGTCCGAGGACTACCGAGATCTGCGGGATCAGGCCGGAGGCCGCGGTCATGGCGGCGAACATGCGGCCGACGCCGTCCATCGACTCCACGCCGTCGGCCAGCCGGGCACCGCCGGAATGCCACAGGCCGATCACCGGGCAGCGCCGGCGGACGGCCAGCTGGATGGCCTCGACGATGCGATTCGCGCCTGCCCAGCCCAGCGCGCCGCCCATGCGCGTCGCGTCCGTGCAGTAGGCGATGACCGGCGAGCCGTCGATCAGACCGTGTACGGCCTGCACGCCGCTCTCTTCGTCGCCGGGCATCGGCACCATGGAGCCGGGATCCAGGAGCCGCGAGAGGCGTGCCGATGGCGTCCGCGGATCGAGTGGTGCTTCCGTGGGAAAAGCGGTCAGGACCGTCATCGTTGTCCTTTCGCAGGTATCTGTCCTTCGAATTTCCCGACCGACCCCTATCCCGGACAACCCCTACTGCCTCGTACCTCTTACCAGGGGGTGGCTCCGATATAGGGGGGACATGGGGTAACCGGGAATGGCCGCCCGTGTGACACTCGAGCTGTGTTGTTAATCACATCGACGTAGCGGACGGGGCCGCGCAGAAAGGCATGGACGTCATGAAACGTGCACAGCTCAAAAAGGCGCGCCCGGCGCGTACCACGGTGTGGAACGAGGTGCCTGACTTACGCACCCCGTCCGGCCGGATGCTGCGGTTCTAGGAGCTCCGGATGACGACCGAAATCACCGCGCCGGCCATCAGCCTCGCCACGCTTCTCGACCAGGACCCGGCTTTCCGCCTGCACGAGGGCGGCAAATTGGAGACGCGCCCGTCGGTGCCGGTGCGTGACGCCGGCGACCTGGCGCTCGCGTACACGCCGGGGGTGGCCCGCGTGTGCACGGCCATCGCCGAGCGGCCGGAGTTGGCCGACGACTACACCTGGCGGTCCAACGTGGTCGCCGTGGTCACCGACGGCACCGCCGTGCTCGGGCTCGGCGACATCGGCCCCACCGCGGCCATGCCGGTCATGGAGGGCAAGTCGCTGCTGTTCAAGCAGTTCGGTGGCGTGGACTCGGTGCCCATCTGCCTCGACTGCACGGACGTCGACGAGCTGGTGGAGACGATCGCCCGGATGGCCCCGTCCTTCGGCGGCATCAACCTCGAGGACATCAGCGCCCCGCGCTGCTTCGAGGTGGAGCGCCGGCTGAAGGAGCGGCTGGGCATCCCGGTCTTCCACGACGACCAGCACGGCACGGCGATCGTGGTGCTGGCCGCGCTGCGTAACGCGGCCCGGCTGACCGGGCGGCGGCTGTGGGACCTGCGGGCCGTAGTGGCTGGCGCGGGCGCCTCCGGGCTCGCGGTCACGAGCATGCTGCTCAAGGCCGGCATCTCCGAGGTCATCGTGTCCGACAGCAAAGGTGTGATCCACCAGGGCCGTGGCGACCTCAACACGTACAAGGCCCTGATCGCGACCTGCACGAACCAGTCGGGCCACACCGGCACGACCGAGGAGGCCATGGCCGGGGCGGACGTCTTCATCGGCCTGTCGGGCTCGACGATCAGCGAGCGGGCCATCGCGTCGATGGCCCCGGGCTCCATCGTGTTCGCCCTGTCCAACCCCGAGCCGGAGATCCACCCGGGGATCGCGCTGGAGCACGCCGCCATCGTGGCCACCGGGCGCAGCGACTTCCCCAACCAGATCAACAACGTGCTCGCCTTCCCCGGCGTGTTCAGGGGCGCCCTGTCGGCGCGGGCCGTGGAGATCACCGAGAACATGAAGATGGCCGCCGCGCACGCCCTGTCCGGCGTGATCGAGGAGGAGCTGTCGGCGGAGCGGATCATCCCGGAGCCGTTCGACCCCCGGGTGGTGCCCGCGGTCGCCGCGGCGGTGGCCGACCAGGCCCGCCGCGACGGCGTGGCCCGCCTGCGCGGCCTCTGAGGCGCACCGGCCGGGGCGCCCGGCTCCGCGGTCGCACCGCGGAGGCCGGTCGCGTCCCGGCAGGCCGCTCGTCGCGGGAAGGGTCAGACGTAATAGCCCTCGACGGGTATGCGCGCCTCGTCGTACAGGGCCGGGCCTTCGACGGGCGGGTCCACGAAGGCGCTGCCCGGCGGCTTGAGGCCGTTGAGCTGATCGCCGGACAGCGCGTAGACGACGCGGCCCAGGCCCGAACGGGCGATGGCCCCCGCGCACATCCCGCACGGCTGGCAGCTGGTGTACATGGTGGTCGTGGCCGCGGCCGCGGGGTCGAGCTCGCGGGCGGCCCAGCGGGCCAGCTTCAGCTCCGGGTGCGCGGTGATGTCGCGGTCGGTGAGCGAGCTGTTGCGCTCCTCGACCAGGATCGAGCCGTCCGGGCCCGCCAGCAGCGAGCCGAACGGCGGGTTGCCACCGGCACGGGCCTCCGCGGCCAGCTCGATGGCGCGGCGCAGGAGCTTCTCTTCGTCGTGGGTCACTCTAGGTCCTCCGATATTGGGCATCTGGCCACATTTTGCCCCGCTCGGGCGGGGTCACGTCTCCTGGAGGCGGCGGATCATGGCCTGCTTGGCCGCCGCGAACTCCTCGTCGGTCAGCACCCCGGACCGGTGCAGCTCCCCGAGCTCCCCCAGGCGGCGCAGGACCGCGTCGTGCACGTCGTCGGAGACGGGCGGGGGAGGCGGCGGCAGCTCGGCCTCCCTCGGGAGCCGGGCCAGTACGGCCGCGGCGACCAGGGCGGTGGTCCCGCCGAAGCGCTGGATGCCCCACGACACGCAGTGGAGGTCCTTCTGCGGCGGCTGCGCGGCCCCCTCGCCCTTGACGCGGAACCGCAGCGTGCCGTACCCCATGCCGGACTGCGGCTTCCACTCCACCCCGGCCACGTCCGACAGCGGGAACTCCTGCGGCCCGGCCTTCTCCTTCTCCGTGCTCGCGAACCCGGTCCACTCCAGCCGCACCCGCTCCCCGTCGAAGAGCGCGGTGCCGTCGCCCGCCGTGGCCGAGATGGGCACGGAGGGCCCGGCCAGGAGGTAGTCCTCGCAGGCGGCGGTGGGCGTCTGGTAGACGAGCAGGGTGTCGCGGACCTCGTCGGCGAAGTATTCGGCCGCGCCGGCGCGGCTCTTGGGGACGGTCAGCCGGTACGGGTCGGCGGGCGGGCCGAGCAGCCCCGCGACCGCGTCGGAGAGCGGGTCGGCCCCTTTGCGCAGCCGCATCCGCACGTGGCCGCCCTTGCGCGACGGCTCGAACGCCATGCTCGCGATCGCCTCCAGCGGCACCACGAGTTCGCCCAGCGTCCTGCGCAGCTCGTGCACGCCCTTGTCGCTTCCGGGGACGATGCGCAGGAACTCGCCGTTGAACGTCCACGAGCCGTCGGCGACGGCGATCTCGGCCATATTCTCAGCCTAGGACACGCGGGACGAGAGGAGCGGGATGGAGATCTTCACGAGCTGGTCGTCCTGGGCGCAGGCGGAAGGCCCTGTGAGCGAGGCGCTCCCGCCGGGGACCACGGAGTCCCTGCGTGACGCGGTGGCGTTCGCCCGCGCGCAGCACGGGGTGCAGCAGCGGCCGACCGGGCGCCCGTACGTGGAGCATCTGCTCGAGGCGCTGGAGGTGGCCGTGGTCGGCGCCGAGCTGACCGACCGGGACGTGCTCGTGGCGATCGTGCTGCACGACGTGCTGGAGGACACGCCGTGTACCGAGGCGGACATCGCGCGCAGGTACGGCTCCGGCGTGGCCGAGCTCGTGCGGTGGGTGACCAAGCCGCGCGGGGTCGCGAAGGTCGACTACCTGAGCACCCTCGTGCAGGCGCCGCTGCACGCGGTGTTCGTGAAGCTGGCCGACCGGGTGAGCAACGTGCAGGAGCTGCAGCGGATGCCGTGGCGGTTCCAGCGGCGCTACTACCTGGAGACCGTGGCCTACATCATGCCGCTGGCCGGCGCCCACCCCTGGTTCGCCCGGTGGTTCGGGGAGTGGCGCACGCGCTGGCATCCCCGCGTGGAGCGGCTCAGCGCGTACTAGCCGCCGATCCTGGCCACGCGGTTGCGCACACCCTCGAAATGGGCGTGCACGGCGGCCACGGCCGCGCCCCGGTCGCCGGCCAGCACGGCCGTGTAGATGTCGCGATGGCGCCTGACCACGTCGCCCGGCGGCTCGTCGGGCGCGCCCAGCTCGTCGCGCAGCTGGTAGTAGACGTCCCAGAACGCCCCCAGGAGCTGGCTCACCAGCGGGTTGCCGAGCGGGCGGTAGAGGAGGTCGTGGAAGAGGCGGTCGGTCTCGGGGGAGACCGGCCCGATCGGCGCCTCGGCCTCCATCCTGGCGATGACGTCGGCGACCGGCGTCAGGTCGGCCCCGGGGCCCAGCTCGATGAGGCGCTCGACGAGGCCGCTCTCCAGGATCTCGCGGATCTCGATCAGGTTGGCCAGGTGGTTCTTGCCGTTCTGCAGCGTGATGCGGCTGTGGAAGGTCAGCTCGTCCACCAGCCCCGCCAGCGACATCCGGCCCACGAACATGCCGAAGCCGTGGCGGATGTCCACGATGCCGACCGCCTGCAGGGCCTTGAGCGCCTCCCTGACCGAGTTGCGGCTGACCCGCAGCTCCTCCATGAGCTCCGACTCGGTCGGCAGGGGGTCCCCGGCCACCAGTCCACGCCGGACGATCAGGTCCTTGACGCCCTCCTGGGCCTCGACGGCACGGCTCGGCCGCGCCGGACGCGGGACTGTGGCCATGGAAATTCCTTTCGCCCTGTGTAACATTCCGGAAATCTTCTGTTGACCTCAAGCGGTGACACCATCTAGCGTCCACGTTACGGCAAAGATAGGACATGGGATGTCCCACGTGCTACGTCCCAGGAGGATTCCGTGAGCTCTGAGTTCAGCCGCCGCGACTTTCTGCGTTACAGCGGGGCTACGGGTGCGGCAGCGTTCGTCGCGGCGACGCTCTCCGCGTGTTCCGGCGGTCCGGCCTCGACCGGATCGGTCGGCGCCGGATCCAACAAGGATCTGATCACCGCCGTCATCGGGTACGGCAACGACCAGAGCTGGGATCCGACGCAGACCGCGTCGGCGTTCGCGATGGCGGGGATCAGCCACATCTACGAGGGCCTGCTCGACACCGACCCGATCACGCGCGAGCCGTACCCGGCCCTGGCCACCGCTCTGCCCACCGACCTGAACGCGACCTCCTGGAAGTTCACGCTCAGGGACGGCGCCAAGTGGCACGACGGCCAGCCGGTCACGGCCGACGACGTGGTCTTCACCTTCGAGCGGATCCTGGGCCCCGACAACGTCCTGACCGGCAACTTCTTCAAGTCCTGGCTCCAGGAGGTGAAGAAGGTCGATGACAGGAACGTCGAGCTGGTCTTCAAGTTCCCCTTCCCCGACGCCGCGCCCAGGCTGACCATCGCCAAGATCATGCCGAAGCACGTGTTCAGCCAGGCGGGCGCGTGGGACAAGGCCAAGAGCGGCATGACGATGGGCTCGGGGCCGTACAAGCAGACCGCGCACAACCCCAAGTCCAACACCACCTTCGAGGCGTTCGACGGCTACAACGGGCCGCGCCCGGCCACGGCCAAGAAGATGAACTGGCTGACGATCGTGGACGCCGCCGCCCGCGTGGCCAAGATCTCCGGTGGCTCGGCCGAGGCGCAGATCGCCGACAACATCCCGTACGCCAACGTCGAGCAGCTCAAGCAGCAGGGCCTGACGGTCGAGGGCGGCAAGGGCATGAACCACATGTTCCTGATGTTCAACACGGGCGCCAAGCCCTTCGACGACGTACGGGTGCGCCAGGCCCTGCACTACGCGATCGACAAGCAGAAGATGATCGACGTGGCGCTCAAGGGCCACGGCACGGCCTCCAGCTCCTTCCTCAACGAGGGCAACCCCGCCTACAAGCGGGCCTCGGTCGTCTACGACTACGACCCCGAGAAGGCCAAGGCGCTGCTGGCCGAGGCCGGGGTCAAGAACCTCACGATCAACCTCATGGCCGTGAACGTGAGCTGGATCGCGGACTGCCTGCCCACCATCGCCGCCTCCTGGGAGGCCATCGGCGTCAAGACCACGCTGGAGCCGCAGGACACGGCCGCGTTGTTCGCCAAGATGGACCAGTTCCAGGACTACCAGGTGGTTGCCGCCGCCTCGAACCCCAACCAGTTCGGCATGGACGCCGACCTGATCCTGCACTACAACTACGTGCCCGGCGGCCTGTGGATGAAGTACAGCCACTGGGACGGCACCGCGGACGCCAAGAAGCTGTTCGCGATGATGGACGAGGCCAGCAAGGAAACCGACAAGGCCAAGAGGACCGAAGTTATCCACAAATATCTGGACTTTGTGGCTGAGCAGGCCATCCTCTACCCCGTCGTCCACAACGAGCTGATGACCGCCTGGGACCCGAAGAAGCTGTCGGGCATCCGCGCCCAGCCCTACCCCGGCATCAACCTGCTGCAGGCCAAGAGGACATGACGCTCGTCGCCAGGATGCTGCTCCGGCGGCTCCTCATGCTGATCCCGCTGCTGCTCGGCGTGGTCGCGTTCGTGTTCATCGTGATGCGCTTCTCCAACAGCAAGCCGGAGTACGCGTACTTCCAGGGCGCGAACCCGACCCCCGAGCAGATCCACCAGTTCCAGCTCGAGAACGGCCTGCTGGACCCGTTGCCCCTGCGCTATGTCCGCTTCGTCGCGGACCTGGCTCAGGGCGACATGGGCACCAGCGTGCTCACCAAGAAGCCGGTGGTGGAGTCCATCGCGACCGCGCTGCCGCTGACCCTGCAGCTCACGTTCCTGGGCCTGGCCGTCGCGGTGGTGCTGTCGCTGGTGTTCGGCGTCACCGCGGCGCTGTACCGCGACCGCTGGCCGGACCAGGTGATCCGCGTGGTGTCGCTGGTCGGGGTGGCGGCGCCGTCGTTCTGGCTGGCGCTGCTGATGATCCAGTACCTGGCCGTCGGCGAGGGCCTGTTCCCGACGGGCGGCTACATCAACCCGGCCGACTCCACGGCGGGCTGGCTGCAGTCGATGACGCTGCCCGCGCTGTCGCTGTCGCTGCCGATCGCGGCCCAGCTCACCCGCATCATCCGCACCTCGATGGTGGAGGAGCTGGACCGCGACTACGTGCGCACCGCGATCGGCAGCGGCCTGCCGCCGATCGTGGTCGTCGGCAGGAACGTGCTGCGCAACGCCCTGATCACCCCGCTGACCGTGCTCGGCCTGCGCATCGGCTACCTGATCGGCGGCACCGTCGTCATCGAGACCATCTACGGCCTGCCCGGCATGGGCCAGCTCATGATCAACGCCGTGCGCGACGGCGACCCGGCCGTCGTCCAGGGCGTGGTGCTGACCATCGCGGTCGGCTTCATGGTCGTCAACCTGGTCGTGGACGTCCTCTACCTGCTGGTCAACCCCCGCCTCAGGAGCGCCGCATGAGACGTGGACTGACGGAACGGCTCTCCGTGCCGAAGAAGGGGCCGGGCGTGGGCCTGCGCCGCCTCAAGCCCCTGTCATGGGTGGCGGTCGGCATCGTGGCCGTGGTCGTGCTGGCCGCGCTGCTGGCGCCGTGGATCGCGCCGCACTCGCCGTACTTCCAGGAGGTCACCGGCGGCGGCCCGTCGGCCGCGCACTGGATGGGCCTCGACAGCGCCAACCGCGACATCCTGTCCAGGCTCCTGTACGGGGCCCGCTGGTCGCTGATCATCGGCCTCGGCGCGACCGCGCTCGCCCTGGTGGCCGGGGCGGTCGTCGGCGCGGTCGCGGCCACCTCGCGCCGGGCCGTGGACGAGACCATCATGCGCCTGCTCGACGTCGTCATGGCCTTCCCCGGCATCGCGCTGGCGGCCGTGCTGGTGGCGGTGTTCGGCGGCAGCATCCCGGTGCTGGTCATGGCCATGGCCTTCCTCTACATGCCGTCCGTGGCCAGGGTCGTGCGGGCCAACGTGATCGCCCAGTACGGCGAGGACTACGTGGCGGCCGAGCGGATCATCGGGGCGCGCACACCGTACATCGTCGTCAAGCACGTCGCGATCAACTGCGCCGCGCCCGTGCTGGTCTTCTGCACGGTGATGGTGGCCGACGCGATCGTGTTCGAGGCGTCGCTGTCGTTCATCGGCGCCGGCGTGCGCCCGCCGAACCCCTCCTGGGGCAGCGTCATCGCCGACGGCAAGAACATGGTGCTGCTCGGCGGCTGGTGGGCCACCGTCTTCCCGGGCCTGATGATCCTGCTGACCGTGCTCGCGCTCAACATCCTCTCGGAGGGCATCTCCGATGCCTGGGCCGCGCCTGCCACCCGCAGGGCTGTCCCGAAGAAGGACGACGCGTTCGAGCGGGCCAGGCCCGGCTCCGGCGAGGTCGTCGAGCTGCCCGGGCTGGCCGAGGCCGCCCGCAGGCTGGCCGAACGCGCCCGCCCGCTCCCGCAGGGGCCACCGATCCTCTCGGTGGAACGGCTGCGGATCGGCTTCGCGGACGGTGTGGACATCGTGGACGGCATCGGCTTCGAGGTGCACCCGGGCGAGGTGCTCGGCCTGGTCGGCGAGTCGGGCTGCGGCAAGTCGCTGACCGCGCTGACCATCATGGGCCTGCAGCCGCGCAACGCCCGCGTCAGCGGCCATGTCCGCTTCGACCAGCGCGAACTGCTCGCGGAGTCGCGCCGCGCCCGTCGCCGCCTGCTCGGCCACGAGATGGCGATGATCTACCAGGACGCCCTCTCGTCCCTGAACCCGGCCATGACCATCAAGGCCCAGATCAAGCAGCTCACCCGCCGCGGCGGCCGGCGCACCCCCGCCGAACTGCTCGAACTCGTCGGCCTCGATGCCCGCCGCACCCTGTCCGCCTACCCGCACGAGCTGTCGGGCGGCCAGCGGCAGCGGGTGCTGATCGCGATGGCGCTGTCGCGCGACCCGAAGCTGATCGTCGCCGACGAGCCCACCACCGCGCTCGACGTGACCGTCCAGGCCCAGGTCATCGAGCTGCTGCTGAAGCTGCGCGAAGAGCTGGGGTTCGCGCTGATCCTCGTCTCGCACGACCTCGCGCTGGTCGCCGACGTCACCGACCGCGTGGTCGTCATGTACGGCGGCCAGATCGTCGAGACCGGCGCCACGGCGACCCTGGTCGGCGCGCCCGCCCACCACTACGCCCGCGGCCTGCTGGGCTCGGTGCTGTCGCTGGAGTCGGGGGCCGAGCGGCTCACGCAGATCCCCGGCGTGGTGCCCGCCCCGGCCGACTTCCCGCCCGGCTGCCGGTTCGCCGACCGGTGCCCCATGGCCACGGACGTGTGCCGTACCGAGGCTCCGGTGCTGACGGGGGACACCACGCACGCGGTGGCCTGCCATCATCCGGCGCTCGTAGGAAGTGAGCAGCATGCTTGAGCTGAAGGACGTGCACGTCGTGCACAAGGCCCGCTCGGGCGGCCTGTTCTCGCGCGACCGCGTCCACGCGCTGACCGCGGCGGACCTCACGGTGAGCGCCGGCGAGACGGTCGGGGTCGTGGGGGAGTCGGGCTGCGGCAAGTCCACGCTGGCCAGGGTGCTGGTCGGCCTGCAACAGCCCACCCAGGGCAGCGTGACCTTCCGCGGCAAGGACCTGTGGGTGCTGAAGGAGGGCGAGCGGCGCGCGCTGATCGGCTCCAGCGTCGGGATGATCTTCCAGGACCCGTCCACGGCGCTCAACCGGCGCCTGCCCGTCAGGCAGGTGCTGCGCGACCCGCTCAACGTGCACCGCCGCGGCACCCCCGCCCAGCGCGACGCCCGCGTACGCGAACTGCTCGACCTGGTGGGCCTGCCCGCCAGCGCCGCCGACGCGCTGCCCAGCCAGCTCTCCGGCGGGCAGCGCCAGCGCGTGGCCGTGGCCAGGGCGCTCGCGCTCGAACCCGACCTGGTCGTGGCCGACGAGCCCACCAGCGCGCTCGACGTGTCGGTCCGCGCCCAGATCCTCAACCTGCTGCTCGACCTGAAGGAACGGCTCGGGCTCGCGCTGGTGTTCGTCTCGCACGACATCCAGACGGTCCGCAGGATGAGCGACCGCGTGGTCACCATGTACCTCGGCAGGATCGTCGAGCAGGCGCCCGCGCGGGCCGTGCCGATGGGCGCCCGCCACCCGTACACGCGGGCCCTGTTCTCCGCGACCCCGGGCCTGATCTCGCCGATCAACCCGATCCCGCTCGTGGGCGTGGTGCCCTCCGCCACCAGACCGCCGAGCGGCTGCCCGTTCCGCACCCGGTGCTGGCGGGCAGACCACCTTTGTGCGGAGGACTGGCCGGCGGCGCGGACCGAAGGCGACCACCTCCGTGCGGAGGACCGGCCCGCGGCGCAGACCGAAGGCGACCACCTCTTCCACTGCCACCACCCGGTGGCGGCGGGAGCAACTGATGTAGAGCTGATCCAGGAGCGCGCATGACTTTGACCGGCGTCATTCCCCCGGTTTGCACCCCGTTGACCCCTGACTACGAGGTGGACGCCGCCTCGCTGGTCCGGTTGGTCGACCACCTGCTGGCAGGGGGCGTGGACGCGCTGTTCGTGCTGGGGTCGTCGTCGGAGGTGGCGTACCTGACGGACGCGCAGCGCCGGGTGGTGCTGGACACCGTGGTCGGCCACGTGGGCGGGCAGGTGCCGGTGCTGGCCGGGGTGATCGACATGACGACGCCACGCGTGCTCGAACACGTGCGGGTCGCGGCCGAGGCGGGGGTGTCGGGGCTGGTGGCGACCGCGCCGTTCTACACGCGTACCCATCCGGACGAGATCCGCACCCACTTCCGGACCATCGCCGCGCGGGGCGGTCTGCCGGTCTACGCGTACGACCTGCCGGTTTCCGTGCACACGAAGCTGAGCGCCGAACTCCTGCTCGGCCTGGCCGCCGAGGGCGCGCTGGCCGGAGTGAAGGACTCCAGCGGCGACGACGGCGGCCTGCGCCAGGTCATCCTGGGCCGCGAGGCGCCCTTCAGCGTGCTCACGGGGTCCGAGGTGACCGTGGACTCGGCGCTGTGGATGGGCGCGGACGGCGTGGTGCCCGGGCTGGGCAACGTGGACCCGCAGGGATACGTCGAGCTCTACCAGTGTGCCTCCCGGGACGACTGGCAGGCGGCAAGAGCGGAGCAGGAGCGCCTGGTCAGGCTGTTCGAGATAGTCCGTGTAGGCGGCTCACGCATGGGCGGCAGCTCGTCGGGCCTCGGAGCCTTCAAAGCCGCGCTTCACCTACGCGGTGTCATCGACTGCCCGATCACCGCGCTCCCGCAGGTTCCGCTCAATGACGACGAGGTAGGCCGGATCGGCAAGCTCCTGGCTGCCGCCGGGCTGCTCTGAACTATGCCGTGCCGGCCAGCTGGGCCACGTCGTCCGCGCCGTCCTCGATCAACTTCGAGGCCAGGTTGGACAGGGCCCGCCCAGCGGCCAGCTCGTCCCCGATCCCGGGCACCGGGCGGTCGGTGGGATTGCGTCGGGCGTGCGCCACGCTCTCGTGACGTTTGCCGTCCGCGGTGAACAGCACCGCCGTGGCCGTGGTCACGGCGTCCTCGTCGTCCTCACTGATCCAGATCTGTATGTTCCACTGTTTGTACTCCATGGGAAGACACCTCCCTACCTTCGAGGGTCTCTCTTACGAGCCCAAAGGTAAAGGTCAGGGTGCCTGATCACCTGTTCCCGCCGCCGGCGGGCCGCCACACCAGGTCCAGGCCGGCCCGCCGCGGCAGGCTCTCCCAGCCGCCCTGGGAGATCACCGCGCCCGCCCCCGCCGCGCACGCCACCCCGCCGCCCCGGCCGCGCACACCGCCTCCATCGCGCACGCCACCCCGGCCGCCACGCCGCTCACGCCGTGCTGAGCCGCTCGGGTGGGCTCCACCCCGGCTCTCGTGACTCGGCCGACAAGGTCGCACTCCTGGCATGCGGGCTGACGACTCGCCAAGACTTGATCGCCTGACGAATCGGCGAAGCGGCTTTGAGCGGGGGTTTGGGGGCCGCGCCCCCCAAACTCACAGCCTGAGCTCCAATGCGCGAAGCGCTATCCAGCGAAGACCATGCCGTTCCCCCCGCTGCACGCCCGTGTCAGGGCTTGGAGGCACCGTCGGAGACCGTGATTTCGTGTTTGTCGCCCGGCGCCAGGAACTCCAGCAGTCTCCGCGCCTCCTCCTCGACCTCCTCCAGGACCGGGATCGGCATCCACCGGTGGATGGTGAGCGTGGAGGTGCCCTTGGCGCGGGCCACCGTCCAGTCCCCGGCGGTGAAGCCGTCCACCAGGATGACGCGCGGCACCACGTTCGTGCCCATGAAGCCCTGGAGGGCGGTCGCTCCAGTGTCGGAGATGGCCCGGGAGCGGTCGGCGTACGACAGGAACAGGTTGTCGAAGTCGTACATCAGCCGCACCGGCGCCGGGGTGTCCTCGTCGGGCCGTATGGCGTCGGGCAGGTCGTACAGGGTCCGGCCGGCCTCGTCCCTGAAGCGGACCAAGTCGAGCGAGTCCACCACCTCGCCGAGCCGCGTCAGCCCCGACCACGTCTGCACGTCCATCACCGACGCCGGCCCGAACGCGGCGAGATAGCGCCGCACCAGCTCGGCCGCCGTCATCGGCGGCACCTCGAAGCCCAGCCAGGACTCGGCGCTCGTGTGCGCGATGGGCCCGCTCTTGCCCCACACGCCCCTGGGCGGCACCTGTACGAGCGGCACCAGCCACCGCACGCCCTGGCCGAGCGCGTGCGGATCGTTCGCCGGCCACCGCTCGGCCAGTTTCCGGCCCAGCTCGGCGAACGTCATGGGCCGCTCCTCCAGCAGTTCCCGCCCGACCGCGGCCAGCTCGTCCAGGTCGACCCCTTGCCACCGCTTGCCGAACGTCGACGTGGTCATGCGCCCGATGGCGGGCTGCAGCAGCGGCCGGATGGCCAGGCAGTCGCGGGCGGAGACGAGGTGGATCGTGCCGCGCTGCAGCGCGATGCGTACGAGCTCGCGCGAGAGCAGCAGGTCGGCGGCGTCGGCGGGTTTGAAGCCCTCCACCCGGTTCCACAGGCCGGTGTACCAGGTGTGCGGGGTCTGCGCCTGGAGCCCGCCGAGGCGCTCCACGACCTCGACCACGGAGTTGTCGGTGCGGCGCAGCAGGTGCTGGCGGTCGAGCGTGGCCCGGTTGAGTGCTCTGCGGCTGATGAGGGGGTCCATGGGTCAAAGGTAGGGGTTGATGAGGTCTATTCCGGTCCTCAAGGGCAATTGATCGAACGAAACTAAAACGATCATTTCGAAAGGCATAGGATCGAGGCATGTCCGTCGAGCAGCGCCACAGGCTCATCCTCCGCCAGGTCCGCGACCGCGGCTCGGCCCGGGTGGCCGACCTGGCCGAGGCGCTGGGCGTCTCCGCCGTCACCCTGCGCAGGGATGTCGAGCACCTGGCCGCCCGGGGCCTGCTCACCAGGGTGCACGGCGGCGTCACGCTGCCCGCCGCGGCCCCCGCCCCGCGGGCCGGCGGGCTGACCATCGGCATGCTGGTCCCGACCGCGCACTACTACTACCCGGCCGTGATCAAGGGCGCCCAGGAGCAGGCGGCCAGGGCGGGGGCGCGGCTCGTGCTCGGCATCTCCCGGTACGAGGACGCCGAGGACCGCGCCCAGGTGCGCCAGCTCGTCAAGGGCGGCGCGGAGGGCCTGCTGCTCACCCCGAGCAGGCAGCCCGACGGCTCCCACGTGGAGTGGCTGGCCGGGCTGAGCGTCCCGGCTGTGCTCGTGGAGCGCCGGGCCGAGCCGGCGGGCCCGGCCGCCACGCTCGACGCGGTCGCCTCCGACCACGCCCACGGCGCCTACCTCGCCGTACGCCACCTGGCCGAGCTGGGCCACCGCGGGCTCGCGCTCGTCGCCTTCCCCAGCCCGACCACGCCGGGGATCCGGGCGGGCCTGCTGGCGGGCGCCTCGGCGCTGGGCCTGGACACCCCCGCGGAGATCGTCATCGACCGCGACCGCACCGACGAGCTCGTGGCGGGCGTGCTGCGCCTGGTGCGCGACCGGGGCGTGACGGGCCTGCTCGTGCACAACGACGAGGACGCGCTCACGCTGGTCAGGCACCTGGTCGCGGCGGGCGTAGACATCCCGGGCGAGGTGTCGCTGGTCGCCTACGACGACGAGGTGGCCGCGTTCTGCTCGCCCTCGCTCACCGCCGTGGCGCCGCCCAAGGAGGAGGTCGGGCGCTGCGCGGTGGACCTGCTGATCGCCCGCCTCACCGCAGGAGCGGCCCCGGTCGGTCGCCACGTGGCGCTGCTGCCCGAGCTCAGGCCCCGGGAGTCGTCCGCACCCCCTTCGTTATGATCGATTCGATCGTATTGATTGCAGGGGGAGCGATATGAGCGAATCACGGCCGAAGACGCTGCTGGCCATGGGTCGACCGGTGGCGGCCCGGCTCTTCACCGGCGAGGTGCGCGACCGCCTGGTCGGCATCGCCGACGTGGACCCCGGCCTGGTGGCCGAGGACTTCGCCGATCCGGCCGTGGCCGGGGCGCTGGCTGGCGCGGAGGTGCTCTACACGAGCTGGTGGTGCCCGCCCGTCACCGGGGACGTGCTGGCCAGGGCGCCCAGGCTGCGCGCGATCGTGCACGCCGCCGGCACCGTGAAGCACCACGTCACCGAGGCGTGCTGGGAGCGCGGCATCGCCGTGTCGTCCGCCGCGGCGGCCAACGCCGAGCCGGTGGCCGAGTTCACGCTGGCCTCGATCCTGTTCGCCAACAAGCGCGTGCTCGACATCGCCGCGCTCTACCGCGAGCAACGGGCACGGATCGACGCGGACAGTCGCTTCCCCGGGTTCGGCAACTACCGGCGCACGGTCGGCATCGTCGGGGCCTCCAGGATCGGCCGCCGGGTGATCGAGCTGCTTCGGCCGTTCGAGCTCGACGTGCTCGTGGCGGACCCGTACCTGACGGAGGACCTGGGCGTGCCGCACGTCGGGCTGGACGAGCTGATCGAGCGGTGCGACGTGGTCAGCCTGCACGCGCCCTCGCTCCCGGAGACCAGGCACCTCATCGACGCGGCCCGCCTCGCCCGCATGCGCGACGGCGCCACGCTGATCAACACGGCCAGGGGCGCGCTCGTCGACCAGGACGCGCTCGTCGCCGAGCTGGCGAGTGGACGGCTGTACGCGGTGATCGACGTGACCGAGCCCGACCCGCTGCCCGCCGACTCGCCCCTCTTCGACCTCCCGAACGTCCTGCTCACCCCGCACATCGCCGGGTCGCTCGGCGGCGAGCTGTCCCGTCTGGCCCACCAGGCGCTCGACGAGCTGTCCAGGTACGCCCAGGGTCTGCCCTTCCGGTACGGCGTCGAAGCGGGGTCGCTGGCGATAAGCGCGTGATGCCCGTACTGCCGGGGTTCGATGGCGCGGGCAGCGGGTCGGCCCTACGCTGCTCTGCATGCACAAACGGGTGATCGACGGCCGCTTCGAGCTCACGGAGCGGCTCGGTGGCGGGGGCATGGGCCTGGTGTGGCGGGCCTGGGACGTGGCCCTGCACCGCGAGGTCGCGCTCAAGGAAGTACGCCCACCCGACCCCTCCATGGACGAGCACGACCCGGCGGGCGCCCGCGAGCTGCGGGCCAGGGTGCTGCGCGAGGCCCGCGCCCTGGCCCGGCTGAACCACCCGCACGTGGCCACCATCCACCACATCGTCGACCCCGGCGAGCAGGGCTACCCGTGGATCGTCATGGAGCTGGTCACGGGCGGCTCCCTCCAGGACCGCATCCAGCGCGGGCCCATGTCGCCGCAGGAGGTGGCGCGCCTGGGCCGGGAGGTCCTGTCCGCGCTGCGGGCCGCGCACGCCGTCGGCATCCAGCACCGCGACGTCAAGCCCGCCAACGTCCTGTTACGCGAGGACGGCCGGTCGGTGCTCACCGACTTCGGCATCGCGGCGGTACGCGAGTCCACGAGCCTGACGGCCACCGGGTCGTTCATCGGCTCGCCCGAGTACATGGCGCCCGAGCGCATTAACGGCGTCGAGGGCGACCCGGCCTCCGACTTCTGGTCGCTCGGCATGATGCTGTACGTGGCGGTGGAGGGCCGGCACCCGCTGCGCAGGAGCACCACGCTGGCGACCCTGGCCGCGGTGCTCAACCAGGAGGTGCCGCCGCCGGAGCGCGCCGGGGCGCTCACCCCCGTGCTGAGCGCGCTGCTGAGGCGTGACCCGGCGGGCCGCCCCGACGCCGAGACCCTAGACCGCATGCTGGCCTCGGCCGCCGACCCCGGCGCGGCCCCGCCTCCGATGCCCCCCACCCCCGCCCCTTCCCCGGCGATGCCGGGCCCGCACGCCCGGGGCCCCGCCCCGGCGGGCCCCGCGATGGGCCCCCGAATGGGTCACGCGACAGGTCCCGGGATGGGTCACGCGACGGGCCCCGGGACGCCCGGGCCGCATGCCGCCCACACGGTGCCGCCCATGGCCGGTCGCCCAGGGCCGCCGATGGGCGGGCAGACCATGCCGCCCGGGTACGGGCACGCGCCGCAGCAGCCCCCGTGGGGTCCGGCGCCGATCCCGAAGGCGACCACCGTGCACGGCCGCCGTCGCGGCGGCGGGGGCCTCACCGTGGGCATCGTGACGTCGGCCGTCGCGGTCACGGTGGCGGGCGTGCTGGTGTGGCAGCTGATCCCCTCCGCGTCGAGGAGCACCACGAGGAAGGACCCGTCGGTGCGCTCCACCTCGGAGGACTCCTCCGAGGTGGACCGCACCGATCCCGAGTCCCCGCGCGACAGCACACCCGCCACGCCCGGCAACCTGCACACCCCTGCGGGAATGCGGGCCCTGATCACCAAGATCAAGAACGAGCTCGGCGGCACCAAGGTCGTCAGGATGACGGTGTACCCCACGTACGCCTCGATCGAGGCACCGACCAAGGCCAACAAGGCCGTCTACGACACCTACTTCTACCGCGACGGCGAGATCACCCGCTCGAGCGCCGGCGGCAAGATGAGCGGCAAGCCTTTCGTGGACCTGCAGAAGTACAACTGGGACGCCCTCCCTGCCCTGTTCAAGAAGGCGAACAAGGACCTCGGCGTCGCCAAGCCGACCTCGCGGTACCTGATCGTGGACCCCGACTACGCGTTCGTCACCCCGCGCCAGGTGCTGCTCGTCTACGCGTCCGACGAGTACAGCTCGGGCTACCTGGTCGCCAACCTCCAGGGCAAGGTGGTCAAGACCTACGCGAGCGACTAGCAGATCTTCTGGTATCCGCTCTCCGGGATCAGCCGGGTCCACTCCGCCTTGCTCAGCGACCCGCCCGCCCTGGCGCACACCGCCTGCGCCGCCAGCCCGGGATCGACCGGGCTCTCGCGTACGGTGCCGTCCGGCCCGACGCCGCGCAGCCGCTTGCCGTCCTGGGTGAAGGCCGGTCCGGCGGCCCATGAGCCCGCCTGGCCGACCTCCCGCATCGTGCCCGCGTCCCAGAGCGAGGTACGGGCGGCGTCGATGGCCAGCAGGTCGCCCCCAGGGGAGAAGCGGAGCTCGTCCACCGGGGCCGTCCCCGTCTGGATGGTGCCCCGCGCCTTCCCCTTGCGCAGGTCCCAGAGGAGCACGTGCCCGCCCTCCAGCCCGAACGCCAGCGTGCGCCCGTCGGGCGAGAAGGCGAGCGCGGTCGGCGCCGGCGGGTCCTCGCCGGCGTCGGCGGACCGGTCGAGGACCAGCGGGGTGATCGCGCCGGTGCGCAGGTCGAGGAGCCTGGCGCCGGCGGCCAGTGTCGAGCCGTCGGGGCTGAAGGCCATCGCCAGGTCGCCCGCGCCCTCGTACGCCTTGATGCGCCGCCCCTTGCGCACGTCCCACGTCTCCAGGGTCCTGCCCCGCGCGGTGGCCAGCGTGTCGCCGGCGGGGGAGAGGGCCACGGCGAGCACGTCGCCGCCCGCGTCGATGGCGGCGACCCGGCGGCTGCTGGTCACCTCCCACACGGTCACGGGGTCGCCCGCGACGGCGAGCAGCCGGCCGTCGGCGTCGAAGGCCAGGTCGCCGGCGGCGGCGATGCGGCCGAGCGGCTTGCGCTCCACGGTGTCGGTGAGCTCGATGGAGTCGCCGACCTCCTTGGCGGCGACCCGCCCGTTGCCGGAGAAGGCGGCGGAGGGGGCGTCCTCGGACGGCACGGGCAGCCCCGAGACGTCGAGCGAGACCACGGAGCCGGTGCCGCTCAGGTAGCGCAGCGAGCGGCCGTCGGTGGAGAAGGCCAGGCCGCGCTCGGGGTTTCGGAGGGGGTAGGCGCCCGCGAGGCGGCGTTCGGCGACGTTCCAGACCCGGACCTCGCCGTCGCCCGGCAGCGCGAGCAGGCGTCCGTCGGGGCTGAAGGCGGGCGGGTCGGCCGAGGTGTGCCCCAGAGCGTCGGCCCCGACCACCTCGACGCCGCGCACGGACTCCCGGGCCGTGCGCCCCTCCGCCCGGAACATCTCGGGTGTTCCGGACGCCGTGGGGTTCGGCGTGGTCGCCCGCTTGGGGATGACGGGGCTCGGGGGCCTGGCCGCCACGAGCGTGATCCCGTCGCGTCCGGCCACGGCCAGCGTCGCCCCGTCGGGGCTGAACGCCAGGGCGGGCGCCGCCGCGTCCGCGCCGGTGGGCGGCCGGACCGAGACGGTGCCGGTCTTGGTCCGCCCTACCAGCTCCCACAGATCGACCCGCCCGCTCAGGCTGGAGAAGGCGGCCCTGGTCCCGTCGGCGGAGAGCGCCACCTGGCGGTCGGCGACGTCGAACAGCAGCCGCCCGCCCCGGTAGACCCTGGTCCTGTTGCCCTGGCCGATCGCGTAGGTGACCGGCTCTAAGGGCGCGCGCCCCGTGGAGACCTCGAACGGCCGGCCGTCGGCCGCCTCCGCGAACCTCCCGTCGTCGCTCAGCACGCTGCCCGCCGGCAGCGAGTACGAGCCGAGCCGCTGCCCGCCGGCCAGGTCCCAGACGGCGACCGTACCCGTGCCCCATTTGACCAGTTGGTCGCCGCGCAGCACGTAACGCGCCCGCAGGTCGGCGGCGGGGTCGGTGAACACCCCCAGCTCCGGCTGCACCAGCGAGGCCTGCAGCGCCGCCCGCGCCTCGAACACCGGCGACAGCTTCCAGGCCGCCACGCTCAGCCGCATCGCCGTACGCGGATCGGACGACCGCAGCGCCTCCGCCCTGGCGGCCACGGCCCGCGCGTTGGCCTCGACGAGCTGCCCGCGCAGCTGGTTCTGCCCGTGCACGGACACCACGGACAGCGTCACGGCGATGGCCAGCACGGCGGCCAGCGCCGCCAGCGCAGGCGTGAGCAGCCTCCTGCGCTGCTTGGACAGGGTCACGCTGTCGTTGACGAAGTCGCGTTCGAGCTGGTTGAGGCGTAGATGACGGCGCTTGGTCGCGGCCCAGGCGAGCGCCGTGTCGAGCGCCTGGCCGCGGAAGAGGTGGCTCCTGCCGCGCCGGTGCTCCGACCAGTTCCTGGCGGCGTCGCGGATCTCCCGGTGCACGTGCATGCTCTCGCGCTCGTCCTCGACCCAGGCGCGCAGCCGGGGCCAGGCCCGGTAGAGGGCCGCGCTGGCCGGGGCCACCCGCTGGTCGCTGACCGCGACGAGCTTGCCCACGGGCGTCTCGGTCGGGGCCACGCGCACGCTGCGGCGTACCAGGAGACCCGCCTCCATGAGCGGGCCGAGCACGTCGCCCTCGTCGTGCGGGCTGTCGCCGTCGAGCAGGCGCAGCAGCAGCCCCGGCACCTCCGCCTGCTGCCGCGGCGTGAGCGCGAGGTAGACCTCCTCGGCCACCTCGCCCAGCGAGCGCGGCCCGGCGTGCCCCTCGGGCGGCCGCACGTCGGCCGGGCTCTCGACCCACAGCTCCGGCGCGGCGGGCCGGTCGGCGGGATCCTTGGCCAGGGCGCGTCCGACCAGCTCGCGCAGCGGCTCCGGCAGCACGCCGAGGTCGGGGTCGACGGTCAGCAGCCGGTGCATGACCCCGCCCAGGCTCGTCCCGCTGAACGGATCGTCCCCGGTGGCCGCGAACAGCACCACGGCGCCCCACGCGAACACGTCGGCCGCGGCCCCCGAGTCGCGCCCGGTCAGGACCTCGGGAGCCGTGTACGTGTACGTGCCGCCGGCCGGCAGGCCCAGCTCGATCACCTTGGGCCCGTCGGCGGCCAGCAGCACGCTCTCCGGATTGAGCCCCCGGTGCGTCAGACCCGCCTCGTGCAGCGCGCTCAGCGCCGACGCGAGCGCGCCGGCCAGCGCGACCAGCTCGTCGCCCGCGTAGGGCCCGTGCAGCTCGACCGCGCGCCGCAGGTCAGGTCCGTCCACGTATTCGCTCACCACGTACGGCACGCCCTCGTCGTCGCCGACGGCGACCACCTCCGCCAGATGGGGGCAGGTGACCCGCTCGAACCGGCGACCGACCTGGCCACGCGGCACCGTCACCGCGAAGCGGCGGCCCTCGTCGTCGTAGGCGTCGTAAACCACGCCGCGCCCGCCCGCGCCGAGTCTGGCCGCCGGCCAGAAGCCGCCGAGCCTCTCGGGGTCACCGGGCACCAAGCGCATCGTCACTGATGCTTAGATGCACGCCACTGCCCAATGGTTGTCCCAAAGACGCCACAGGTCCCCCGCGCGCCTCGGGGGACCCATGCGTCATGATCATTATGCCAGGCTTCCGGATCTTGCCGGCCATTCGCGCCGGAGCACCGACATGAGCACCGCGTCGTGCCATTCACCGTCCCACAGCAGGGCGTCGCGTTCGACGCCCTCCTCGACGAAGCCGACCTTCTTGTAGACGTGCCGCGCCCGCTCGTTGAAGGCGTAGACGCCCAGCCTGATGCGGTGCAGCGGCGTCGTGGCGAAGGCGTGGTCGAGAACCAGCTCGATGGCCTCGGTGCCGTAGCCCTTGCCGAAGGCGCGTTCGCCGATGAGGGCTATGCGGAGGTTGCAGGCGAGGTTGTGCTGGTCGAGCTCGTTGAGCACGATCTCGCCGACGTATTCGCCGGCGGCCATGATGGCCAGGTCGAGCCGGTCGGCGTGGTCCTTCCTGGTGGCATACCACTGGCGGGCGGCTCCGCGGTCGATCTCGCCGTGCGAGCCCGTCAGGCGGCCCACCTCGGGGTCGGAGACCAGCTCGAAGAGGCCGTCGACATGCTCCGGGCCGACCGGGCAGAGGGTCACGCGGTCACCCGTCAGGGTGGGCTTCTCGGCGAACATCCCCTTTGGCTATCAGTGCCGATCGCCTTCGGGCAAACCCATTTCCCGCAGCGTCGCGTCCCGCACCTGCTCGGGGGTCAGCTCGCCGACGTCGCACCTCAGGTCCGCGACCTCCCGGAAGAACGGCTCGCGGCGGGCCCGCATGACAGCGGGGCCGTAGTCGGGGCGGTGGCTGCTCGACTTCATCCGCTGGGCCAGCACCTCGTCGGCGGCGTCCACCCAGACCACGAACGCCTTGGCCAGCGCCGCGCGCACCTCGGGGAACTCGACCGTGCTGGCCGCCGCCGCGATGACCTCCGGCTCGCCGGCCAACTGGTGCAGCACGTGGTCGGCCTCGTACCGGTGCAGTGCGTCCGCTCCTTCGCGTTCGGCGATCTGCGCGGCGGTGCCGCCGTAGCGCTCCTGAAGGAACGGATCGCTGTCGCTGAACGGCAGCCCGAGCGCCTGCGCGATCAACCGGCCGGCGCTCGACTTGCCCGAGCCCATGAGCCCGACCAGTACGACTGGTTTGTTTTTCGACATGTGGATAGAGGTTCCTTCGTGTCAAGGAGGTAAATCTGATGACCATCGCCGGAAGCATCATCCTCATCATGCTCGGGGCGATCCTCACCTGGGCCGTCGAGTTCGACCTCGCCGGTCTCGACATCAACGTAGTGGGGGTCATCCTCATGCTCGGCGGCCTCGTCGGTCTGCTGTTCGGCATCTACAGGATCAGCGTCACCCGTAGAGCGGTCGGACCCGTCGACGAGCCGGTTCACCGTCACGAGGTCTACGAGGAGCCTGAAGCCCGCAGGACCACCGTGTACGAGGAACGCCGCCGCTACGACGAACCACCGCTGTAGGAGGTGAATCGACATGCCAGCTGTTGAAGAGCTGCCGTCGACCATCAAACGTTCGCCGAAGAGAGCGCAGAACACGTGGATCAAGGCGCACGACAACGCCGTGAGGGAGTACGGCGAGGGCCGGCGCGCCCACATGACCGCGTTCGCCGCGCTGAAGCGATCCTTCGAGAAGGTCGGCGACCACTGGGAGCCCAAGAAGGGCCCCTCCGACAAGGCGACGATGACCCGGACCGGTAAGGCGACCACGACCCGGACCGGTGGCAAGGCCACGATGGCCCGGACCGCCAAGGCCGCCACCCGGACCGCCAAGGCCGCGATGACCCGGACGGCCAAGACGGCCGAGGGCGTCGTCGAGGGCGTCAACCTCAACGCCACCAGGGAGTACCTGCAGAAGATGGCCGCCAAGCTCGACGTGCGCGGCCGGTCGAAGATGACCAAGCAGGAGCTGGTGAACGCCATCAGGAGGGCCAACAGGAGGCTGACGGCGAAGGCCCGTTGACGGGGGCTTCCCGCTCAGGGGGCCACGCCAAAAGGGAGGGCCGGGGGCAGGTCGCCCCTCGGCCCTCACTCATGTCCGGCATATCCATCACAGGAGCCGCTTGACCGCCTCGGCGATGGCGTGGCGGTCGATGCCGGCGTCGGCCAGCTGCTCCTCGGGCGTCGCGGACCCGGGCAGGCCCGTCACGGCCAGCTTCACCACCCGCGGCCCCAGCTCGCTGACCGCGTCCGACACCGCGTCGCCGAGCCCGCCCTCCAGCCGGTGGTCCTCCACCGTGATCAGGTTGCCCGTGGTGGTGGCCGCCTCGACCAGCGCGGCCGTGTCGACAGGCTTGACCGAGTACAGGTCGATCACCCCCACCGGGATCCCGGCCCCGCTCAGCTCGTCGGCCGCCGCCAGCGCCTCGTGCACGGTCACGCCCGCAGCCACGATGGTGGCCCGGTCGTTGGGCGAGTGCCGCAGCACCCGCGACCCGCCCACGGGGAACCGCTCGTCCGGCGGGTAGATGACCGGCGTCTCCCCGCGCGTGGTGCGCAGGTAGGAGACGCCTTCGACGTCCGCCAGCTCAGCCGTCAACGCCGCCGCCTGGTTGGCGTCGCACGGGTAGAGCACGGTGCTGCCGTAGACCGCCCGCAGCATCGCCAGGTCCTCCAGGCCCATCTGGGAGGGCCCGTCCTCGCCGATCGCCACCCCCGCGTGCGACCCCACGAGCCGGATCGAGGCCCTGCTCACGCCGGCCATCCTGATGAAGTCGTACGCCCTGGTCAGGAACGCCGCGAACGTGACCGCGTACGGCTTCCACCCGCGCACCTGCAGGCCGATGGCGGCGGCCACGAGCTGCTGCTCGGCGATGTACATCTCGAAGAACCGCTCGGGGAACTCCTTCCCGAACGCCTCCGCCCTGGTCGAGTCCGCCACCTCGCCGTCCAGCGCCAGGACGTCCCCACGGGCCGCGCCGAGCGCCGCCAGCGCCTCCCCGAACGCCGTCCGCGTGGCCGCCTTGTCGCCCACCTTGTACGCGGGCAGGCTCATCGGCCTGGTCTCGAACCGGTACGGCGCCGCCGGGGCCTCGGGCTTGTGCACCTCGACTCGCAGGTCCCGCCGGCCGCCCAGCTCCTCGACGGCCTTGTCCGGGTCCTTGAGCGGCTTGCCGTGGGCCCCTTCGCGGTTCTCGACCTCCAGGGCTCCCTCGCCCTTGCGCGTCTTGGCCAGGATCACCGTCGGCCGCCTGCGCGTGTTGCGGGCGTCGCTGAGCGCGTAGTCGATCTGCCCGGGATCGTGCCCGTCGATCTCGATCGTGTGCCACCCGAACGCCCCGAACCTGCGCGCGTAGGCCCCCGTGTCCCATCCGTGCCGGGTGGGCCCGCGCTGGCCGAGGCGGTTCACGTCCACGATCGCGGTCAGGTTGGCCAGCCCCTCGCACCCCGCGTGCTCGGCCGCCTCCCAGATGGACCCCTCGGCGAGCTCGCTGTCCCCGCACAGCACCCACACCCGGTACGGCATTCGCTCCAGCCGCCCGGCCATGGCCACCCCGACCCCGACCGGCAACCCCTGCCCGAGGGACCCGGTGGCCACGTCCACCCACGGCAGCCGCGGCGTCGGATGCCCCTCCAACCGGCTGCCCCGCCGGCGGAACGTCAGGAGCTCCTTGTCGTCGACGACCCCGGCTGCCTTGAAGAGCGCATAGAGCAGCGGGGACGCGTGCCCCTTCGAGAAGATCAAGTGGTCGTTGGCGGGGTTGTCCGGATTCTCGAAGTCGTAGTGCAGATGACACGCGAAGAGCACGGCCATCAGATCGGCCGCCGACATCGACGAGGTCGGATGGCCGGACCCGGCCTCAGCGGCCGCCCGCACGGAATCGACCCGCAGTTGCGCGGCCAGCTCGGTCAGGTACTGAAGATCGCGCTCAGGCATTATGGCCTCCTCGGAAGCGGTTTCCCGCCGCCTACCCCGCCAGGCCCGCTTAAGTCGGGTCGATCAGGGGGGACGGGGCTCGGCTCATCGCCCGCGCAGGCGCAGGGCGGCCCACGCGGCGGCCGCGCCGCCGGCCAGCGCGAGGAGGACCGCACCGCGGTGCTGGGCCAGCCAGAGCTGGGGGCTGTGGGCGTGGGAGCGCGCGTCGAACGAGCCGTGGGCGCCGTAGTCCACGTCCTCGTCCGCCGGCTTCCACAGGTTGGCGACGCCTTCCGGCGGTTTCTCGTCCGTCTGCTGGGACTGCGCGCCGGTCCTGGCCAGATAGCGGTCCACCAGCGCCGGCGCCACGCGCTGGGCCAGGAGGGTGGCGGCCGTGCTGGCCCCCACCCAGTACTCCTTGCGCTCCGGGTGCTCGGCCGCGTGCACGATGGCCCTGGCGGCCACCTCCGGCTGGTAGATCGGGGGGACCGGCTGCGGGTGGCGCCGCAGCTTGGACAGCACCCAGTCGAACTGGGGGGTGTTGACCGCGGGCAGCTGCACCAGCGTGATGTCGATGCCGCTGCGGTCGGCCAGCAACTCCGTGCGGACCGACTCCGTGAACCCCTTGACCGCGTGCTTGGCGCCGCAGTACGCCGACTGCAGCGGGATGCCGCGCTGCGACAGCGCCGAGCCGGTCTGGACGATCGCACCCGCGTTGCGCGGGCCCATGAGGTCCAGGGCCACCTTCGTGCCCCAGACGTAGCCCAGGTACGTCACCGCGGTGGTGCGGGCGTACTCATCTGGGGAAATATCGGTGAATTTGGCGAAGACAGATGAAAATGCGGTGTTGATCCAGACGGAAATGGGCCCCATCTCCGCCTCTATACGCTCGGCCGCCCTCCGCACCTGGTCGTAGTCGGCCATGTCGGCCTCGAATACCTCGCCGGTGCCTCCTTCCACCCCCACGTCCACGGCGGCGGCGCCCAGCCCGGTCGTGCCCCGGGCGATGAGCGCCACCTTCGCACCCTGGTGCCCGAGCTGCCGGACGACCGCTCGCCCGACCCCGCCGCTGGCACCCGTCACCACCACTACGCGCCCTTCAAGTGGTGCCATGTCGCAATCAGCCCGCCTCTCCGTCCTGCCGCAGTTTCTGGCGTCGTACGGCCAATGCGATGTCGACCACCGTCGCCAGGGCCACCACGAGCGCGATCCCCGTCATAACAGGCGCCCCGACGATGATCCCGAGCACCGCGAACGCGAACATGAACACCAGCAGGAACGACCCGATCCTGATGTGCGCCACGTCGCGTGGCGTCGCGGGCACCATGGCATGGCCCCTGATGTCCCGCTCCTCGTGCCACTTTCCGTTATCCGGTATGTCCCTGTTATCCGACATGCCGCCCACCTGCCCGTTCTGTTTGTCCCTTAACTTCCGGGGAAGCCGCCGTGGGCCTGGCGACCGCGCTGACCGAGCTGGGGGCGGACACCGATTTCGGGCAACTGGCCACGGCGGGCCCGGTCGAGCAGGCGGTTATTGACCTTATTCGTGCCGTTTGAGGTGTTAATCCAGGGGCATGCGGCGACAGAAGAAGGAGGCGAGCGATGGAAGCTCCGCAGTACGTCGCGGCCCGTGTCCAGCAGGCGCTGGCCGAGGACGGACGCACGCACGAGCTCGGAATCCGCGTCGACATACGAGGCGACCAGCTGTTCTTGCGCGGTGAGGTCAGCGGGACAGGGCAGCGCGAGCGGCTCGGCCAGGTGGCGCACGAGGCCGCGCCCGAGCTCCACCTGCACAACGAGATCAGAGTCGTGGAGGCCAGTGAGCCGGGGGAGGATGAGCGTCTTGACTGACCTGCGTATCGCGGCCGTCGGAGACATCCACCTGGGGGAGGACGACAGAGGCCAGTACCGCAAGAGACTGGTGGGCATCGAGGAACGCGCGGACGTGCTGATGCTGGCCGGGGACCTGACCAGGCACGGCACGCTGGAGGAGGGGCGGGTCGTGGCCGACGAGCTGCGCGGCCTGCCGATCCCCGTCGTCGCGGTGCTCGGCAACCACGACTACCACTCCGACCTGCAGTACGAGATCGCCGGCGAGCTGCGCGACGCGGGCGTCGTGGTGCTCGACGACGACGGCGCCGTCGTCCAGTGCGGCGACAGGAAGCTGGGCGTGGTCGGCGGCAAGGGGTTCGGCGGCGGGTTCGCGGGCAAGTGCGCCAGCGAGTTCGGCGAGCGGGAGATCAAGAACTTCGTCGCCCACACCCGCTACATCGCCGAGTCCTGGAAGGTCGCGCTGAAGGAGATCGTGGCCGAGAAGCGCGTGGTGCTGTCGCACTACTCCCCCATCAAGGAGACGCTGGAGGGGGAGCCGCACGAGATCTACCCGTTCCTGGGCAGCTACCTGCTGGCGGAGGCGGTCGACACGGCGGGCGCCGACCTGATCCTGCACGGCCACGCGCACAAGGGCAGCGAGAAGGGCATGACGCCGGGCGGCATCAGGGTCCGTAACGTGGCGCTGCCGGTGCTGGGCCGGGCCTACGCGGTCTACTGCCTCGACTGCGAGACCGGGTTCTAGAGGACCACCGCGGCCAGGAGGCAGATGTCGTCCTCGGTCACGTCGAACGCCCCCAGCATCACCCCCGACACCCCTCGACCAGCGCGGCGCTGCCGCCCCTGATCAGCACGGGGGCGGGGCGCCCGGCGTTCGTCCAGGCGTAGGTGCGCTCCTTCGGGGCCACGCTGAGCGTCCACGCGCGGACGCTCAGCGTGGCCGGCCACGCCCGGGGTGACCGCCGGGAGCCGGCATCCGGCCGGCTCGCCGGCGCCACTCCCGGACACGGTCCGGGAGTGGCGGTTGGCCGCCAGGGTGCGGAAGTCGACCACGCGACCCGACGGGGGTCAGGTAGAGGGCCGCTCGGGCGGATGTCGAGCTCGGTCGCCAGCCGGGCCGTGGCCTGGTCGAGTATGGCTTCGGAGCGCCTGCGGTGCCGCAGGCGCGCCAGTTGTTCACGTACTCTCGCCGATGCCGCGCCGGTTTCGAAGCGGGTGAACGGCGGATATGTGTTCACGCGCTCCCCATGCCCTCGGGAGCGCGGAACTTATACGTTGAAGATGCTGACTCCGCCAGGTCCGACCAGGAATCCGAGGACGATGAGCACGATCCCCCAGAGGAGGTCGCGCCTGGCCAGGATCACGTAGATCCCGGAGATGACCAGTATTACCGCGATGATCCAGAGCAAAGTAGCCATGGGTCTGCCACTGCCCTAAGGGGGGTTCGCATAACATGTTTTTTCCCTCATTGATGGGCAAGAGACCCCGGCATCCAACGCCTAGTTGACGATCGTTTGGGTAGCCCGAAAACATGACGAGCCACGGTCACGCTGTCACCGACGCCATCCTCGACACGCTCAAGCGTGCCAGCTCAGGGCTGAAGGACGCCGGGGTGAAATTCGCGCTGGCCGGCGGATGCGCGGCTTACGCGAGAGGCGCCGCACCGTCGCTGCACGACGTCGACTTCATGCTGACCGAGCACGACGTGCCGACCGCGCTGGAGGCGCTGCGCGGGATCGGCTTCCAGACGGCCAAGCCGCCGGAGGACTGGCTGGTCAAGGCGTACGACGAGGGGCGGCTGGTGGACCTGATCTTCCGGGTGTCCGACCAGCCGATCACCGACGAGCTGCTGGACCGGGCCGAGCCGCTGAAGGCGTCCGCCGTGATCGTGCCCGTGCTGGAGGCCACCGACCTGGTCATCTCGTGGCTGCTGCCGCTGTCGGAGCACGCCTGCGACTACGGGGCCCTGCTGGCCCAGGTGCGCGCGCTGCGCGAGCAGGTCGACTGGCCGCGCGTGGCCGCCGTGCTCCAGGACTCGCCGTACGCGATGACGTTCATCACGCTCCTGGAGCGGCTGGACGTGCTGAAGGGCCCGATCGAGCCGAAGGGCGACCCGAAATGGCCGTGAAACGCCGCGAAGGGCCGCGCCCCCTGGGGGGCGCGGCCCTTCTGTTGCGGCATGTCAGTTACACGAGCCGGCCGTAGTAGTCGCCTAGCCGCGTCCGGTACTCGGGTTCCTTGAACCTGCCCTCGTCCAACTCGGGAGCGTCCTTGATCTCGGCCTTGGTGCGCGCCACGTACACGTTGCGCTCCTGAGGGTCGATGCTCGTGATGACCTGTGCCGGGAGCATGACCTTCTTACCGAAGATCCAGGGGCCGGTGTCGACGATGATGTAGCTCTCGCCGACCTCGTACGTCGCCTCGTCGACGGACCCGATCTTTCCATCGGTCGCCTGGACGTGGTAGCCCACGAGATCCAGGGGCTGGCCGCGGTCGTAGACGTCAGCGCGATAGTTCCAGAGCTCCATGGGGGCTCTCTCCCTCTCTTCTTCCGTCCTTCTCGGGCACGCCTCCTGCTACCCGGCCACGGCCGCGTAAACGTCTTGCAAAGCACTTGCATGCAGGCGAGCGGCAAGCGGCCGGGCGCACTCTCTCCATGAACAGGAGGGGGTGGAACCCATGCGAACCAGCTCAGACCGGCTCTACGAGATCGACGGCCTCCGGCTGCTGGCGGCGCTCTGCGTCGTGCTCTTCCACTACACGTTCTCCGGCTGGGCCGGCGGCAACAGCCCGGTGGCCTTCGCCGCCGAGAGCTCCTGGTCCAAGTACGGCTACCTGGGCGTGGACCTGTTCTTCCTGATCAGCGGGTTCGTGGTGCTGATGAGCGCGTGGGGCAGGAGCCCGCGCTCGTTCGTGGTGTCGCGGGCCGTGCGGCTCTACCCCGCGTACTGGGTGGGCATCGCGGTCACCGCCGTGGTCACCGTGACGCTGGGGCAGGGGCTGTTCCAGGTGACGCTGCCGCAGGTGCTGGCGAACCTGACGATGTTCCAGGCGGTGCCGGACATCGCGAACGTGGACGTCGTCTACTGGACGCTCTGGGCCGAGATGCGCTTCTACTTCCTCATCCTGGCCCTGACCTGGATCGGGATGACGCGAGGCCGGGTCATGGCGGGGCTGTGGGGCTGGCTGGGGCTGACGTTCGCGGTGGAGACGGGGCTGCTGCCCGGGTTCGCCGACCTGGTCGTGCAGTCGGAGTTCTCCCACTACTTCATCGCCGGGATGGCCCTGTTCATGCTCTACAAGTTCGGGCTGAACCGCCAGATCGCGCTGCTGGTGCCGATCTGCCTGGGCAACGCGGTCTACCGAGCCATCGGGTACGCCGACGCCGTCGGCTCGCGGTACGCGGTGTCGTACTCACACACGGTGATCACCGCCGTGGTCGTGCTCGTCTTCCTCGTCATGACGCTCGTGGCGTTGCGGGCCACCCGCCTGCTGGCCAGGCCGTGGCTGGTGACGGCCGGCGCGCTCACATACCCGCTCTACCTGCTGCACGGGCACATCGGGTTCATCGTGTTCAACCGGGTGGGGGACGCGGTGAACAAGTACGTGCTGCTGGTCGCGCTCGTCGCGGTCATGTGCGGGGCCGCGTACCTGGTGCACAGGTTCGTGGAGCGGCCGCTGGCACCGGCGTTCAAGCGCCTGCTGTCCGGCCGGCCGGCCGTTCCGTCACTGGGCGTGTTCGTCGCGGGGCGTCCCACAATCTGATGCGTTCTTCCCGTTAAGCCCCCAAGTGCGACTACGATCCCGGTCAAAGCACGCAAAGGGGGCGGGGTTGAGTCTCAGCGGAGAGTACGAGTGGGCTCCACCCGGGGTCGACCCGACGCGGCCCAGCGTGGCCCGGGTACACGACGCGCTGCTCGGCGGCATGGAGAACTTCGCCGCCGACCGCTCGGTGGCCCGCAAGCTGAAGGACACGGTGCCCGAGGTGGTGAACCTCGTCTGGTGCAACCGCGCCTTCATCGGCAGAGTCGTGGACTTCCTCGTCCGCGAGGCCGGGATCAGGCAGATCATCGACCTGGGCGCCGGGCTGCCCACGGTGGAGAACACGCATGAGGTGGCCCAGTTCGCCGACCCCAGGGCCAGGGTGGTGTACGTCGACAGCGACCCCATGGTCGAGCCGCACGCCCGCGCCATCCTGAACGGCAATCCGTACGCCGACGCCATCACCGCCGACGTCCGCGACGTGGACGCCGTGCTCGGCCACCCCTCGCTGCGCCGCCTGATCGACCCGGCCCAGCCCACGGCGATTCTCATCGTCGGCCTGCTGCACCTGCTGCCGGACCAGGACGACCCGCACGGGCTGGTCCGGCGGTACATGTCCGCGCTGCCGAAGGGCAGCTACCTGGCCGCCTCCAACATGATGGCCTCGGACAACCCCAAGGCCCAGGCGCTGGAGGCCATGCTCCACGTCACCATGGGCACCGGCTACTTCCGCGACCGGGACTCCATCGCCGCGTACTTCGACGGGCTGGCGCTGGTGGAGCCCGGAGTGGTGCACTTTCCCGAATGGCATCCGGACGAGCGCCTGCCCGGCCCGCTGGCCACCTGGGAACAGCTCCTGCTGGGCGGCGTGGCCCGCAAACCCTAGCCTCCGCCGCGCCGCGCTAGGGTGAGCGAGTGCACCGACGCTTGATCTGCTCCCCGCCGCCCGCCCTCTAGCGGGCGGCATTCCCTGAGATTCCGGGTCTGACCGATCCGGGGGTGGTTGCTGCCCGCACACCGGGCCCATTCCGACCACTCCATCCGGAGCACTCCTGTCATGACCCATGTCTCCGCCCGGCGGGGCGCCCTTTACGTGTCCGTGGCCGCGACCGCCTGGGGCACGGGCGGCGCCGCCGGTTCGCTGCTCTTCGAGTCCGGCGGCCTCGGCGCCGTCGGCGTCTCCCTCTGGCGCTACCTTCTCGGCGCCGCCTTCCTTCTCCTCCTCACCCGCCGCCCCGTCGTGGTCAACGGCCGGATCCTGCTGATCGGCGCCGGGATGGCCGTCTACCAGACCGCGTACTTCGCCGCGATCGCCCACTCCGGCGTGGCGATCGCGACCGTGGTGACGATGGGCGCCACCCCCGTCTTCACCGCCCTGGGCAGCCGCTTCCTCCTCCGCGAGCCGCTCGGCCGCGTCGCGCTCACCGCCCTCGCCACCGCCCTGGTCGGGCTCGTCCTCCTCACCGGGGAGACCGCGCTGCGGGCCCGCACGTCCTCCATCGCGGGCATCGGCCTCGCCCTGCTCTCGGCCGCCGGGTACGCCGGGGTCACGATCCTCTCCCGGAGGAACGGGGGCGACGATCCGCAGGGAGTGGCGATCGGCGGGTTCGTGGTCGGGGCGGCCTGCCTGGCGCCGTTCGCGCTGGTGGAAGGGGTCGTGCCGAACATGAGCCTGTCGTCCGTGGCGCTGCTGCTCTACCTGGGAGCGGTGCCGACGGCGCTCGCGTACGGCCTGTTCTTCCGCGCGCTGACCGCGCTGCGCGCCACCACGGTGTCGATCATCACGCTCGGGGAGGCCGTGGGTGCGGCGGTGCTCGGCGTGGTGCTGTTCGGGGAGCGGCTCACCCCTCTTGCCTGGTCGGGGTGCGTGCTGCTGCTGGCCGCCGTCACAGTTCTCGCCGTACGGGCTGAATCCGGGTGACTCGGGCATGAGCGATGTGGCGGCGCAGCGTCCCGGATGAGCTAATGTCCGGTACGGCGGCGCTTGCCGTAACGTCGCTCCGCTCCCCTCCCTTGTAAGAGGGAACGGTGTCGGCGAAGCGTGCGTTGGAGGAACTGTGGCCTCAATAAAGGGAATTATCAGGAACCTCCTGGATCGTCCAGGAGGGGTGCCCCTGACCCCCTATGAGAAGATCGTCAAGGCGGCGGAGGGCCGCGCCGATCGGTTGCGCAAGCTCGACGAGCTGCCCGAGCCGAAGATGGACGATCTGGCCGAGTTCTGCGCCATCGCACGCGAGGCCGCCGACAGGACGCTGGGCCTGCGGCCGTACGACGTGCAGTTGCTCGGCACCTTGGCCCTCCTCGACGGGAAGGTCGCCGAGATGGCCACCGGTGAGGGCAAGACGTTGTCCGGCGCCATGGCGGCGGCCGGCTACGCGTTGCAGGGCAAGCATGTCCACGTGATCTCGGTGAACGACTATCTGGCCAGGCGCGACGCCGAGTGGATGGGCCCGTTCTACGAGGCGCTCGGCGTCACCGTGGGCTGGATCGGCCAGAACTCCACGCCGGAGGAGCGGCGCGAGGCGTATGCGAAGGACGTCACGTACGGGCCCGTCAGCGAGATCGGGTTCGACGTGCTGCGCGACCGCCTCCGCACGGTGGCCGGCGAGATCATCGTGCCCGCGCCCGAGGTGGCCCTGATCGACGAGGCCGACTCCGTGCTGGTCGACGAGGCCCGCGTGCCGCTCGTGATGGCCGGGTCCACCGACCCCGGCAGCGCGGTGCCGGAGATGGCGGCGCTGGTCAGGCAGCTCGTACGCGGCTACCACTACGAGATCGACGAGCAGGCCCGCAACGTCTACCTCACCCCCAAGGGCGCCGACAGCGTCGAGAACCTCCTCGGCGTCGAGCTCTACGACGAGCACGAGCCCGGCACGCTCATCGAGCTCAACCTGGCCCTGCACGCCCACGCGCTGCTGGCCCGCGACGTCGACTACATCGTGCGCGACGGCAAGGTCCAGCTGATCAACCCCTCACGCGGCCGGGTGGCGCTGCTCCAGCGCTGGCCCGACGGCCTCCAGGCGGCCGTGGAGGCCAAGGAGGCGCTGCCGCCGAGCGAGAAGGGCGAGATCCTCGACTCGATCACCGTTCAGGGTCTGATCCGCCGCTATCCGGAGATCTGCGGCATGACGGGTACGGCGGTGGCGGTCAGCGAGCAGCTCGGCGAGTTCTACGGCCTCAAGGTCGCGGTCATCCCGCCCAACCGGCCCTGCGTGCGCGAGGACGAGCCGGACCGCATCTACCCGACCGTCCCCGACAAGGACGCCGCGCTGGTCGAGGAGATCCAGGAGATCCACGCCACCGGCCGGCCGATCCTCATCGGCACGCTCGACGTCGCCGAATCGGAGAACCTCGCCAAGCTCCTCCAGCGCCGCGGCATGGAACCGGTCGTCCTCAACGCCAAGAACGACGCCGAAGAGGCCGCGATCATCGCCAAGGCGGGGGAGCGCGACGCCATCACCGTCTCCACCCAGATGGCCGGTCGCGGCACCGACATCCGCCTTGGCGACGGCGTCGCCGAGCTGGGCGGCCTGTACGTGATCGGCTCGGGCCGCCACGCCAGCAGCCGCCTCGACGACCAGCTCCGCGGGCGCGCCGGCCGCCAGGGCGACCCGGGCGGCTCGGTCTTCTTCGTCAGCACGCAGGACGACCTGATCACCCAGTTCGTCCCCGACGAGCGCCCGCCCGCCGCCGACGCCGACGGCATCGTCCGCCACCGGCGCGGCGCGTACCTCGTCGGCCATGCCCAGCGCGTCGCCGAGGGCGTCAACCTGGAGATCCACCGCAACACGTGGCGCTACACCCGCCTCCTGGAGCACCAGCGCGAGCTCATCCTGGAGTGGCGCGACAAGGTCCTGCACGGCGACTCCGCCTCCAAGGCCCTGTCCACGGCCGATGCCGAACGCTGGGAGGCCCTGCCGGAGGACTCCAGGGACGAGACCGCCCGCCAGATCGTCCTGCACGCCATCGACCGCTGCTGGACCGAGCACCTGGCGTTCCTGACGGACCTGCGCGAGGGCATCCACCTGCGCGCGCTGGGCCGGATGAGCCCGGTCGACGAGTTCCACCGGGAGGCGGTGGCCGAGTACAAGTCGCTGCTGGCGGAGGTGGAGCGGCGCTCGCTGGAGTCCTTCGAGGCGCCCGAGCCGGACCTGAAGCGGCCGACGGCCACCTGGACGTACCTGGTGCAGGACAACCCGTTCGGCACGGAGTGGGACCGCATCCTCAAGCGTGTGACGGCCGCCACCCGCCGCGGCTAGCCGTACCTGACAGAAGGTGACAGGTACGGCTGGAACCATGGGCTCATGACGACGAAAGCAAAGCTCCTGGCCGTTACCCTCGACTGCGCGGAGCCCAAGAAGCTGGCCGAGTTCTACCACGAGATCACGGGGTGGGAGATCCAGTACGCGGAGGACGAGTACGCGGCCGTGGGGAACGGCACCACCAGCATCTACTTCGGCCGGATCCCCGACCGCAAGCCGGTGACCTGGCCGAGCCCGGACAAGCAGTTCCACCTGGACTTCCGGGTGCCGGACGTGGAGAAGGCGGCGGAGGAGTACGTCGCCCTGGGGGCCACGAAGCCCGAGTTCCAGCCGGGGATCACGGAGGAGGGCGTCGGCTGGATCGTCCTCCAGGATCCCGCAGGCCACCTGTTCTGCGTCTGCCCCGACCGCTCCTGACCTCTTCCCAGCCGGTCACACATGTGTCCTGGCCGGGATCAGCTCCGCCCGAACGATCCACCAAAAGTATGATTCGCCAGCTTTGCTTCCCTCATAAGCTAGAGGAATGCTCTTGGAAGGATCCATGCCCCTGCGCGGGCGCCCATGACCTGGGTCGGCCTGATCATCGCCCTGGCAGGAGCGCTTGGATACGCACTCGGCGCGGCCCTGCAACAGTACGAGGCCGTGGCCGGGGGCGCCTCGCTCAAGCTGGTCCGGCGCCCCCGCTGGTTGATCGGCGGCGCCATCGGCCTCACCGGCGCCTGCCTGCACGCCGTGGCGCTGAGTTTCGCCCCGCTGGTGGCCGTCCAGCCGATCAGCGTCGCCACGCTGGTGTTCGCCGTGCCGCTGGCCGCGTTCATGTACGGGCGCAAGCCGTACCGCGCGGAGATCTTCGGCTCGATCGCGGTGGCGGTGGGCCTGCTCTGGCTCATGCTCCTGGTGCCGCACCACAACGTGACGCCGAGACTGGGTGACGGCGCCGCGCTCGTGTTCCTGGCCGTGATCGGCGTGATCGTCCTGGTGACGCAGCTGATCGCGGCCCGGGTGCACGGGCCGAGCAGGGCGTTACTGCTGTCCGTGGGCGCGGGCGTGGTGACGGCGAGCGTGTCCACGTTCGTCCGGGTCGTCGGGGGCGGCATGGAGGGGGACTGGGGCCGGCTGGTGCACTGGTTCACGCTCGCCGTGCCCGTGCTGCTGGTCTGCGCGGTGGTGCTGTTGCAGCGCTCGTACGCGGTCGGCTACTTCGGCATCGCGTACGCCGGCGTACAGGTCATCGACCCCATCACCTCGGTCCTCGCCGGCGTGATCCTCCTCGGCGAGCCCCTGCCGACCAACCCCTCCACCGCGATCCCCGCCATCCTGGCCAGCGCGCTCACCATCGGTGGCACGATCACCCTCGGCCGCCTCGCCCCCGACCACTCCCACCCCACCCCCACGCAGCCCCAGCCGGCCCCCGAGCCGGTGTCCGCGACCTCCCAGGCCGGCTGACCCTTCGTCCGTGGTCAGCAGGTGTCGCGGTGCGGTAGTTCGGGCAGGTGCCGCGACCACTCCTGCGGGGAGAGGGCGCCGTAGCGGGAGCAGATGTACGCGGCGTGATCCCGGGGCGCGGGCCCGGGTGCCAGATCGATGGTCAGCACGATTCCGTGTCCGGCCAGAACCCGCAGCCGCCGCCCGTCCCCGGTGATCGTGGCCTGGGCCGCCCGGTCGACGCCGGCTGTGGGCACCGCCCTGTCGGCCACCGGCGTGCCGGTGCCGTCATCGAGCCGCCAGACCCGTACCCGATCGCTGTCCGTGCTGATGAGCAGCCGCCCGTCCGGGCTGAACCGCAGGTGGCCCGGCGAGGGGCGCAGCCGGGTGGACCGGGTGGGCACTCCGTCGAGGCCGTAGATCTGGATCCCGCTCTCCTCGGCGATCGCCACCCGCTCGCCGTCCGGGGCGAACGTCGTGTACTCCCACGGCATCCGGTCCAGCCACGGCGCGCGGGACGGCCGGGGCGGGCGGCGGAGCTCCGAACGATTGCCGGCGAAGACCAGCGCCACCCGGTCCCCGGGGCCCACCACCGCGTACTCGCCCACGAACGCGGCTCGCCGCGCCCTCAGGTCCCACGCCCAGCGCTCGCCCGACAGCCGGGCCGCCGCGAACAGCAGGCCGCCGCCCGGGCTGAACCATGCCGACTGTTCCCCGGGGGCGCCGAGGCCGCGGCCGAAGGGCGGGCCGACGCCGTCGCCGGACGTGGTGTCCCAGAGGTACGAGCGGTCGACGCCGACGAGGGCCAGCGTGTGGCCGTCGGGGGACCAGGCCATGGCGCGTACGGTCTGACCGGGCCCGCCGTTTCAGCGAGCAGGCGGCGGGAGGGGATGTCGTACACCCGCAGGGTTCCCTCGTCGAGTGCGGCGAGGCGGGAGCCGTCGTCGCTGATGGCGTGGAGGGAGCGGGGGCCCGCGTACGGGTCGGCGAACACGTCCACCGCCGGATCCGCCGACGTCAACGCCCGGCGCGCCTCGGGGATCGGGGCCAGGCGCCACGCGGCGAGGCTGAGCTTGCGGGCCGTCACCGGGTCCGCCAGCCGCAGCGCCTCCGCACGGGAGGCCGCCACCCTCGCCATCGCCTGGTCCAGGCGTCCGTCGGCGGCGCCCCGCTGCCACAGGGCGAGCAGCACCACCACCGACAGCAGCCCCGCCATGACCGTCCACCGCCGGCGCGACCTCCGGCGTACCCTGGCGAGCCCCGCGTCCAGGAACGTCTGCTCGCCGGCGCTCAGCGTCACCCGCCTCCGGCCGCTGGCCGCCCACGCCAGTGCCCTGTCCAGGGGCTCCCCACGGAACAGCGCCGCCTCCCGCCGCCCGCCCGCTTCCCACCGCCGGGCCGCCCGCGCCAGCTCCCTGTGCACGGCCAGTCCGTCGCGCTCGCCGTCCAGCCATTCGTGCAGCCGCGGCCAGGCCCGCAGGAGCGCCGCGTACGTGATCGCCGGCGAGTCGTCACCTTCAGTGAGGAGGCCGGCCTTGCCGTACGCCTCCAGCACCCCGTCGATCGAGGTCACCTCGTCGGTGGCGCGGCCGGCGACCAGGTCGGTTCTGGAGGCGGTGACGATGATGTCGGAGCCGTCGGAGTCCAGGTCCACCAGGCGGAGGAAGACGTCCGGCACCAGGTCCTGCTCGGCCGGGCTGAGTCGCGCGTACACGGTCTCGGCGCGGACGCCCAGCGGCGGGTCGGAGACGGGCTCGGGGGGCAGCAGGCGGCCCTGCTGGGATTGCGGGGCGTCGAGGAGGGAGAGGAGGAGCTGGTGGGCGCTCGGGCGGCGTTCGGGATCTCGCTGCAGGGCGGCGGCCACCAGCCCGCGTAACGGGCGGTCCAGCCGCTCGCCGTGGCCTGATAGCTCGTCCGGGCCGTAGGCGGCGAAGATCAGCAGCCGCCCCCAGGCGTGCACGTCCGCGGCCGGTACCGCCTGCTCCCGGGAGAGACACCAGCCCAGGCCGACCAGGCGCGGCCCCTCGGTGCCCAGGATGACCTTGTCGGGGGTGAGGGACCCGTGCACCGCGCCCGCCTCGTGGGCCGCGGCCAGCGCGGTGGCCACGGCGGTGGCCAGGCGGTAGAGGGCGTCGCCCGTGTACGGGCCGTGCCGGTCCACGACCTGCCGCAGGGTGGGGCCCGGGATGTACTCGCCGACCAGGTAGGGCGGATCGCCGTCCAGGCAGGCCTCCGTCAGCCTGGCGACCGACAGCGACCGCACGCGCCCGGCCGCCGAGGCGGCGGTGGCGAGCCTGGCGCGGGCCTCGGCGTCCGGCAGGCAGGGCACTCCCAGCGCATGCCGCGTACCCGACTCGTCGTAGGCCTCGCGGACGATGACGTGCCCGCCGCCGTCGAGCCGGGCGCCGAGCCAGTAGCCTCCCAGCCGATCAGTCATACACCCCTTAACGGTCCAAGCGGGCCCGGTGCTGCGGCCACTCCTCTTCGAGGATGCCGAAATAGACCGTGTCGCGCCAGGTGCCGTCCGGCCGCTTGCGATGCCGCCGCAGCGTTCCCTCGTGCACCCCGCCGATGCGCTTGATGGCGTTCTGCGACCGGAGGTTGAGGTGGTCGGTCTTGAGCAGGACGCGGTTGTAGCCGAACGCGAAGGCGTGGTCGATCAGCAGGACCTTGCAGCCGGTGTTCACGGCCGTGCGCCACACCGATCGGCCGTACCACGTCCAGCCGATCTCGATGCTGGCGTCGAAGCCCGGCACGTCGCCGTACGTGGTCCAGCCCACGGCCCGCCCGCTCTCCTTGAGCACCACCGCGAAGGGGACGTGGTTGTCGTCGGTCATCAGCCCGAGGGCGACCTTCCCCAGTTCCTCCTCGGACCGCGGCGCGGGCGCGGGCAGCCAGCGCCAGACCTCCTCGTCGGCGCCGGAGGCGGCGAACAGGTCGGGAACGTGGTCGAGGGTGAGCGGTTCGAGCCGGACGACGCCGTTCTCGAGCACCACGGGGGCAGGCAGCTTCGCGGTCATGGCAGGCAACTCTAGGGGCGCCTGTGAAGTCCCGATTATGGCCACCTGCACCTTTTTGTGGGGAACCACCTGTCGACACTCATACCGGCCGGTCGGTAGGCTCGCAGGCATGGACTTCGCCTTTGACAGCGTCACCGAGGACCTGCGCGAACGACTGCTGCGATTCATGGAGGAATGCGTCTACCCCGCCGAGGCCCCCTTCGAGGAGCAGGCGGCGGCCAGCGGCTGGAGCCCGCCGCCCCTCATGGAGGACCTGAAGGACGAGGCCAGGAAGCGCGGCCTGTGGAACCTGTTCCTCCCGGGCGAGCACGGCGCCGGCCTGACGAACCTCCAGTACGCGCCGCTGGCGGAGATCATGGGCCGGAGCCCCACCATCGCCCCGACGGCCACCAACTGCGCCGCGCCCGACACCGGGAACATGGAGGTCCTTTCCATGTTCGGCAGCGAGTGGCAGCGCAAGGAGTGGCTGCGGCCGCTGCTCGACGGGGAGATCCGCTCCGCGTTCGCGATGACGGAGCCCGACGTGGCCTCCTCGGACGCCACGAACATCGCCACCTCCATCGACCGCGATGGCGGCGAGTACGTCATCAACGGCCGCAAGTGGTTCATCTCCGGCGCGATGAACCCCAACTGCAAGATCTTCATTGTCATGGGCAAGACGAACCCGGACGCGCCCAAGCACCGCCAGCAGAGCATGATCCTGGTGCCCCGTGACACACCCGGGCTGCACATCAAGCGCGGCATGCACGTCTTCGGCTACACCGACGCCGACCACGGCGGCCACGCCGAGATCGTGTTCGAGGACGTACGCGTGCCCGTGGAGAACCTGATCGGCGAGGAGGGCGGCGGCTTCGCCATCGCCCAGGCCCGGCTCGGCCCCGGCCGCATCCACCACTGCATGCGCCTGATCGGCATGGCCGAGCGCGCCGTGGAGCTGATGTGCCGGCGGGCCCTGGCCCGGACGACGTTCGGCAAGCCCGTCGCCCAGCAGGGCGTGGTCCAGGAGTGGATCGCCGAGTCGCGGATCAGGATCGAGCAGCTGCGCCTGCTCGTGCTCAAGACCGCCTGGCTCATGGACACGGTGGGCAACCAGGGCGCGCACACCGAGATCCAGGCCATCAAGATCTCCACGCCGATCGCCGTGGAGTGGATCCTGGACAAGGCCGTCCAGGTGCACGGTGCGGGCGGCGTCTCGCAGGACTTCCCCCTGGCGGGGCTCTGGGCGGGCGCCCGCTCGCTGCGCCTGGCGGACGGCCCCGACGAGGTGCACAAGCGGTCCCTGGCCTATCGCGAGCTGAAGAGGTACATGTGAACGAGGCGGAGATCAAGGAGCGGGTCGCGGCGTTCCTCGCGGAGCACGACCCGGACGGGGACCGGCTGGAGTTCCTGCGGGCGAGGTTCGACGCGGGGCTGGCCTGGGTGTGGTTCCCCGAAGGGCTCGGCGGGCTGGGCGCGTCGCGGGAGCTGCAGCTGGTCGTGGAGCGGGAGCTGGCCGGCACGCCGCAGCTCAACGTCGGCGTCCAGGGCATCGGGCTCGGGATGGCGGCCCCGACGGTCCTGGCGTTCGGGACGGAGGAGCAGAAACGCCGCTTCCTCCGGCCGCTGTGGACCGGCGAGGAGATCTGGTGCCAGCTCTTCAGCGAGCCCGGCGCGGGATCCGACCTGGCCACGCTCGCGACCCGCGCCGTCAAGGACGGGGACGAATGGGTCGTCGATGGCCAGAAGGTGTGGACGTCCGGCGCCCATCACTCCAGGTGGGCCATCCTCGTCACCCGTACCGACCCGGACGTGCCGAAACACCGCGGCATGACGTACTTCATCTGCGACATGCACGCGCCGGGCGTCGAGGTGCGGCCGCTGCGGCAGGTCACCGGTGAGGCCGAGTTCAACGAGGTGTTCCTGACCGGCGTGCGGCTCCCCGACGAGCTGCGGCTCGGCGAGGTCGGCGACGGCTGGCGGGTCGCGCAGACCACGCTGATGAACGAGCGCGTCGCCATCGGCGGCGCCCCCGTGCGGCGCGGCGGCGGCATGGTCGGCGTCGTGGTCGACTCCTGGCGCGCCCACCCCGAGCTGCGCACCCACGACCTGCACCAGCGGCTGCTGTCGCTCTGGGTGGAGTCGGAGGTCACCCGCCTGTCCGGGGCGCGGCTGCGCGAGCAGCTCGCCGCCGGCCAGCCGGGGCCCGAGGGGTCCGGCATGAAGCTGTCGTTCGCCAAGCTCAACCAGGCGCTGTCCGGCTTCGAGGTGGAGTTCGGGCGGGACCTGGGTTACGACGACTGGACGTTCCGCCGCTCCGAGGACGTCGACTTCTACGGCCGCGGCCCCGGCTACCGCTACCTGCGGGCCAAGGGCAACTCGATCGAGGGCGGCACGTCCGAGATCCTGCGCAACATCATCTCCGAGCGGGTGCTCGGCCTGCCCTCAGAGCCCCGCGTCGACAAGGACGTGCCCTGGAAGGACCTGCCGCGATGACCACCCTTCTGTATTCAGAGGTCGAGGAGGAGTTGCGGGCCGCGGTGCGCGGGCTGCTCGCCGACCGCTGCCCGCCCGCCGCCGTGCTCAAGCGGATCGAGTCCGAGCCCTACGACCTGGACCTGTGGAAGACGCTGGCGGGCGAGATCGGGGTGGCCGGGCTGCTCATCCCCGAGCAGTACGGCGGCGCCGGGGCGTCGGCCAGCGAGGCGGCCGTCGTGCTGGAGGAGCTGGGCAGGGGAGTGGCGCCGGTGCCGTTCTTCACCAGCTCGGTGCTGGCGACCCGCGCGCTGCTGCCGACCGGTGACGCGCTTCTGGAGGAGCTGGCCGAGGGCAGGAAGACCGCGGCCCTCGTCGTGCCGTTCGCGGCCTCCCCGTACCGGGCGGGCGCGGCCATGCGGCTCGAGGACGGGCGGCTGACCGGGACCGTCACCGGGGTGGCCGGGGCCGACGTGGCCGACGTGCTGCTGGTGCCCGTCGGCGGCAGGCTGCACGCCGTGGAAGGGGATGCGCTCGTCCAGGTCGTGCCGTCGCTCGACCAGACCAGGCCCGTCGCGACCGTCACCTTCGACGGGGCCGAGGCAAGGGACGTGGGGGAGTGCGACCTGGCGGAGGTGCTCAGGTTCGGGGCGGGGCTGCTGGCGTCCGAGCAGCTCGGGGTGGCCGAATGGTGTCTCGACACGACGCTCGCCTACGTCAGGGAACGCCACCAGTTCGCCCGGCCGATCGGCTCCTTCCAGGCGATCAAGCACCGGCTGGCGGACCTGTGGCTGGACGTCGTACGGGCCAGGGCCGCCGCCCGGAGCGCCGCGACCGACGGCTCCGCGCTCTCCGTGGCCGTGGCCCAGTCGTGGAACGCGGGCGTGGCCGTGCACGCCGCCGAAGAGGCCCTGCAGCTCCACGGCGGGATCGGGATGACGTGGGAGCATCCCGTGCATCTCTACCTCAAGCGCGCCAAGGCCGCGGAGATCGCGCTGGGCACGCCCGGCGACCACCGCGCGGCGCTGGCCTCACTCGTCGACGTGCCCGGCCCCGAGTGAGGTGAGCAGCAGGTCGGCGAAGTGCCTGCCCACCTGGGCGCCGGTCAGTGGCCCGTCCACGTGGAACCACGAGCCCAGGTGGTGCACCGAGCCGAAGAAGTAGTCGACGATCAGCTCCGCCGGGACCCGGGCGCTGAAGACGCCCTCGCGCTGGCCCTCGGCCACGAGGCCGCGGAAGCGCTCGTGGTAGCGGCGGCGCTCGGCGCGTACAGTCTTCTGCGTCTCGGGCGCGAGCAGATGCATCGACCTGAAGAAGATCTTGGAGTCGTCCAGGTTCGCGGCCGTGGTCTCCACGACGTCGGCCGCGGCCCGGTACAGGCGCTGCCGCACGTCGCCGGGGCCGTCGGCGATCCGCGTCAGCCGGTCCATCTGCATGCGCAGCACCCGGCCGTAGATCTCGTGCAGCAGGTCGTCCTTGGAGCCGAAGTAGTGGTACATGGCGCCCTTGGTGACGCCGGCCGCCACGACGATCTCCTGGACGGAAGTGCTCTCGAAGCCGCGCTCGGCGAACAGGCGGGTCGCCTCGGCGAGCAGTCGCTGTCTGACCGGTTCCTCTTTCACATGTCCCCCTTTGTCACCTGCTTTAGCATACCGACTGGTCGGTTGAGGTCATTTGCTGGTCTTGCGGGTACTAATTACGTCACCTTAGGCTCGCCTTGGTTGAGGGGCGGGTATCCCTTGACTGGCGAGGGATCTTCGGCGTGGCAGATCCTGCATCACATCTACATTGGGGGTTTGCCGTGCCCGGTGGCTCTATCTATGTGCAACCAGACGAGAAGTACACAGGGTCTTCTCCGCAGTGGTGGTACGAGAAGTTCTGGCGTGAGGACGCGTCCAACCGGCGCAAGTCCCGGTATGTCAAGGCGGCCGTGGGCTTCGTGATCGGGGTAGCGCTCGCGCTGAGGTTCGGCATGTCCGGGGCCGCTCCGCTGTTCGGCCTGCTCCTGGCCGGGCTCGTGGCGGCGGGCGACTGGCTCCTCGACTGGCGTTCCTTCCACGCGACGGCCGTGTGGCGCGGCGCGCGCAAGGGAGAGGCGATCACCGGGAAGCTGCTGCGCAGGTCCCTCGGCCGCCTCGGCTACACCGTGCTCGACGGCCGCGCCATCCGCGGCCAGGCGTCGATCGACCACCTGGTGATCGGCCCGGGCGGCTTGTGGATCATCGACAACGAGTCCTGGAGCCCCGACACCGAGATCGCCTGCTACGCCGGCCGGTTGTTCTTCGGCGAGAAGTACGGCACCAAGACGGCCAAGCCGCTGGTGGAGGCCTCCGAGGCGTTCGCCGAGCTGCTGAGCCGCGAGACGCGCATCCCGGTGACGATCACGCCCCTGCTCGCCGTCCACTGCGGGCTGCTGCCCAAGGGCGGCATCGTGGTGGCCGAGGGCCTGACGCTGCTCAAGCCGCGGCTGGCGGCCAAGGTGATCAAGTCGGCCGACCACGTCGCGCTCAACGCCGAGCAGATCGAGCTGCTGACCCGCACCGCGGCCAGGGAGCTGCACCGCGCCTGAGGCTTCAAGCCGGCGCCGGCGCCGGCGGCTTCAGGCCGGCGCCTCAGGCTTCAGGCCAGCGTCTCGATGAAGGCCGTGAGCTGGGCGACGTTGCGGCACTCGTGCATGGGGACGACCG
Source organism: Nonomuraea sp. NPDC003709 (assembly GCF_040610775.1). Lineage (NCBI taxonomy): Bacteria > Bacillati > Actinomycetota > Actinomycetes > Streptosporangiales > Streptosporangiaceae > Nonomuraea > Nonomuraea sp. NPDC003709. The sequence goes on along the minus strand of NZ_JBEXMW010000010.1, from coordinate 286,699 downwards.
CTCCGTACTCGCTCGCGACCGAGTCTCCCGTGTCCCACTGCGCCACGGGCTCGGGGTTGAGCCAGTACGCGTGCCGCGAGCGGCCCACGAGCGACCTGAGCACGTCCAGGGCGGGCGGCTGGTAGTTGGAGCGGGCGTCGCCCAGGATCAGCAGCGAGGTCCTGGGCCCGATGGCGTCGCCGTACTGCTCGGCGAAGCGCTCCAGCGAGTGCCCGTAGTTGGTACGCCCGAAGCGCACCATGTCGGCCTCGTTCGTCAGCCTGGTCATGGCCTCGACCACGTCGGCGCCGGGGACGAAGAACCGGGTGATCTCGTCCACCGTGTCCACGAACCCGAACGCCCGCACTTTGGTGAACTGCTCCCTCAGCGCGTACGTGAGCAGCAGCGTGAAGTGGGCGAACGACGAGACCGAGTCGCTGGTGTCGCAGAGGATGACCAGCTCGGGCTTGTGCGGCCGCGGTGGCCTGAAGTGCGTGGTCAGCGGCACGCCGCCGCTCTGCAGCGAGGCCCGCATGGTCCTGCGGAAGTCGAGGCGGCCGCGCCTGCCCTTGCGCTGCTTGATCGTCAGGCGGGTGGCCAGGCGTCTGGCCAGCGGATGGACCTCGCGGCGCAGCCTGGCCAGATCCGCCTTGGTGATGCGGAGGAAGTCGATCTGGTCGAGCGGGGGCCGGACGGCGGAGCGGGCGATGCGCTCGATCCCCGAGTCCTCGGCGATGCGGCGGCGCACGTCGGTGGCCACGGCCTCCTCGAAGCGCCGGGTGTTGTCGTAGACCGTCCTGCGGGCGTTCTTCTCGGCCAGGCCGCCGCGCTCCTGGCCCTGAAGGACGTTCTGGAGGATGCGGGCCATCAGCGTCTCGGGGGAGAGGGCGCGCATGACGCTGTAGGAGAACCAGTTCTGCCGCCCGGGGGTGGCGGCCGGCTGGTGGCCGAAGCGCCCCACCATGGCCTGGGCGAACTCGCGCAGCTCCTGGTCGGTGCCGCCAGTCAGGAGCCGGGCGAGATGGTCGCGCAGCTCGTCGACGGGCGCCGTCTCCAGGTCGATCGGCCGCTCGGCGCGCTCGGTGTGCATGCCGGACGTCGAGGCCGGGAACCACAGGTCGAACAGCACGTCGAACCCCGGCCGGTACGCGGGCTTCTTGACCAGCGTGGCCGCGTAGGCGGCGCGCAGCGACTCCCGCTCGCTGAGCTCGATCACCCGCAACGCGTGCGCGGCGTCCAGCCCCTCGGCCACCGACACCGGGATCCCGGCCTCGCGCAGCGCCCGCACGAACCCGACATGCCTATCGATCAGCGACATCCGGCAACCCCAGCTCCTTGACCGCCCGCGCCTGGTCGGAGGCGTGCTTGAGCACCACGCCCAGCGTCCCGGCCACGGTGGCCTCGTCGAGGTCGTCCCGCCCGAGCGCCAGCAGCGTGTTGGCCCAGTCGACGGTCTCGGCCACCGACGGCGCCTTCTTCAGCTCCAACGCCCGCAGCGTGGCCACCGTCCTGGCCAGCCGCTCGGCCAGGTCGGCCCGGATGCCCGGCACCTGGCTGAGCACGATGTCCCGCTCCCGCTCGGGGGTGGGGTATTCGAGGTGCAGGTAGAGGCAGCGCCGCTTGAGCGCCTCGGACAGCTCGCGGGTGGCGTTGGAGGTCAGCACCACGTACGGCCGGCGCGTGGCGGCGATCGTGCCCAGCTCCGGGATCGTGATCTGGAAGTCCGACAGCAGCTCCAGCAGCAGCCCTTCGACCTCGACGTCCGCCTTGTCGGTCTCGTCGATGAGCAGCACGGTCGGGCCGGCGGCCCTGATCGCCTTCAGCAGCGGCCGCTCCAGCAGGAACTCCTCGGAGAAGATGTCGTCGTCCGCGCTGGTGGCCTGGATCCTGAGCAGCTGCTTCTTGTAGTTCCACTCGTACAGGGCCCTGGCCTCGTCGAGCCCCTCGTAACACTGCAGCCTGATCAGCTCGGCCCCGGTCGCCAGGGCCACGGCCTTGGCCAGCTGCGTCTTCCCCACGCCCGCGGGGCCTTCGACCAGCAGCGGCTTGCCCAGCGCCGCGGCCAGGAACACCGAGGTGGAGATGGCGTCGTCGGAGAGGTAGTCGACGGCGGCGAGCCGCTCCGCCACCTCGGCGGGAGAGTCGAACATCGATGATCCTGTCTGCCGGGAGCCGGGGGCCGAACTTTATTCTAGCCTTGACCGCCCGACAGGCCCGCCTGCTACCGATTCGACCAGGATGCGGATCACCGGTATATTCCTCTCTGCAAGCGCCGCTAGCTCAGTTGGTTAGAGCAGCTGACTCTTAATCAGCGGGTCCGGGGTTCGAGTCCCTGGCGGCGCACCGCACGAAAAGGGCGGGGATGCCAAGGCATCCCCGCCCTTTTCGTTGTCAGGATTCGACGCTCCCTGTGCTCTCCGCGTTCTGCGCGCTCAGTTGCGCCTCCTGCTGCACTTCCTGGATCTGCTCCTGGGTGACGTTGAGGTTCCCGAACTCCTTGACCGCCTGGTAGTACGTCCAGGCCAGGCCGTTGCAGGTGGACTTGGAGACGCCCGAGTACTTGGCGCACACCTGCTTCATGTCGTAATAGAACGAGTCATCGATGCGCGACTTGTTCGCCGGGAACTGGCTCACGTCCTTGTAGTTGCGGTAACCGAAATCGTGCCTTCTGCACGGCATCCGGAAATCGAAGCCGAGCGGCTGGTCCGGGCTGCTCGAGCACAGGTCGGTCGACCAGTCGAAGGCGTAGTCCGCCCACGCGGCCTGGTTCTCCCAGGCCGCCCGCCAGGACGAGGCGCTGGCGGCCGTGGGCTGCGAGAAACCGGAAAGAGCGGCGAGCTTCTGCTCCAAGGTCACCGCGTGGGCGGGCAAGGCGAACCCGAGTACGGTGATCACAGAGAGGGCGAAAGCGGCGAGTAGCGCGCGGGATCGTCTGACCATGAGGACCTGCTCCTGTTGCCGGGGGGTCGGATGCACGTCCTCACGATGACCCGAAACCATCGGGAAGGGCAGAAGCAGATCTTGCTCAATTCCGAAAGAAGGGTTCGCCGAGTCTCGATCTTTACATGGTGCCGCTTTTCTGTCAGTCGTGGAGTCAGTGAGGCCCGATGCCCTCCAGGGTGAAGCGCGCGTTCCACTCCCGCACCCACCTCGGGCCGAAGCCCTCGGCCGAGTTCAGCGGCGTGGCGGCCGCGTCGAACTTCCCCGTCGCCGGGTCGAAGGCGAAGCCGGCGGCGGTGTCCTTCCTGACGTTGAAGGAGTCGAAGTCGGGGTTGAACGTCTTGTTGCTCAGGCCGCCGGCGTCGTCGGTGTAGGCGAAGCCGCCCGACGCGATGCTCACCGACCGGGTCAGCACGTTGTGGGACGGCACGTACACGGAGTCCGGGTCGCGCCAGACGTACGCGTCCGTGCACTCCGTGGCGCCGACGGCGGTGCAGATCCGGCCGCTCGCGTCCGCCGGGACGTACCAGGACCGGATGTTCGGGTACTGGCGGCCGTAGTGCCGGTACCACTTCTCGATGTTCTCGCGCGTGTTGGTGAAGCCGGTGCCGTCGCCGGCCTTCAGCATGTCGTTGAAGCGCTCGACCACGACCTTGGAGTTGGGCACCGGCAGCCGCCCGCCGCTCTCGTGGTAGAGCTTGTCGTGCCCGACGTACGTCACGTCCTTGAACACGTTGTCGGTCGCGACGTTGCTGTGCCCCGACTGGTAGAACAGGCCGTGCTGGGCCCCGTCGAAGAAGTTGTGGTGGATCACCATCCCCGACATCCCGTCGTCCATGTAGACGGCCTGGTTGCCCTTCGGCCCGACGTTCCTGAAGAGGTTGTAGGAGATCACGTTGTTCAGGTACGTGTAGTCGCGGCCCGCGTAGATCACCCCCTGGTCCGAGGCGTGCGTCACGAGGTTCTCGAACCGGTTGTGACTCACCTCCATGTCGTTGCCCATGATCTGGATGGCCATGTGTGGCGCGTCGTGGACGTTGTTGTACCTGAAGGTGTTGCCGACGCCGTACAGGTAGCCCGCCGGGGTGTAGGTGGCGAGCTTGGAGAAGTCGTAGATCTCGTTGTGCTCCACGACGTGGTCGCCGCGCTCGAGCGAGTCGCGGTCGCCGCCGGCCGTGAACACCCCGCCGCCGCCCAGGTCGTGCAGCCTGCTGTTGACCACCCGGTTGCGGTGGCCGCCCCGGCTCGTGCGGTACTCGGCGATGGCCGTGATCGCGTCGTTGGCCTCGCCGATCGCGACCGCGTCCATGCTGACGTTGAGGATCTCCAGGCCGTCGATGGTGCACGACTCCGCGTCGAGCAGGCGTACGCCGGTGCCGGTCGTGCCGTTGAGCTTCAGCCCCTTGAGCGTCACCCCCTTGACGTTCTCCAGCGTGAAGAAGGGGGCGTCGAAGGAGGTCAGGCTGATCCGCTTGCCCTCGACCGTGCCGCCGGGCGGGTAGTAGTAGAGGGAGTCGCCGCCGTTCCAGCGGTCGATGTAGTACTCGCCCTCGGCGTCCAGCTCGCTCAGCACGTTCTGGGCCACGAACGACGTCCACTTGTCCGTGGCGGCGTACATCGTGGGGTAGCGGGTCCTGAGCTCGTCACCGTTGACGGAGTCGATGCGCACGCGGTCGTTGGCATAGTTGTTGCCGAAATATCCGGACAGCCAGCCGTCGGTCTCGTACGTCGTGTTGTCGGCGGTCCCGCCGGGCGGGGCCCACGTGGCGGAGCGCTCCTTGAGCGCCGGGTCGACCGCGGTGTAGGCGGGGCCGGGCAGCTTCAGCATGTCCTCGTAGGGCAGGGTGGTGCCGTCCGCGGTCTTGTCCGAGAAGTAGTCGCGGGCGCCCTTCGGCGCCTCTTTGACGGTGAGGTCGGCGCGGTCCAGTTTCTCGCCGCCGTTCGGATACTGCGCCAGGGTCTGCGCGACGTCGTCGGTGATCAACTCGGGCGCATACGGCTGCGGCTTCCAGTTGAACCCGTTCTTGTTGAGCCGCCCGGCCGGGATGCCCTCGGCGGCCAGGTCGTAGACGTAGACATTGCCGGACACCGAGTCCCGGACCCGCGACTTCGACGACCACTTGGCCTCGCCCGCCGGGAGGTCGCTCAGCCTGCGGAACTTCTCCGGCGAGAGCGTGGTGACCCCGGCGAACTCCACCCGCTCGCCCGGATAGGCGGCATAGGTGACGTAGGAATTGCGCTCCCCGCTGAGCTGGACGGTCCTGGACGTCCGGTAGACGCCGCCCCTGATGCGGACCATCCCGGGGGAGCGGGCGCTCGTCCGGCCCGCCAGCGCGTCGCGGGCCTGCTCGACGGTCGCGAACGGGTCCTGCTCGGTGCCGCGGGCCCCGTCCCTGCCGTCCGGCGACACGTACACGGTAAGCGGGGCGGCGGCCGCCGCCGGGGCTTGCGTCGCGGCGGTCGCCGGTAAGACCGCGACCAGGATGACCATCACGTTTCTGATTCGGCTGCGTCGCACCATAATCGATAAAATATTACAGGTGTGACCCAGAGATCAATCGTTTGACCGAGGCCGACCCTCAGCGGTCGTGGAGACGGTGGAAGTCGTCCAGGCTCTGGCGGTAGAAGGCGAGATCGCTCTCCAGCTTCTGCCTGGTGAGCCGATGAGGCTCGGACTCCCGCAACGCCCTGCCCATCCCGGTCCAGAAGGCGTCAGGGGGCAGTTCGGCGGCGCCTCGGGGGAAGAACTTCAGCGCCTCGGCCACGGCGTCGGCGGCGAAGCGCCAGTCGGTCTCGATCCTGCCGAACGCCTCGGGGTCCGAGGGGTCCGCGGCGAAGAACAGCCCGCCCTCCAGCGCCCGGCTCGCGTAGGTGGCGGCGACGAGCACCCACTGGCCGGGGTCGATCAGCTCGGAGAGGCCGGAGCCGAAGATCAGCCCCGCCTGCCTCGCCACGATCTCGGCCTCCTGGGGGACCAGGACCTCCGTGCCGCCGAGCCGCACCACCCAGCCGTCCGCGTCCTGCTCGGCCTCCGCCCGGCGCGACGCGCCCTGCTCCCCGCCGGCCATCAGATCGAAGTAGACGTACGCCTCCACGAGGGAACGGGCGAGACCGCGCTCAGGCATGCCGGCCCGCCAGGTCCTGGTAGGTGTCCCTGACGATGAGCAGCCGGTCGAGCTGGAACCTGCCGGGGTCGGCCGCCCGCAACTGCTGCCCGCGCTCGGACCAGAACCCGTCGTCGGGCACCGCGTCCGCCCCCGGCGGCACGAACTTGACGACCTCCTCGACGGCCGCGGTCGCGACCCGCAGCGTGCGCTGAGCCTCGGCCTGGTCGTCCACCGGCACGTTGCCCGCGCTCAGGTCGGCCACCCACAACCATTCGCCCGCGTCGAGCAGCTCGGACGGCTCCGTCCCGCCGAACGTCGGATAGCCGGTGGGCAGCACGGGACGCTCCGGCAGGCCGAACAGGTATTCCCGGGCCGTCCCGCACTCCCCGCACACGCCGGAATAGCGGTTGACCAGCCCTTCCTCGACGCTTACCAGCCCGCTGTGCCAGGTCGTGTCCACCGACCCGCAGGCGCACGGGTGCAGATCGAGGTAGAGATGCGCCTCATCCCTCGTCCGCGCCACCGCGAATGCCATAGCCGTCCTCTCCTCGGAAGTCCCATCATGCCGGAACGCGCGATCCCGCTCACACTGCCATCGTGCGCGCCACGGCCGGTTCCCGCCCGGCGCGCAGGCCGCACTCGCACGGCCCGTCGGCGGGGCACCGGCAGTTCCCCTCTTCCGGCGGCGACCAGCCGGTCGCGTTGGCGAGCGTGCGCAGGCGGTCCATGTACGCCGGCAGGTCCCGGGGACGCGCCCCGTCCGCCAGCCTGGCGAGCTCGGTGGCCAGCGGCTGCGGGACGAGCTGCCACACCTGGGGGCGGGTGGCGGCGAGCAGGTCGTGGAGCACGCCGAGCCGGGCCGGCCGCTGGCGGGCGGTGGCCGCGCGTGCCTGGCGCACGGCCTCGTACAGCTCGGCCAGGGCCGCGTGGTCGCCGGCGGCCGTCGCGCCCAGCGTACGGGCGACCGCTCCCGCGACGGTCGCGGCGGCGGCCCGCTCGTTCGCGCCGATCGTGCGGCGGCCGTCCACCTGGACGGTCAGCATGCCCGGGTCACCCATCGGGCCCGACCGCACCTCTACGGGGATGGGCGGGCGGCCGGGGAGCACGATGTCCAGCAGGCCGGAGCCGTAGTCGTGGACCCGGGCGCCCATGAGCGCCGCGCCGCGCTCGACGGCCCTGGCCGCGGCCGTCTCCGGCAGCGTCGCATGGCCGCGGATCGCCGTGACGTCGGCGGGAGAGAGCTCGCCCGCCCGCGCCAGTGCCAGCAACCGGGGCGCCGCCCCGGCCTGGCCGGGCGCCAGACCGGCCCGCGCCGCCTCGGCACGCAGCGCCTCGGCCGCGCCGCTCCAGCCGCCTTCGGTGACCGCGCGGGCCAGCCCGCGCAGCCGCGCGAGCGTCGCGGCGTCGGCCACCCCGAGCACCTGTCCCGGCGCCGTGGGGTGTGCGCCGAAGGCCGGCCCCGGGCCGAGCGTCCGGCCCGCCGGGCGGCCGTCCAGCGCGGCCGCGTGCGCGGCGATCTGCTCGGCCACCGCGACGACCCCGCGCTCGCCTCCGTCGGCGGGCACGCGAAGCGCCAGCCGCCCCGGCTCGCGCGAGTCGACGGTCACGTCCGTGGCGCCCGGCGCGGCGTCGGCCAGCGCCACGGTGAAGGTCCCGCTCCTGGTGGACACCGTGAACTCGCCCAGGGGCCCCGCCGGAGCCAGGTCGGCGACGCCGGCGGTCTGCGCCAGCCTGCCGAGCCCGGCCGGCGAGGTGTCCAGCCCCACCGGGCCTCCTCCGTTAAGCAGCCGCGCGAGCCGGCTCAGCGGCTGAGGGGCGGCCGGCGCCCGCGGGCCCGTTCCCCACGGTGGCGCGGGCGGGGTGTGGCCGCGGCGTTCGAGGTCGGCCGCGATGGCGTCGATCGCGTCGGCCAGGAGCGAGCGCGTGGCCGGGTCGGAGGTCGCGTGCCACTTGCGCGACAGGTGGGCGTGCTCGTTCAGGCGGGGGAGCAGGCAGTAGTCGGTGCCCTCGGTCTGGTGTTCCGACAAGGAGGTCCTGATCACGCCCTGCGGAGCGCCCGACGACGCGGCGAGCGTCTCCTGCAGGACGTGCGAGAGCTCGTGCACCAGGACCGACGACACCACGTCCGGGTGCACGCGCGGCCAGAAGCGCATGACGTGTGGGTCGTCCGCCGTGCCCGTGCGCAACTCGGTGGAGGCGTCGTTGCCTGCGCCCGGTTCCCCGATCAGCACGCGGACGTGCTGATCGGGCGCGTTGGGGACCTGGACGGTCAGCGTGTCGCCGTTCCAGGCGACGTGCGCGGCGGCGCCGCCCAGATCGCCGAGGGTGATGTCCTGGTTGCGCAGCTCGTCCATGGTCAGGTCGGGGACCCCGTCGGGCCGGCCCGACCGGCTGAAGGGCGTGCCCTCGATCGCGGGGGAGGGCATGCCGCCGGGCGTCAGCCCCTGGGCGACGCTCCCGCCCGCCGTCGGGCTCGTCGCCTCCCGGTCGGCGGGCCACACTGACTTGTCGACGTCGGCGAGCAGGATGCCCTGTGCCATCAGCGCGGCCCTGACCTGATGGACGAACGTGCCGGGCTCGTGGGAGTTCATGAAGACGTGGCGCAGGTCGAGGCCCGCCTGGTCGGCGGCGTCCAGCAGGTTGGGCGGAAGGGTGGCGAACGCCTCGGCGAAGCCGCCGTCGGGCGTCGTGCTGTGGATCGTGCCGTCGGGGGCGGCGTCGTACCGGTGGATCCCGTCCGCCTCCCGGATCGCGACCCGGGCCACCATGCCGCGTTCGCGGGCGGCCAGTCGCGCGTCCTGGAGGATCTGGATCAACCCGGAGCGGCCCTCGGCCGGAGCGAACGAGAACGTCGTCCAGCCGGGATCGACCGACGGTGTGAGCCGCACGTTCGACTCCACCCGGGAGCGCAGCTCCGCGATCTCGTCCTCGAAGAGCGTCACGTCGATCTCGCCGCTGGTGGCCCCCGCCATGTGGACGGGATCGCCGACGGGGTGCTCGTTGCCGTCCCGCAGCCGCGCCACGTGCTCGAAGGTGAGGTCGTAGTCCACCCTGAGCCGGACGACGTAGGCCTTGCCCTGCTCGAACTTGCTGCGCTCGCGGCGCGCCCCGTGGTGGTCCGACACGCTCTCGGACGCCTGCTCGCCGGCCCGCACACCGCCGTCGAGGCCGGACTCGCCGTCGCTCATGCTGCCGCTCGTGCCGACGGGCAGCGTGCGGCCGCGGGACACCGTCGCGTTCTGGGCGTCGGCCGCCCTGTCGACCTCGCCCTTCTCCGCGTCGATGGGCCCGGCGATGATGGTGAAGTCCGACAGGCGGGCCCGGATCGTGACCTGCGCACCCTGGTTCTTGAACTTCTGCCTGGCCAGCGGCACGACGAGGCCGGCCGGCCCCGCCATCCGCTCGAACCCGGTCAGCAGGGCGTCGTGGGACAGCCGCTTGACCAGCTCGGCCCGGCGTTCCGCGACCGAGGCGGCACCCAGCATCTTCGCGAACCGCGAGGTGATGATGTCGAAGAGGAGGGGTTTGCCGGCGTGCTCCCGCAGCCTGTCGGGGAAGTAGCCGGGACGCAGCTCGACCCGCCGGGGGTCGATCACGGGGGTGACCGGCCCCGGGTCCTCGCCGACGGGCCGGATCATGCCGGTCGGGATGCGCCGCACGAGTGTGGCGCGGTACTTGACCGGGGGCGCGACGCGGAGGATGCGCCGGAGCGCGTCCGCGGCGCGCCGGGCCGCGGACCGGAACTTGCCCGCGCGCACCGGCCTGCGGGTGACCTCGATGACCAGCGTCATCTTCTGCTCGACCCGGTTCATGCCGTTGAACACGGCCATCCGCTGCAGCCGCGTTCCCTGCCGGTTGGTGGAGCCCGAGTACGAGCGGCCCCGGTCCGTCCCCACGCCGACGCCGTGGCCGTCGCCGTTGTCCACGCTGCCCTGGTTCACGCCTGCCGAGTAGGAGCCGTTGTACGACTCGGAGTGCGACAGGTCGGTGTAGCGGTAGCGCTGCCTGATGACACCGGCCTGCGAGGTGTGCGTGAGGAACCGGCCCCGGCGGGAGTCCTCCGGGTCGTCGTACACCAGCCGCGCCGTGACCGTCACCTCCTCGGCCTGCGCGGTCTGCGAGCCGACCTGGACGTGGTAGCTCTTCTCGTAGCCCTGCGTCGACCACATGTCGTTGACGTGGATCAGCGCGGCGTCACTGGAGAAATCGACGCTCAGCTCGTCGAGCAGGGTCGGGCTCTCGTCCACGGCCTCGGGGTGGGCGGCGCGGACGGCGTTCAGCACCGCATCCATCATGTCGACGGGATTGCCCTGCTCGTCGGTCAGGTCGAGCGACTCCACCGTGCCCAGGCCCACCGTCCCGTCGTACGACGGCGCCAGCACGACGTCCCTGGAGCGGTCGATCAGGTCCGTCGCCTCGCTCAGGGTCTGGTCGAGCTGCTGCTGCTCGTTTCCCTGCTGGGCCGTGGTGGCCGCCGGGCCGAGGCCCGTCAGCTCCTTGATCTTCTCCAGCAGGGCCTGCGGGGTGTGCCGCGCGGCGTATCCCACGTCCTCGCCGGCGGCCCGCGCCTTGGCGACGTCCATGATGTAGCGCTGGACCAGGGGCACGGCGAGGCTCGGGTCGAGCTTCATGCTGCCGTTGAGGAAGCGCTCGACGGCGTCGCCCACCAGGGGGCCGGGCAGCGGGAGCTCGCCTTCGGCGTACATCGCCAGCGCGTCGTCCTCGGAGAGCATGAACAGCCCGGTGCCCTGCGCCGTGGCCGGTTCGTGCTCGCCGCTCGGGACCCGGCCCGCCAGCGGCACCGCGTGCGCCATGCTCTCCGAGCCGGTGACCGTGAGGTCCGCGGTGGCCCGGAGGAGGATCTGACGGCCGAAGTCGATCGAGAGCCCCTCGTCGCCCCAGATGTCGAGGACCGAGGTGGAGACGGAGGTGCCTCCCGACCGTGAGGGCAGCGAGAGCGAGCCGCTGTCGCTCGACGTGCCGCCGCCGTCGAGGTCGGAGACGCTGGTCGAGGCGCCGACGGAGTGACCCGACGAGCCGCCCCAGGAGACGCCGGCGCTGCCGAGCCCGAAGAGGATCTCTCCCTTCACGTGGTCGATGACGCCCAGCACCTCCATTTCGCCGACCTCGCCCGTCACCGTCATGGACGCCTGGGTGGGCGTCCCCTGCGGGCGGACGGCGAGGCCGGTGGTGAGCAGCCTCATCAGCATCCTGGGGTGCGAGACGAGGTTGCGCACGCCCAGGACCGCCATGAACATCTGGTACGCCACCGAGTCCTGGCGCATGCTCCCCGGCTGCACCTTCTTCGCGGCGGTCTGCAGGCTGCCGTGCGCGTCCCAGTGGACGAGCTTCGCCCTGGACAGCACCTTCTTCGACACCTTGCCGATGGAGGCGGGGGCCGAGCCGTCCTTCGCGGGGAGGAGGTCCGCCGCGAACAGCAGCCTGGCCGAGCCCCTGCCGGACGCCAGGGGGGTCGTCTCCCCGTCGTGCACGAGATCGACCTTCAGGTCGTGGCCCACGGAGAAGATCGCGACCGGGCCGGTGCTCTCGTGCAGGCTCACCACGTTGACCGTGCTGCCGACGCTCGAACCCGCCGTACGGGTGCGGTTGCCGCCGGCGCTGACGCCCACCTCGTGCGACAGCCCGTCGTGTCCCTTGTCGGGGCCGTCGCTCTCGGCGACCGAGGCGCCGCCGCCGTACGTCCTGGACTGGCTGACGGCCCGGGCCGAGGTGTCGGAGCCGATGTCGAGGTTGACCACCGTCTCCGAGTCCGTGTACCCGATGTAGCGGTAGTTCTTGAAGTCCTGCTTCAGCGAAATGTGCAGCATGTGGTGCTCAGGGGCGCCGTTCAGGCCGTGCGTCACCAGGTCGACGGCGATGCCCTCCTGGGCCAGGGTGTCGTAACCGGACCTGATCCGGTGCTCGGACAGCTGCTCGGTGACCTCCTGCAGGTTGAGGATCTGGGCTGCGCGGGCGAGCGAGTTGGACGCGTACTGCCGGACGTCGCCCACGGTCTTCGGGATGATGCCGCGATCGGCGAGCTGGTCCATCACCTTCTGCCTGACCTCGGCCAGCCCGTCGATGTCCTGGACGAGGCCGGGGCCGACGCCCCGCATCTGGCCCGGGCCGTCGCCGAGCCAGGAGGGCAGCTCGGGCTTGCGGCCGGGGGGCGGGCCGGGGCGCGGGTCGCCCCGCAGCACCTGGTTGCCGTCCGCGTCGAGCAGCGGCCGGCCGTCGTGATACACCAGCGCGTCCTGATCGACCGGCAGGCCGAAGCGGTAGGCGGCCGACTCCCGCATGGTGACCACCGCCGCGCTGCGCATCGGCCGGAGCTTGACGGGCGGCTTGCCGAACTCCTCCACGATGAACGTGGTCTCCAGCGCGAGCCGGTAGCTCTGCTTGGGGCTGGTCTTCCGGTGCACGCTCGGGTGGATCGCCTGCTGGTTGGCGGTGGCCGAGTACGACCGCGACGCCGACCTGGAGCCGCGGACCCGCGGCCCGATGCTGGGCTCGTAGCTGCCGAACCCGTCGATCTCCTGCAGCGCGGGATGGGTGAGCCCGGCCGAGGCGCTCGCTTCCAGCGACCCGCCGGACGACGCCCCGCCCGGCGTCGCGGCGAAGTCGACGAGCACCTCCTCCTCCCACTCCTCGGCGCTCGCCCCGCCGAGCGGCTCGCTCGCCACCAGCACGACCCGGGTCTCGGCGCGTACCCTCGCGTGCGGCTTGCCGTTCCTGGTGAAGACGCGCTCCAGATCGCCGTTGACCGCGTCGCGGAGCCGGTGGGGCAGCTCCTCGGTCACGAAGGTCCGCAGCTGGTCGTGGGGGATGGCGCCGACCTGGTCGTACAGCCCGCCCAGCGCCCCGGCGACCGTGTCCAGCGCGCCTTCCAGGCCGGTCATGCTGGTGATGATGTGGTTGGGGAGCTTGTCGTCGCGTTTGGCGTCGTCGACCCAGGCCAGCTTCCGCGGCGCCTGGTCGGTGAAGGAGTGCGAGACCCACAACCGCTGCCCGGCGGCGTCGCCGGGTGCGCCGGAGTTCACGACGGCGGCCTTCTGCCAGCCGTCCGTCTTCCGCGTGCGGATCTCGACGGTCCACGTCGCGGCGGCGTCGAACAGCAGCGACTCGCTCCTGTTGTCGGAGACGGAGCCGCCCTGCGCGTACATCCCCGCGCCGCCCGTGGCCGACCAGTTCCGGCCGGCCACGACCCCGACGCCGACCCCGAGCATCTCGGTCAGCGTCCTGGCCCATTCGCCCTCGGGCAGGAGCTGCGCCAGGACGGCCGTGTTGAAGCCGAGGGGCAGCCCGCCGCTGCCGGACTCGGTGGCGGTGACCGTACGGCCCGCCTGGAAGAACAGGCCCACCATCGTCTCCGACGCCTTGACGCCCGGGTCGAGCACTTCGACGAGGTCGGCGAGGGAGAGCTTGACCCGCACCTCCGCCGCGTTGCTGCCGCGGCCCACCCGCAGCACGACGCCATCGGGGGAGACGAGCTTGTGGAAGTCGGCGCGCAGGGCGCGCTCCAGCTCGTCCGTGCTGAACTGGTAGCCGATCTTGTGGCGTTCCAGGACGTTGTTGACGGCGGTGGTGAGAGCGGTGTGATGGGCGAGCGGGCCCGTCGGCATGGCCATGGACAGGCTGTCCTGCTGCGGCAGCGCCGCTGACAGGGCGTTCAGATAGCCCCGGTGGCGCCGCGCGGCCTCATTCGCCAGCGATCGGGCGATGGAGGCCATGCCGACCTCGCCTGGCCGGGTGGACGCTCCTGTCCGGCGCATCGCCGACAGCAGTTGCTCGTAGGCCTTTCTCGTCTGCGTCGCCTGCGCCAGGGCGGGGCCGTACGCCTTCGCGATCCTGGTGTGCCGCGCCTGCGTGGCGCGGTGCGCGCGGTTCTCCTGCCGTGCCTTGCGCGCCCGCTCGAAGCGGCCCTGATCGTGCTGCTTCATCGCCTTGCGCGCGTCCCGCGTGGCCTGGCGGGCCTTCTTGCGCGCCTCTTCGGCGCTGTTTGTCTTCGACTGGATCTGGATCTTGAGCGCCTGCTCGGCCTGGACCAGCGCGTCGATGACGGCCTGTACGTCCTCGGCGGACGGGTTGGGGCCGGGTAAGGGGGGCGCGAGGGACGGCCGGGTGCCCTGTGTGGGGGCCCACGGCGGCAGGGGCGGGGTCTGGCCGTGTTCGCGCAGCTGGCGGGCCACACCGTCGATGTCGACGGCGATGAGCCGCTTCTCCGGGAGCGTCTGGGCCTGGTGCCATTTGTCGGCCAGGAACGCCAGCTCGTTGAGCCAGGCGCGCACGCACGCGTTCTGCTTGGCCTCGCCGCTCTTGCGCGGCAGGATGCTCCGCCGCCCGCCGTCGCCGGCCTCCTGCAGCTTCTGCAGGGTGTCGGTGATCTCGTGCAGCCAGACCCTGGGCAGCTGGTCGGTGGCGACGCGCGGGTTGAAGTGGACGAGATGGGCGTCGTCCTCGGTCCTGCCGGTCCTGACCTCGGTCTCGCCCATCAGGTTCGGGGACAGGCCGCCGATGACGGGCCGGAAGTAGTGGGTGCCGTCCGTCGCCGTGTGGACCGCCAGCGTCCGGCCGTCCTGCGACCAGCTGAAGCCGGTCACGCCCTGGTCGAGGAAGTGGGCCGCGAGCAGCTCGGCGACCGCGTCGTACACCTCGTCGAAGTCCAGGTCGGGGCCCTGGCGGCCGTTGGGGACGTACCTGGTGCCGGGCACCGGCCGCGACGTGACCGTCCCCGGCTTGCTCGTGTACGCCGGTGCGGCGTCGGGCGCCGGGGCCGCGGCGGGGGCGGTCGGCTGCCCGGTCTGGACGACGTCCTCGCCCTGGACGACCGCCAGCAGGGCGGCGGCCTCGGCCTGCAGCTCCGAGAGGTCCTGGACCTCCTCGGCCCGCATGTCCAGCGCGGAGCGGACGCGGCCCATGGTGGCCGCGGAGATCACGCGCACGCCATTGGGGGTGGAGATGAGGAGGTCGCCCTCCGGGCCGACCACCGCGTTGGGGAAGTTCGCGGCGAGCGCGCCGATCAGCGCCGTACGGGCTCGGACGGCGGCGGGCATGGGCTGACCGGTCGGGGCCGACCCGTCGAGGGAGGTGACCGGCTGCCCGGAGCCGTCGTCGGCGAGCTGCGTCGAGCCGGCCGCGGCCTGGGCGTCGGGCACCGTCTGGCCGTCGGGCACCGTCTGGCCGTCGGGCGCCGTCTGACCGTCTGGCTGGGCGGGGCTGTTGTCGGGCTGTGCCGGGTTGTCCGGGGTTGCCTGGTTGGCGTCCAGTTGGGCGGGGTTGTTGTCTGGCTGGGCCGGGTCGGCGTCGGGCGCGGGGGTGCCGTCCGGTGACTGGCCCGTGGCTGAGGGGCGCCCGGCCTGTCCCGAGGCGTCGTCCGGTCGCGGGCCCGCGTCGCCGGCGGGCTGCGGCGCGGCGTCGTCCTGGGAGGGTGCCGCCGCACTCGGGTCCGCCTGGTCGGGTGCCGCCGCACTCGGGTCCGCCTGGTCGGGTGCCGCCGCATTCGGGTCTGTCTGGTCGGGGTCCTCGCCCCTGGAGGTCCGCCGCTGCGAGGCCGCGTCCGGGTCCGGCGCGGCGGGGTTGCGCCGGCCGTCGCCGTCCCGGCTGCCGTCGGCCCTCGGGGTCGCCGGAGCGTCGGGCCTCGGGGTCGCCGGTGCGGTCGCCTGCCCGCCGGACCTCACGGTGGTGGGCCCCGCGGGGTCGGGCTGGCGCACGGCTCCGGGCATGCCGGGCTGGGGACCGCCGTTCGTGGGGCCGCCGCCCGACGTGTTCCCGTCCGCCGGGCCCCCCGGCGGGCCACCCGCCGCGCGGCCGGCGTCGGTGTGCGCGGCGAGGTCGTAGGCGGAGGCGAGAGAGGTGACCGGGTGGGCGAGCGCGGTGTAGACCTCGGGGTTGAACGGGCTGATCGTCCCGGTACGCCCGGCGCCGCCCATGAAGCCACCCAGGAGGGAATCGGCCGTGAACGGGTTCTGCCACTGGTCGTAGACCACGCCGTTGGCGATGAAGCTGCCGGCCGGGGAGGCGATCGTGTTGGTGAGGCCCGTGGTCAGGGCGCGGCCCGCGAATCCCGGCACGTGGCTGGTGATCTGGGACACGGGCCCGGCCAGGGCCGTGCCGAAGAGCGCGCCGCCGCCCGCGCCGATGACCGAGGCGGCCGACTTGTTCACGTCCCAGTCCTGCACGGTGCCCATCTGGAGCTGCTGGTACTGGGAGGCCGCGTCGATGAAGAACTCCTCGCCGATCTCCTCGATCAGCTCCCGGCCGATCGGTGAGGCCAGCAGCCTGGCGATGAGGCCGCGCCCGGTGGCGCCGCTGAGCGCGGTCACCCTGGCCAGCTGCCGCACGCCCAGTTCCCGGCCGCCCAGGGTCATGAGCCTGACGAGGATCCGCGTGATGGCCGCGCGGGCGCCCGCCGCGTACGGCCCGATGATCGCGGTGGAGGAGCCGGCGGTGAAGAAGGCGACGAAGAGGGCGATCGCGATGGCGACGACCGTCACCCAGAAGGCCACGTTGACGGAGAGCTTGGAGTACTGCGTCTCGACGGCGAAGTTGTTGGCCTGCTGCGAGTAGGCCCGCGCGTTCCCGGACACCCCGGCCAGCCCGCCCTCGTGGCCGTACAGGAAGGTGGCCCTGGTGACGAAGTTCGCGGTCGCGGGCGAGATCCATCCGTCCAGGAGGACCCGCGTGGCCGAGCCCGCGGCCGGCGCGGAGCTGACGGACCCCTCGGCCAGCTTGTCGTACGCCTCGGACAGCTTCGACAGCCCGCTCTCGCTGGCGCCGGGCCATTTCTGCCCAGCCGAAAGCAGGGGGATCAGCCAGTAGACGACCCAGTCGGGCAGCGCCTCGGTCTCCCACGCGGGGAGGACGTCGCTGTCGATGCGGACCGCTGGCCGCGGGGCGGCAAGGCCGCCGCCGTTCTTGCTGCCGGAGCCGTGGACCCCGGTGTCGGCGTTGACCGTCACGTCCTGGGCCTCAGATTTCCCGCACCCGCCCGGCCGCCATGTCGCGCTTGATGTCGAGATCCATCTTCAGGGTGTTGTCGACGGCCGTGCGCACCCCGCTCCCCGCGCCGGTGATCTCCTTGGCCAGCTGGGTGCACTGGCTGAGCATCTGGTTGGGGCCGTCGTTGCGGAAATGGGCGGCCCTGAACGCTTCGCCCTCGGCGCCGGGACCCCACGGGGCGGCTTCGAGCGCCTCCTGGACCAGGGCGACCAGCCTCGCCGACTCGTGTTCGAGGTCTTCGGCCATCGTCGACCACTCGGACAGCCCCCGGTCCACGCTGGGCTTGATGATCTGCGTACCGTCCCAGAGCCTCATCGTTCACCCTCCATCCGCTCGGCGAGTTGCGTCAGGGCGGTTTCGACGTCGCCGTCGAGGTGTGCCTCGAGCTCCGCACGGGGGATCACCGGCTCCAGGATCTCCGTGACGCGCTCGCGGGCGCCGGCCGCCGCCCGCTGAGCCGTCTCGACGATCGTGTCGGCCAGCTGCCGTGCCTCGGGCCGCCGGTAGATGCGCGGGTCCAGGTCGAGCCGGACGAGCTCGCCACGCGGGCCGACCGTGACCGACACCAGGCCGTCGCGTGACTTCTCGGTGAACTGCACCCCTCTGGCCTGGGCGTGCAGCTCCATGCCCGCGTCCTGGATCTGCCGGAACATGGCGCGCAGCTCGTCGGCGTATGCCCTCATCGCCGCCGAATCAGGCTGGTCGAGCGACTCCATGACACCCCCTGAAGCCAGGCCTCCCGTCTACGGGAAATCCTCTTACGAAACTTCCACGTTTCTAGTTAGTTTCCGTCACATGAACACCATCAGACAAGAGTGTGTTCAAAAGTGTTGTTTCACGACATTTAGTGGTTCGGTGTGTTCGTGGAGATCCGTCACCTCGGCCCGGGGCACCCAGAGGCGGTACACGCCCCGCTCGACGCGCTCCAGCCCGAGCTCCACCGCCGCGGGCGCGGACCCGCCCAGGTATTCGAGCAGCAGCCGCCCGTCACGCTCGCCGTGCACGTGGAAGCGCTCTCCCCGCCAGGTGCACACCGTCGTCACGAAGTCCAGGGCCGCGCACTCGGACGCGGGCACCGGGCGTACGTGGCAGCCGGGCTCGACCTCCTCGAACCCGTCCGCCGGCTCGGGGCTGCGCAGCCGGATCCACAGTTCCAGGGAGTGCGGCTCGGGGCTGGCCACGTAGTCCGCCCCCTGCCAGCGGGCCCGGTAGAAGTGCCAGCTCATCCAGTCCGCCTCCCGACCAGCAGCCACCGGCCCAGGTCGCCGTGGTAGATCGCGCGCCGGTGCTCCGTCCCTCCCGAGGTGAGCTCCCAGATCTCCGCGCCGTGCGGCAGGCCCACGCCGTACACCTTGTACTCGCGGATGACCTGGTCGACGTTCGGCACCAGGCCCATCCCCACGAACGGCGGCTCCTCGACCACCCAGCCCGCCACCGCGGCCCTGCGCTCCTCGTCGGTCCCGCCGTAGGGGGTGCGGTAGCCGGCCAGGCCCACGGGGCGCCAGCGCAGGATGTTGAGCGAGCCGTTCTCGGTCAGCAGGTCCGGCTGCCCCAGCGCGTCGGCGAGCACGACGGGCGTCGCGATGTGCGAGACGTCCAGGGCGTGATGGCAGTAGCCGGAGACGCGCGGCTCGCCCCCGGTCAGCAGGTCATGGATGGCGGCGGGGGACAGCAGCTTCTGGACCGCCGGCACCCCCGAGCCGGGGTCGAGCACGAGATCCGCGGCCAGCGTGGGCACCGCCAGCCTGGCCACCGTCCCCGACTCCAGCATGAAGGCGGCCGTCAGCCCCGGATTGATCGCCAGCCCCCACCGCGGGTCCGGCCAGCCGGCCGCCAGCTCGACCAGCGACAGGACGCGGCAGTGCGTGGCGACGCCCCCGGTGGCCAGCCGCATCGCCTCCACGGAGGTGTAGGCGAGCAGCCACGTCCGCTCGGCGTCGGCGGCGGTCGCCCACGCGGGAGCCTCTGTCCCGTCCGCCGCGGCGGCGGTGATCGGCAGCGCCAGGTCCGCGTCGCGGAGCAGGCTCAGGCACAGCGCGTCCTGCCCGTCCCGGTGCGCCGCCCACAACCGCTCCTCGAACGGCGTGGCCGGTTCGTGATCACTCGACGTCATCCGCCCAGTTTGCCGGAGCGGAACGCGTCAACCCAGGGCGTGGTCGAGGTTGAAGGCGGCGCTGATCAGCGCCAGATGGGTGAACGCCTGGGGGAAGTTGCCGAGCTGCTCCCCTGAGCGCCCGATCTCCTCGGCGTACAGGCCCAGGTGATTGGCGTAGCTCAGGATGTTGTCGAAGACCCGGCGAGCCTCCTCCACCCGGCCCGCCCTGGCCAGCGCCTCGACGTACCAGAACGTGCAGATCGAGAACGTGCCCTCCGAGCCCTGCATCCCGTCGGGGCTGGCCTCGGGGTCGTAGCGGTACACCAGCGAGTCGGAGACCAGCCCGTCGGCGAGCGCGTCGAGCGTGGACAGCCACTTCGGGTCCATGGGCGAGACGAACTTGGCCAGGGGCATCATCAGCACCGACGCGTCCAGCACGTCATCGCCGAAATGCTGGACGAAGGCGTTCAGCGTGGCCGAATAGCCGTTCCGCATGATCTGGCGGTAGATGCCGTCGCGGGCCTCGCGCCAGCGCGGGATGTCGGCCGGGAGCCCGCGGTGGATGGCCATGCGCATGGCCCGCTCGATGGCCACCCAGCACATGAGCCTGGAGTAGACGAAGTTCTTGCGCCCGCCGCGGGTCTCCCAGATGCCTTCGTCCGGCTGGTCCCAGTTGTCGGAGACCCAGTCGACCAGCGTGCACAGCTCGTCCCAGCGGTCGCTGGAGATGGGCTTACCCCATTTGTCGTACAGGTAGACGGAGTCGATGAGCGCGCCGTAGATGTCCATCTGGAGCTGGTCCGCGGCGGCGTTGCCCACGCGTACCGGGGCCGATCCGCGGTAGCCCTCCAGGTGGGTGAGCTCGCGCTCCGGGAACTCGACGCGGCCGTCGATGCCGTACATGATCTGCAGCGGGGCCGACTGGTCGCCGCGGCCGAGCGTGACGTGCTCCGACAGGAAGTTCATGAACGCCTCGGCCTCTTCGGTGAAGCCCAGCCGCAGCAGCGCGTACACGCAGAAGGCCGCGTCGCGCACCCACACGTAGCGGTAGTCCCAGTTGCGCGGGCCGCCGATCTGCTCCGGCAGGCTCGTGGTGGGGGCCGCGACGATGCCGCCGGTCGGCGCGTACGTGAGCAGCTTCAGCGTCAGCGCCGAGCGGTGCACCATCTCCCGCCACCTGCCGCGGTAACGGGAGCCGGACAGCCACGACCGCCAGAACCGCACCGTGTCGGCCAGCTCCTGCTCGGCCTCGGCGAGCGCGCACGACTTCGGGCCGAGCCCCATGTCGGACCGGTCGAGGGCGAAGACGGCCTGCTCGCCCTCGGAGAGCGTGAACCATGCCCGCACGTCACGCCCGTCGCTCTCCAGCGGCACGGTCGAGGTCAAGGTCAGCGAGAGCCCGGATGACTCGAACGTGGCCCGGTCGTCGTACAGGCGCACGCTGTGCTCCTGCGCGGCGTAGTCGAACCGGGGCGCGACCAGCACGCGGAACGGCAGCGAGCCGCGTACGCAGACCAGCCGCCTGATCAGCCGGTGCCGGTCGGCCTCGTGCGTCTCCTCCTCGACGACCGGCATGAAGTCCTGGACCTCGGCCATCCCCTCGTCCGCGAAGAACCGGGTGACGAGCACGTTCGTGTCGGGGATGTAGAACTGTTTGGTCCGCATGTCGAGGTCGGCGGCCAGTTCGAAACAGCCGCCCCGCTCGGTGTCCAGGATCGAGCCGAAGACGCTCGGCGCATCGAAGCGCGGGCAGCAGTACCAGTCGATCGTGCCGTCCGTGCCGACCAGGGCGACCGTTCGCAGGTCGCCGATCAGCCCATGTTCGCCGATCGGCAGATATCCCATGACATCAAACTAGACCCGTCAAGGTCGGCAGTTGCCAAAACATCCGGCAAGGGATGTACTGCGTCGTGGGTCCGGACGGCCTCGGGGAGATTGCCACGATGGATTTCTCGATTCTGGGATCCTTACGCGTACAAGGCGCAGAAGGGCCCGTTCGGCTGAGCGCCAAGCAGCGCGCGGTGCTCAGCGTCCTGCTGCTCCACCCCAATGTCGTGATTTCAACCGAGCGCTTGGTCGCCGCCGTCTGGGACGACCCGCCGCGCTCCGCTGTGGCGAACCTCCAGACGTACGTCTCCCAGCTGCGCCGCGTCGTCAGCGGCACCGCGCTCCGCCTGCGCACGGAGCCCGCCGGGTACGCGTGCGAGCTGTCGCCCGACCGGCTCGACCTGCTCGCGTTCGAGGACCTCGTACGCCGGGCGCGGCGCGCGCGGCAGGCGGGCGAGCACCAGGCCGCGGAGCAGGCCTACAAGGCTGCGGTGTCCCTGTGGCGGGGCAGGCCCGCCGAGGACAGCCGGCTCGGCAGCGCCATGGAGCCCAGGATCGCCGAGCTGGAGGAGCAGCTCCTCCTGGCCAGGTCCGAGTGGATCGACGTCCGGCTGGAGCTCGGCGGGGAGGACCTGGTGGTCGAGCTGCGCACGCTGGTCGCCGCCCACCCGCTGCGCGAGCGGCTGTGGGCGCAGCTCATGCTGGCCCTGCACAGAAGCGGGCGGCGCAGCGAGGCGCTCGACGCCTTCCGCCAGGCCCGCGCGGTGCTCAGCAGCGAGCTGGGCATCGAGCCGGGCCGTGAGCTGGCCGACCTGCACGCCGCCCTGCTGGCCGGCGATCCCGCGCCGAGCGCCCCGGTCTCCCCGCGCGTGCCGCTGTGCCAGCTGCCCGCCGACACCTCCGACTTCGTGGGCCGCAAGGCCGAGCTGGACGTGCTGCTCCCCGCCGCGCGGGCCCGGCCGGAACGGATGTCGCCGCCCATCGTGGTCGTCTCGGGGCTGCCGGGAGTGGGGAAGACCACGCTCACCGTGCACGCGGCGCACCTGTTACGCGCCGACTACCCCGACGGGCAGGTCTTCCTGCGGCTGGGCCGGGACGCGGCCGGCCCGCGGCGGCCGGAGGACCTGCTCGGCGAGCTGCTGCGCTCGCTGGGCGTGGACGGCACGCTGGTCCCGGGGCCGCTGGAGGAGCGGGCGAGCCTGCTCAGGCAGCGCCTGGCCGACATGGGCGTGCTCATCGTGCTCGACGACGCCCAGGACGAGACGCAGGTGCGCCACCTGCTGCCGGGCACCGCGCGCAGCTGCGTGCTGGTGACGTCCAGGTCGCGGCTGCCCGCCCTGGAAGGGGCCACCCGGCTGCAGCTCGACCTGCCCGGCGAGCACGACGCCCGGCTGCTGCTGGAACGGGTGGCGGGCGGGGCGCGCTTCCGCGCGGCGCCGGAGGCCGCGCGGGCGATCCTGAAGGCCTGCGGGCTGCTGCCGCTGGCGATCAGGGTGGCGGGCGCGCGGCTGGCGATCCGCCCGTCCTGGCCGGTCGGCGTGTTCGCCAGCAGGCTCGAGGACCGGCGGCTCGACGAGCTGATCGTGGGCGGGCTGGACGTGCGGGGCACGTTCGGGGAGAGCTACGCGGCCCTGCCGGAGCCGGCGCGGCGGGCGTTCCGGCTGCTGGGGCTGGCCGACCTGGGGAGCATCGCCGAGTGGTCGGCGGCGGCCCTGCTCGGCTCGTCCGGGCTGGAGGCGGACGCGGCGCTGGAGACGCTGGTCGCCAGGGGGATGCTCGACTCGGGCGAGGTCGACGGGGCGGGACAGCCGCGTTACCGCCTGCACGACCTGTTACGCGTGTACGCCGAAGAGCGGGCCCGGGTCGAGGACGACCTGGAGGAGCAGCGGGCGGCGCTGACCCGGCACGTGCTGGAGTGCCTGCGCCGGCTCAGGGCGGCCACCAGCGACCTGCCCATCCCGACCGCGCCGCCCTTTCCTCAGGCCGAGGCGATCGACGGGGTCGGGATCGCGTGGCTGGCCGCCGAGCGCAGGACGCTCGTCCACAGCGTGTCGGCGGCCGTCGAGCTGGGGATGGCGGAGGAGGCGGCCGAGCTGGCGCACCACCTGTCGGCGTACCTGAACCTGGAGGGGTTCTTCGACGACGTGGAGCGGCTGCAGGGGATCGTGATCGCGGCGGCGCCGAGCGAGCGGATCGCGCTGCGGGCCGAGCTGGTGCTGGCCGGGGTGCCGCTGGCGCGCGGGGCCTACGGGTCGGCGGGAGAGCACTTCCATCGGATATATCAGGACTGCTTGCGGATCGGGGACTCGCACGGGGCCGCGTACGCGCTGATCAACCGGGCGGCCTGCCTCCACGGGGCCGGGCTGTTCGAGGAAGGGCTGGACGAGGCGTACCGGGCCATCGCCCTGATGGAGGAGCTGGGTGACGAGGGCGGGCTCGACTACGCCTGGACGTGGCCTGTCTGGATCCACATGGAGCTGGGCCGGTACGGCGAGGCGGTGCGGCTCTGCCAGGAGCGGCTGGCCAAGGCGGGGGAGGACCGGCGGGCCCGCGGTGACCTGCTGCGGGCCCTGGGCACCGCCTGCTACCTGCGCGGCGAGGTGGCCGAGGCCGTGTGGTGCTACCAGGAGAGCCTGGTGGTCAGCGAGATGATCGGGGATCGCGTCGCGTCCAGCAAGGTGCTGCGCAGGCTCGGCGAGGCGCTGGGGGCGCTCGGGCGGTTCGGCGAGGCCGTGGACGCGCTCGACCGGGCCAGGTCGCTCTTCCGCGAGTGCGGGGACGGGCTGGGGGAGGCGCTGGCCACGTACGCGCTGGGGGAGGTGCGGCTGCGGCAGGGGCGCGCCGCGGAGGCGCTCGGCCTGCTGGTCACCGCCCGCGACGGGCTCGGGCCCGGCGGGCCGCCGGCCTGGCGGGCCCGCGTGCTCAGGGAGCTCGGCCGCGCGTACGCCGAGCTGGGGGAGCACCCGTGCGCGGCGGCGGTGTGGCGCGAGTCGGCCGAGCTGTTCGAGAGCGGGCCGGAACGGGCCCAGGTCGAGGGCTTCCTGAACGAGGCCCAGGGCTGACCTACTCGGCCGGGCGGTGCCGTACCACGGGGACGGTTGCGAGGCCCGACTGCCGTGCCGCCCGCCGGGCGCTTCCCGGCGTGGAGCCCTCGCCCACGATCTCGCCGTCGGCCAGCGCCACCCACACGCCCGCGGGGATCATCTCGCCCAGCGCCCGCTCCACCACCGGCCGCGACGGCGCCGGGACCGGGCGGGTGCGCCAGAAGAGCCACTGCGCGACGATGAGCGGGCCGAGCGGGGTCAGCAGCGGTATCGCGCCGCTCCCGGACAGGAAGGCCGTGGCCGCGACGGCCAGCAGCGCGGCGTCGATCCCGGCGGCCAGCCAGCCGGCGCGCCGGCCGTACCTCTTGTACGCCACCAGCGGCCACAACGTGAGCATGAGGCAGTCGCCCAGCCCGACGAGCGAGGCGTCGGCGCCGTAGCGGGTGGCCAGCACCGGCGCGAACGGCAGCCCGTCCAGCCGCGCCACGAAGTCGAGCGTGAGCGAGCTGAGCCCGGTGGCGAGCGTGTCGTAGCAGGTCAGCGCGGCGGCCAGGGCGGCCACCTGGGCCGGGGTGACGGCCGTCTGGACCCAGAGGTTGACCACGCCGACGACGAGCAGGATCACCGCCACGTCGTTCAGCACGAGGACGGCGGGCTCCCAGCCGGCGAAGTACGCGGCCACGTCGCCGCCGACCAGCACCGCCGCCGCGATCGCCGCCGTCCGCCCGCCGAGCACCGGCGCCAGCGTGAGCTGCGCGAGCGTGAACACCACGATGCCGAAGATCGTCACGACGATGCCGACGGGGATGTGCAGGTACGCGAACGGCATCGCCACCAGCGCCACGATCATGACGGCGATGTCGGACCCGACGAACTTGCCGACCGGCGGTCGCGGGATCTCGTACCGGGACAGGAACAGGGCCGCCAGCGCGACGGTCAGCGCGATGAGCGTGTGCAGGCCCAGGACGTGCGCGGTCATCGGACTCCGATCGGGAGGTGCGCGGCGTGCTCGAAGCTCTGCTCGATCAGGTCCGCCCGGACGTGGCAGGGGCGCGGCAGGTCGTCCGGGCTCTCGACCAGCACGATGCCCTTGAGCTTCGTCGCGGCGGCCCGCTCCTCCAGCCGGCGGAGCAGCGCCGGGTCGTCCTTGCCCGACACGACGTGCAGGATCCCGTCCTCGACCGCGAACCTGGTCGGCAGCGGCAGCGCGTGCTCGGCCTGCAGCAGGTCCAGCACGTCACGGGTGGTCACGTCGCCGTCCACGGCGCGTCCCAGGATGCGGGAGGTCGCCGGGATCGCCGCCAGCGCGCACGTGGGCGGCTCGGGCAGGGTTCTGACCAGGTCGCCGGTGACGTACCGGAGCAGCAGCGTGGTGTCGCGGAAGGTGGAGTACGGGGTGACGACCAGGACGCCGAGCGCGTCCGGCCCGGCGGGCTCCATGGTGACCGGGTCGAGCACCTCGATCAGGCCCTGGTCGGAGGGCAGATGCAGGTGGCCGTCATCGCACACCCGCCCGGTGACGGGCGCGATCTCGGTCATGGAGTAGCCGTCGTAGACCCTGGCGCCCAGGGCCTCTTCGGCGCGCAGGCGCAGCGCGTCGGTGAGCACCTCGCCGCCGGACGTCACCTCGATGAGCCCGAAGTCGCGCGGGCTCCAGCCACCGCGCTCGGCCTCCTGCACCAGCGCGGCCAGATAGGAGGCGGTCACGTTCAGGTGCGTGATGAGGGGCTGCTTGCCGGGGACGTGCATCGGCGTGGCCAGCCGGTCGAGGGTGGCGCGCGGGTCGATCATGCCGAGGTGCACGAAGCCCGCGCCCGTCATCGGCACCGCCCGCTCGGCCACGATCTGGGCGATGGAACGGGAGCTGATGGCGTTGGCCCACAGGTGCTCGGAGCGCAGGCCGCCGTTCAGCATCGCGGCGAGCGCGGCCATCGACGACATCAGCTCGATCTCGTACGCGGAGAACCACACGAGCGTGGGGCTGCCGGTCGTGCCGGTCGTGTGCGCGAGCACGGCGGGACGGGCCAGCTCGGAGACGAACGCGGCGGACATGCCGCGCAGTGCCTGCTTGGGGGTGGGGGCGATGCCGGCCAGGTCGTCCGACTCGAGACCGCGGTAGTACGGGACCTCCGCGCGGGCGTGCCTGATCGTGCGGCGCAGGCGCCGCTTGGTGAGGTCCTCCTGGATCTCCGGGTCGGCGGCGGCGAGCATGTCGTCGGAGCCCTCGCCGGGCGATCCGAACGCCTCCATGGTCGCCCGCGTGTCCTCCACCAGCGCCCGCACGTCCTTGATCCGGAACCTGCGGCCGGACATCATCGTCCACGCGTAGCCCAGTTGCCGCACCGCTGTGCCGAACACGCCTCGCCCTCCTGTCGCGATGGTGCAGAGTGTCCCCCGGGCCCGGAGCGCCCGGGGGGACACCTGGGTGTCAGCCGTTGAGGACGAAAACCGCGGTCGACAGCGTGCTGATGGCGTACTTGGCGTACCGGCGAACAGTCTTGACCATGGGACTCTCCCTCGTTGTTCGGGACAGGGGGGCTTCTCGCGCCCCTCTGCGGTAAACGATCAGCCCGGGTCCTACAGGGTCGCTACAAGCCCGCTACAACCCTGCGCCGCCGCAGGACCAGGCCGGTTGCGGAGGCGAGGACGAGCAGGCCCCCCACCCCCACCAGCACCCGCCCGTCGGGCCCCGCCTCACCACCGCCACCCGTGTCGGCCGCGCCCGCCGGGGTTTTGGTCTTCGCGTCCGTCTCGCTGGGGCTGGCGCTCGTGGTCTCGCCGGTTCCGGGGATGCTGAGGGGGTATTCCGTCCGGGCGCCCTCGTTCTTGACCTCGCACTCGATCGCGCGATCGCTGGGGGTGGTGCCGAAGTTGATGGAGGCCGCGTGCACGGTGCCGGTGCCCGGGTTCTTGGGTGTCGTCTTCATGTCGACCGTCGTCGCGGGGAGTCGGACGGGTGCCCCGGGGATGATCGGCTCGAGCTCGGCGACGCCGGTGGCCGACGTCAGCTTGTCGATGCCGCTGATGCCCGCGTACGCGTACAGCTTGAGGCCGTCCTCCAGGCCCGTGGCGGGTGCACGTAACTCGGAGCCCTCCACGTACGTGCCGTGCCAGCCGATGGCCATCTGCTCGCCTACCTGCGCGTCCGTGGGCACCTTCAGCTCGACCTCGACTTTCACGTCCTGTGTCTGGCCCGTGGCGCGGACCTTGCACGCGTACTCCACGACGTCGGCCCGGGCGGTGGCGGACGAGAGCAACAGGGTGGCGGCTGGGACGAGCAGCAGAACACGCACGGCGACTCCTTGCGACGGATGGGGACCATGAGGAGACGGTGCAGGGGGACGCCTGGTTGACAGCTCCGGCCGCAATAGGGTGACGGTATGGGGTTCATCGTCACCACCGGTGCCACCGGCCGCCTCGGCGGGCGGGTGGCCGCGCTGCTCGCCGCCGCCGGGGTCGAGCAGCGGCTCGTCTCACGGCAGGCCGACCGCGTCGCCCCGCTCGCGGGCGCGAGCGCGGTCAGCGCCGAGTACGGCGATCCCGGCGCGGTGCGGCGGGCCCTCGAAGGGGCCTCGACCGTGCTGTTCGTGTCCGCGTCGGAGAGCGCCGACCGCCTCGACCGGCATCGCACGTTCGTGGACGCCGCCCGCGACGCCGGTGTCGCCCATCTGGTGTACATCTCGTTCTACGGCGCCGCCCCGGACGCCACGTTCACGCTGGCGCGCGACCATTGGGCCACCGAGCAGCACATTCGCGACAGCGGCCTGCCCTTCACCTTCCTGCGTGACAACCTGTACGCCGACTTCCTGCCGGGCATGGCGGGGGAGGACGGCGTGATCCGCGGCCCGGCCGGTCAGGGGCGGGTCGCGGCGGTGGCCCAGGACGACATCGCGGAGGCGGCAGCCGCGGTCCTGCTGGATCCGGGCGCGCACGAGGGTGCGACCTACGACCTCACCGGGCCGCAGGCCCTGACGCTGGACGAGGTGGCCGCCTCGCTGACCAGGGCGACCGGGCGCGCGATCACGTACCACCCGGAGACGGTCGAAGAGGCTTACGAGTCACGCCGCGGCTACAACGCGCCCGCGTGGCAGGTGGCGGCGTGGGTGTCGACGTACGAGGCCATCGCCGCCGGTGAGCTGGAGGGGGTCGGCGACGCGATCCCCACGCTCACCGGGCACGCCGCGACCACGTTCGAGGAGCTCCTGGCCAGGGGCCAAGGCTAGTCCGGCCACTCCTCGCCCCAGCTCTCGCTGTTGCTGCAGATCTTCACCGTGGCGCTCTTCGTGAACCTCGTCGGGGTGACCACCTCGAAGACGATGTTGTACGTCCCGGCCCCCTTCCAGGTGATGGACGGCAGCAGGGGTTTCGACGACGACGTGCCCTCCTGCCTGCCCTGGTTCTGGCCGTTGACGAGCCACCGGTAGCTGTAGGTGCCCGTGGCCGAGACCGTGGCCCAGATGTTCGTGTCGTTGCGCCAGCAGTCGCTCAGCTTGTAGCCCTCGTACCTGAAGGACACCGACTTCACCCCGCCGCCGCCGCTGGTCGCGGTCGGTTTGGAGGTGCTGGGTTTCGTGGTCGGTCTGGACGTTCGGCTGACGGTGGGCTCGGAGGTGGGCTCGGCGGTGGGGCGGGTCGCGGTGGTGGCCTTGGGGGTTGTGGAGGTCTTGGGCGTTTTCGGGGTTTTGGAGGTCTTCGTGCTCTTGGTGGGGTGCGGGGTCTTGGCGGATCCCTTCGCCCCGGTGCCCGAGCCGGAGACGGTCGGGGTGGAGGCCGTGACGATGTTGGCGGTGGTGGCACGGCCGGGCCACCACGGCGCCCAGGCCCAGGCGGCCACCACGGTGCCGGTCACGACGACCGCGGTCCCGCCGGCCAGGAACGCGAGGATGCGCCCGTTGCCGGAGGATCCCCGTCCCGGGTTGGTCCGGAGGTGGGCGATCGGCGGCTGAAAGGGGCCACCGGGGTGATGCGCGGGTCCCCGGTACGGGCCAGGCCCATGGGGTCCGCCCGGGACGGCCCCATATGCGGGCCCTCCCGGAAACGCCCCCGGACCCGCATGTCCTGATCCCATGGGCGCCACGCCCGGACCCGCCGATCCTTGCGGCACCGGGCCGCCCGGGAACGCCCCCGGCCCCGGTCCTGGTGAGGCCGGATGGGCTGAACCGCGTGGCGGAGGGGCCTGGCCGCCGATCAGCTGGAAGAGGACGTCGTGCATGGCCGGGCGGGCCGCCGGATCCTTGGCCAGGCAGGCGTACACGATCGAGCGCAGCGGCTCCGGCACCCCGCCGAGCTGCGGCTCCTCGTACTGGATCCGTCTGAGCACCGCGGGCACGGAGTCGTTGCCGAACGGCGGGGCGCCCGTGGTCGCGTACACCATAACGGCCCCCCACGCGAACACGTCCACCGCCGGACCCGCGGCGGCGCCCATGAACTGCTCGGGCGCCATGTACGCGGGCGTCCCCACGACGCTGCTGGTACGGGTCAGCGCCGCGTCCATGGCGCGGGCGATGCCGAAGTCGATGACGCGCGGCCCGTCGCGTCCGAGCAGGACGTTCGCGGGCTTGAAGTCCCGGTGGACGACGCCGGCCCGGTGGATGGCGGCCAGCGCGGTGGCCGTGGCGACGGCGAGCCGTTGCAGGTCGGCTCCGCTGTGGCGGCCTGCCTGGTGGAGTGAGGGGCCGTCCACGTACTCGGTCACGATGTACGGTCGTGGGCCGCCCAGCGAGGCGTCCAGCACCTGCGCGATGCAGAACGGCTCCACCCGCCGCGCGGCCGCGATCTCCTTCGCGAACCGGCCGTCACCAGGCAGCCCCTCATGCAGCGCCTTGACGGCGACCCGGGTGCCGTCGGGGGCGGTGGCCAGGTAGACCACGCCCTGGCCGCCCTCGCCGAGCTGCTTGACGACCCGGTACGGGCCGATGGCCTCCGGCATCATCATGTCGGGATGGCGCAGACGTTGAACGACACGCTCTTCTGCGTCGCCGACGGGGAGGTGACCTTGAGGGCGACCGTGTGGCGCCCGGCCTTGAGCATGTACTGGCCGGAGGTCGCGAACGCGGTGTACCCGCCCTCGGACACCCACGACCTGTTCCCCGTGACCGCCTTGCCGTCCAGCAGCCACTTGTAGGAGACCCACACCTTCTGCCGGGTCGACTCCACGTTGGTCTGGAAGTGGACCGGCGGCATGTAGCAGCCGCTTCCCTGGCTCTGGCCGGGGCCGCCGAACAGCTCGATCTCGAGGATGCTGACCCTGGCGTTCGCGACCGGCTTCTTGGTGGTCTTGGTGGGGGTGGGAGCCACGGTCGGGCGCGCCGTGGTGCGCTTGGGAGTGGGCGTCGCCGACGGTGGCGTGGACGTGACCTTGGGGGTGATCTTCTGGGTGGGTTTGGGGGTGGGCTTGCGGGTCTTCCGGGGTGGC
This sequence comes from Nonomuraea sp. NPDC003709, assembly GCF_040610775.1. Taxonomy (NCBI): domain Bacteria; kingdom Bacillati; phylum Actinomycetota; class Actinomycetes; order Streptosporangiales; family Streptosporangiaceae; genus Nonomuraea; species Nonomuraea sp. NPDC003709. The sequence goes on along the minus strand of NZ_JBEXMW010000010.1, from coordinate 256,294 downwards.
GTCTTCGTGGCCGGGGGCTCCGTGGTCTTGGTGGCGGCGGACGGGCTGAGCTGATCGGCGGCGAACGACGCCTGACCGGTCTGCTTCGACCAGGGGGCAAGCCAGACGACGCCACCGACCAGCGCCACCACCATGACCCCCGACACACCCACGGCCACCGGAAGCACAACCCGCCGCCCAGCCACCCCCCGCCGCCCCGGCCCTGGCCCATACCCCTGACCTGGCCCGGGCACCGGTCCTTGCCCCGGCACCGGCCCACGTCCCGGCCCGGGAATCGGCCCTTGCCCCGGCACCGACCCCTGCATCGGCACCGACCCCTGCATCGGCACCGGCCCGTTCCCAGCCCCGAAAACCTGCCCCGGCCCCGGAATCGGACCTTGCCCTGGCACCGACCCGTAACCCCGCGCCTGCCCCTGCCCTGCGGATCCTGGCATCGGACCGGACCCCGCTCCCTGGGGGACCCCGGCCATCGGACCCTGCCCCCCGGAGTTCTGCCCGCTCAGCAGTCGCAGGATGACGTCCCGCATCGTCGGCCGGGCATGCGGATCCTTGGCCAGACAGTCGTACAGGATGCCCCGTAACGGATGCGGGACGTCGCCGAGCTGGGGTTCGTTGTGGAGGATGCGGTTGATGATGGCCGGCAGCGTGTCCTGCCCGAACGGCGGCGTCCCGTTGGCCGCCCACGCCATGACCGACGCCCAGGCGAACACGTCCGCCGCCGGCCCCACCGACTGCCCCGCCAGTTGCTCGGGCGCCATGTACGCGGGCGTGCCGACGATGCTGCTGGTGTGCGTGAGGGCGTCGTCCATGGCCCGGGCGATGCCGAAGTCGATGACGCGCGGCCCGCCGGGACCGAGCAGGACGTTCGCGGGCTTGAAGTCCCGGTGCACGATGCCCGCCTGGTGGATGGCGGCCAGCGCGGTGGCCGTGGCGACGGCGAGCCGTTGCAGGTCGGCTCCGCTGTGGCGGCCTGCCTGGTGGAGTGAGGGGCCGTCCACGTACTCGGTCACGATGTACGGTCGTGGGCCGCCCAGCGAGGCGTCCAGCACCTGCGCGATGCAGAACGGCTCCACCCGCCGCGCGGCCGCGATCTCCTTCGCCAGCCTGTCGTCGAACCCCGCACCCTCGCGCAGCACCTTGACCGCCACGGGGCTCCCGCCGGGAGCCTGCCCGAGGTAGACGGTCCCCTGGCCACCCGCGCCCAGCCGGCCGAACAGGCGGTATTCCCCTACTGTCGCTGGGTCATCCTCCCGCAGCGGTTCGACTTGCGGCATGAGAGAAGTGACTCCTGAGACGGGGGCGGCTGATCGTTACGTACGATAGCGACTGCATACGGATTTGTGGCGAAGTTCCGGATCTGTCGGAAACCTTCCGGTAATCCCGGGCGCGGCCAGAAGGGTGCGATCATGCCGCTGACCACGGACGACGAGTTGGAGGGCTCGCCCGTCGTGGCCAACAGCCTCATGAACCGCGAACGCCGCCTCCCCTCCTACAACCGAGAGCTCGGCATCGACGTCATCGACGTGCTCCGCGCCACGGAAGCCCGGCCGGCGCGCTGGCTGGACCTGTGCTGCGGCACGGCGAACGCCCTCAACGAGGCCACCGCACTGCTCGGACAGGACGCCGAGATCGTGGGCGTGGACCTGGTCGACTTCTTCGCCTGCCCGCCGACCCCGCCACGGCTGCGACTGATCACCGCCTCCGTCACCACGTGGCGCCCCGATACCCCGTTCGACCTCATCACCTGCGTACACGGCCTGCACTACATCGGCGACAAGCTCGCACTCCTGGCGAAGGCCGCCGACTGGCTCACCGAAGACGGCCTCTTCGTCGCGAACTTCGACACCCGCAGCATCCGCCTCCCGGACGACACCCCTGCCGGCCGCCCCCTGACCACCGCCCTGCGCTCGCAAGGGATGACGTACGACGGGCGCACGAGGAGGATCAGCTGCCGGGGCCGCAGACGCCTCGACCTCCCGTACCGCTACCTGGGCGCGGACGACCAGGCCGGCCCCAACTACACCGGCCAGCCCGCCGTCAACGCGCACTACGCCCCAGCCTGACCACCCCGGAACTGTCGGTGGAGCCTGGCAGAGTGTCCCCGAATCTTCAGACCGGCACCAGGGGCGAGTGCAGGCGCTGTGGCGGCCGTGCTCGTCACGGCTGTGAGCCTGTTTGCGCCGCCGGTGTGGCGCGTTCGTGACTAATCCGGATGAACTTTCCGCCGGGTCCACCACTCGAAGCATGCGTACCGTTCGACACAGGGGAGATCATCGTGATGAAGGTGCTTGTGGCGGTCCTGGCAGGCGGGGCACTGCTCACCGCCGGCGCGCCCGCGTTCGCCCAGTCCGCCCAGACCGCGCTGGGGCCCTACGGCTACGGCAAGGTCCGGCTCGGCATGAGCGAGAAGCAGGCCAAGGCGACCGGAGAGGTCGTGTTCAAGAAGGCCGGCGAGGCGGGCTCGTGCGCGGGCTGGGACCTGAAGGCCCTGCCCACCGGCAAGGACAATGTGGGCCTGTACGTCTCCAAGAAGCGTGGCGTGGCCCTGATCTTCGCCGCGAAGGGTGTCAAGACGCCCGAGGGCATCGGCCTCGGCTCCACGATGACGCAGATCAAGAAGGCGTACCCGGGCGTCAAGACCGCGGCGAGCGGTTACCCGTACGTGAGCGTCCCCGGCAACTCCAAGGCCAACTACTCGTTCCTGCTCTCCAAGGGCAAGGTCTACGAGCTGGCGCTCAGCCTCAAGACGCAGGACTGCGTCAACTGACCAAGCGATCCACACGGGGGTCGTAGGACCGCGTGCACCACGCCCCACCCCCATCGCGGCCGAGGCGGCGCCGGGGGAGTACGGCCGCGCACCGCTGGTGGAGTACGGCCGCGCATCGCCGGGTCGTCGTCAACGACGGGGGCGATGCCCGCAGTTGGCCGGTGTCGGCGTCGATGATCCTCGCCGTCCGTCCCCGCGAGCACGACGACCTGCGCATCCGCGCGGATCCGGCCGAAATCGGAAATCGGCCGGACGAACGGATGGGTGGCTGCGGGGACCGCTGTGCCGCCGAGATGTGCGCGGGCGTGTTGGCGGGCTTACTGCCGGGCCGCTGAGAAGGGGCACGGGCGCGTGGCGGCTGGCCGGCCGCGGCACTGGGGTGGGTGTGGGCGGGCGGTGGCTGGCCGGCCGCGGCGCTGGGGTGGGTGTGGGCGGGCGGTGGCTGGCCGGCCGCGGCGCTGGGGTGGGTGTGGGCGGGCGGTGGCCGGCCGGCCGCGGCACTGGGATGGGTGTGGGCATGGTGGTCGGACCGCCGTGGCGCCGAAGGGGTGCGGGCGGGTGGTGGCCGGACCGACATGGCACCGAGATGGGTGCTGGGCGTGTTGGTTTGGTGGTGGTTCGTGGCTGTCTGGTCGTGTTCGGTGGTGAGCCGTTGGGGACGGTCAGGGGAGTACGGAGCGGATGGCGTCCTCGGACCGGGCGACCACCGTTGTTCCGTCGTCGGCTGTGATGATCGGTCGCTGGATCAGGATCGGGTTCTCCGCCAGCGCCCCGATCCACCGGTCACGGGCGTCCGCGTCGCGCGGCCAGGTGGCCATGCCGAGCTCGGCCGCCCGCGCCTCGCCGGTCCTGGTGACGTCCCACGGTTCGAGGCCCAGCCGGGCCAGGACCGCGCGGATCTCGGCCTCGTTGGGCGGGTCCTCAAGGTAGCGGCGCACGGTGTACTCGGCGGCCTCGGCGTCCAGGATGGACAGCGCGGAGCGGCACTTCGAACACGCCGGATTGATCCAGATCTCCATGACACCCGACAGTACCGAGCTAATGGAAGGCGAGCGGCAGCGACGCGGTCACGACCAGGCCGCCGCCCTCCCGGGGCTCCGCCCGGACGTCCCCGCCGTGCGCCACCGCCACCGACCGTACGATCGACAGCCCCAGCCCCGCGCTCCTGGCCGTGATCACGCGCTCGGCCCCGTGCCGGTGGAACGGCTTGAAGAGCTGCGGGATCTCGTATGGCGGCACGTCCGGCCCGGTGTTGCTGACCTCGACCTCGGCTCTCCCGCCCGAGCCGCCGAAGCCACCCGAGCCACCCGAGCCACCCGAGCCGCCCGATCCGGCCGAGCCGCCCGATCCGGCCGAGCCGCCCGATCCGGCCGAGCCGCCCGATCCGGCCGACCCGCCCGATCCGGCCGAGCCGCCCGGGCCGCCGGACACGACCCGGCTCACCACCCGCACCCACCCGGTCCCGTCGTCCAGGTTGTGGCGGATGCCGTTCTCGACCAGGTTGTGCACCAGCCGTTCCAGCAACAGGGCGTCCCCGACGGTGGGCGCCTGCGCGGTGACCTCGTGCACGGTGACCTTGGAGTCGTGGGCGTCCGCGGCGGTCTGCCTGACCACGTGCGCCACCACGTCGGCCAGGTCCACCGGGGAGCGGTCCGTGATCTCCTGCTCCGACCTGGCCAGCAGCAACAGCCCGGAGATGAGCCGCTCGTGGCGGGCGTTGATCTCCAGCAGGCTCTCGCCCAGCTCCTTGATCTCCGCCGAGGCCGTACGGCGGTGCATGGCCAGCTCGACCAGCGCCCGGTTCAGCGTCAGCGGCGTGCGCAGCTCGTGGGAGGCGTTCGCCACGAACCTGCGTTGCCCGTCGAAGGACTGGTCCAGCCGCTCCACCATGGTGTCGAACGTGTCGGCGAGCGTCTTGACGTCGTCGTCCGGCCCCGCCAGCGCGATCCGCTCGTGCAGCCCGCGCTCGGCCATGGGCGCGGCGGCGATCCTGCGTGCCGTCTCGGTGACCCGGTGCAGCCGGGCCAGCACCCGTCCGGCGACCACCCAGCCGAGCCAGACGGCCACGGCGCCGACCACGACCAGCGCGATCAGACCCTGCGTGAGGAGCGACGTGATGGCCGCGCCGCGCAGCGTCAGCTCCTGCTGCCGCATCCACTCGTACGCCGCCTCGCCGGAGAGCTGGACGCCGTCCTGGACGAAGAACAGCTGCTTGGACTTGCCCGGCGGGGCGATGAACCGGCTCTCGAACGAGTTCGTCAGCTGCTGGTTGAACAGCAGATAGGTGACGCCGAGCAGGGTCAGCCCGGCGAGCATGAACAGGGCGCCGAACAACAGGGTGAGCCGCAGCCGCAGCGTGGGCCGCGGCCGTACGAGCCGCCTCAGGAAGCTCATGCGAGGGAAGCTCATGCGAGGGAAGCTCATGGGATCCGGTACCCGACCCCCGGCACGGTCTCCACCACCGGCGGGTCGGCGAGCTTGCGGCGCAGCTTGAGAATGGTGAGCCGGACCGCGCCCGTGAACGGGTCGGCGTGCTCGTCCCATGCCTTCTCCAGCAGCAGCTCGGCCGAGACCACGGTGCCGTTCGCCCGCATCAGCTCCGTCAGGACGGCGAACTCCTTCTTCGACAACGGGACGAACCGCCCGTTCCTGAAGACCTCCCTGCGCGCCGGGTCCAGCGTGATCCCGGCCCTGCGCAGCACCGGCGGCACCGCCGGCCGCGAGCGCCGTCCCAGCGCCAGGACCCGCGCGGCCAGCTCGGGGAACGCGAACGGCTTCGACAGATAGTCGTCGGCCCCCAGGGACAGGCCCGTGACCCGGTCGTCGAGCTGGACGGCGGCGGTCAGCATCAGCACCCGCGCGTCGCGCTCGGACGCGACGAGCTCCCGGCACACGTCGTCGCCGTGCACGCGCGGCAGGTCGCGGTCCAGCACGACCACGTCGTATTCGTTGACCGCGATCCGTTCCAGCGCCGCCGCACCGTCGCGCGCCAGATCGACCGCGTGCGTCTCCTCGCGCAGCCACTCGGCGATCGCGTCGGCGAGCAGCGGCTCGTCCTCCACCACCAGCACCCGCATCGTGCACCTTTCTTCTGCTTACGGAGCCGAGTGTGGCGTAGACGGCATTTGCTCAAAATAAGCCGCAGAACAAACAGCGGACGGAAACGCTGAGGAAACAGCGGCCCCTATTGCATCTCTCCTCGAACCACGTTCATTCGACGGAGGAGAACACCCATGCGAGGACCAGTCCTCAGCACGATGGCCCTGGCGCTCACCCTGACCCTGGCCGCCTGCGGTTCGGGCGGTGGCGGCGGCTCCGACGTGGCGTCGGTGTCCGGCACCGGCACCCAGGCCGCGGCCAGCGCGAAGCCCAGCGAGGACCCGCAGGAGCGCGGTCTCAAATTCGCCCAGTGCATGCGCGAGAACGGAGTGGAGGTCCCCGACCCCGAGCCCGGCAAGGGCATCATGATGAAGTTCGACGGCAGCGTCCCGCAGGAGAAGGTCGAGGCCGCCCAGGAGGCGTGCAAGCAGTACGCGCCGAAGATGGGCGGAGAGGGCGGCAAGATCGACCCCCAGCGGGCCGAGGCGCTGCGCAAGGTCGCCCAGTGCATGCGTGACAACGGCGTCGAGTCCTACCCCGACCCCGAGGGCGGCATGGTGCGCATCAACGCCGAGGTCGGCCAGGACCCCGATTTCAAGTCCGCCCAGCAGAAGTGCGAGAAGGAGCTCTCTGAGGCGGGCATGGGAGGCATGTGATGGGGATGGCCACCATCGACGGGAAGGCGGAGCCCGGCTCCCCGCCCTCCCGGCCGCGCCGCCGACGCGGCCGGGGCAAGGTGGTCGCCGGGCTCCTGATCGCGCTGGTCGCCGCGGGCGGCGGGTTCGTGGCGATCAACAGCGCCGGCCTGCTGAAGGGCGGCGCCGGCCCCACCCGGTCGGCCGCCGCCCTGCCCCCGGCCACCACCGCGGTGACCAGGCAGACCCTGAACGACACCAGGGACGCCGACGGCGAGCTCGGCTACGGCCCCGTGACCACGGCGATGAGCAGGAAGCCCGGCACGATCACCTGGCTGCCCGACAGCGGCGCCCAGATCACCCGCGGCCGGTCGCTGTACCGGGTGGACAACCAGCCGGTCATGCTCCTGTACGGCGACACGCCCGCCTACCGCGACCTCAAGGTCGGCGTGGAGGGCAAGGACGTCGAGAACCTGGAGCGCAACCTCAAGAAGCTCGGCTACGACGGTTTCACGGTCGACGACGAGTACACCTACGACACGGCCGAGGCCGTCAAGGAGTGGCAGGAGGACCGCGGCCTGGACGAGACGGGCGTGGTCGAGCTGGGCCGGGTCGTCTTCGCCCCCGGCAAGGTACGGGTGGAGAGCCTGGAGTCCGAGAAGGGCCAGCCGGCCACGCCGGGACAGAAAATCCTGACCTATACGGGCACGTCCAAGGTGATCACGGTCGAGCTGGAGGCCGAGGACCAGCGGATGGCGAAGAAGGGGGCCAAGGTCGAGGTCACGCTGCCGGACGGCAAGAACGTACGGGGCAAGGTCACCGAGGTGGCCACGGTCGTCAAGCCGGGCGAGGGCCAGAACGCCGAGCCGGAGACCCGGGTCGAGGCGCTCGTCTCGATCGGCGAGTCCAAGTCCGCCAAGGGGCTGGACAAGGCGGCGGTGGACGTGACGTTCACGGCCTCCCAGCGCAAGAACGTGCTGACCGTGCCGGTCGCGGCGCTGGTGGCGCTGCAGGAGGGCGGCTACGGCCTGGAGGTCGTCGAAGGGGGCAGGTCCCGCTACATCAAGGTCGAGACGGGGCTGTTCGCCGGGGGACGGGTCGAGGTCAGCGGTGACGGGCTCACCGAGGGCATGACCGTGGGGATGCCGAAATGACGTACCCCATGATCGCGCTGACGGACGTGTCCAGGACGTACCCCGGCGGCGTGGCGGCGCTGCGGGAGGTGTCGCTGAGCATCGAGCACGGCGAGCTGATCGCCATCGTCGGGCCGTCCGGCTCGGGCAAGTCGACGATGCTCAACGTCGTCGGCACCCTCGACCGGCCCACCTCCGGGACCATCCACATCGACGGGTACGACGTCTCCAAGCTCTCCGACAACCAGCTGTCGGCGCTGCGGGCCACCACGATCGGGTTCGTGTTCCAGTCGTTCCACCTCGCCGCGAAGGTCCCGGCGCTGGACAACGTGGCCGACGGCTTGGTCTACACCGGCCTGAGCCGGTCGGAGCGGCGCCGCCGCGCGGCCAAGGCGCTCGAACGGGTCGGGCTCGGGCACCGGATGGACCACGAGCCGCACGAGCTGTCCGGCGGCGAACGGCAGCGCGTGGCCATCGCCAGGGCGGTGGCGGGCGAGCCGCCGCTGCTCCTGGCCGACGAACCGACCGGGGCCCTGGACTCGGTGTCGGGTACGGGGGTGATGGAGCTGCTGCACGAGCTGAACGCGAGCGGCACCACCATCGTGATCATCACGCACGACCGGGAGATCGCCGCCAGCCTGCCCAGGCAGGTGCGGATGCGCGACGGCCGGATCATCTCCGACAGCGCGCGGGTCCCGCTGGAGGCGGTGTGATGGCCGTCGTGGAAGCGCCCCGGCCGAAGTTGTCCCCGGCCAGGATGCGGCCCCGCGACGTGATGCGCGTCGGGGCGGTCGGCCTGCGTACGAGACCGCTGCGGGCCTTCCTGTCGGCGCTCGGCATCGCCATCGGCATCGCGGCCATGGTCAGCGTGGTCGGGCTGTCGTCCTCGTCGGGCGCCGAGCTGGACCGTACGCTCTCCGCGCTCGGCACCAACCTGCTCACGGTCTCGTCCGGAACCACGCTCATGGGCGAGGCCGCGCAGATGCCGAAGGACGCGGAGGCGATGATCGAACGGATCGGCCCCGTCCAGGCGGCCTCGTCGATCGGGCGCATAAGCGAGGCCAAGGTCTACCGGTCGGAGGAGATCCCCGAGGCCCAGACCGGCGGCATGACCACGTACGCGGCCCGCCTCGACCTGCCCGCCACCGTCGGCGCGACGCTGCGGAGCGGGACCTGGCTCAACGCCGCCACCGAACGCTACCCGGCCGCCGTGCTCGGCTCCTCCGCCGCCCAACGGCTCGGCGTGGGCTCGATCGGGCCCGACACGCAGGTCGTGATCGGCGGCGTCCGCTTCGCGGTCGTCGGGGTCATGAACCCGGTGGCGCTCGCCACCGAACTGGACAGCGGCGTCCTGGTGGGCTGGCCGGTGGCGGAGTCCAGGCTGGGCTTCGACGGGCACCCGACCACGCTCTACACCCGTTCGGAGGAGTCCAAGCTGGAGGCCGTACGCCAGGTGCTGGCCGGGACCGCCAACCCGGAGGCGCCCAACGAGGTGGACGTCTCCCGCCCGTCCGACGCCCTGGCCGCCAAGCAGGCGACCAGCCAGGCGTTCGCCAACCTCCTGCTGGGGGTGGGCGCGGTGGCCCTGCTCGTGGGCGGGGTGGGGGTGGCCAACACGATGGTCATCTCGGTGCTGGAACGCCGCGCCGAAATCGGCCTTCGCCGCTCGCTCGGGGCCACCCGGGGGCAGATCCGCACCCAGTTCCTGGCGGAGTCGCTGCTTCTGTCGGCACTTGGCGGGGGAGGGGGGATCCTGCTGGGGACAGGTGTCACGATGGGCTACGCGCTGTACAGCGGCTGGCCTTCCGTGGTCCCGGCCTGGGCCACCGTCGGCGGCCTCGCTGCCACCCTGGCCATCGGCGCCGCGGCCGGCCTCTACCCCGCCATCCGCGCCTCCCGCCTCTCCCCGACCGAGGCCCTGTCCACCCCCTGAGGCCCTCCCGGCGGCGGACCCAAGGGGCCGGGTGGTGTCAGTCGGTGGCGTAGCAGGTGGTCTTGCCGATGACCCGGACGCCGGGCCGGTCACCGGAGAGCACGGTCAGCTCGAACGTCAGCCGTGTCTCGGGATTGCGCAGCACGGAGACGTCCTGATCCCCATCCCGCAGGTCCAGGTCGTCGACCACCTTGTCGTACCCCATCGCCTGGAGCCGATCCAGCAGCCCCGAGGAGGCGGAGGCGAGGTCACTCTCGGCGCGGAAGTACCGCCGCGCCTGCCCCGGCACGCACGAGTCGTCGTCCACCGGCGACTCGGCCGACAGCCGGAGGCCGGCGGAGCTGAGCAGGGCGCCGCCGTCGGAGTCGAGCTGCCGGGCGGCGTCTTCGAGTGTGGGCAGCTCGGCCGCCGCCGTGCAGGCCGTCATCGCCGCGACGCAGAGAAGCACCGCGGATAAGCCGTGACGGCAGGCGCGCACGATCGGACCATATCCGAGATCGTCCGGGGCCCTCCACCAAAAAAGCGAAAACAGAATGATCAACGGCGCCGGCGGAGCCGGGCACGCAGCCCCAGGTCGTCCACGCAGGTGCCGAGGCCGAGCGCCACGCACTCCAGCGGCCGTTCCGCCCGCCGTACCGGCATGCCCAGGGACTCCCGCAGCCGCTGCGCGAGCCCCGCGAGCAGCGCGCCGCCCCCCACCAGCACCGCGCCGCGTTCTCCGAGGTCGCCGGTCAGCTCGGCGGGACAGCGCTCGACGGTCTCCATCGCCGCCCACACGATGGACTCGATCGCCGGACCGGCCGCCTCCCGGATCCGCTCCGCGGGCAGCCGCACGTCGTGCTCCTGACCGGTTTCGGGGTCCCTGGCGCGTACGGTAACGGGATTCCCGTCGGCGCCGGCCTGGTGTTTGGCCGCCTCGGCCGCGCGTTCGTCGATCGTGCGGCCGTGCTCGTGCTCGACCAGGCGGGCGATGGCCCGGTCCACGGCCCGGCCGCCGCCCGGGACCGCCGTCGTGGCCACGGCCTCCCCGCCGGAGAGCACGGCGATCCGGGCGGAGTCGCGCCCGATGTCGATCACCATGCCTCCCACGTAGTCGCGGACCGGCAGGCCCGCGCCGAGCGCCGCCGCGAGCGAGTGCGGGATCAGCCGGATCTGCCTGGCCTCCGCCTCGTACGCCACGTCGCGCAGCGTGGCCCGCTCGATCGGCGTGGAGCCGTCGGGCAGCGCCATGATCAGGCGTGGCCTGGCGAGCGGTCGCCGGTGCACCTTGCTCAGGAAGTGCTTGACCATCCGCAGGGTGAGGTCGCCGTCGGCCGGCAGGCCGCCGCTGACCGGCCAGCAGATCTCCTCGCCCGTCGCGTCCGCGCCGTACCCGATGATCTTGCCGGTACGGCCGTCGATCGTCACCGCGGAGGGCTCGTCGAGCACGATGCCCTTGCCCCTGACGTAGATCCGCGTGCGGGAGCCCCCGAGGTCCATCGCCAGGTCGCGGCCGAGGAGACTCATGACGCGACTGCGGACGTGGCGATCGTGGCGGGCATGCCGGGTCTATTTCCTGGGCCGCTCCAACACAACACCAGGAACGGAGTGGTTCCCCTTTACCTGAGCGGGCGGGCTCAGCGGCTCCTGAGGGCGGCCAGGGTCTCCTCGGCCCACTCGATGCCGGTGCGGACCTGGGCCAGCCCGAGCCGCAGCGCGTAGTGGCCGGTCCCCTCCGCAGGCTGGCAGTCGAGGACCACCAGCCGTGCCTCGTACCCGGCCTTGATCCGCTCGACCACCGCGATCGCCTCGTCCGTGGAGAGCAGCGGCAGCAGGAACGCCTGCAGCGCGGTCTCGTTGCGTACGACGAAGACGGGCTCGTGCTCCACCAGCCACGTGTGCAGCTCCCGCGCCCCCTCGGGGGTGATCGTGTAGATCTTGCGCCCCCTCGCGCCCTCCGACGAGGCCGCCACCAAGCCGTCGGCCGCCATCTTCACCAGCTCGGGATAGATCTGCGTGTGCCCGGCCTGCCACACGTGGTTGAGCGAGTGCTCGAACTTCTTGGCCAGGTCATACCCGCTCGCCGGGCCGACGGCCTCGAGCAGCCCGAGAAGCGCGATCCGAAGGGACATGCGCGCCAGCATATCGAAGACTTGACATGTCAGGATTTACATATCAATCTTCACATGTGAATGATGACATGAAGCCTCAAGGGCTCCTCTTGCTCGCGGTGCTCGGCGGGATGTTCCTGGCGATGCTCGACCAGACGATCGTCGGCACCGCGTTACCGCGGATCACGGCCGAGTTGGGCGGTACGACGCTCTACGTCTGGGTGGTGACGGCGTACCTGCTCACCTCGACGGTGACCGTGCCGCTCTACGGCCGGCTCTCCGACCAGCACGGCAGGAAGGCGCTGCTGCTGATCGGGATGGTGGTGTTCGTGGCCGGGTCCGCGCTGTGCGGGGCGGCGCAGGACATGCCGCAGCTCATCGCGTTCCGCGCGCTGCAGGGACTCGGCGCGGGCGCGCTGCTGCCGCTGTCGATGGCGTTGGTGATGGAGATGTTCCCTCCGGGTACGAACGGCGCCCGCGTGCAGGGTGCGTTCGGCGGCGTGATGGGCCTGACGTACCTGGCCGGGCCGTTCCTGGGCGGGTTGTTCACCGACCACGCGACCTGGCGGTGGGCCTTCTACGTGAACGTGCCGATCGGCCTCGTGCTGATCGCGATCGTCGCGCGCCGCCTGCCGAACCGGCCGGGCGTGGGCGGCGGCGGGCGCCCCGACTACGCGGGCATCGCGGTCTTCACCGTGGCCATCAGCGCGCTGCTGCTGGGCCTGACGGAGAAGGGCCTGGACGGCCACACCTGGACCGACGCCGCCGTGGCCGGGCCGATCGTGCTCGCGGTCGCGTTGCTGGCGGTGTTCGTGCTGGTAGAGAGGCGGGCGGTCAGCCCGATCATGCCCATGCACCTGTTCGGCAACCGCACCTACACGCTCGTGAACGTCACGTCCTTCTTCACGGCCTTCTGCATGTACGCCGGCGTGGTGTTCCTGCCGCGTTACTTCCAGCAGTCCCTCGGCGTCAGCGCGACCGAGTCCGGGCTGAGGATCTACCCGATGACGCTGGCCATGGTCCTGGGCAGCGTCGTCATGGGCACGCTCATGTCCAGGACCAGGGTCTACAAGCCGTGGCTGGTCGCCTCCCCGTTCCTGCTCGTCGCGGGCGCCCTGCTCTGCCTGAACCTGACCGCGCAGACCAACGGGCTCCTGCTGGCCGGCTGGATGCTGCTGATCGGGCTGGGCATGGGCCCGATGCTGTCCGGCCTGACCGTGGCCTCCCAGCAGTCCGTCGAGCCGCAGTACATCGGCGTCGCCTCCGCGAACCTGACCTTCTTCCGCCAGATCGGCGGCTCCGTGGCGCTGGCCGTCGGCGGCACCCTCTACACCTCGACGGTCACGGCGGAGGCGCCCGTGCACGGCCTGGCCGCCGCGCACGCCTCCGCCGCGGCGGCGGTCATCCCGTCGCTGGGGGTGGCAGGGGCGCTGCTCGCTTTGATCGCGCTGGTGGTGATGCCGGCCAGGCGGCTGGAGGTGCCCGCCACGCCGCAGAACAGGGTTGAGGCCAGTTTCGCGTCATAAGCGGCGCCATGCGAAGCTGTGATAGTCCCCAACACCATGGAGGTCCTCATGGCGGAAACACCGGAGCCGGAAGTCAGCGAGACTCCCGAGGACGAGATGAAGCGCAAGTTCCGCGAGGCGCTGGAGCGCAAGCGTAACCAGCACGCGGACTCGAGCGCGGGTGGCAAGGGCGGCGACCCATCGAAGATCCACGGGGCGCACGGTCCGGCTGCGAGTAAAAGATCGTTCAGGCGCAAGAGCGGCGGCTGAGGCCGGGAATTTCAAGGGGGTACGGCAATGCCGTGCCCCCTTTCTCTATGCCGGGGGCAGGTAGATCTTTACACCGATTCATGACGAACTGTTTGTGTTTGTCCGGAATACGTGGTTAGAGTGATGCCCACTTACCAGCCGGTGGCGTGGACCACACAAGGGAACCAGCCGGCTGGCGCCTAATCCCGATCACTCGGGAGCCGGGGACCCACCTCCCTGGGGTGAATCCGACTTTGCGTCGGTAGGGCAACTCCACCGCCCGAACCCGTCAGCTAACCCGGTAGGCGAGATGGAGAGGACATATGCAGAACTTGAATGATCACGTAGAACACCCCTACAGCGTGATGACGGCCGCCCTCTGAGCGGTCCCTTCTCCAGGCTCGTTTCGCGCTCCGCGTAGCTCTCCCCCTGTCAGGTGCTTTCCCCTGCTACGCCCTTTTTCAAGCGAGCGCAATCTCCCTGCCCCCTCGCGAAGGACTGTACTTTTCATGTCTGCACGTTCTGGTTTGCGTACCCTCGCTCTGCTCACCGCCTCCACCGTCGGCGCGCTCACCATCGCCGGCACCGCGGCCCACGCCGACTCCAACACGGAAGAGAAGGTCCTGCTCAAGGGCTCGACCACTGCTTCGTACTTCTGGGACGACTCCTCCGGCCGCGCCGGGGACACCGGCCTGCCCGCCAGCGGCAAGCCCATGCAGAAAGGTATGGCCGCCAGCCCGAGCTGGCCGCTCATGACCGAGGGATACGTGATTCACGACGGCAAGAAGCTGCCCTTCTTCGTCGGCGACCGCGGCCCGGGCGTGCCCTCCAACAACGGCGTCATGCTCGACCTGGACGGCAAGACGTTCGCGGAGCTGACCGGCGGCTCGTTCAACATGGAGACGCTCGGCGTCGACGGCGTCGGCGGCCAGGGGCACATCAAGGTCGACTACGTCATCACCAAGTGGGGCAACGGTCCCGGCAAGAAGAACTACCCGGTCCCGTTCTCGACCGGCGCCTGGTCCGAGCGCGACGACAACCCGGCCGAGCCCCCGGCGGCCGGTGCGGCCGTGCCGCCGCCGGCGCGCGAGGCCGGAGAGTGGAGCGCCAGCACGGGCGCCGTCGTGGCCAGCGCCGTGGCCGCGGTGGGCGGCGGCGTGGTGCTCGCCAGCGACCGCGTTCGCAATCTTCTCAAGGGCTGAACTTTACGGACCTGGACCAGAATGTCATTCTGGTCCTCGTGACCACCCGCGTAGCCGCGAACGGCATCGAAATCGCCTACGAGAGCTTCGGCTCGCACGAGGGGCGCCCCCTGCTCCTCATCATGGGGCTCGGCGCGCAGCTCATCCACTGGGATGAAGGGCTCTGCGCGCTGCTGGCGGACCAGGGACACCACGTCGTACGGTTCGACAACCGCGACGCCGGTCTCTCCACACACTTCCACGACAAGGGCGTTCCCGCGATGGGGGCGCCCTCGCCGTATCTGCTGGACGACCTGGCCGACGACTCGGCGGGACTCATGGACGCGCTGGGCTGGCCGGCCGCCCACGTGGTCGGAGCGTCGATGGGCGGCATGATCGCCCAGGCGCTGGCCATCCGCCACCCGGACCGGGTGCTGACCCTGACCTCGATCATGTCCACCCCCGGCCCCTCGGCGGCCCCGCCCACCGAGGCCGCGCTCGCCACCCTCATGGCCGCGCCTCCCGCCGACCGCGAAGCGGTCCAGGCCCAGGCGGTGCTGACCTGGTCGGTCATCGGCTCGCCCGGATACGAGCTGGACCGCGAGCGGATCACCCTGCTGGCCGGACTCGCGTTCGACCGCTGCTTCGACCCCGGCGGGACGGCCCGGCAGCTCGCCGCCATCATGGCCTCGGGCGACCGCACGGCAGGGCTCGCCGGGGTGCGGGTGCCCACGCTGGTGCTGCACGGGGAGGCGGACCAGCTCGTCCCGGTCGCGGGCGGCCAGGCCACGGCCGCGGCCGTCCCGGGCGCCCGGCTGGTGACCTACCCGGGCATGGGCCACGACCTGCCGCGCATGCTCTGGCCGTCCGTCGTGGCCGAGATCAGCAAGCTCACCGCTCCCTAGCCGAAGTGGGCACGGGTCTCCGCGAACGCCTGGTCCGTGCCCTCCAGCGCCCTGGCCACGTCGGCCTCCGTGTGCGCGGCCGACATGAACCAGTTGTGCCACGGGTGCAGGTAGACCCCGTGCCGCAGGCAGGCGTCGCTCCACCACATCGCGACGGAGAGGTCGGCGTCCCCGTCGAAGCTGAGCCACGGGATCGTGACGGGTCCCGTCTGGTTCACCACGAACCCGTGGGACTTGGCCTGCGCGTAAAGCCCCTCACGGAGCTGCGTGCCCGCGCGTTCCATGGCGCCGATGCCGTCCGTGTCGCGTAGCGTCTCGATGGTCGCCTTGGCCGCCGCCATGGCGACCGCCGAGAACCAGAACGACCCCGTCGAGTACAGCGTCTGCGCCGGTCCGCGCAGCGCGTCCGTGCCGGTGACGGCGGCGATCGGGTAGCCGTTCGCCATGGCCTTCGACCAGGCGGTCAGGTCGGGCCGCACCCCGTACGGCTCCCAGGACCCCCGCAGGTCGACCCGGAACCCGGCCCGCACGTCGTCGATCACCAGCGCGGCCCCGAGCCGGTCGGCCAGGGCGCGGGCGCCCCGCGCGAAGGCGGGCTCCACCAGCTCCTGGTCCTCGAACGAGTCGTGCTTGAACGGCGTCACGATGATCGCCGCCACGTCGCCCTCCACGGTCGCCGCCGCGGCCTCCAAGGACTCGAGTGAGTTGTACGTGAACTCCACCAGGTCGGCCCGCTCGTTGGGCGTCGTGCCCGCCAGGGAGGGCGTGCACCAGGGGTCCGCTCCGTGGTAGGCGCCGTGCGCCATCAGCACCTTGGTCCGGCCGGTGGCGGCGCGGGCGACCATGAGCGCCTGCGTGGTGGCGTCGGTGCCGTTCTTGGAGAACATCGCCCAGTCGGCGCTGGGCACGGTGTCCACCAGCAGCTCGGCCAGCTCCACCATGATCGGGCCGGGGCCGTTGAGGCAGTCGCCGAGCGCGGCCTGCCGGGCGGCGGCCTCCTCCACGCGCGGGTGGCGGTGGCCGAGCACGACCGGGCCCCAGCTGCACATGAAGTCGATGTACTCGCGACCGTCAACGTCCCACTGGCGGCAGCCCTCGCCGCGTTCGAAGAACTGCGGGAATCCGGGGGCGAAGAGGGCGGCGTTGAGGTGGCCGTACATGCCGCCGGGGACGACCTTCAGTGCGCGCTGACGGAGTTCTGCGTCGGTCATCCGAGAGTCCTTAGAGTCGAGTCGAGATCGATGAGGCCGGCGTCCGAGCCGAGCCCGGTGGCGACGCGGGCGGCGGCGGCCGTGCCCCAGCGGGCCGCGGTCAGCACGTCCTGCCCGTGCAGGAGGCCCGTCAGGAACCCCGCGCAGTACGCGTCCCCGCAGCCGGTCGTGTCCGAGACGTCCACCTTGAGTGCGGGCACCGTCTCCGCGCCTTCCCGAGTGACCACCAGGCTGCCCGCGGCCCCCAGCGTGACGAGCACGCCGCGCGGCCCGTCGGCCAGCAGGGCCCGGGCGGCCTCGCCGACGTCGGAGGCGCCGGTCATGAGGAGGGCCTGCGACTCGTTCGGCAGCACGTAGTCCACGTGCGGCAGGAAAGCGCGAGCCATTCCCAATAAGTCGGGCATCTCCGAAAGAAGGTCCATGGTGATGACGGTGCCGGACGCGCGTACCTCGTCCAGGAGAGCGAAGAACGCCGGGTCGCCGAGGCCGAAGGTGACGTCCATCCCGCCCAGGTGGATCGCCCGCACGCCGCGCAGCACGTCGGGGTCGAGGTCCGCGTACGTCACGCTGAGGTTGGCCCCCGGCACGTGGAAGCTGGGCCGCCCGCCGTCGGGCCTGATGGGCAGGATCGACGCGGCCGTCTGCTCGCCCGCCCTGCGCACGAGGCGCGAGACGTCGACGCCGCGCTTGGCGAGCACCGCCACCAGGAAGTCACCCAGCTCGTCGTCGCCGGCGGCTCCCATGGTGATCACGGGGTTGCCCAGCTTGACCAGGTCGACGGCGGTTCCGGCGGCGGCGCCGGCGGCGGTGAGGCGGATCTGCTCCACCAGTACGGTGTCCTGGCCCTCGGGGATGTGATCGATGGGCCTGGCGAGAATGTCGACGATGTGGACGCCGACGGTGGCGACGGTCATAGTCTAAATAGACAGACGTCCGAATAAAAAGTCAATGGAGGAGCCGATGCCCAAGATCGTCGATCACGACGAGCGCCGGCGCGAGGTCCTGTCAGCCGCCCGCCGGGTGATCGTCAGGGACGGGATCGACGCCGCCACCACGCGGGCCATCGCCAAGGAGGCCGGATACTCCAACGGCGTGCTCGCCCACTACTTCGCCGACAAGGACGAGATCCTGCTGTCGGCGCTGCGCCAGTCGCACCAGCGCATCCGCGACCGGCTGACCCGCAAGGTCGAGGGCGCGACGGGGCTGGCCGCGCTGCGCGAGCTGCTGCTGGACAACCTGCCGCTGGACGGCGAGCGCACCCAGGAGTCGCGCCTGGAGGTCAGCTTCTGGAGCCGCAGCCTGGCCTCGGAGCGCCTGGCCGAGGTCCAGCGCAGGGAGGCGGACGAGCTGCGCGCCGCCGTACGCGACCTGCTGGCGCAGGCTCGTGCGGCGGGTGAGCTGCGCACCGACGACAACCTGGACGACCTCACCGAGCACCTGCTCGCCCTGGTCGACGGCCTCAGCCTGCACCTGCTCCTCTACCCGGGCCGGCTCAAGCGCGTCGACGTCGAGCGCCTCATGCTCCAGGCGCTGGATCGTTTGTGACCGTTGATGTATTTCGGACGACCGACTACATTTGCCGCGCATGAGCCTGCGCGAGCAGTTGTGCGAGTACGGTCGGCGCGCGGTCGAGCTCGGCCTGGTCATCGGCACGTCCGGCAACCTGAGCGTGCGCGAGGGGGATCTGGTCGCGGTGACCCCCTCCGGGGCGGCGCTCGACCGGCTGACCCCGGAGATGTGCCCGGTCGTGGACGTCGAGGGCTACCTCGTCGAGGGCGACCTGCAGCCGTCCAGCGAGACCCCCATGCACCTGGCCGTCTACGCGACCACGGACGCCAAGGCCATCGTGCACACGCACTCGGTGTTCGGCACGATCGTGGCCACGACGATGACCGAGCTGCCGCCCGTGCACTACAACGCGCTGCTGCTCGGCGGCGTGGTCAAGGTGGCCGAGTACGCCACGTACGGCACGCCCGAGCTGGCCGCCAACGTCCGGGCGGCGATGGAGGGCAAGAAGGCCGCCCTGATGGCCAACCACGGCGGGGTGACCGTCGGGGCGACGCTGGAGGAAGCGTTCGAGGCCACCCGGCTGCTGGAGTGGCTGTGCGAGGTCTACGTCCGGGGGCTCAGCGTGGGCAAGCCGGCCGTCCTCACGAACGAGCAGCTCAACGCGGTGATCGAGCGCGCGCTGAACCCCCCGACGTTCCCTCGTCGCCTATGAGAGCGCCGCCTGCTCCGCCAGTCCCAGCGGCAGCCCGCCCGACCCGGCGATCCGGTCGTGGAACTCCTTCAGCGACCCCTGGAACGACTCCCGGATGCGGTCGATCTCGATCGCGCCCGTGAGGTAGGAGGGCGCCTGCGTGGGCCACGCGCAGTAGCGGTTCACCTCGCCCTGAGCGGTGCCCGGCGACAGCGACGCCCTGGTCGCCATGAACGTCTCCGCCTCCTCGATCGACATGTCCTCGCAGTGCAGCGCGGTGTCCACGACGATCCTGGCGGCGCGGAAGATCCGGCAGTCCAGGTGGGCCAGCTCGGTGGCGGGGGTGTCGAAGTAGCCCTGCTCGTGCAGGAGCTTCTCCACGTACAGGGCCCAGCCCTCGGTGAAGTACGGGGTGCGGAAGACCTTCCTGGCAGTACGGGGGTTGCCCGCCATGTACGACAGGTGCCAGTGATGCCCCGGGTAGGCCTCGTGCACGGCGATCGAGGGCATCTGGGCCCGCGAGTTCGTACGGAGGCGCTGGCGTACCTGCTCGGGGGTGAAGTCGTCGGGCGTGTAGGGGACGAAGAAGACGCCCTTGCGCGAGGCGCTCAGCGGGGGCGGCGCCAGGTAGTGGGCGACGGACAGCACCGGACGGGTGTACTCGGCGGACGGGAGCACGTCGCACTCCTCGCCGTCGGCGAACGTGACCAGGTCCCGCTCCCGCACGAACTCCCTGGCCCGCTGGGTCTCGGCCGCGTACTCGGCCCGCATGTCGGCCAGGGTCGGCGGATGGTCGTCCATGAGGAACTCCATCGCCGCCCGCCAGTCCTCGCCGCCGTTGACCCGCAGCGCCACCTGGCGCATCCGCGCGTCCAGCTCGGCCCAGGCGGCCTTGCCCTTCTCATGCAGCTCGGCGGCGCCGTAGCCGAGCATCTCGCGTTCGCGCAGCAGTGTGGAGTAGAGCTTCTCGCCCATCCGCCAGGTGCCACCGCACTCGAAGCCCTCGAGGAAGGCGACCAGCTCGTCGAACGCCCGCGCGGCCGGTTCGGCGGCCTCGGCCAGCTTGGCGGCCAGGTCGGGGTCCTCGACCATGGACGGGATCGTCCGCGTGAGGAAGTTGCGGCCGGTGCGGGCCTGGCCGAGCCCGCGCTTGATCAGCAGCGGGGCGGCCAGCTCGGGGTCGAGGTTGGCGCGGCAGGCGGCCAGCACGCCGGGCACCTCGGCCAGGCGGGAGACGGCCGAGGACACCAGCTCGGGCTCCGGCTTGAGGCGCCGCTGGAACGGCGTGTACATGGAGGAGAAGATCGCGGACAGGTAGACGGCCGGGTCACGCCGCCACTCGGGCCAGGAGGCGAGCGCGGTCGAGCCTCTCAGCTGGGAGAGGACCAGATCTCTGTCGATGGCGTCGTCAAGGGTGGCCGTTTGGAGGGAGGAGAGGCGGTCGAGCCAGCGGGCCTCTTCCCGCTCGCGGGCGGTCCAGCCGGAGGCCGTCAAGTCGCCGAGGGTGTGATCATAACCGTCGGCCCCCAGTAAGCTGGCCACGACGGGACGGTCGGAAAAGTACCACTTGAGAAACTCGTCCACCAATGCACCATATCCTGTGGAAATGCCCCTGCAGATCACTGGCGCGCTAGGCGACCCTGACCTGATCCGCCTCCCTTGGGAGGTCCCCCTCCAAGACTGGCCGCAGTACCATCTCGTGGATCTGCCGCGCGGCATTTCACGGCACGTGGTGCGGTTCGCCCGGCTGTCCGGCAAGGTGTACGCGATCAAGGAGATCAGCGAACGGTACGCCAAGCGCGAATACCAGCTGCTGTGGGACCTGGCCCGCCTCGACGCCCCCGCCGTGGAGCCCGTCGCCTACGTGACCGGCCGCGAGGAAGGGCTGGACGCGGCGCTGATCACCCGGCATCTGCAGTTCTCGCTGCCGTACCGCGCCGTCATGTCGGGCACGCTGCGGCCCGACACGCTCACCCGCCTGCTGGACGCGCTGGCCGTGCTGTTAGTGCGACTGCACCTGAACGGGTTCTACTGGGGCGACTGCTCGCTGTCCAACACGCTGTTCCGCAGGGACGCCGGGGCCTTCGCCGCGTACCTGGTGGACGCCGAGACCGGCGAGATGCACCCGATGCTCAGCGAGGGGCAGCGGCTGGCCGACATCGACACCGCGCACACGAACATCTTCGGCGAGATGCTCGACCTGGAGGCCGGCGGGCTGCTGCACCCGTCCATCGACCCCATGGAGACCGCCGAGGACATCGTCACCCGCTACCACCGCCTGTGGGACGAGATCACCCAGAGCGAGATCATCGAGGAGGTCGACTGGCACCGCGTGGAGCAGCGGATCCGCCGGCTGAACCTGCTCGGCTTCGACGTGGCCGAGATGATGGTGCGGCGCAAGGTCGGCACCGGGCGGCTCATCGTACGGCCCAAGGTCGTGGACTCCGGCCACCACCAGCGGCGGCTGCTCCGGCTGACCGGGCTCGACGTGGAGGAGAACCAGGCGCGGCGGCTGCTCAACGACCTCGACGGGTTCCGGGTGGCCAAGGGGCTGCGGCACGAGGACGAGGCCATCGTGGCGCACCGGTGGCTGGCGGAGATATTCCAGCCGACGGTCGAGGCCATCCCCGCGGAGCTGCGCGGCAAGCTGGAGCCCGCGCAGCTCTTCCACGAGATACTCGACCACCGCTGGTACCTGTCCGAGGAGACGGGCGCGGACGTGGGGCTGGCCGCGGCCGTGAAGTCGTACGTGGACAACGTGCTCGTCCACAAGCCCGACGAGAAGGCGCTGCTCCCGGAGGAGGCGGCTCAGTAGGCCACGGTTATGCGCTTGCGCGGGTGGGCGCCGTTCTCCAGCTCGTCCGCGACGGCGACCGCGTAGTCCTCGGCCGAGATGAAGCTGCGGCCCTCGCGGTCGGCGAGCAGCGTGTCGCCGCCGATGCGGTAGACGCCGGTGCGCTCGCCCGGCGCGATCTCCGCGGCCGGTGAGATGTAGGTCCAGTCCAGGTCCTCGACCTCCCGGTAGAGGCCGAGGGCCGACCTCTGGGCCTTGGACTCCTTTTTGTAGAGCTCTGGGAAGTCGGGCGTGTCGACCAGGTCCTGTCCCGGCGCGATCTGGAGGCTGCCGGCGCCGCCCACGATGATCAGCCTGCGTACGCCGGCGGCGCGTACGCCCTCGATGAGCGCGCGGTTGGCGTCCAGGAACGGCGGCTCGGGCTCGGTGCCGTCGCGGGGCGGGGCGATGGCGGAGACGACGGCGTCGTAGTCCTTGGCCAGGGTGGCGGCGTCGTGGACGTCACCCTTGACGGGGCCCTTGCGGCTGACGGCGGTCACCTGGTGGCCGCGATTCGCGAGCTCGGTGGCTATGCGCTGGCCGATCATGCCGGTCGCGCCAAAGAGCAGGATCTTCATGTGCGCCAGAGTATCCATCGGATACTGGTTACTTCATCGTGCTATAAGTACCTTATGGATACCGGCGATGTCTTCGACCCTAACTGCCCGACCCGGGTGGTTCTGGATCGGATCGGCGATAAATGGTCGGTGCTGGTACTCCTCAGTCTCGCCCACGGCCCCATGCGCTTCACCGCCCTCCGGGGTCGGATCGGCGGGGTCACCCCCAAGGTGCTGACGCAGACGCTGCGGGCCATGGAGACGGACGGGCTGGTGACGCGGGAGGTGTTCGCGGAGGTGCCGCCGCGGGTGGAGTACGAGTTGACGTCCCTGGGGCGCTCACTGCACGAGCCGATCTCGGCGGTGGCGGCATGGGCCGAGGGCCACATAACCGAAATCCTCACCCACCGCACCCAATCCGCCTAACCTCCACCCGGCCCTCTCGCCGCCGCGCCGCCCGCCGCGCCGCCGCGCCGCCCGCCGCGCCGCCCGCCGCCGCCGTCGCGTCGTCGGAGCGCTCACCGCTCGCCGCGCCGCCCGCCGCTTGCCGCCGTTGCTCTCGCGTCGTTGGAGCGGCCGCCGTCCAGGCGCCGTACGCGTTGCGCCGGGTGCCGCCGTGACTCCTCTCGCCGCACCGGCGCCGGAGGGCTCCGGGGGTGCACTGTCGTCGTCCGTGCCCGCCCCTCATCACCGCACCGCCCGCGCCCCGCCACCGCGCCCCGCCCCTCAGTGGCCCGACATCGCCGCTCGCCGCCGCCCCCGCGTTACCGCGCGCTTCCGTAGTCGAGGACGGTCGGTAATGGTGGCGGGGTTCCGGACATGGGGTGAGTGGTGGTGGACCACAGTGAGGAGAACGGATGGGAGCCGATCCCGAAAGCCGGTTCGAGGCGATATACGAAGCGGCATACCCCCAACTGCTCGGATACGCCTTACGCCGATGCCCGGACCCGGACGACGCGGCCGACGTCGTCGCGGAGACGTTCATGGTCGCGTGGCGCCGGATAGAGGAGGTGCCCGAAGGCGACGAGGCGAGGTTGTGGCTGTTCGGGGTGGCCAGGAAGGTGCTGGCCAACCAGCGGCGCGGCGAGCGGCGGCATGAGCAGCGCACCGCCGCCCTGCGCGAGCAGCTGGCCGCCTCGCCGCTCGTCGCCGAGTTGCCCGGCGACGACCTCTCGCAGATGGGCAAGGTGTTCCGGGCCCTGTCCGGGGACGACAGGGAGTTGCTCGCTCTCGTCGCGTGGGAGCGGCTGGATCCTGGTCAGATCGCCAAGATCCTCGGCATCTCGCGCAACGCCGTGCGGGTCAGGCTCTTCCGTGCGCGAAAACGCTTCGCCCGTGGCCTGGCCGAGGCCGGGGTCGAGTACTCGAATGCCGTCGCGATCGAAGGGAGCAGCCTGTGAGCATCCGTAGGGAGCAGCCCGTGAACATCGCCGAGCTCGCCCGCGTACGGGACGAGGATCTGGCCGGGGACCCGGTGGGGCAGGCGTCCGGCGCGGGGGCGCGGGCGCTGAGGGAGTCGATCATGGCCGAGGAACGGGTGCCGGTGCGCAGGCGTTCCCCGCGCAGAGGACGGTGGCTCGGGCTGGCCACGGTGGCGGTCGCCGCGTCCGTCGTGCTCGTCGTCGGAGTGCCGTTCGGCGGGCCGGTCACCGAGTACGCCAACGCCGCCGTCTCGGTCAAGGCGGGCGACGACTACCTGGAGGTGGCGATCAACGATCCCGAGGCCGAGGCGGCGGAGTTCACGGAGGCGTTCCGGGCGGTCGGGCTGGACGCGGAGGTGAAGAAGGCGCCGGTGGCGCCGGAGGACGTGGGGGAGCTGGTCGGCCCGATCATGGACGGAGAGTTCCCGCCCGGTACGGGCGTGAGCGGATCATGGACCGAGGACTGCGCATCCGCCTGGTGCGGCACGGTCTCCATCCCCATCCACTTCAAGGGAAAGGTCATCTTCGGGATCGGCCGACCGGCCGCGCCGGGGGAGCGCTATGCCACCCAGGGCCAGATCTCTCCGCCCTCCGACGGTGGGATGATCGACGGCTACAAGGCTCACGGCAAGCGGGTCTCCGAGGTCAGGGCCGACATGGAAAAGCTCGGGCTGAAGATCACGTACGTGGTGATGTGGACCACCAGCCCCGACGGCAGCGGCGAGGGGTACAAAGTGGACGGCGCGTACGTCAAGGACGACTGGACCGTCGCTTTTGCCAGCAAGACCGCGTCCGACACCGTCCGGCTGTCGGTCGACGCCGGTCCCGGGGTGCCGCTGGGGTCGCTGCCCAAATCCGCCGTGTTCGACGATCCCGACTGGTGGAAGGACTGAGCCCGCTCTTGCCGTCCACACTCTCGTCCGCGATGCTGGCATCTGGCCAGGCGAGTGGATCACGGCAGGGAACACGGCAAGGTCACGTCTCGATTGCGCCCCCTTGACGCGTGTCGGCGGCCGTTCGTACGTTCGGGCAAACGTTTAGGAAACTTTCCTAATTCAGGAGCCCTCCATGACCCATCCGGGCGAGATCACTCGGCGTCAGCTGCTGCGCCGCCTCGGTATGACCGCGTTCGTCGCCGGCCCCGGTGCGGGCCTCCTGAGCGCCTGCGCCACGGCCGGCACGGGCGGCGAGCCGTCGGCCGCCCCCAGCATCACCGCCTCGGCCGGCAGCAAGAACCCGTTCGGCGTCGACCCCAAGAAGCCGCTGGAGGTGGTCATCTTCAGCGGCGGGTACGGTGACGCGTACGCCAAGGACCTGCACGAGGAGCTCTACAAGAAGGAGTTCCCCGGCGTGTCGATCAAGCACAACGCCACCCAGCAGATCGGCACCCAGTTACGCCCGCGCTTCGCTGGCGGCGACGTGCCCGACGTGCTCAACAACTCCGGCCCCGACTCGATGGACCTGGCCGCGCTGGCCGCCGAGAACCACCTCGCCGACCTGACCGTGCTCTTCGACGCCCCGTCGATCGACGACCCGGCCAAGAAGATCCGCGACACCGTCACCCCCGCCGTGATCGACAACGCCAAGATCAATGGCAAGGACCTCGTCCTGAACTACACCGTCTCCCACCGCGCGCTCTGGTACAACGCCAAGCTGTTCGCGTCCAAGGGGTGGTCGCTGCCGAGGACGTGGGCCGAGTTCACGGCGCTGGGGGACACGGCCAAGCAGGAAGGCATCCTGCTCTTCGCGTACCCGGGGCAGAAGGGCCCGTACTACCAGCTCTGGAACGTCCTCTACACGGCCGCCAAGATCGGCGGGAACCAGGTCATCATCGACATCGACAATCTGGTCGACAACGCCTGGAACGCCGAGCCGATGAAGCAGGCGGTCACGGCCTGGGTGGACATCCAGGCGAAATATGGCGACAAAGCGTACTTCGGCCTCGACCACACCCAGACCCAGGTCAAGCAGCTCCAGAACAAGCTGCTCTTCTACCCCGTGGGCTCCTGGGTCGAGAACGAGATGGCCAAGGACAAGCCCGACGACTTCGAATACGCCATCGCCCCCATTCCCGACGTCACCGCCGCCGACAAGATGCCGTACGGCGCCATCCAGGTCGGCGTCGGCGAGAACTTCGTCGTCGCGGCCAAGGGCAAGAATCCGCAGGGCGGCCTCGAATACCTGCGCATCATGCTGTCCAAGGACGGCGCGCGCGGATTCACGGAGAAGACCGAGAACCTCACCGTGGTGAACGGCGCCGCCGCCGGACTCGACCTGCCCGCCGGACTGATGAGCGCCGCCAAGGCCCAGGACGCGGCCGGCCAGAACATCATCACCGACGCGCGTTTCGAGGGCTGGTACAAGGAGCTGTTCGACTACGGCACCCAGCAGATCAACGTGGTCATGGCCGGGCGCATCACCCCGGAGAGGTTCTGCGCGAACATGCAGAAGAAGGCCGACGAGATCAAGAAGGACGACGCGGTCGCGAAGCAGACGCGGAGCCAGTGAGCAGATGGAGCGGCTGCGCAAGTACGGGTTCGTCGCCGGATTTCTCGTCGTCCCCCTGGCGCTCTATTCGGTCTTCGTCATCAGCCCCTATGTCCAGGCGTTCCAGCTCTCCCTGACGAGCTGGAACGGATACAGCTCGATCGTGCGGTACGTGGGGCTGGACAACTTCGGCCGGCTGTTCGACGACGAGGTGTTCTGGCAGGCCCTGCGCAACCACGGGATCATGCTGCTCGTGCTGCCGATCGCGACGATCGTCATTGCGCTGTTCCTGTCGTTCCTGCTGAATCTGGGCGGCGGCACGCGCGGCGCGGGCATGAGAGGGGTCTGGGGGTCGAAGTTCTACCGGGTGGTGTTCTTCTTCCCCCAGGTCCTGGCCGTCGCCGTGGTGGGCGTGCTCTTCCAGGCGGTCTACCGCCCCGACGCGGACGGCGTCATCAACGGCGTGCTCGCCAGATTCGGCGCCGAGCCCGTCGGCTGGCTCACCGAGCCCGACCTCGCCCTCTGGTCGATCATCGCGGTGATGATCTGGCAGGGCGTCGGCTTTTACGTGGTGCTGTTCTCGGCGGGCATGGCGGCCATTCCCAAGGACTATTTCGAGGCCGCCGCGCTGGACGGCGCCGGACGCGTCCGGCTGTTCTTCTCGATAACGCTGCCGCTGTTGCGCGACACCATCCAGGTCGGCTGGATCTACCTGGGGATCGCGGCCTTCGACGGATTCGCTTTGGTGCAGGTGCTGGCCGGTGACAAAGGCGAGCCGGACGGTGCCACGACCATTCTCCCGGTCACCATCTACAAAACGGCTTTCGCCTACAACAAGGTCGGATACGCCTCCGCGATGGGCGTGGCGCTGTTCTTCCTCACCGTGACCTTCGCCGTGCTGACACTGCGGACGACCAGGCGTGAAAGGGTTGAGCTCTAGATGGCCAGAAACAGGCCGCGGCCCGGCGTGCTCAACGGGCTCTCGCACGTGGCGCTGGCCGTCTGGGCGTTACTGATCATCCTGCCGCTGCTGTGGACGTTCCTGGCGTCGTTCAAGAACAACACCGAGATCTTCGGCGACCCGCTGCAACTCCCGGGGCCGCTGCGGCTGGACTCGTGGGGCCGGGCCTGGGACAAGGCGCACATCGGGCAGTACATGTTCAACACCGTGGTCGTCGTCTTCTTCGGCACGGCGGGCACGATGTTGTTCGGGTCGATGGCGGCGTACGTGCTGGCCCGCTACACCTTCATCGGCAACAAGCTGATCTACTACTACTTCGTGGCCGGGTTGGCGTTTCCCGTGTTCCTGGCCCTGGGGCCGCTCTTCTTCGTCGTCAAGCAGTTGGGCCTGCTGAACTCCCACGTCGGGCTCATTCTCGTTTACATCGCCTATTCCCTGCCCTTCACCGTCTTCTTCCTGGCGGCGTTCTTCCGGACGCTGCCGGAGACCGTCGCCGAGGCGGCGATGATCGACGGCGCCTCGCACACCCGGACGTTCTTCCAGATCATGGTGCCCATGGCCCGGCCCGGCCTGATCAGCATCACCATCTTCAACGTCCTGGGCCAGTGGAACCAGTATCTGCTGCCCCTCGTGCTCCTGGCCGGCGACCCGGACAAATGGGTCCTCACCCAGGGCATCGCCAAGATCTCCACCCTGGCCGGATACGAGGCGGACTGGCCGGGCCTGTTCGCCGCGCTGAGCATGACGATCCTGCCGGTCATGGTCGTCTACATCATCTTCCAACGGCAGATCCAGTCCGGGCTCGGCTCGGGGGCGCTGAAGTAACGTGGCGCCATGAGCGAGAACCTGCCCGAATGGCGGCGTGAGGGCGACGAGATCCGTCGCACGATCGAGGCGCCCGACTTCCCCACGGCCATCCGCATCGTCGACGAGATCGCGGTCAAGGCCGAGGAGCTCAACCACCACCCCGACATCGACATCCGCTGGCGTACTCTCCACCTGGTCCTCACCACCCACGACGCGGGCGGGCTCACCGACCTCGACTTCACGCTGGCGGCCGTCATCGATGACATCGCGGCGAAACACGGCGCCTAACCGCTGAATACTCACCGTAGTAGCTCGATTACTCGTTAGAGTGGGTGCCCTCCCGGAGCCCTCCTGTCGAAGGGGCTCGAACCATGGAGGGTCTCATGCGCGTGCCCGCACTCTTGCTCATCATGCTCACCGCAGCCTGCGCGGGCCCGCCCGCCCCGCTCCAGCAGGCCATGGGCCCCAGCGAGGGCCCCAGCGAGGGGGCCACGAGCGCGGCGATCAGGCTGTCCGGCGAGGGGGAGTTCACCGCCTCCGACACCGCCGCCATCGTCTACGACCGCAAGCTGGTCCCGCAGGGCGCCCAGGGCAGCGCCCACGTCGAGTCGGCCGACGGCCAGACCCGCACGACCCTCGTCGTCGAGGGCCTGCTCCCCAACCGCCACTACGGCGCCCACCTGCACGTCAAGCCCTGCGGGAAGAAGCCCGACGAGGCGGGGCCGCACTACCAGCACAAGGCCGGCGAGATCAGCCCGGCCAGCGAGGTCTGGCTCGACTTCACCACCAACGGTGAGGGCGCGGGCCGCTCGTCCGCCCGCAACGACTGGGTCCTCGACCCGGCCAAACTGCCCGGCTCGCTCGTCATCCACGCCAAGGCCACCAAGACCTCAGGTCCGGAGGTCGGTACGGCGGGGGACCGCGTGGCCTGCCTGACCCTTAAAAAGGTGTCGTAACCACCCAGTCACGGGCATAATTACACAATTACATAACGGAAGGTGTAGTTGTGACCCAGTGGCAGCCACCCAGATTACGGCTGTTCGAAGACGCGCACCGCAGGGCGACCTGGCTGGAGCTCCTGTACGACCTCGTCTTCGTCGTCGCCGTGGCCGAACTGGCCGATGTGCTCCCCACGAGCCTGCCGGCCTTCGTGGGCCTGTTCGTACCGATCTGGTGGGCCTGGCTGGGCTACGTCTTCTACGCCAACAGGTTCGACACCGACGACGTCAGCCACCGGTTGCTCGCGCTGCCGCAGATCCTGGCCGTGGCGGCCATGGCGGCGAGCGTGAGCGACATCGAGCAGCGTTCCGGACTTTTCGCCATCGCGTATGCGGTGGTCAGAGTGCTGCTGATCGTGGCCTACGTCCGCGCCGGTCGCCACGTGCCCGAGGCTCGGCCCCTGACGACCCGCTACGCCATCGGGTTCACGGTCGCGGTGCTCATCTGGCTGGCCTCGCTCGCCGTCGACCCGCCCCAGCGCTACGCGTTCTGGGCCGTCGCCCTCGCGATCGACCTCGTCACGCCCCTGCTGACCCGGCGGGCCCAGGGCAAGCTGCCGCCGCAGTCCGAGCACCTGCCGGAGCGCTTCGGCCTGTTCGTGGTGATCGTCCTGGGCGAGGTCGTGGCGGCGGTCGTCCTCGGGCTGAAGGGCCACGACGTGACGCCGGGCACGCTGATGATCGCCCTGGCCGGGGTGGCGATCGCGATGGGCTTCTGGTGGCTGTACTTCGGCCACACCGACGAGTCCGTCGTGCTGCGTACCCGGCTGGCCGGACAGGTGTGGGTCTACTCGCATCTGCCGCTTTCGCTGGGACTGGTGGCGTTCGGGATCGGGATCGAACACGCGATCATGGACCCGTCCTCGTCGAGCTGGTCCTTCGGGCTGCCCGCCGCCGTGGTGCTCGCCGTGCTCGGCCTGCAACACCTGTGCTCGTCCGACCGGCGGGCGGGCGCCATCCGCCTCGGCGCGGCGGCGCTCACGCTCGCCACCTCGGCGCTTCCCGTGGCCGCCGCGCTGCCCCTGATCATCCTGTACGCGGCGGCGCAGGTCGCGTACGACCTGTTCCGCCCGCAGCCGGAAGGTGTCGCATGACCGCCAAGGACCTGTTCGACCGCCAGCTGGCCGCCATCGCCGACCGCGACCTGGAGGCGCTGCTGGGCCAGTATCACGACGACGCCACGGTCGTCCGCTTCGACCGCGTCGCCCGGGGCCCCGCCGAGATCAGGGACCTGTTCGCCGCGTACCTCTCGGCGGAGCCCAAGGTGGACGAGATCGTCTCGGTGCGGACGACCGACGACGTGATCTTCTACAACGCCCTGATGACGATCGCCGGGAACCGCGTCACCACGTACGGCACCCTGGTCGTCAGGGATGGCAGGATCTGGCGGCAGACGGCGGCCGCCGCCCCCGTCACCTGATCGCGGCCGCCATCGGCTGCCACGGCGCCGCGTCGAAGATCAGCATGATCGTGCTGATCTTCCCGCCGCGGAGGCGGAAGTGCTCGGCCGTGCGCTGGATCCCGGCCGGTGTCGCCGTGTGCACGTCGTAGACCAGCGTCGCCTCCGACTCCCCGTACAGCTCGCTGATCATCTCCACCTCCGTCACCACCCGCAGGAAGCCTTCCAGCCCGGCCAGGTGCCCGGCCGGGTCGGCGGAGGAGATGAACGGGCTCCTGAACGAGAACGGCTCGCCGACCAGCGCCGCCGCCTCCTCGACCGCGCCCCGGAAGCGGGCGTCGTGATAGGCCCTGACGACCTCGCGCGCGCTCATCGGGCCTCCTGGGCGGCCAGGTGCTCGGCCAGCCGCTGCTGGTTGCCGGCCAGCCGCAGGCACAGGTGGCGCAGCGACGTCAGCTCCTCGGGGGAGAACCCGCGGAAGATCGCCGCCATGGCGAGCTGCGACGGCCTCCTGAACGCCTCGATCCAGGCCCGCCCCTCGGGGGTGATCCGGGCCAGCACCGACCGCCGGTCGCGCCGGTCCTGGACCCGCTGCACGAGCCCGTCCTTCTCAAGGGTGTCGACGAGGCCGGTGGCGTTCCTCGAACTCACGCCCGCCGACTGGGCCAGCTCGCCGATGCTGACGCCGTCGTCGTCCGCGTCACTCAGCCGCAGCAGCAGGTCCATCGCCCCGGAGCTGAGCCCGCGGCCCTCGCTGCCGTGGGCGCGCATGCGCTCGATGGCCTGGAAGGCGGTGCGGACGGCGGCGGCGGCTTCGAAGGTGAGGGTGTCGTCGCCGGCGAGCCGGCTCATGGCGGCTCTGGCGTTGGGGTCGTAGAGCAATCCGGTGTCATCGTGTTCTAGCTTCATAATGAAGCGATACTTTATTACGTACTTCCACAAATCGCCACTCAGTCGGCGCTCTCGGCGGCCTGCAGGTTCTTCCGCAGCGCCGTGGTGATCGGCTCGATGGGCGCAGACAGCTGCTCCACCCTGTGCTGGTGGCGGCGCCACTCCCGGCCGGGCAGGACCGTCTTGAGCTGGGCTGCCGCGGCCAGCGCGGCCAGGACCCGGACCTCCGGGCTCAGCCGGCTGACGGGCCGGCCGCCGTGGACCGCGCGGGCGACGCGCTCGACGAGCCTGCGGGAGAGGTGTGGCCTGCGTGGCGTGACCCGTTCGACCGGGAACAGCAGAACCCGGTGGCGCTCCACCCGGACCAGCCGGGCGGCCTCCAGCTCGTCGCGGACCAGCCGGTACGCCTGCGCGTGGTCCTTGCGGATCCAGCTCCCCCACGACCGGGGCGGAGAGCCGGCGATCTGCTCCCAGACGGCCGCCTGCAGCCGGCCGGGGGCGGCGGGGGCGGTGACCGCCCGCGCCTTGCCCGACTCGTCCGCCAGGCTGCCGCTCGTCATGAGCTCGGCGAGCGCCGCCGCGCGCAGGAGGCAGCCCAGCCGGCGGCGGTTGGTCGGCCGTTCCTTGCGGAGGTCGAAGGCCAGCAGGAAAACCGACCTCGGCGGGGACTCACCCTGCTGTGTCGTCGTCCGCGGTTCCATCCGCCGTCTCCCCTCCTTCCAGGGCTTCTTCGGTCTCCGGGGCCTTGCGCGGGCGCCCGCGGGGGCGCATGCGCCCCACGCTGTCGGGCAGGCGACCGGCCTCCGAGAGGGCCTTGCGCAGCAGGAACTCGATCTGCGAGTTCGTGCTGCGCAGGTCGTCGGCGGCCCACTTCGCCAGCGCGTCGTGGACCACCGGGTCGAGCCGCAGCAGGATCTTCTTCCGCTCCACGGCGATTACTGGTAGAGCGTGCCGGTGTTGACCACCGGCTGGGTGTCACGGTCGCCGACCAGCACCACGAGCAGGTTGCTGACCATGGCCGCCTTGCGCTCCTCGTCGAGCTCCACCACGTCGTGCTCGGCGAGCCTGGCCAGGGCCATCTCGACCATGCCGACCGCCCCCTCGACGATCCGCTGCCTGGCCGCCACCACCGCCCCGGCCTGCTGGCGGCGGAGCATCGCGTGGGCGATCTCCGGCGCGTACGCCAGGTGGATGATGCGCGACTCGATGACCTTCACCCCGGCCGAGGCCACCCTGGCGCCGATCTCCGCGGACAGCCGCTCGTTGATCTCGTCGGCGTTGTCCCGCAGCGACAGCCGCGGCTCGCCGTGCGCGTCGTACGGATAGCTGCCCGCGATGTGCCGCACCGCCGTCTCCGCCTGGATCGCGACGAACTCCACGAAGTCATCCACCTCGAACACCGCCTGCGCCGTGTCCTGCACCTGCCAGACCACCACGGTCGCGATCTGGATCGGGTTGCCGTCCGCGTCGTTGACCTTCGTCACCTCGGTCTCGTGGTTGCGGATCCTCGTGGACACCCGCCGCCGCAGGGTGAACGGGTTGACCCACTGGAAGCCCGGCGTCCGCAGGGTGCCGACGTACCGGCCCAGCAGCTGGACGACCCGCGCCTCGCCGGGCGCCACCGCGGTGAGCCCGCAGCACAGCGTCGCGCCCACCAGGACCACGAGGGGGGCCGCCACCACCAGCCACGCGCCGGACTGCCCGGCCCCGCCGGCGAGCATGATGATCCCCAGCGCGAGTAACGCCGCCCCGCCCAGGATCAGCACCACCGCGACCCCCAGCAGCACGAATCCGTTGGCCGCCCGGACGGGGTGCTCGCTGGTGTGCGGCGCCGGCATGTCCACGACGGTCCCTTCGAACGATGTGTCTGTCATCGCCCGTCCCCTTTTCTAGCTGACTTTGTCTGCTATCAAAGTGATATCACTTTTTGGGCGCACGGGGAAGAGGCCTCGGCTCGGGAGGATCGGCCGGTCAGCCGAAGACGGCGGGCGGGGGGACGGGGGCGAGGACCGGGTCGCCGTCCTTGATGGGGGCGGCGCCGGCGATGAAGTTCGTCAGCGCCTCGCCGTGCACGCATCTCGCCTGCGTCAGCCCGCCCGCCGCGCGCCGCGTCAGGAGGTCCAGCGGCAGGCCCGTACGGGACGCGGCCACGATCAGGTTGCCGAAGCGGCGGCCCCGCATGATGCCCGGCTCCGCCAGCAGGGCCACGTGGCCGAACGTGCCGGTCACCGTGGCGAGCAGGCGCCTGGCGAAGGCCAGGCCCTTGCCGTCGGCCAGGTTGATCAGGAGGGTCCCGTCCGGGCGGAGGATCCTGGCGATGTCCCCCATGTACTCGGTCGTGGCCAGGTCCACGGGCATCGTCGCCCCCGTGAAGGCGTCCAGCACCACCAGGTCCGCCGAGTCGTCCCACACCTTGGCGGTGCCCTCGCGGCCCCCGGCCACGATGACCTTCAGGCGGGGCACCGAACGCAGGTCCAGCTGCTCGCGTACCAGATTGACGAGGAGGCCGTCCGGCTCGATGACGATGTGGCGGGAGCCGGGCCGGGTGGCGGCGACGTAGCGGGGGATGGTGCAGGCGCCGCCACCCACGTGTACGCAGCTCAGCGGTCCTTCCGACAAAAGGTCGATCACATCCGCCATGAGTCGTACATACTCAAATTCCAGAAATGTCGGGTCTTGAAGATCAACGTACGACTGAGGTACACCATCTTTGGACAGCACCCAGCCGTCCTGCCTGTCCAGGTCGCGGAGAAGCTCGACCTCGCCGAACGTCACCGGATACACGCCGGGCATCGGTTCCCGTTGTCCTCGTGCCACGCTGATCCCCTCCTGGGAGAAACCGTATGCGACGACGAAGGCTGATTGTGCTCGTTATCGCACTTGTCGCGGTAGTTGGGGCGGGTGCGTTCGCAGTCGCGGCGTCGAACCGGGTCAAGGGGAGCGCTTCCCAGACCGCCGCGGACTACTTCGACGCCTGGCGCAAGGGTGACGTGTCGCGCATGGCGCGCCTGGTGTACCAGCCGCCGGCCGACTTCGCCGTCCGGCATCACCGGCTGACGGAGGAGCTCCACATCGAGTCCATCCGGCTGACCCCGGGGCGGTTGAAGAGCACGGGGGAGGGGGCCGCCGAGGTGCCGTTCGCCGGGGTGCGGCAGCTCGCCGACCTCGGGGCGTGGCCGTTCGACAGCACGTTGCGGCTCGGCGTGCGGGACCGGGCCTGGAAGGTGCTGTGGGCCCCGGAGACGCTGCACCCCCTGCTCAAGGACGGCGGCACGCTGGAGCTGGACGAGGTCGACGCGTCGGTGACCGAGCTGGTCACCAGCGAGGGCGAGCGGATCCCGAACGACAGCTACGCGGACGCCTATCTCAATCAGCTCAAACCCGAGTTCGGGTCGTCGTCCCGCGGCTGGGAGCTGGTGTCGAAGGCGCCGGGGCAGCCCGCCAAGCAGCTGCTGACCCGCCTGCCCAAGGCGGACGTCGAGCGCACCACGCTGTCGCGGCCCGTGCAGGCGGCGGCCGCCAGGGCGCTGGACGGGGTCGACGACTCCGCGATGGTCGTCATCCGGCCGAGCACCGGCGAGATCCTGGCGCTGGCCGACCGGCTCAAGAACAACTACAGCGCGGTCCGGGACGTCTTCCCTCCGGGGTCCGTCTTCAAGACGATCACGGCGGCGGCGCTGCTCGGGAGCGGGCTCGACCCGGCGGCGGAGGTCCGGTGCCCCGGCACGTACACCATCCCGTTCCACGCGCCCTTCAAGAACGACGGCGAGGTGGACCGCGGGCTCATCAGCTTCACCGACGCGTACGCGTACTCGTGCAACACGACGTTCGTCGAGCAGGCCACCACCAGGCTCACCGCGGACCAACTGCGTGAGACGGCGGACGAGTGGGGGTTCAGCCGGCAGATCGCGACCGGCATCGGCGGCACCTGCGGGGCCATGCAGGAAACCGACGATCCCGACATGTTCGGCCTCGACGCGATCGGCCAGGGCCAGGTGGTCGCGACGCCGCTGTGCATGGCCGCGCTCGCCGCCGCCGTGCAGAGCGGCACCTGGCGCTC
The DNA here is from genome assembly GCF_040610775.1 of Nonomuraea sp. NPDC003709. Classification (NCBI taxonomy): domain Bacteria; kingdom Bacillati; phylum Actinomycetota; class Actinomycetes; order Streptosporangiales; family Streptosporangiaceae; genus Nonomuraea; species Nonomuraea sp. NPDC003709. The sequence continues at coordinate 220,972 of NZ_JBEXMW010000010.1, read as the reverse complement.
GCCCCGGCTGCTGTCGGACGCGGAGGTGCGCCGGATCGACGGCATCCCGCACAAGGACGTGCGGATGGACGAGGGGATCGTGGCCTCGCTCAGGGACATGATGGCCGCCGTGGTCGATCACGGCACGGCGAGCGACATGGGGCTGCCGGCGGGCGTGGCGGGCAAGACGGGGACGGCCGAGGTGCCGGACGAGGAACTCTCGCACGCGTGGTTCATCGGCTACCGGGACGACCTGGCCTTCTGCGTCTTCGTACGGCACGGCGGCTCGGGCCGGCAGGCCGCCGTCCCCATCGCCGCGCGTTTCTTCAACGGCCTCTGAGCTGCGAAAGGCCACCCCCGACGGACGCCTCCGCCTTTCCCTCAAAGGCCCCCAGCCCCTGACCGCGAGCACCTTGGGGTCGGTGAGAAGGCGACCCTAACCTACGGTACCGTAGGTTTCATGACGACCATCACCGTCAAGCCCAGGCTGCGAGGCTGGTTGCACACCGGGGCGCTGCCCGTGACGCTGGTCGCGGGGTTCGTGCTCGTGGCGCTCGGCCCGACCTTGCAGGCGCGGGTGGCCTCCGCCGTCTACGCCATCACGTCCGGTCTGTTGTTCGGGATCTCGGCGACCTATCACCGGGGCACGATGGGGCCGCGGCTGGCGGAGTTCCTGCGCCGGTTCGACCATGCCAACATCTATTTGATCATTGCCGGCACGTACACGCCTTTCGCCCTGCTCGCGCTGGACGGGGTGGCGAGGATCGCGGTGCTCTCCGTGATCTGGGGCGGCGCGCTGGCCGGGGTGCTGTTCCGGGTGTTCTGGATGGGTGCGCCGCGCTGGCTCTACACCGTCCTCTACCTGGCGCTGGGCTGGACCGCGATCTTCGTGATGCCGCAGTTGCTGGCGGGCGCGGGCGTGGCCGCCGTCGCGCTGGTGGCCGTCGGGGGCGTCTTCTACTCGGCCGGGGCCGTCGTGTACGGCCTGCGCCGCCCGGACCCGTCGCCCCGCTGGTTCGGCTTCCACGAGGTGTTCCACGCCTTCACCCTGGCGGCGTACCTGGTCCAGTACATCGCGGTGTCGATTGTGGTTTATTCGCACGTGTGATGAACCTTGGGGCAGAGCAGTACATCTCGGTGACCACGTACCGGAGGGACGGCACCCCCGTCGCGACCCCGGTGTGGGCCGTGCAGGACGGTGACGCGGTGGTCTTCTGGACCGTCGCCGACTCCGGCAAGATCAAGCGGATCCGGAACAACCCCGAGGTCAGCGTGGCCGGGTGCGACGTCCGGGGCAAGGTGAAGACCGAGCCGGTCAAGGGCCGGGCCGTGGTGCTGGACGCGGCGGAGACCGAGCGGGTGCGCGGGCTGCTGCGGCGCAAGTACGGCCTCATGGGGCGGATCACGCTGCTCGGCAGCAGGCTCCGCAGGGGGAGCACCGGCACCGTTGGAGTGCGGGTCACCGACATTTGACCCCACACTGGTCTGATTTCGGGCATTACCTGGAAATCAGATCAGTATGGGAGATATCACACGGTCGTGGTGGCTTCTACTCATACGCGGCCTCGCCTCGCTGATCTTCGGCATCCTGGCGCTGATCTGGCCGGCGATCACGCTGCTCGTGCTCGTGATCTTCTTCGGTGCGTACGCGCTGGTCGGCGGTGTGGCTGAGCTGTTCGCCGGGTTCCGGCACGGGGCCGAGTCGCGAGCTTGGCTAATCATCTCGGGAATTATCGGGATATTGGCCGGTATCGCGACATTTATCTGGCCGGGCATCACGTCACTGGCTCTGCTCTACGTCGTGGCCTTCTGGGCCGTCTTCGCGGGCGTTTCGGAGATCATCGCCGGCATCAAACTCCGCAAGTCCATCGACAACGAATGGATGCTCATCGTCGGCGGCATCCTGTCGCTGATCTTCGGCATCCTGCTGCTCATCTGGCCGGCTGCGGGACTGCTCAGCCTCGTCTGGCTGGTCGGCATCTTCGCGATCCTGCACGGCATCGCCATGATCGCCCTGTCGTTCCGCGTGAAGAACTTCACTCGCAGGGTAGGTATGCCGTAAATTTTGCGTAGATGTCCGTGTTCCTCAAGAGGAACATCCGGTCAGACCGACGCACGTGGAGTCGCTATGGACGTACACGCCCGCCTCGCCCGCCACCTGCTCGTCGACGGATACCGGCTCGTGCTCGATCTCGAGCTCAGCCGCGGCTCCTGGCTCGTCGACGCCCGAAACGGCCGCCGCTACCTCGACTTCTACACGTTCTTCGCCTCGGCCCCGCTCGGGGTGAACCCGCCCTTCGACCCCGACTTCGCCCTCCTGCTCGGCCAGGTTGCCCGGAACAAACCGGCGAACCCCGACATCTACACCGAGCATCTGGCGGACTTCGTCGACACCTTCGTCCGCGTGCTGGGCGACCCCGACCTGCCGCACCTGTTCTTCGTCGAGGGCGGCGCCCTGGCCGTCGAGAACGCGCTCAAGACCGCCTTCGACTGGAAGAGCCGCCGCAACGAGGCCGCCGGACGCTCGCGTGACCTGGGCACCAAGGTCCTGCACCTGGCCAAGGCCTTCCACGGCCGCAGCGGCTACACCCTGAGCCTCACCAACACCGAGCCGGGCAAGACCGACCGCTTCCCCAAGTTCGACTGGCCGCGGATCGACGTGCCCGCCATCCACTTCGGAGACGTGGAGGCCGCCGAGGAGCGCGCGCTGGCCCAGGCCCGTGAGGCGTTCGAGCGGAATCCGCATGACATCGCCTGCTTCATCGCCGAGCCCATCCAGGGCGAGGGCGGCGACAACCACATGCGGCCCGAGTTCCTGCAGGCCATGCAGCATATGTGCCATGAGTACGACGCCCTGTTCATCCTCGACGAGGTTCAGACGGGCGGCGGGACGACCGGGACGCCGTGGGCGTACCAGCAGCTGGGTCTCGCTCCGGACGTGGTGGCCTTCGCGAAGAAGGTGCAGGTGGGCGGGATCATGGCGGGCCGCCGGGTGGACCTGGTGCCGGACAACGTGTTCCGGCAGAGCGGGCGGATCAACTCGACCTGGGGCGGCGGCCTGGTGGACATGGTGCGCAGCCGGGGCATCCTGGAGATCGTCGAACGCGACGGCCTGATCGCCCGCGCCGGCGCCCTCGGCAACGTGCTGCTCGAAAGCCTCACCAAGCTGGAGGCCGAGCGCCCCGAGTCGATCTCGAACGTCCGCGGCCGGGGCCTGATGTGCGCGTTCGACCTGCCCGACCAGGCCGAGCGCGACGCCCTGGTGACCCGCCTCAGGGAGGAGCACGGGGTGCTGGTGCTGTCCTGCGGGCCCCGTTCGATCCGCCTGAGGCCCGCGCTGAACATCCCGGAGGCCGACGTCGACCACGGCCTCCGGGCCCTGTCGGCGGCTCTTACTGCGTGACGCTGGTGGCCGCGCGGCGCGGCCCGAAGTAGCGCCAGAAGAAGTTCAGCAGAACGGTCATGCGGTTGCGCCCGCCCAGCAGGTACGCCACGTGGATGAAGATCCACGCCAGCCAGGCGGGCAGCCCGTACATGATCAGCCCGTTGGACAGCTGCAACACGGCCTCCGCCTTGCCGACGGTGGCCATGATGCCCGGATCGTGATACTTGAACGCCGCCGGTGACCGCCCCCGGTGCACCGCGACGATCTGCCGCCCCACGTGCTCGCCCATCTGGATCGCCGGCTGGGCGAGCTGGGGGAGCGGATTGGGCGGCCCCGCCAGGTCGCCCGCCACGAAGATCTCGGGATGGTCCGGTACGTTCAGCGCCTGCGTGACCGTGATCCGCCCGCCCTTGCCCTGCGGCAGGCCCCAGTCGCCCGCCTGCTTGGGCGCGGTGACGCCGAGCGCCCACACGGTGACGTCGGACGGCAGTCGCGTGCCGTCGGACAGCACCACGGCGTCCGGCTCGACGGACGCCACCGTGGCGCCCAGCCGCAGGTTCACCCCTCGCTTGCGCAGCGCGGCCGCCGCCCTGTCGCGCAGCCGCGGCTTGTACGGCGCCAGCACGTAGTCGAACCGCTCCACCAGCGTCACGCTGGTCTGCTCCGGCTTGATCTCGGGATGCGTCAGCGGCAGCGTGCGCCGCCGCAGCTCGGCCAGCGTGCCCGCCATCTCGACCCCGGTCGCGCCCGCGCCGACCACCACGACGTGCACGCTCTCGCGCCGGCCCGCCGCGGTGTCCTCCAGGTAGTCCTGGAACCGGCGGCGCAGCACCGCCGCGTCGCCGAGCGAGTAGATGGGCAGCGCGTTCTCCTGCGCGCCCTCGATGCCGAGCCAGTTGGTGGTGACGCCGGTGCCCAGCACGAGGTAGTCGTACTCGATCCCGCTGCCGTCGTCGAGTTCCACCCGCCGCTCGCCCGGCAGGATCTTGCTCAGCGCGGCCCGCCGCGCCCGCACGTTGGGCCACCTGGCGGCGAACGTGCGGATCGGGTACGACACGTCCGCGCTGCCCATGCTGGCGGTGGCCACCTGGTAGAGGAGGGGTTGGAAAGTCGCGTACGGGTTGCGGTCGATGAGCGTCACCAGCGCTCCGGCCTTGGCCAACTCCTTGGTGGCGGCCAGCCCGGCGAATCCGCCGCCCACCACCACGACCCGCGGTCTCTGAACCATGCCATGGGGTCTGCCCCTGAATGCGCTCACGGAACCGGCGGCTCAGGCCTGTAGGCGGCCCGCCGGATCGGGGAGGCGGGTCGCTCGTGACGGGTCGAGCGAAGCGGGCTACTCCTGGCGGGACCGCCACAGGCCGATGGCGGTGACCCGGGAGTCCACCCCTAGCTTGGCGTAGATGCGATTGACGTGGTTCTTGACCGTCTTCTCGCTGAGGAACAGCCGTTGAGCGATCTGCCCGTTGGACTGACCGGTGGCGATCAGATCCATGACCTCGGCTTCACGCTTGCTCAGGGACGTGAACACGCTATCGAACGCTGCGTCGTCGACTCTCATCCGGCCTCCGGGTGGCGCGCAGACGGTCAGATCGCCGATGGCCCCCGTGCTTCCGGCGTTAGCGGTAGACAGCGAGCATAACTCGCAATGTCATGATTTGGGGCCGTTGTTGGGAGAAAACGACAACGGCCGGCCCCGAAGGACCGGCCGTGCCTCGTTGGGGTGAGTGAAGGGACTTGAACCCTCGACATCCAGGACCACAACCTGGCGCTCTGCCAACTGAGCTACACCCACCATGGCCACCGCTGTGTGGTGGCACAGGAAAAGTGTAGCGGGGTTCGGGAGTCTTTACGCCACTCCTTTAGCCGCTGACACGCTCAGCCAGGGATCTCGCGGTCGCCGAATCGGGCCCCGGCTGGGCGACGAAGATTGCCGCGCGGTAGTAGCGAAGCTCCCTGATGCTCTCCGTGATGTCCGCCAGAGCCCGGTGTCCGCCCTGCTTCTCGGGTGCCGCGAAGTAGACGCGGGGGAACCAGCGGCGCACCAGCTCCTTGATCGACGAGACGTCGACCATCCGGTAGTGCAGATAACCATCGACCCCGGGCATGTCGCGCGCGATGAACGTGCGGTCGGTGCCGATCGAGTTGCCGCACAGCGGCGCCTTCTTCGGCTCGGGGACGTGCCGCCGGATGTAGTCGAGCACGACCGACTCGGCCTCCGCCAGCGTCACACCGCCCGCCAGCTCGGGCAGGAGCCCCGAGGCGGTGTGCATCTCGCGTACGACCTGCGACATCTGCTCCAGCGACTCCGGCGGCGGCTTGATGACCACGTCGACGCCCTCGTCGAGCTGATTGAGCTCGCTGTCGGTGATGACGCACGCCACCTCGATCAGCGCGTCGCGACCCAGGTCGAGCCCGGTCATCTCGCAGTCGATCCAGACCAGCAAGTCACTCATTCGATCTCCTCGCCCAGCGGCTCGGAGCAATCCGCCCGCTTGTTACCCCACCAGCCTAGTGCCACTCATTAGGCGGGCTTGAGCGAGCCGAGAACCTTGGCCAGCACGTCGGTGCCCAGATTGTCGGGAATGGAGGCGTACATGATGGCCGGACGCTGCCCGTCGCCACGGTCCATGAGGACGATCGCGCCGTTCTCCTTCTTCCATTTGTAGCCCTTCTCCTCCGAGACCTTGGAGAAGTCGAGCTGGAACTGCAGCACCCAGGCGTCCTTGTCGCCGATCTTCATCGCCTTGTCCTCCACCACCTTGGTCTCGTGAGCGACCTGGTAGAACTTGGTGGAGAAGTCGACGAAGACCGCCTTGGCCGTGTCGCCCATGCCGGAGGCGCCGGAATAGGGATAGAGCTCGTTGAGCAGGCCCGTGTAGATGTTGCCGATCCAGTCGCCCTCGCCGTCGTACTTCGCCTGCGAGACGGCCTGCAGCCCGCTCGACCACAACTGCTGGGTCGGGGTCGGGTTGGAGCCGTTGATCTCGGCGGCCTTGGGCACCGTCCAGCTGTCGGGCACCTGGAAGGACAGGCCGGCCTGCGGGTCGGTGATGCGGCCGCCGACCGGCTGGGGCAGCTCGGTGACTCCCTGGGAGGGCGGCTCGTTGGACGGGGGCTCCTGGCTCGGCGGGTCCTCCTGCTCGAACGTGTCGGCCGGTGTCGGCAGCGACGCCGTCGGGCTGGTGCTCCGGTTGACGAAGAAGATGCCGGCCACCACGATCAGCGCGACCACCACCAGGGCCGCCAGCCCCCCGAACACCCAGGGCAGCGGGTTGGACTGCTTGGGCGGCGGGCCGTAGTTCACGCCGGGCAGGGGCGGGCCGCCCCACTGGGTGGGCGCCGCGGGCTGGCCGTAGGTCCCCTGACCGTACGTCGGCTGGCCGAACTGGAGCGTGGGGTTCGCGGGCGTCGCCGACCAGTCGGGGCTCGACTGGGGCTGCGGCTGGGGTTGCGGCTGCGGCTGCGGCTGTGACTGGGGCTGGGGCTGCGACGGGGGCTGCGGCTGCGGCCCGGAGGGCTGCTGCGGGGGTCCGCCCGGCCCGGGCTGCTGCTGCGCATGGAGGGCGTCGGTCCACTGGGTGCCGTCCCACCAGCGGAGCTGGGGCTCTCCGTACGGGTCCGGGTACCAGCCCGCGGGGGTCTGCGTGGTCATGTTCGCCAGATTAGTAAGAACCTCATTGATATGCATTGTTGCGAGGGCATCAGCACTTGTACGTGAAGCTGGCCTTGTCGCTGCGGACCGGGCCGGGCGTCAGGATCCGCAGCGTGGCGGTGGCCTTGACGTTGCTCCTGCCCTGGAGCGTCCACCGGAGCGGCACCTCGTACGTCGTCTGGTCCGCCTTCGTGCGCAGCGTCCCCTTGACGACCTCCTTGTCCAGGTTCTTGCGCCACTCGTAGGTGATCTCGCCAGGCGCTCCGTTGGTGACGACCGTCCCGGTGATCAGGACGGCCTTGTCGCAGCCCTGGGTCTTCTTCGGCGCCACCACGTCGATCGACTCGACCGCCAGCTCCGGCGTGTTCCCCGCGTAGAACCAGGCCAGGACCGCCCCCGCCATGATGACCGCGAAGAGGGCCGCGGAGGTGATCGTGCGCCGCCGCCGCGCCCGCGAGGCCTTGGCGAGCCTGACGCCGGGACGGTGCTCGGTGGCGGCCTGGTCGCGCCCGGCCCGCCAGATCCGCTCGGCCGTCGTCTCCGGCCGCTGCTCCTGCGTGCCGATCCCCGGCCCGAACTGCACCGGCCCCGACGACCGGCCCGGGACGTGCAGCAGCGTGACGATGTCGCCCTCGTCCCTGGGCGGCAGGACGGGCGGCGGCGCGTACGCCCGTGCCTGGGCGAACGCCGACCTCCCGCGGGCGGCCTGCGCCAGCTCCTCCCGGCCGGTGGCCCGGCCGGCAAGCAGGTCGCGGGCGGCGGCCAGGCCCAGGGTCCCGGCCGTGGCCGCGGCGCGTTCGAACAGCTCGGCCTCCTGCCGGCCCTGCCCGAACGAGGCGGCCAGCCCGCGCGCCAGCGACGCCCACCCGGCCGCGTCCCGCTCGCGAGGCGCGACCCGGCCGCGGATGGCGTCGGACAGCCCGCGCTCGGACAGCAGCGGGGCGCCCTCCGCCGTGATCACCACGGTGCCCGGGTGCACGGACCCGTGCGTGACCCCGGCCGCGTGCAGCGCGATCAGCGTCTGGGCGGTCTCCACGAGTACGGACGCCGCACCCGCCGGGCCGATCGGCCCGGCGGCGAGCAGATCGGACAGAGTGGGGCTGACCGCCTGCGCGGTGAGCAGCCACACCTGGTCACCCGCCGCCACCACGTCGGCCACCGGGATCAGCCCGGTCAGCCCGCCCAGCACCAGCCGCTGGTCGGTCATGACCGCGTGCACCACCCGGTCGCGCACGCCGGGCAGGGCGATGATCTTCGGGTCGAACAGCAGCGCCCCCGCCCTGCGGCCATCGGGTGAGATCGCGTCGATCCAGTTGCCGAGCTCGGTCATCCAGGTGTGTTCAGTGAGCCGGAAACCGGCGATCCCGTGTCCAGGGTTGTTCATCCGCCGTCCCCCCGGCGCGTCTCAGCGCTTCCTTCTGTGGCGTCCCGCCATACGGCGTCTCACCGCAAGTGTGACCGGAACCGCGCCGGACGTCATCAGGCCGAAGGCGATCAGCGCGGCCTGCGCGTCACTCCCGCGATCGATCCGAGGCTGTTCCGGCGACGGCTCCCCTTCGCCTCCGCTTCCGCCCTCGCCCCCCTCGCCGCCGTCGCCGGGAGGCGAGCTGGGCGTCGGGGCGGGCCGGGTCGGCCGGGTCGGCGGGGCCGTGGTGGCGGGAGGAGGCGTCGGGGTGGGCGCGGCCGTGGTCGGCGGGATGTCGCCCTCGGGGTCGTGGGGCGTGCCGGTGATCCGGGACTGCTCCGGAGACGGGGTCGGGGTCGGCTTCTTGATCTTGGGAGGTGTCTTGACGGGGGTGGCGACGGCCTTGGGCGTGGGCTTGCGCGTCGGACGCCGCGTGGGGCGCGTGGTGGCGGTCGGCTGTACGGGCGGTGGCGCGGCGCTCTGCGTCGGCGTCGCCTCCGGGGTGGTCGCCTCGGCCGAGGGAGTGGGCGTCGGCTCCTCGTCGGTCTCCTCGGGCTCCGGCGTCGCGGGCACGGCCGTGGTCGGGGAGACCGTATTGGTCTGCGCCCGCAGCACCGGAGTGTCCGACGAGGCGTTGGCGATGACCACGACCACGGCCACCAGCACGCCGACGGCGGTCGCGCCGATGGCGATCTTCGCGGGCAGCTTGCCGAGGACGCGCGACGGGTCGCGGAACCGGGTCTCGGCCAGCGAGGTCTGCGTCTGGGCGGGCTCGTCGAGGGCGGTCGGGAAGAGCAGGACCAGCAGGCCGGCGAGCGCGGCCAGGCGGCGGCGGCCGCGCTCCTCCCAGTCGGGCCCGTACCCCTCGGCCGCGACCGCCTCCAGCTCGCTCAGGAACGCCTCCGCGGACGGCGGCCGCTGCGCCGGCTCCTTGGCCAGGCCGCGTTCGACGAGGCTCTGCAGCGGCGCGGGCACCTCGTCCACCGGAGGGGGCGAGCTCTGGTGCTGGCGGGCCAGGGCGGCGACGTTGGGGGCGCGGAAGGGCCTGGTGCCGGTCAGGCACTCGAAGAACACGACGGTCGCCGCGTACACGTCGGTCGGGGGCCCGGAAGGGCCGCCCGCCCACTGCTCGGGCGCCATGTACGGCGGCGTGCCCGCGGCGCTCGCGCCCTCGCCCGCCTTGACCGCGATGCCGAAGTCCACGAGCTTGCTGGTGCCGTCGCCCTGGACCATGACGTTCTCGGGCTTGAAGTCGCGGTGGACGACGCCGAGCGCGTGAGCCGAGGCCAGACCCTGGAGCGAGCCCTTGAGGACGGTCAGCGCCGCCTCAGGGCCGGTCGGGCCCTCGGACCTGAGGATCTCGCGCAGCGACACCCCGCTGATCAGCTCCATGACGATCGCCGCGCCCCGGCCGGACTCGACGTAGTCGATCAGCCGGGCGTGGTACTGGCTCTGGAGCGTGCCGAGCAGCCGGGCCTCGTGCCGGAAGCGCGCGACGAACCCCACGTCGTTCTTCAGTTCGTCGCTGAGGTACTTGATCGCGACCTCGACGCCGTCGAGGTCGCGCCTGGCCAGGACCACACGCCCGGACGCACCCGAGCCCAGCTCGCGGATCTCGGTGTAGCCGGGGACCCCCCACTGGCCTTCACCGTGCATAACGGTCTCCTCTGGAGTCTGCCGGGCCCCCACCCTCATCAAACGGCCGTAGCTTAACCAGAGGGAACCGCTTTCCCGCTACCGATATCCCTATTAGTCAACAATGTCACCCAATGTTGTCGTCTGTGCCGGGGCTAGGTGTCTTGCTTGGCTCCTCCTCTTTGGGAGGATCCTCCTCCCTTGGGCACTCCTGAGTGGCCCCGCTCGCGCTGTCGCTCCCGTTGCCGGCCGCCGGGTCGGTGGAGGCCGTCACGGACCACTTCGTGCCGCAGGGGAGCTTGACGGAGTGGCTCAAAGTCCTGGTGTACGACGTGTCGCCGGACAGGGTGACCGACTCCGTGCCCCCGCCCTCGCCGGCCGAGAACGACACGACGAGGCGTACCGGCTCGGTGCTCGACGTGGTCACCGAGATCGTCGCGACGAGCCCGCCCTCGCCTTGACCGGCCCTGACGATCGAGACCCGTTCCACCCGCGGCGGGCAGGGCACCGAGGCCCGCGCGGTGGCGGTCCGGTCACCGGCGCGCACCCGCACCGACAGGGTCGCGCCGCACGGGCGGGACCTGAAGGTGTGGGCGAACGAGCGCGCGTAGGAGGTCCGGCCGGACAGGGTCGCGGAACGGGTGCCGACCGGATCGCCGTTGACCGCGAACTGGGCCTCGACGGGGATCTCCCCGGTGCCGCTCGCGGTCACCCGCACCGCCGCTTCCGCGGTGCGGCCCGGCGCGTCCGGCAGGTCCAGAGAGACGCGCAGGCCGGTCACCCTCGTCGGGCAGGGCGGCACGGCCAGCGAGGCCGTCCTGGCGCCTCCTGGGGCCGCAGGGGAGGTGGCGACGGTCAGCGTCACCGTGCTGCCGCACGGGCGCTCGCCGATGGACCAGGAGAGCGTGCGGGTGTAGGACCTGGCGCCGGCCAGGCGCAGGCGCTGGGTGCGGCCGCCCGCGCCGGGGGCCGACCAGGTCGCGGTGGCGATGACGGCGGCGGTGCCGTCGGTGCGCACGGTGACCGTGGCGGTGGCGTCGCCGTCCTCGTCGACCGTGAGGCCGCCCACGTTCACCCCGAGCACCTCGGTCGCGGGCTCCGGGGTGGGAGTGGGGGTGGGCGTCGGAGTCGGGGTGGGGGTCGGCGTCCGCTTGGGGGTGGGGGTGGGGGTCGGGGTGGCCTTCTTGGTGGGTTTGGGCGTCTTGACCGGTTTCGTGGCGGTCGGTGTGTTGACCGGGGTCTTCACGGGGGTGTGTACGGGCGTCTTTATCGGGACGACCGCCTTGGGGGTGCTCGCGGGCGTCGCCTTCGGGGTGACCTCAGGTGTGGTTTCGGGTGTGGTCTCGGGCGTCGGCTCCGGCGTGGTCGGGGGATCGGCCGCCGGCTCCGTCGTGAACTGCGAGGGCGGGACGGCCGCCGCGGCGCCGAGTTCCTCCGTGGGCGGCGACTGGCGGTTGGCCAGCACGACCACCACCGCCACGGCGGTCGCCACGGCCACGGCTCCGGCCATGGCCATGCGTGTCGCGTTCGAGCGCAGGCCGCGGAAGACCGTCCGGGCCAGCGAGGTCGTCACCTCGGGGACGGGCGTCTGCGCCGTGGGCAGGAGCAGGGCCAGCAGGGCCACGAGCGCGGCCAGGCGGCGCTTTCCGCGCTCCTCCCAGTCCTCGCCGTACGCGGCCCTGGCCATGGCCTCCAGCTCCGCCACGAACGCGTGCGCGCTCGCCGGCCGCCGCGCCGGATCCTTGGCCAGCCCGCGCCTGACCAGCTCGCGCACCGGCTGCGGCGCGTCGTGGAACGGCACAGGGGCGTGCACGTGCTGGTAGCCGAGCACGCTCGGCTCGGTGGAGCGGTAGGGCCGGTGCCCTGTCAGGCACTCGAAGAAGACGGCGGTGGCCGCGTACACGTCGGTCGCGGGCGAGGCGGGCAGCCCCTCCCACAGCTCGGGCGCCATGTACGGCGGCGTGCCCTCGGGGTGCGTGAGCGTGCCCTGCCGCACCGCGATGCCGAAGTCGACGAGCTTGCTGACCCCGTCGTCCCTGACGATCACGTTCTCGGGCTTGTAGTCCCTGTGCACCAGCCCGAGGTCGTGCGCCCTGGCCAGCCCGAGCAGCGACCCCTTCAGCACCACCAGCGCCGCCTCGGGCTCGGTCGCGCCGTTCTCGCGCAGCAGGGCCCGCAACGAGACGCCGTTGACCAGCTCCATCACGATGGCCGCGCCACCGGTGTCCTGGACGTACTCCCACATCGTGGCGATGTTCGGGTCGCGCAGGGTGGTCAGCAGCCGCGCCTCGGCCTGGAACCTGCCCAGCGCGGCGGGATCGCGCAGCAGTCCCTCGGAGAGGTACTTGATGGCGACCTTGACGCCGGTCTCGTCGTGGACGGCCATCGCCACGCGCCCGCTGGCGCCCGCGCCGAGTTGCTTGACTTCCGTATATCCGGGAGCGCTCCACTCCATCGCCGTCTCCCATCGCCATCAGGAGCAGGTGTTGCCTGCTCAATGGAACTACTCCCGATGGAGGATGTGAACAGGCGCGTCGATACCTTCTGGGAGCATCGGATCTGGCTCGGGTTCGCCCCACGTGGTGACCAGGGGCAGCACCCCGGCCCAGACCGGCAGGTCGTAGTCCTCTTCCTCGTCCTTGGGCGCCCCGCGCCTGATCTTGACCGACGCCTCCTCCAACGACAGGGCCAGCACGGCGGTGGCGGCGAGCTCCTTGCGGTTGGGCTGCCTGACGTAGTCCCACTGTCCCGGCGCGAGCTGCTCCGACAGGGCCCGCAGCCCCGCCATCCGCTCCTCCGGATCCGTCACGAGCCGGGCGCGGCCGTAGATGACCGCCGAACGGTAGTTGACCGAGTGGTGGAAGACGGAGCGGGCCAGCACGATCCCGTCCACGTGCGTGACCGTGACGCACACCTCGCCTCCGTCGGCGGCGCGCAGCGTCGTGGCCCCCGTGGAGCCGTGCAGGTAGAGGGTCTCGCCGATGCGGCCGTAGCCCGTGGGGACGACCATGGGGTGGCCGTTCACGACCACGCCCAGGTGGCAGACCAGGCCGGTGTCGAGCACCTCGTGGAGATCGTTCCTGTCGGTGCTGCCCCGCTCCTTCGAGCGGCCGAGCGCGGTACGGGAAGTGGTGGAGAGCATGATTCGACCGTAACCAGGAAGTGGACCTATCCTGTAGGGCCACTATCGAGCCCTTCGCAGAGACCACTTCCGTGCGTACCCATGTTGACCTGCCCGTTTCCCTTTCCCGTGACTCGGACGCGCCGCTGACCGCGCAGCTCGCCGACTGGCTGCGGCGCGCCATGCTGGACGGCACGCTGGCGCCCGGCGAGCGGCTGCCGTCCACGCGTTCCCTGGCGACCCAGCTCGCGGTGAGCAGGACCGTGATCACGGAGGCGTACCAGCAGCTGTACGCGGAGGGGTGGCTGGACGGGCGGCACGGCTCCGGGACGTTCGTGGCCGACATGGAGGTGGCCCCGCCGCCGCGCGAGCAGACGCCGTACGTGCCCGCGCCGCCGCCCGCCCCCGCCGACTGGATCGACCTCACACCGGGCCAGCCCTGGGTGCGCGACTACGACCCGGCGGCGTGGAAGCGGGCCTGGCGCAAGGCCGCCGACCTGCCGCCGGGCGCCGACCCCACCCCGTACGGCCTGCCGCGCCTCAGGGAGCTGCTCGCCGACCACCTGAGACGGGCCAGAGGCATGGCCGTCGGCCCCGAGAACATCCTGGTCACCCGGGGCACCGGCAACGGGCTCGACCTGTGCGCGCTGGCCCTGCTCGGCAACGGCACGCGGGCCGGCGTCGAGGACCCGGGCTACCACGTGGCGTGCACGGTCTTCGCGGCCAGGGGCGCCCAGGTGGTGCCGTGCCCGGTGGACGAGGACGGCGTGATCGTGGACGGGCTGCCCGGCGACCTCCGCGTGCTCTACACCACGCCCGCGCACCAGTACCCCCTGGGCGGGCGGCTCCCGATCCCGCGCAGGGAGCGGTTGCTGGCCTGGGCCAGGAGCACGGGCGCGACGATCGTCGAGGACGACTACGACGCGGAGTTCCGCTACGACGTCGCCCCGCTGCCCGCCCTCTACGGCCTGGACCCCTCGCGGGTCGTGCTCCTCGGCACGCTCTCCAAGACGCTCGCGCCCGACGTGGGTGTCGGCTGGCTCGTCGGCGATCCCGAGCTGGTCGCCGCCATCGCCCGCCTGCGGCGCAGCGTCGGCGACCGTACCAGCGGGCCCGTCCAGCAGGCCGTGATCAACCTGCTGGAGTGCGGCGACCTCGACCGGCACCTGCGCAGGATGCGCCTGGAGTACGCCCGCCGCCGCGCCGCGGTCGTCGAGCTCCTGGGGCCCGTCTGCCGCCTGCGCGGCGACACGGCCGGGCTGCACGTGGTGGCCGAGCTGCCGTCGTCGGTCGAGCCGTACGTGGTCGAGCGGGCCAGGGAGCGCGGGGTCCTGCTCGACTCCATCGGCCGCCACCACCACGGGCGGGCGCGGTTGCACGGCGTGGTGATCGGCTACGGCTCCGCCTCGCTCGCCGACGTCCGCCGCGGCTGCCGCATCCTCGCCGACCTCATCCGTTCCACCCACCCCCACTGACCCCCGCCGGAGTACGTCGGGTGCTCAGGGTGGATTTGAGTAGCCGAGCTCTCGCCCCCCACCCCACCCCCGAAGCATGCTGAACCCCATGAAATGGTGGCTACTCCTCGCGTCCTTGATCGTCACCCTGCTGACCGTCTGGCTGATCCTCTACGCGGGCGTGGCGCCGTCCACGCTCCTCTCCCTGGGCGCCGGCGCGATCAGCCTGCTCTGGCTGGTCGTCGTCCTGACCGTCCCGTGGAACCTGTGCCTGGCCGCCCGCCAGGTCCTCCACGAGATCCAGGTGTCCAGGGAGGCCGGCATCGAGGTGGCCCAGCACCGCGAGGACGAGGCGCGGCGCATCGCCCGGCGCATGCTCGTGCTCGCGATCTCCGGCCACGTCGTCTCCGCCGCCGTGATCGCGGTCGTCACGTTCTTCGCGGGAGCCCAGCTCGGCTACTACTTCTCCGGGTTCTACCTGCTCGCCACCGCTTTCCGGCCGATCGCGGCGTACACGAAGCACCTGCGTGACCGGGTCAGGACGCTCGGGCAGGAGGTGCGCTACCCGCGCGCGGACGTGATCTCCCTGCGCGACCGGGTGTCCGAGCTGGAGACGGTCATGAAGGGCCTCAAAAGGGACATCGACGACCTGAATGCCGCCCGCCAGGGTCTGGAGCTGGCCGACCACGATCTGGGCCGCCGGATGACGCTCATGGCCCGCCGGTTCGACGAGACCGTGGACGGGCTGAACGACAACCAGGAGGTGATCACGGGGCTGAAGGCGTTCCTGCGGCTGATCAGGGCGGACCTTGCGTAGGAGCCTCGAGGTCGCGCAGGACGGGCAGGGCGCGGGCGGCGTACACCGGGTCCACGGGCAGCACGTGCCGCGCCCACCAGCGCGCGGGGCCGGGGTCGGGGGAGGGCTCGGTGAAGGCGGGGGCGTAGTCGTCGTACGGCGGGTCGTACAGGTAGCCCGTGGCCACCCCGCGCCGCTCCAGCTCGGCGATGGCCGCGTCCCTGTCGCGCACCAGGAGCGGCACGCGGAACAGTGGCCGGCGCACGTCGTCGCGCACGGCGGGCGCGACCGTGGGCAGCTCGGCCAGGGCCGCGACGCCCGCGAGCCGCCGTCCGCGGTCGGCGGAGACCTTGGCCAGGCGCCTGGACTGGTACCAGCGGGCCACGCGGCCGCGGCGGGCGCGGTAGTCGTGCAGGTCGGCGCGTACCCAGGGGTCGAAGGGCGGCAGCTCGGGGATCCGCTCGAGCGCCTGCTTCAGGGCCTCGGGCTCCAGGGCGATGCGGTAGCCCTCGCGGTCCTCCTGCATGCCGAGTGCCCGCATGAGCCTGAGCGCGGGGCGTACGAGGTCGAGCCTGAGCGCCACCTGGCGGGCCATCGAGGTGGCCACGCCGGTCAGGTCGGCCCGCAGGGAGCCGGGGGCCAGCAGGGCGTCACGGGCACGCTGGAGTGCGCGCAGGTCGGACTCGTGCTCGACGACCAGGACGCCGCCCGAGCCCGCCCCCGGGTGCTTGGAGAGGCTGAACACCCCGGCCTGGCCGAAGGTCCCCAGCGGCCGGCCGCCGATGCTCGTCTCCATGGCGTGCGCCACATCCTCGATCAGGATTTTTCCGGACATTTCTCCGGACAAGGAGGGGGCGTCGTCGGGCAGGCCGTACAGGTTGGTCGTCAGGACGGCGTCCACCGTGGCGAGGTCGACGCGGGAGACGTCGATGTTGCCGTCGCGCGGGGACAGCGGCGCGATCACCGGGCGCAGGCCGGCCGCGAGCACCAGGAACAGGATCTCGTCGGCCGAGATCGGCGACATGAGCAGCCGCTGGCCCGGCTCGCACCAGTGGCGTAAGGCCAGGTAGAGGCCGAGGCGGTTGGAGGGGAGCGCCAGGCAGCGACGGCCGGTGCGCTCCTCGACGAGCCTCACCCCTGCAGGACGGTACGGAGCCGTCCGTAGGTCTTCAGCGCCCTGTCGGCGGTCTTGAGCAGGAACGGGTTGGCCATCACCGTGGCGCGCGTCTTGCGCACCGGCACCCGCATCATCCAGTGGACCCCGGCGGCCGCCCCGAGCCTGGCCACCCGCCCCTCGGCCACTTCGAGCTGGCCCGTCTTGAGCTTGTCCTTGTACTCCTTCTCGCCCCGGCCCATGTCGATCACCTGGATGCCGTTGGCCGCGGCCTGCTCGGCCATCGCCAGGTGGTGGATGAGGCCGGGGGAGTACTTGGCGAAGTGGGTGTCGTAGGCGGGGAACCACCCGGCGAGCGTCGTACGCGTGCGGAGACCGAAATGCCCGGCCACCGGCCGCCCGTCCACGGAGACCATGTCGAGCACCCCGGCGAAGCTGTCCGACTGGGTGGCCAGCAGCCGCTCGACCAGCTCCACGATCCACCGGTGCGCGAACCTGTCGGTGCGCCCGGTGCGGCGATATTGGTCGGTCTTCCAGCCGAGCAGCGTGTGCAGGGGCGTCAGGTCGGTGGTCGCGTAGTCGTGACGCATCGTCCCGGCCTCGCGCTGCAGCTTGCGGGATTTGGCCAGGGTGGTCTTGTACGTCTTGCCGGAGTGCTCCCGGAGGATGTCGGTGTAGTGCTCGTAGCCTCCGCGCAGGTCGATGATCGGCGACGGATGCCTTTCGTGCCGCTCGTTCAGCAGCGGCTGGCCGGAGACCAGATGGTCGAACTCGTACACCGCCAGCCCGCACTCCTTGAGGAGGCGGCGCGGATCGATGGGGAGCTCTTTGGCACGTACCATCCCCTGCGCGTCCGTCAGCCCCGCGGCGACCGGTTTGCCGATGCCCAGGGGATGTCGTTCAAAGGGGAAGAAACCGACGATGTCCGGGCCGTCGTAGAGGACCGCGACCCGTACGACATTTCGGAGTTCGCCTACCGCGATGGTGAATTCCGGGGACAAGAAGGGGCTGTCGAGCGCGGGGTCCGCCTCCTGCAGCTCTCTCCAGCGGCTCACTTCGGATTGTCCCAGCTCACGGGGCAGGGCAAGGGTGACGCGCATGGGCTCCTACCGTCGGCATGCCACTGTGTTTCAAGCTTGAGGGGGGACCTGTACAGCCAGGGTAAAGGTTATTACCAGAGCAGTCGTAACCGCAGGTCCCGAACGTTACCGAACTCTCAGGTGGTGTTCAGGACCGAGTGTCGTTCTAATGTGTGTTCATGACCGTACCTGGCATCGACTGGCCTGCACTGATCACGTGGATGGGCCGGAACGTGCCCGATGCGGGCGAGCCGCTGTCCGTCTCGCTGATCTCGGGCGGCAGGTCCAATCTCACCTACCTGATCGAGGCCCGCGACCGCCGCCTGGTGCTGCGCCGCCCACCGCTCGGCCACGTGCTGCCCACCGCCCACGACATGCGGCGCGAATGGCGGGTCATCTCGGCCCTGTCGGGCACGCCCGTGCCGGTGCCCTCGCCGATCGCGTTCTGCGCCGACGAGTCCGTCGTCGGGGCGCCGTTCTATCTCATGGGGTACGTGGAGGGCGCCGCCGTACGGACCCGGGAGGAGCTCGGCTCGCCGTCGCCGGCGCAGACGCGGCGGCTGTCGGAGCGGCTGGCCGAAGTGCTGGCGGCCATTCACGCGGTGGACTACCGCGAGGTGGGGCTCGGGGACTTCGGGCGGCCCGAGGGCTATCTGGCCAGGCAGCTCGAACGGTGGGGGCAGCAGTGGGAGCGGTCGAAGACGGCAGACCTGCCCGAGTATGACCGGCTCGTGGAGCGGCTGCGGGAGCGGTTGCCCGCCGCCTCCGACAGCACGCTGGTGCACGGTGACTACCGGCTGGACAACACGTTGATCCGGTTCGGGGAGCCGATCGAGATCATGGCCGTGGTGGACTGGGAGATGTCCACGCTGGGCGATCCGCTGGCCGACCTGGGGCTGACGCTGACGTACTGGCACGATCAGGGGGACGAGGAACGGGCGCGGATCCCCGTGGCGGGGGACGTGACGGTGGCGCCGGGTTTCATGAACGCGGCGGAGTTCGCCGCGCACTATGCCAAGGTCTCCGGCCGGGATATTTCGGATCTTGGGTTTTATGTAGCTTTCGGCAACTTCAAGCTCGCTGTCATCGTGGAGGGTATCCACGCCCGGTTCCGGCAAGGTAAGACCGTTGGGGAGGGATTCGACCGCATCGGGTCCGCGGTGCCCACGCTGATCTCCCGTGCGCATCGCATGCTCGACCAGCCCTGACGGTCGGCCTTCGCGAAGGACACCCCCGACGCAAGGAGCACGCCATGAGCACAGTTGCACTCATCACCGGAGCGGCCAGCGGCATCGGGGCGGCGGTGGCGCGGCGGCTGTCGGCGGGCGGAGTCAAGTGCGTCCTCGTCGACCTCGACGGCGAGGGCGCCGAGAGGCTGGCCAAGGAGGTGGACGGCGCGTGGCTGGCCGCCGACGTCAGCCGCGAGGAGGCCTCGCTGGAGGCGGTGGCGCTGGCCGAGCAGCGCTACGGACGGCTCGACCTGGTCCACCTGAACGCGGGGATCCCGGGCCGGGTGGACCTGGCGGACTTCGACCTGACGCGTTACCGCCAGGTGGTCGGGGTGAACGTGGACGGCGTCGTCTTCGGCGTCCAGGCCGGCCTCCCGCTGCTCAAGCGATCGGGCGGAGGCGCCATCGTGGCCACCTCGTCGCTGGCCGGGCTCGTGGGCTTCGCCGGCGACCCGATCTACACGATGACCAAGCACGCCGTCGTCGGCCTGGTCAGGGCGCTCGCCGAGCCGCTGGCCGCCCAGAACATCCGCATCAGCGCCGTCTGCCCTGGATTCACGGACACGCCGCTGGTGGCGGAGTCGCGGGAGATGTTCGTCAACGCCGGGTTCCCCCTGCTCACGGCCGAGGACGTGGCCGCCGCCGTCGAGTCCGCCTTCTACGCCGACACCCCCGGCACGCTCCTGGTCGTGCAGCCCGGCCGGCCGCCGGTCCCGTACCGCTACGCAGGGGTTCCGGGCCCCGTGGGAGGCCAGCGCCCCCCTGTCTCCTGAACGGAAACGGCAAGTGCCTTGCAAGTGGGGCGATTAGCCTATTAAGGGTCAGGCTCTTGTACGTTTGCAGTCTCTTGGAACGTTCGCAGCCCTCGCAGAATCCAGAGCCCTTGTAGGTTCGTGAGTCCTTGTACCTTTGCCGCAGCATGAGGAGCATTCGGTGATTCCGACTGACGGCCGGCACGCACGAAGACGATCGCCGTGGCCGCTCGCGCTGGGAGCGGGCGTCCTCGCCGTCGTCCTGGTGGCGGGCATCATGGTCTACGCGTCGATGCGCAGCCAGTCACGCAGCGTGTTCAAGGGCGAGGACGTCGCCACGACGCTCCCCAGCGAGCCCGCGCCGCAGTTGGAGCAGCCGCCCGCGCTCGACAACTGGCCGCGCTGGGGCGTCACCCACACCCAGTACAGCGCGGACAACGAGCCGCCGCAGGTTGTGGAGGAAGCCAGGGGCGTGCTCGGCCGGGTCCCCATGCTGCAGAACCAGCACATCATGGGCTGGGGCGTCGGCAACCCGGAGCCCAGTCCCGGGCAGTTCAACTTCCGTGACCTGGACCGGCGGCTGAAGTTCATGGCGTCGTCGCGGGCGGTGCCGGTGATCACGCTGTGCTGCGCGCCGGACTGGATGAAGGGCGGGCAGGCCGGGCGTACGGACTGGAGCAAGAACCACACGGTCGCGCCCAAGCGCGAGCATTTCGACGACTACGCCAAACTGGCCGCCACGGTCGCCAAGCAGTACCCGACGGTCAAGCACTACATGGTGTGGAACGAGTTCAAGGGCTTCTGGGACCCGTCCACGAACCGCTGGGACGCCGAGGGGTACACCGAGCTGTACAACAAGGTCTACGCGGCCTTGAAGAAGGTGAACAAGGACATCCAGGTCGGCGGCCCGTACATCCCCATCGAGACCAACTCCAAGGGCGGCCCCTCAGAGCTGAGCGGCCCGTGGGGCACGGTGGACCAGCGGGCACTGGACGCGATCACGTACTGGCTGGAGCACAAGAAGGGCGCCGACTTTGTCGTGGTGGACGGCGCGTCCATGACGAACGACCGGGGCAACGTACCCGACGATTTCGCCGCCCAGGCCAAGTTCGCCGCCATCACGACGTGGCTGCGGCAGCAGAGCAAGGACCTGCCCGTGTGGTGGGCCGAATGGTACGTCGAGCCGGAGAACTCCGGCTGGTCGGAGGCGAAGCGCACGGCGGTGCAGGCGACGGCGCTGATGGAATTCGCGAAGAGCGGCGTGACGACGGCCCTTTACTGGAACCCGCAGCAGAAGAGCGAAGGCGACTGCGCCGGCTGCCTCTGGAGCCCCAAGGTGGGCGGGGAGATGCCGATGGCGGGCCTGCTCAGCGGCTTCACCAAATGGTTCCCGTCAGGCGTACGCGTCGAGCCCGTGACAACCTCGGACCCCAAGATCAAGGCAATCGGCCAGGAACGCCAGGTGGTCATGGTGAACACCTCGGACCGCGAGGTCACGGCCACGGTCGACGGCCGCCAGGTAACCCTGAAACCCCACGAAATCAAATGGTCGGGCCGCGGCGGCACCTAAAGCACGGCCTTCCGCAGGGGGCGCTCCGCCCCCTTTTCGATCCCCCCTCAACCCCCGCTCGCTTCGCTCGCTTGAGGTCCCGCCGGTTGCGCGGTTACCCAGTGAGCCTTGATTAGCCCCGGGCGTGCCTCGCCTCCAGGCCGCAGACATGAATGAAGCCCCCTTGCCAATTAGCTCGATCGCGGTTGTGTGCAGCACATGGGAGACCTGGACGGCGACATCCGGATCGCTGATCCCGGGGTGGTTGCCGACGAGTTCGCGCTCTAGCGAGGGTCGTGCTCGGCGAGGAACCGCAGGCTTTCCCGCAGATTCCGCGATATCCGGGTACCGTCGGGCTGCTCCGTCGATGGCCCTCGCCGCCCTGGCTGACGCGCGCGGCCGTCGTCTTCCCGATTCGGCGCCTGAGGTTCGCCGGGGTGGGGTTTCTCTTCGGGGCTCGACGGGCGATTCTTTGAAGCGCCCTCTTCCTTGATTGCGGAAACTCTCACGACAGAGACCTTTCTACGTCTTCCCACCTGCGACGTTACGGTCATCCGTCGTGGTCGCACATCCCTCCGGGCGTGTGTGGAGGCTTCCGGCGCCTCGGTGTAGGGATCTTGGTGTGCGGGAGGAAGGAGGAGGGGCTTGGAAGGGATCAGAGCCCCTCCTCGGTGCTTCCGGCTAGAAGTCGAATTCGCCCTTGGCCATGCCGTCTTTGAAGGCGGCCCACTCTGGTGCGGTGAATACCAGGGCGGGGCCGGTGCGGTCCTTGCTGTCTCGCACGGCGACGCGTCCGCCGCTGAGGGGAGCCACTTCGACGCAGCTCCCGCCGTTGTCGCCGGACGCCTTGGCCTTCCGCCATGCGGCGGTTACGAGTTCGTTGTCAGTCTCCATACCTCTCCATCACCTCGCGAATGACCTGCTCGCTGACGTTCACTGGATGGGCCATGCTGCTCAAGGCATCCCATCGCACGTTGAGGGCTCGGACGCCGTCGAAGTGAGTGATCACCTCTCCCGTGAGGGCGCTCTCCAGGTAGCCGGTATCGGGTGAACCGACTATCTGGGCGATCTCGAATGCGCCCAGGAGGCCGGTGGTCATCCCTGCCGACAGTGGGACGATCCGTACCGTGATGCACGGGTGTTGCATAGCGGTGAGAAGGCGCGCGAGTTGCTCGCGCATCACGGAGGCCCCGCCGACCGGTCGAGACAGGACACCCTCATCGATGAGGGTCGAGTACATGGGTGGGTTCGGCGAATCGAACACTTCCTGGCGTTTGAGCCGAATCTTGACGGCCTTTTGCGCCTCATCGAGCGTGATCCCGGGTTTTCCCAGGAAGACCTGCTCGGCATACCTCTCCGTCTGGAGGAGTCCAGGAATCAAGGATGGTTCGGACGTGCGGATGGTGTGGGCGGTGGCCTCGATGCCGGGCCAGGGTCTGAACCACTTGGGGCCGAAGTCGCTGTGGATCTCGGGCAGCAGTTCCTTCAGTTCCCCATTCAGTCCGAGAACGCGCTCGATTTCCTCCGTGAAAGCCTCGCTCGGCGTGCGCTTACCGCGTTCGACGGCCCCTATCTGGCTCTCGCTGTAGGTGACCCCGGGAGCCGCCGCAAGGCGTTCCTGTGACAGCCCTTGACGTGTCCGAAACTTCCGCATCCGCGCGCCATACTCCGCTCGTGCGCGTAGGCCAGGTTCTTCTCCGTTTACGGTCATATCACGCCCCTTCACCTCTGTCTCCGCACGTCCCTACAAGGCCCACACACACGTGGCCGGTGGTTGGCGGGAAGTGAAGCCGCCTTTTGGAAACACAACGTAACCGCCTGACGCCATTCTGTGCAGTGGCTACGGAGTTTTAGGCCTGTGTAGCCCTCCACCTTCCGACCGCTCTTGTGTGCTTCGAGGTGATTTCCATGCGGCAAGGCGCGAGAGTGCCTCGGCGATTGCGGTGTGCCACGCTGCGGAAGGATCAGTACGCACCCCACCGCGCCAGGCTGGCCGTGAGGTCCTGGCTGGGGTCGGCGCATCCCGCGCTGCACGACACCGAGCTCGTCGCCTCCGAGCTGGTCACCAACGCTGTCCGGCACGCGCTCAAGGGTCCTGGTCGCGACTGGGTGCGCCTCCGTCTGGGCGAAGGTCTGGGCGAAGGTCTGGACGAAGCGGTGGCTTGCGTCCGCCTCGTCGTCACCGATCCCGGCAACCCCATGTCGGAGCCGGAGTGCCTGCCGCTCCCGGCTGACTGGAATGACTGGATCCCGCATATGAGGCGGCCCGGAGGCATGGGTATCGCCACCGTCGCCGCGATCTGCGACGGGACGTGGGGCACGTACCTCACCGAGCGAGAGGAACGCGTGGTCTGGTGCCACGTCCCCATTCGGTGATCCGTGAGGCCATTTCATCCTGAGCGGCAGTCTGGCGTCGCAGTATCCACGATATCCTGTGAGACAGGATATCGTGGATGTGTGAACATCACGGAGCCCATGTTCCTTGCGATGACCGCGCTGGCGGATGAGCCTCGGCACGGCTACGGGATCGTCCAGGAGGTCGATCGGCTGTCCGAGGGGAAGGTGCAACTCAAGATCGGCACCTTGTACGGCGTGCTCGACCGGCTCTCGGCCGCCGGCCTGGTCGAACTCGACCGGGAAGAGGCCCAGCAGGGACGGCTGCGGCGCTACTACCGGCTGACCGATGATGGCGCCAAGGCGCTCAGGGAAGAGGCCGCCAAGATGGCCGCCACCGCCGAGGCCGCCACCGCCCGCCTGCGAGCCAGGACGGCCGGAGGCGCCGCATGAGCCTGCTCGAACAGCGCTACCGCTCCGTCCTGCGCCTGCTGCCGGCCTCCTACCGCGCCGAGCGCGAGGAGGAGATGGTGGACGCGTTCATGGAGATGTCGGGCGAGGCGCCCGACGAGGCGAACCCGCGGCCCCGGTGGGGCGAGATCGCCAGCGTGCTCTCTCTATCCTTACGGGTGCGCCTCGGCGGCCCGGGCGCATCTCCCCGCTTCGTCGCCTGGGGTGCGGCCGTCCGGCTCGTGGCACTGCTCGGACTGGGCTATCAGGCCGTGGGCAGCGTCTACCAGTTTCTGTACTGGGGTCACGCGCTGGCGTTCGGGACGGACGTCGCGTGGACGGGCTCGCCGGGCTCCGTCGAACGGCTGGTGTCGATCGCCGTCTCCGCGGCGGACCTGTGCTCGGCCGTCGCGTTCGTGGCGATCATGCGCGGCCACGTCAGGACGGCGAAGGTCACGGCCGTGATCGGGGTGGCAGCCCCACTGGTCTACACGCTGATCCCGATGATCCTGGCCGGGCCCCTGAGCGACCGGCCGCTGTCGGAACCCGCGACCCTGGTGTTCACAGCGGCGCCGGTGATCGCGCTCCTGATGGGCTTCCACAGCGATATCACGCCGCGACGCCGGTCGTGGGCGGCCACCCTGTCACCGGCGGCCGCCGGCCTGGCGGTGTTGTGCGGCACCTGGCTGATCGTCGCCCTGAGACCGTACAACATGGACTGGCCCTACCTGTGGCTGGGCTTCGGCACGACGATCCTCGTATGGGCGGCGGGCGCCGTGGTCGTCCTCGCCCGCCGGAGCTCCCCGTCATGGGCACTGGCCATGACGGCCACCGGGCTGCTCCTGCTGATGGTGCGGCTGCCCCTGCTCGACAACCTTCCCGAGGGTGCCTCGTGGACGATGGTCTGCGCCCAGTGCGCGGTGCTCTGGGTTCTGTCCACCGCGCTCGCCTGGATGGGTGCGCGGGGCGTTCATCGGCGCGGCCCCGCAAGGCGGGTCACAGCCGGATCAGGTCGGCGACCTCCTCGGGCAGGCCGGGCGAAGTCATGACATGGCCCATTCCGGGCACGACGTGCAGTACCGCGCCCGGAATCGCGGCAGCCAGGGCCTCGCCGTGACCGAGCGGATAGACCGGATCCTGGTCGCCGTGCACGATCGAGGTCGGAGCAGTGATCGACGATAGCGGGGCGAGCAGGTCAGGGGCGTCCATCCACACGGCCCGGTGATGGTTGGCCGCGGCCGCCGGGTCGGTAGCCCGCGACAGCGCCAACTCCAGCATCGCCCGGGCGGCCGGCTCGTCGAACGGCCGGACCGGCCCGTTGAAGACCCGGAACAAGGCCACGTCGGACTCCACTCCCGGCGGCAGCCCGGCGGCCCTATGCGCGAGAAACGCCGGCGACGGCGGCGGTAGATCATCCGGGTCGGCCGGCTCCCCGGCCAGCGCCCGTGCCCACACCGGACCCGGATCATGACCCATCGGCGAGCTGGACATCACGGTCAAAGACCGGACCCGGTCCGGCGCGTACACCCCCAGCCATTGCGCGATCATGCCGCCCATGGAAGTCCCAGCCACATGAGCGGAGCCCAGTCCATAACCGTCCAGCACGGCCAGGCAGTCGCGAGCCATGTCTCCGATCGTGTACGGGTGAGCATCGAAGTCGACAACGCTGGACCGACCGGTGTCCCGATGATCGAACCGGATCACCTGAACCCCACGCTCAACAAGCCGACCAACCAGTGCATCAGGGCAGCTGACACCCTGAGCAGCCGATCCCATGACCATCAAAACAGCGGGAAGCCCAGGATCCCCGACCCGCTCAGTCCAAATCCGCAGCGGCCCGGAGGCCACAAATCGCTCGTGCGCATCCAACATGGAGGCACGGTAGCGGCTATCTGCTGCCGAACGCCGACATTTACCGATGGCCCGGCCGAGAACAGCGCGCCGCGACCGGTAGAACCGGTCGTACCTCAGTAACTGCCCTTCGCGCCCCGGCTGCCCCACGTCTGCTGCCGCCTGCCTCAGCTCCAGTGGCACGGTGGCGCCGATGCCTCAACTCGTCGACCGCATAGAGCTGAAAACGGTTCCGTGAACGTCGCGCGATCGGGCCGGTGAACGGCTTCTGACCTTTGTTTATACACTTCCAGCTTCGTTGAAGGGGAGCCTCGTCCGGGTGTCCGCGCGCTACGGTTCCGGCGGCGGTGACGGATGAGCGACGGGGAGCCGACGTGGGGCGCGAGTGGCGGATTCAGCCGGACGCTCTGGGGGATGGGGCACGCCGGGTGGAGGAGACCGCGGGGATCCTGACGGGGGCGGCCGCTGCGCTCCGGGCCGGGACCGAAGGGCTGGAGCCGTGGGGTTCGGGGGCGGTCGGCACGGCGATGGCCGCCGTACGCGATCTCATGGGGGAGGCGTGCGCGCACCTGGGGGACAACCTGGCGGGGACGGGCGCGGCCATGCGGGCGATGGCGGTGGAGGCCGTCGATGCCGACGCCGCGGCGGTTCCTGAGCGTGACCTGTAGCGGGGTTCCGGGCCCGGTCCGGGGAGGGCGACCGCGCTCGGCCTCGGCGAGGCGACGGGATGCGGCCTGGGGAAGGCGTCCAGACTCGGGCTCGGCGAGGCGACGGGATGCGGCCTGGGGAAGGCGTCCAGACTCAGGCTCGGCGAGGCGACGAGATGCGGGCTGGGGAGCGCGGCTGCGGTTGGGCTTGGCGAGGCGAGGAACGGCCTGGGCGGGGCGGCACCGGTGGTGCTGACGGCTGGGCCGGGGCTAGAGGCCGGGCTTCGGCTGCTCGGGGTGCCCTGGCCGGACGAGGACGAGCATGCCTTGCGCGAGGTCGCCGCCGCGTACCGGGCGTTCGCCGGCACGCTCGACACGCAGGCCGTCCCCACCATGACGGCGGGAGCGGCGACAGCCGCCGCGGCCGGTGACGGCGACGACGTCGCGGCGATGCGGGCCTACACAGCCGATTACCACCGCGAGGGCGGGCACCTCACCACGCTCGCCTCCCTGTCGCGCCTGCTCGCGGACGGCCACGAGCAGGCCGCCACGGTCGTCGAGCACCTGAAGGTCTTTCTGACCGCCTCCGCCGCGTACGTGGTGGCCGCCGTGGCGGCGGCTGCGATCGCGGGCGGCGCGGCGATGGTGGCCGCGTACCGGCAGGTGGCCGAGCGCCGGGTCGTCGTGCAGCGGGCCGTCGCGGCCTTCCGCCGCACCCTCGAACGCCTCTTCGGCCGTACGCTCGCCCAGAAGGTGCGCGACCGGCTGCGACCGCTCCTCGAGGCTCGCGCGCCCCGGGAGGCCGGGGCGGCGCGGCGCGGCAAGTCGCCCGCGGCGCCGAACGCGACCGTGCGCCAGCTGAAGGATCTCATCTGCCCCGACCTCGACCGCAGCGCGCTGAGCCGGGGAAAGACCGACCACTACGCGCGCCTGCCGGATCACAAGCTGCTCGAAGCGGTGTTCAAGCCGGGCGAGGACATGTACATCACGGTCAGGGGCCGGGTCGTGCTCGACGGCAATCACCGTACGGAGGCGCTGTTGCGCCGGGCGTACCTGAGCGACCGGCGCCCGGAGGACACTTCGATCACGTGGGACACCCCGATCCACATCCGCCGCCTGGACGACGAGGCGTGATGGTCATCCCTTGGCCATGGAGTCCAGCAACCAGTTGTAGCGCAGGCGCAGTGCGCGCTCCCAGGCCGCCGCGGCGGCACCGAGCGCGAGTGTGAAGTTGAGCCAGGCCGGTAGACGGATGGGCGAGGTGAAAGTCCCGAAGCGCTCAGTTACGGGGGGAATCTTAAAGGCCACTTCGATGAGCTGCGGGATGAGGAGAAGCAGAGGGATGACGAGCAGGATCAGCGAGAGGAAGCCGATCCAGCGGCTCAGTACGGGGTGCGCGAGGTCGAGGTGCGCGCGGCGCCCTTCGCTGGAGCTCCGGTCCGGGATGAGCTGGTGCTCGGTTCCCTCGTCGGTGACGTAGTGGCAGCGCTTGAGGCCGAAGGCTGACGCCGCTACTTCGATCGTGCCGCCCTGGACGGGAAATGCGGCAGGGAGTTTGGACTCGGCGTGATGCTTGCCGTCGAGGTACAGGTGGGCCTTACCTTTGCCGTCGTCGGACATAAACCGCTGCACATGGTTGACGTCGATGGCGTAGACCACCTGCCGGCCATCATCGTTCTTCAGCGGAAGATAGAACAAAGCCCGGGAAAGTGGCTGCCACCAGCGGAAACGTCTGAGTGAACGTCCGTTTCCGAGCTGGACCCGTTGCACGGCCCGGCTTCTCCGCCATTCCTTGAACATCTCTGGCTCCACATCATCATTCGGAAAGCGCTCGGCAACATCGAGATCCCTGCGCGGTCTCTTCGGGGAGGGAGAAGCGACCGGCTTCGGGGGCGATGGGATGCACGGCTACCGGGGCCCTGGAAGGACCTTTCTCGGTGGCTGCGTCTTCTCCTGCCGCACTACTGGCCGCGCGGTTCGGCGTCGTGGGCAGCGCCGTGTCGGGGTGTGTCGTCGTTCGCGTCCGTTGCCTGTTCGAGGAGGACGTTCAGGCGCTGCAGGACTCGTAGCTGTGCGGGGTTGTAGAGCTCCACCACCGCGTGGGCCATCGTGCTTTCGGCCAGCTCCGCTCCTCGTGGCGAATCAGCCACCGGGTCGTTCGACCACGGGTGCTCTTCCCGCATCCTGCGGACCAGCGGCAGAATTCGCTCGGCAAGCCGGTCGACCGTGGCATCGTCGGTGTCCGGGGGGAGGGCATCGAACTCGTCACCGAGGTCGTCGCGCACGGCGACTATCTGACGGAACTCCTCCATGCCCTCCTCGCTGAAAACCGTCGAAAAGATCATGAACAAGGACTGGTTCGTGTCGGAGAGGTCTTGAGAGAGGGGAGCGAATTCGGGCGGCACATGCATCGGTGCGCGATGACGCAAAATGACAGCCAGCTCCGCACGCACCCGATTGAGCCGTTCGACCGTCGCCGCCAGCTCGGCATCCAGCATCCGGATCGCCTCGTCCGGCTCCTCGTCGGCCCGTCCTAGCGCCGCGATCCGGGACAGCGGCACCCCAAGATCGCGCAATCGCTTGATCTGCAACAGCCGGATCAGGTGCGAGACCTGGTACTGCTTGTACCCGTTGGCCGCGCGCTCGGGCACATCCAGCAACCCGATCTCGTGGTAATGCCGAATGGCCTTCACCGTCGATCCCGTGAGATCGGCAAGTTGCCGGGTGCTCCACGCCATTCTCCGCCCCCTCGTCGTCTGCGGCTGTGCGGGTGCCCCACGCCACGCGGCCCTTACGACAAGTCCACACCATGCCCCAGGGGCACAGTCAAAAAACGGGCCCTGGACATATCGCGCGCGCCCAAGCGGGGAGCGGGAACGCCAGAAGTCGGGGCTGTGCGTGGCACCCCTTGACCGTGCCCCAAGGGCACGCTGTTAGCTCGGTGTCGCAACCAGCACGACCAGGGGAGCTGCACGACGCCTGGCCCTGCGGTTCCGTCGCGAGCCGGTCGAGTGTCCGTGGCTGACCAGCCTGGAGCCACGCGTCCTGACCGGTGACGAACTCGCGGCCAGAGCGGGGGTGCCGCGCATCGGACGTGAGCCTGCTCGGCCCTCCTCCCCAGTTGACCATCACCTCCGACAACGGGAGAAGACACATGCCATATCGCAAGAGACCGGCCGCGGTCCTGGGCGCCGCAGCGCTGACGCTGCTGCTCGGTGCCTGCGCGGGCCAGACCGGCGGCCAGACCGGCGGCCAGAGCGGCGTGCAGGCAGGTGGGCAGGCGGGTGGCCAGGCTGTCGAGGCCGGCACCGGCCTGGACCGCTTCTATGGACAGAAGCTGGCGTTCAAGCCCTGCGATCCGCAGTTGCCGCCAGGCGTGCCGGCCGTCAAGGCCGAGTGCGCCCGCCTCAAGGTGCCGCTCGACTACCAGAATCCGAAGGGCAGGCAGGCGGAGATCGCGGTGCTCCGCGTGCCCGCGCGCGGCAAGGATCCGATCGGGTCGCTCGTGCTGAACCCCGGCGGTCCCGGCTTCCCCGGCACGGAGCACGCGGCCGTGACCGCCGCCGTGTGGGGGAAGTCGCCGATCATCGAGCGCTTCGACCTGGTCGGGTTCGACCCGCGCGGCGTCGGCGCCTCGACGCCGGCGCTCGACTGCTACACCGATGCCGAGCGCGACCGCGGCGCGAAGCTCTCCTC
This sequence comes from Nonomuraea sp. NPDC003709, assembly GCF_040610775.1. Taxonomy (NCBI): domain Bacteria; kingdom Bacillati; phylum Actinomycetota; class Actinomycetes; order Streptosporangiales; family Streptosporangiaceae; genus Nonomuraea; species Nonomuraea sp. NPDC003709. The sequence continues at coordinate 190,841 of NZ_JBEXMW010000010.1, read as the reverse complement.
GATCCCCGCCGGCATCGACGACTGGACCAGGGAGGAGACCCGCCGGCTCGTCGAGCAGTGCGCCGAGCGCTCCGGTGGCATGCAGGTGCTCGCGCACGTGGGCACCCGCGACGTGGCGCGGGACATGGACGTGCTGCGTCAGGCCCTGGGAGACGAAAAGCTCACCTACGCGGGCAGCAGCTACGGCACCCGGCTCGGCGCCGTGTACGCGGAGATGTTCCCCAAGAAGGTCCGCGCGCTGGTGCTCGACGGGGCGTTTGACCCCTACGCCGGCACCTACGAGCGGCGCGTCCAGCAGGCCACCGGGATGCAGGCCTCGTTCGAGCGCATGGCCGCCTCCTGCGCCACCCAGCAGGATTGCCCGCTCGGCACCAACCCCAAGCGCGCCACCCAGGCCTTCCAGAGACTCGTGCGACCGCTGATCGACAAACCGGCCCGTACGTCCGACGGGCGCGGGCTGACGTACGAGCAGGCGGTCGAGGGGGTGACGGCCGCGATGTACAGCAAGGCGCTCTGGCCCGTCGCGATCACGGGCATCGCCGAGCTGAAGGCCGGCAAGGGCGACACCCTGCTGAAGCTGCGCGACACCTACCACGCGCGGAGAGCCGACGGCGGCTACCCCGACTCGCTCGAGGCCACGATGACGATCAACTGCCTGGACGAGGAGCGCCACACGCCGAAGCAGGAGACCGCACTGAACCGGGCCTGGTTCAAGGCGGCGCCGTTCACCGACCCCGGCCGTCCGTTCAAGGAGGCGCGTGACGGCTGCGAGTACTGGCCCGTCAAGCCGACGCTCGGCTACCCCTACGCCACCGACATCAAGGACCTGCCCGACACGCTGACGGTCTCCGTCACCGACGACCCCGCGACGCCGCACGAGGGCGGCATCAACCTGGCCAAGGCCCTCGGCGGCAGCCTGCTCACCGTCGAGGGCGAGCAGCACGGCGCCCTCCTGGCCGGCAACGCCTGCGTCAACGACGCCGCGGCCGCCTACCTCATCGACCTCAAGTCCCCGGCCGACGGGGCCCGGTGCAAGCTCTGAGTAGGTGAGAACAGCTGTCCGCCGGGTGACCTTCGTACGTTGGGGGAAATGCCCGTGGATAGGGTGTGCTGGTGGGATTCTCTGGTGCTTCTGGTGCGCGGGTGCAGCATTCCGTCTCTACGTGGCAGCAGCCCTGCCCGGCCCCGGCCTCACCGGAGCGTTCCGCGCTGGTGGCGCGGGTCGTCGAGCGGGTGCTGGCCTGCGGCGGCGGGCGGGTGCTGGTGGGGATCGACGGGTTCACCGCCTCGGGCAAGACGAGCTTCGGGCACGAGCTGGCCGAGGAGATCGTCAAGGCGGGGCGGCCCGCGCTCCGCGCCACCCTGGACGACTTCAAGAAGCCGTGGAAGGACCGGCACCTCTACGACCGCGAGTCGGGCGAGGGCTACTACCGCAACGCCTACGACTATGAGGCGGTCAAGAGGCTGCTGCTGGAGCCCGGCCGGTCCGTGGAGGCGGTGTCGTGCGCGCTGTGCGGCATCGATCCGCTGACGCAGATCGATCATTCCGGGACGACGACGCCGCTGGCGGCCGACTCGGTGGTGGTCGTGGACGGGGTGTTCGCGTTCCGGCCGGAGATCGACAAGTACTGGGATCTCCGGATCTGGATGGACGTGGACGCCGAGCTGTCGGTACGCAGAGGCGCCGAACGCGACCAGGACTGGGCCGGGTCGGAGGCGGAATCGATCCACCGGAACCGGTACCTGGTCGCCGAGCGCATCTACCTCGAGGAGACCGACCCGCTGAGGCGGATGGACGTCGTCATCGACAACACCGTCTTCGACCGGCCTCGCATCAGGTGAGCCCGAAGAGCGGCAGGCAGGGCTCCAGGCCGTCGATCCGCACGGGGACGGGGTCGGTGAAGTCGTCCCGGCCGAGGCGGAGGCGCTGCTGGAACGCCCGCTTGCCGCGTACCTCGTCCACCATCAGCCCGTCCGGCCGGTAGCCGAGCTTGCGGGAGACGCCCAGTGAGGCCGGGTTGTCCAGGTACGCGCTGGAGACCGCCGTCAGGGCCCCGAGCCCCTTGAAGGCCAGGTGGAGGACGGCGGCGCGCATCTCCGTGCCGAGGCCCTTGCCCTGATGGGCGCGGCCCAGCCACGAGCCCGTGTGCACCTCGCGGGTGACCCGGAAGCCGTGCCCGGACAGGTCCTGGGTGCCGATCACCCGTCCCTCGTGGACGACGACGAAGTTGCAGCACCACCGCTCGGGCTGCCACCGCGAGATGAGGCCGAGCTGGTACCGGACGACGTTCGCCGGCAGCTCGTCGGCGGGGACGTCCGTCCACGGCACGCCGAACGGCATCACGTCCGGATCGTGCACGCCTTCCACGGCCCGGTCGGCCAGCTCGTCGAGATCGTCCAGAGAGGGCATGCGCAGCTCGAGGCGGGGCGTGGTGAGGCGGAGGTTGAACACGGGCCAGTGGCGCATAGCCCGTCATTTCTCCACAGCGTGGCGTGCCTGGTGCGGGCGGCTGGGGCCTGGTTTGCGCCAGTACGTGAGGAAGCGCAGGAGCCATTCCACGGGCCCGTACCGGTGCCTCTTGAGCCACCAGTGGCTGTAGAAGACCTGGCAGACGAAGACGCCGAGCGCGATCAGCACTTCCAGCGGCGGGCTGACCCGGTCCACGAGCGCCAGCCCGTACCCGGTGAAGATCAGCGAGCAGATCAGCGACTGCGCCAGGTAGTTGGACAGCGCCATCCGGCCCGGCGCAGCGAGCGCCCGGGCGATGCGCGGCATGTACGGCAGCAGCCGCAGGAACGTCGCCGCGTACGCCGCCGCCAGCAGCGGGGCCGTCACCAGGTCCACGGCCTCGCCCCAGAACTTGTGCATCGTGCCGTGCCAGGCCGACGTCGTGTAGATGAAGGCGCCCGCGAGCCCGACCGTGAACCCGGTCCACTGCAGCTTGCGCAGCGTGCCCGTGTGGGCCGACAGGTCGCGCATGACGCCCAGCTTGCCGACCGCCAGGCCGATCAGGCACGCCGCCAGCACCGCCGGGCCCTGGAACAGCACCCGGAAGACGATGATCAGCGACAGCTTCCTGAGGTGCTCGGAGATGATCTGCAGGGCGGAGGCCGCCAGCGCCGTGTCCGCCTTGGTGGCCTCCGCGGCCGAGTCCGCCACCGTGCCGCCCATGTCCAGGCCGAACGTGGCGAGCAGGGCCAGCAGCACGAAGCCGAGCGCGAGCATCGCGGTCAACATGACCGCCAGCACCACCGCGGCCTTGGGCCGGAGCTTGCGGAAGATCAGCAGGGCCAGGCCCACGGCCGCGTACGTCGTCAGGATGTCCCCGGGGAACAGCAGCACGGCGTGCGCCAGCCCGATCAGCAGCAGCCCGGCCAGGCGGCGCAGGAACATCGGCCCGAACGGGCGACCCTGCCGCGCCGCCGAGTCGACCTGGAGGGTGAAGCTGTAGCCGAACAGGAAGGAGAACAGCAGGTAGAACTTGTTCTCCACGAGCAGCGTCACGGTGAACCGCACGGTCCAGTCCAGCGGGGACTGGAAGGCGGGTTCGGCCATCCCGGCCATCCGGTAGCCGGAGGCCAGGAAGGCGATGTTGACTACGAGGATGCCCAGGAGTGCGAAGCCTCGTAAGGCATCCACAGAAGCGATCCTCGCAGCCGCGAGTCGTGCGTTCGGCATGGCGGGAAGCGTCTCCTGTGTCCTCATATGGAGAACATCATCCCGTACAAGCTGAGCGTTTCCTGTGAATTCAGTTATTTTGTGCGATATAGATGAATCGCTCGATGATCACCGCTAGCGCGACCACGAAGGCGGGCACGGCGAGGAAGAGCAGGCGCTTCCTGGCCTTGCGTGCCCGGTTGGGGCCGTTCAGCCGGATGACCTCGTACGCGAAGAGCGAGACCCATGTCACGGCCAGCGCGCCGATGCCCACGGGCGTCCACGGGGTGGTGGGGTCGCCGCGTCCCTTGTACGGCTGCGGTTCGGGGATCTCGGTGCCCCGGACGAACTTCTTCCAGGTGTAGAGGGCCGCGTCCTCGTTGGAGAACACCCGCTTCAGGTCCGGCGAGGCGTCCAGCGCCGCGCGGAACTTCGTCCCCCAGTCCTCCGGGAAGCCCTCGTTGAGCTGCAGGTAGCTCACCTGCCCGCGGCTCACGATCAGGTACGAGTTACGCGGTTGCTCCTTGAGCGCCGCGATCGCGTCCGCGACCTGCGTCGGGTCCTTGTGCACCAGGGCCTGCACGCCGAAGTTGACCAGCTCGACGTCCTTCTCGCCCCACGGCAGGGTCGGCGTGACCTCCGGCCCCGTCTTGGGGACCAGGTAGAGCACCTTGGCGCTCGGCTTGTCGTGCTGGTAGACGTAGTGCAGCGCGGCCACCTCACCCACGGTGACCCGCTCGAACTTCTCGTTGCCGTACCTGGCCAGCAGGAACGCGAACGCGAACAGCACCGCGAAGCACGCCGCGAGCACGACCGAGAGCTTCTTGGTGAGCTGCGGGTTGAAGCGCACGTTCCGCTTGCGCAGCGGCACGGTCTCCTCGCGCACGTCCGCGCTGTCGGCCGGCAGGTTGGGGAAGAACGCGTACGCGGCCAGCAGACAGGCCCCGGGCAGCGCGAACATGTAGATCCGCAGCCCGATCTCGCCGCCGTAGCTCTGCAGCCCCAGCGCCAGCACCGGCACGCAGAGCAGGATCAGCGCCGACCGGTCGAACACCCCGCGCCGGAACCGCCGGAACAGCCCGGTGGCCGCCAGGCTGAGGATCACCACGAGAATGCCGAGCCGCGCCTGCAGCACCAGCGCGTGCGCGGGGTCGCTGCCCTCGATCCGGTCGCCAGTGCTGTTGCCGATGTTCTGCAGGATCCGGCCGAAGCCGCCGAAGATGGCGCCGATCTGGCTGGACCAGAAGCCCACCGTCATGTAGCTGATCCAGGCCAGCACGAGCAGCCCGAGGAAGAACGGCAACCCCCAGGTCAGCGACGTCCGCTTGAAGATGAGGAACGCCGTCACGACCCCGAGCATCATGAACGGGGTGATCTGGTGCGAGGCCACCGACGCGACGAACAGCGCCAGCAGCATCATCAGCATGAGCAGCTTGTCGGCCCGGTACGTGCCGGTGTTGGCCAGCTCGCCCGGGGTCATCGCGTCCAGCTTGCCGAGCAGCTTGCGCAGGCCCTTGGGCGGGATCGGCTTCGTCCGCTGTTCGACCCGTCCGAACCATCTGAGCAGGATCGCGATGAACGCCAGGTACAAGGCGAACGTGAAGCCCTGCGGCGAGAAGTAGTCCTGCCCGATCCACTGCACCAGCACGAACAGCAGCGCCGCGAACCACCGCGCGCGCGTGGTGGCCACGACCTGGCGCAGGATCAGCACGAACGGGAGCAGGTAGAGCAGGTTCGAGACGAGCGGCGTCCACTGCAGGATCGGCGTCAGGTCGGTGATCCCGGCGGCCTTCGTCACGAAGGCGAACAGCGCGAAGAAGCCCGGCCAGCCCATGCGGGCGTCGATGCTGATGGCCGACTCGCCGGTCCTGCTGATGAACTCCACGAAACCGGCGTGGATGTACGCCGTGGGGAAGCGCGGCGCCGTGGCCACCAGCGCTCCCGCGCCGTGCAGGGCGAAGGTGATGGCGGCGATCTGGAACAGCAGGAGGAACTTGCGGTCGGTGCTCTGGGCGACCGTGACGAAGAACGACACGATCATGATGAGGATGGCGATGAACGCCGTCGTCGGGAGGGCCGAGATCAGGCCCAGGCCGTCGATCTTGTTGGGGTCCACGCCGCGCAGGGGTCCTGGCGCGACCTTGAGGGCCAGGATGTACATGACCAGGCCCTCGAGGACCAGCAGCACGGGCAGCCACTTGGGCGCACTGGCGACCAGCGCGCCGATCCGACCGCCGAGCGTGCGCGGCTTGCCGGGGGCCGCCTGAGGGGCCGGTTGGGGGGTCGCCTGCTGGGGCGGGGCCTGCTTCGTCGCGACCTGGGGGGCCGCGGGCTGCGGGGGCGCGGTGGGCGGGGCGGTGGGCGGGGCGGCGGCGGGCATGGGCGAGGCTTGCGGCGCCTCCACAGGCGCGGCAGCCGACCCACTCGCGGCCGATCCACTCGCGGCCGACCCGCCGGCCGACGCGCCGGCGGCCGAGCCGCTCGTGGCCGACCCACTCGCGGCTGACGCGCTGGGGGCCGAGCCACCGGCGGGCGTCGCTCCGGTGGGCGTCGTTCCGGCCGGTGCTCCTCCTCCGGAGGAGGGCGCCGAGGCAGGACGGACTATCGGCACGGGCACGGTCCCGGCGGCCGCGGTCTCGGTGACGGGCCGCTTGGCAGGCGCCGCACCCTTGGCAGGCGTCTTCCCGGGCGCGGCGTCCTTGGCGGTGCCGGGCACGGCGGTGCCGGACTTGCCGTCCGGCCCCTTGGCGGGCGCTTCGGCCGGCGACGCGCTCTTGGCGGACGCCTTCCCGGGCGCGGCGTCCTTGGAGGTGCCGGGCGCGGCGGGGCTGGAGGTAGCGCCGCTGGGCGTGGTGGTGCCGGGTTCGGCGGCGGTGTCGGGCTTCGTGCTCGTCGCCTCCGCCGATGCGCCACGTTGCCCATCGCCATCGCCATCGGCCCGCGCCCCATCGGCAGGCTGCGGCCCGCTCGCCGGCTGAGGCCGGATGTCCGCCTTGGCGTTCGCGGCCGCCTTCCCGTCACCGGTCGGCTGCGGCCCGCTCGCCGGCTGCGACCGCAGTCCAGGCTTGGTCGCGGAGGTGTCAGCGGGTGGGGCGGTCTGCGCCGGGGTGGTCACCGTGCCCGTCGCGTCCGGGTCGGCGGCCTCCTCCACCGTGGGCGGGTGCCCGATGTGCAGGGCGGCCGGCAGCCGGATCATCGTCGTCGTGTCCGAATCCGGCTCGGCGTCCTCCGCAGGCGGGTCCTCCGCAGGCGGGCCCTCCGGGGGAGCGGTGTCGAACGTCAGCTTCGGGATGACCCCGGTCGCCTCCGGATCGAAGGGCACGTCTGACTCCTCCTTGTCTCCGCGCACCTCCCCTCGCACCTCCGAGGAGCTTGCCACGCCATCGCCGTCCCGTTGCTTCACGTTGACCATCATGCGGCCCCGGACGACCCCTGGGTGACAACCGGCGTACGGGTTTCGCCGAACTTGAGAATTTTACGTAGATTCCCGAAGATCAAAACTGCCACGAGAAGTTCGCTGAAAAGCAGCCCGTACCCCACCGCGTTCACACCCGCGTACGGGAACAGCGCGACGGTGGACACCAGCACGAGCACGGCCAGCCCGATCTGCACGGTCGCCAGCGTACGGGCCCGGCTCTGCGCCCGCAGCGCGCTCAGGTAGACCTCGATCAGCACCCGCGGCAGCACGGCCAGCGACATCAGCCGCAGCAGCGTCGTGCCCTCGGCCGCGAAGGCCGAGCCGAAGATGGTCAGGATCAGCGGCGCGGCCAGGATCGCCACCGCGATGATCGGGGTGACGATCATGAAGGCCCGCCGCAGCGCCCGCCGGCAGTTCTCGGCCAGTTTGGCACGGTCGAAAGAGCCCTCGACGGTCAGCGAGACCGCCATGTTCATGGCCAGCAGTTCGATCATGCTCGCGAGTGTGTGCGCCATCGAGAAGCGGCCGAACGTGGCCTCGCCCACCTGCGTGGCGACCACCACGGGCACCAGGTAGACGATGCCGAGAATGGACAGCGTCCCCGGGAAATCCCCAGCTAGGAACCTTCCAATTTCGCGCAGCCGAGGAGGCTCCTGCTCGGCGTCGCTCTTCTCCACGTGTCTGGGCACCACGACGGCGAAGATCAGCCAGTTGACGGGGATCAGCGCGAGGGCGGTCGGGATGACCCACGAGACGAAGATCCCGCCCGACGGCAGCGCACCGGCCAGCGCGACCAGCAGCCCCATCTTGACGATGCCGAAGACCAGGTTGTTCAGGGGCACGAACGTGGCCCGCCGCAGCCCGGTCAGCACCACGTCCTGGAGCGTGAAGACGGCCCACACCAGCACGGACGCCAGGAAGAACAGCCCGGGCCAGAAGCCGCTCAGCACCGAGTACGTCTTGCCCCACATCGGCAGCGTCAGCAGGAAGCCGAGCGCCGCGACCCCGCCCGTGGCGGCGGCCAGGCCGTACCCGCGCAGGGCCAGCTCGGGGGTGCGGCGCCCGGCGACCGGCAGGAAGCGGGCCAGCGCGCCCACGAACCCCAGCGCCGTGAGCGACGCGAACAGCCGCATCGCCGTGATCACCGCCTGGCCGCGGCCGAACTCCTCCGGGGAGTAGAGGCGGGCGGCCAGCAGCCAGTAGCCCATGCCGAGCACGCCGGTGACCACGGTGTTCGCCATGAGCGCGTAGCCCTGGCGGAACAGCGGGTTGCGGAGGTCGTGGAGGATCTTCCCCCAGACGCTAGACATTTCCGCGCACCCGCTGCAGCCCGTACCTCGTCCTGCGCACGACCGCGTACCCCTTGGTGAGGATGCGTTCGCGCAGGTAGATGAGGGGTACGGCGTTGCCTTCGACGGCGCGCTTGAACATGCTGATGGTCGTGTGCTTGCCGACCGTCAGCCGGGGGATGGCGAGCATGTCGTGCCGGTCGGCGGCGATCGTGTTGCTCACGGCGCAGGCGGCGAAATAGCCGGCCTTGCGCACCTCGCGGCGGACACGGGCGCTGGAGTAGCCGTAGGGGTAGGCCATGGTGGCGACCGGCGCGCCGATCTTCTCCTCCAGCAGGCCCTTGTTCTTGCGCAGCTCCTGCCGCAGGTCCTCGATGCGGAGCTGGTCGAGCTGCGGGTGGCTGTGGCTGTGGCCGCCGATCTCGATGCCGGTCTGGGCGATCTCGCGGGCCTGGCCCCAGGACAGCATGTCGTCCAGCGGCCGGCCCGCCGCGTCCTTGCCCGCGTCGGACACCCAGCCGCTGGTCAGGAAGACCGTGGCCGGGAAGTTGTAGCGCTCGAGCAGGGGCAGGGCGTGGCCGTGGAAGTCGGCGTAGCCGTCGTCGAACGTCACCACGATCGGCTTGTCCGGCATCGAGCGGCCGGTGGTCTGGTTGAGGGAGGCCACGAGGTCGGCCAGGGTGAGCGGGGTGAAGCCGCTCTCCGACAGGTACGCGAGCTGCTCGGCCAGGTCCGAGGGTCGCACGGAATGCGGCTTGGTCTCGTCGTTGGGCGTGTCGGTGACCGAGTGGTACATCAGGATCGGGATGCGGGTCATGATCGTGCCGCCTTCAGCCGTACGGAGCCCACCACGTAACCCCAGGTCGTCCAGGCCAGCCCGATCACGATCGCGGCGGCCCGGCCGAGCCCGCCCACGTCGCCGCGGACGGCCTCACCGACCCCGCGCAGCGCGCCGAGCGGCAGCGTCTTGAGCGCGTGCGCCCGCTCGCTGGCCAGCCCGTCCTGGGTGCCGACCTCCTTCGTCACCAGGGCCTTCGACAGCCCCTCCGCGTAGCACCTGGATCTGAAGTAGGCGAACCGTTCGCGCTGCTTCGACACCTTGTGCCCGATCACGGCACGCGGCTCGAACAGCATGACCGAGCCGGGCTTGCGCTGGCTCAGCCGGATGCAGAACTCCGTCTCCTCGCACCCCAGCGGACGCGACTTGCGCCCCTGCACGCTGCGCCCGATGCCGCTGTGGAAGCCGCCCACCTCGGACACGACGTCGCGCAGGAACGCGGCGTTGCCGCCCATGACGTTGCGGATCGGCGCGCGTACCGCGGGCATGCCGCGGTACGTGCAGCCGACCGTCCAGTCGAACTCGTACGGGAACCACCGCGGGCGTCGCTCGGACGCCCACAGCGGATCCGTGCGACCCCCGACGCCCACCACACCGGATTCCTGGAAGCCCTCCTCCAAAGCCTCCAGCCATCCGGCGTCGGCGACCGCGTCGTCGTCGAGGAACGCGACAATCTCACCGTTGGCCGTGGCCACTCCGGTGTTCTTGCCCCCCGACAGCCCTTTCTCATGCGTGTTCTCCACCACAATGGCCTGCGGATACGCGCGCTTGAGCTTGAGATGCAGGTCGGTGTTGTGGTCGACCACCAGGATCAGCTCGTGTGCCGGGCTGGTCTGGTTCTCGACCGACTCGATTGCCTGCCTGATGTCCTCCCACCGCTCTTCGGTGTAGACGCAGATGACAACAGACGTGTTCACAGCGTTCCTTCTTAAGCGACGCCTCGGTCAGCGGCAGGAGTGGCGGTCGGCTCAGGCTGAGCGGGAGCGGGCTGGCGACGCCACTCCCTCAGGATGGTCTTGAGCACGCGGAAGCCATCTCGTACGGCGTGCAGGTTGCTCTCGCCGTGGATGCGGTTGCGCTCGTGGCTGGGCACCTCGTGCACCTTCAACCCGGCCTTGGCCGCGCGCACGTTCATCAGCGTCTCCACCTCGAAGCCGTCGCAGTCGAGGTTGAGCGCGTCGAGGTGACGGGCCCAGAAGGCGTTGTAGCCGTAGCACAGGTCGGTGTACTTGGTGTTGTACATGACGTTGACCATGCCGGTGAGGACCTTGTTGCCCAGCCGGCGGTTCAGCGTCAGGTCGTCGCTGCCGCCCCCGGAGGCGTAGCGCGAGCCCTTGACGAAGTCGGCGCCCGTCACCAGCGCGCCCACGAAGTTGATGATCTCGCGTCCGTCGGTCGAGCCGTCGGCGTCGATCATGACGATGATGTCGCTCGTGCACGCGGCAAAGCCGGCGGACAGGGCGTCACCCTTGCCCTTGCCGGTCTGCGTGACGATCTTCACGTTCGGCCGCAGTCGCTTGGCCACGGCAACCGTGTCGTCGACGGAGTTGCCGTCGACGAGCACGATCTCGTCCACCCACTGGGGGATGGTGGCGAAGACGTGCGGCAGGTTCTCGGCTTCGTTCATCGCCGGCACGACCACACTGACCGTCGGCGAAATGGCCAGGTGCGGGGTGACGGGCGTGAAGCTCGAAGGGGGCGGCATCGACCGCAAGGGCGAGGCTTGCAGTTTGCCGTTGTGCTTGGCTATCTCGGGACTCATGGCGAGGGAAATCCTTCCGGGACCCCGCCCTGCTGCGGTCCGGTCGCGGCCACCCCCGGGTGCTGCGGGAATGGCGAAGCCGGTGAACGGTGCATTGAAGGGTCCTGTGCTGTGAGGGTGTCTGCCGGGACTTGGGAGCGCTCAGCGTGCTCCCGTTGGTTCTTTGACTACTCCGTTGGGTGACTCCTGCTGCTGCATGGAGGTGCGCACCCGACCGAAGCCCTTGAGGACACGGTCGGCCGCCCTATAAAGAGACGGTCGGTCCATGACAATTGTTCGGGCTTTGTTGAAAGGAGTTCGGCCCATCCAGTGAACGGCCGCGGCGGCGGACGGTCGCGAGATGCGGCCTTCGGCAACGTACAGGACCCCGCTCTTCAGCCAGTCTTTGTACTCCTTGCCGCCCTTGCCCATGTCCACCATGTGCAGGCCGTCGTTCGCGGCGGCCTCGGCCATCTGCAGATGATGGACGATGCCCGGCGAGTAGCGACCGAACTCGGTGTCGTAGGCGGGGAACCACCCTACAAGCGTGGTGGCCGTGCGGAGGCCGAAATGTCCGGCTACCGGGACGTCCCCGGCATAAAGCATGGTCAGGACGCCCCCGAAGTCCGATGACTTTTCGGCATGCATCATGTCCGTCAATTCGACGATCCACGGCTGGGCGAACCTGTCCACGCGGCCAGTTCTTCGATACTGGTCGGACTTCCAGTTCAGCAGCGTGCGGAGCACCTCGGGGTCGGCCGAAGCCCACTCGAAGCGCAGCTCGCCCTGCTCCCTGCCGAGCTTGCGCTCCTTGTAGCGGACGGTCTTGAGGTTCTTGGGGGAGTTGGTCTTCACCTGTTCGATCCAGGCGTCGTACCCGGCGGTGAAGTCCATGACCGGCGCGGGCCGGACATCCTGCTCGTACGGGGCGAAAGTGGGCTGCCCCGCCACCAGGTGGTCGAAGTCGAACACGCTGAGCTTGCAGGCCCGCAGCAGGGCCTTGGCGTCGAGCTTGAGGTCCGGGCCGGCGATCAGGCCGTGGCACGTGGTGAGGAAGCCGCCGAGCGGCTTGCCGATGCCGAAGCTGTGCCGCTCGTACGGGAAGAACCCCACGATGCCGCTCGCGTCGGAGATGACCGCCACCCTCACGTAGTCGCGCAAGCGGTCCATCGCCACGGCGAACTCGACAGACAGGAACGGGTTGTCCAGACTCGGGTCGGCCTTCTGCAGCTCCCGCCATCGTGCCCGCTCGGAGTCCCCGAGCTCTCTGGGCCGAACTACCTGGATGTTCACCTGGCCCCCTGTTGGGTCTGCATGCTCTTCCCCCGGTACAACACGCGAAGCACGTACATGAACCCTCCGAGCACGGCGACCGTCGCGACGCCCGCCCGGGGCGACCACGCGCCGAAAAGCAGCATGGCCTGAGCGAGGAGCACGTTCAGCACGAGACTTGCCGCGGCTCCTACTGATAGTGCGGCAAGGGGGTCACGATCACGCAACAGTCCCACCACTGCCGCCCCTGGGACGACGAGAAGGAACAGAGAGATCAAGAACGGGCGCAGCGGTGTCTCTATGTCGAACAGCGCGACGACCGCTCCCGCTATGCAGGCGAGCGCCAGCAGCCAGGCCAGCGCTCTCCGGTGCTTGAGCATCTCCCTTTTCTCTCCTGCTTCTGCTGGTTAAAGCACGATTGATCGCAGTTCATGGGACCAATCTGCGCCAGGACACGTCAATGCCGACGCTTGAGGACGCATCCCGGTTTACCGGCAGGCAGAGATTTCTCGTGTGATGTTCAACACACGGTCAAGTGACTCCGGCCCGGACGTGGCCCCCAAGCACACCAGAATGCCCTATGTGACCGAGGTTCTTCGAGCCAGGGTCCGATTTATCCGGGTTTGTTGGCAAGAAAAGTTGATCTACTCCGGCTTGGCGTCCGTTTTACCCCTCCAGCGTCTCCGTATTCTCGGCCGACGCGGTTACGGAGGGTGACGGAGTCGGTTCGCTGGAGTTCGTCGGCTCGTCGGTCGGGTCGGACGTCTCGGGACCGTCGCCGTCCCAGGACAGCGAGCAGCTCGCGCTCCCGCCGTTCGACGTGAACGCGACGCGGCCGCGGCCGGCGGCGTTCGGGTCGACGATCGTGACCCAGATAGCCACCGACCCGCCCGCCTTGATCGACCCGCTCGCGGGGAACACGTCCAGCCCCTGCGAGGCGGTCGCCACCCACGAGACCGTGGCGTTGCGGGCGCCGAGGCCGATCTTGGCGGCGCCGTCGATCGCCTTCGGGCAGGAGGTGCGGAGCCGGGCGCCGGGCGCGGGCCTGCGGCGGGTGGGCGTCGGCCCGGCGGCGTGCCGGGCGCTGGGCCGCTCGACCGGCGTGGCGCGGGTGCCGGGAGTGCGGCTCGGGGTGGGGGTGGGGGTGAGGGCCGGCGTGAGCTCGTCCTCTTCCGGTGAGGGATCGGGCGACGGGCTCTCCTCGCTCGGGTCGAGCGAGGCGGCGGGGGAGGAGGGGGAGGGCGCCGACCGCAGAGGCGTGCCGGTCGAGACGTCGCGGCCGTTGATCACGACCATGGCCCCCGTCGCGGCCAGCACGCACGCGCCCGCCAGCAGCACCGGCGCCAGGCGGCGCGGCCTGCGCCGCCGCGAGCGGTTCTCGACGGCCACGGGGAACCCGGTCCGGTCGAAGCTGTCACCGCGATCGGTGATCAAGGTGCGAGTCTGGTCGCGCTCGGGGTTGACGCACGTGTCGATCACCCGGCGGCGCAGCGAGATGGGCGGGTACGCGACCGGGACCAGGTCCAGGAGCCTGGCCGCCGAGACCTGCCGGTGCCGGCCCTCGGTGCACACCTCGCACCCGCCGATGTGGCCCGACAACCTCCGCCGCAGCAGCGGGGTGAGCGGGCCCTCGCACCCGTCCAGCATCGCCGACAGGTCGGGGCAGTGCGCCCGGCCCGTCCTGGCCAGCACCACGGCCGCGGCGGCGTTCTCCAGCTGGTCGCGGGCCCTGGTGAGCCTGCCGGTCGCCTGCCGCGAGGTCAGCCCGAGCACCGCGCCGACCTCCGCCGGGGTCAGCCCGTGGCGCAGCGACAGCTCCAGGACCTCGCGCTCGTTCCTGCTCAGCTCGCCCAGCGTCTCGTGGACGAGGTCGGTCAGCTCGGGGTCCCCCTGCGCCTCGAGCTCCGGCAGCGGCACGCCGTCCACGGGGGTCCGGCGGGACATCCTGGCCCGCACCTGGAACCTGGTCAGCGCGTACAGCCAGGCCCGCATCCTGGCCGGCTCCTTCAGCCGGTGCACGCACCCCTGCGCGGTGACCAGGGCGTCGTGCACGGCCTCGACGGCCAGGTCCTGGGCGAAGGAGGCGGCGTAGTCGTGCAGCCGCTCGCCGTAGCAGTCGTACAGCTTGGCGGGAGCGCCGGTATCCGCGCGCCGCAGAGCCTCGAACAGCTCATGATCCTCGGCGCGACCGACGGACGGCCATCCAGGCACGAATTCCTCCCCCGCGGGTAGAACGGGCTCTCAAGCCCCACGCGGAGAGGACGCGGCCTCATTGTGACGGGTTCGCCCCTTATGCCCATCGGGCATAAGGGTGCACCTTGCCCGCCTCTCAGCCGTCGCAGCCCGGCATGCAGAGGCGGCGTTCCATGCCCTGGAGGAAGAAGTCGCGCACCTGAAGGACGTTCTTGGCGATGTACGCCTCGCCGCCCGCGGCCTTGGCCAGGGCGTCCATCTGCTGCTTGCCCTTCTCGGCCTCCGGGCCGAAGGCGATGAGCAGGATGCTGATGGGCCGCTTCGGGTTGTAGGTCTTCTTCAGGAACTGCAGGATCTCGCTGTTCTTGACGCCGCCGTCCGGGTCGTCGTTGCCGGCGCCGTCCGTGAGGACCAGCAGCGTGTTGATCTTGTCTTCCTGGTACGTCTTCGTCAGCTGCGTGTACGCGGCCTTGATCGTGTCGTTCAGCCCGGTGTCGCCCGTGGGCTTGGCCTGGATCGAGGCGAACGCCTTGCCCAGCATGTCCTTGCGCAGCGTCCCGTTGACCGACTCGCTGACCGGTCCGATGGAGACGAGCTCCTTCCAGTCCTTGCCCTGTCCGTCCAGATGCGTGGAGAACGTCCACAGACCCAGCTCGGAGTCGGCGGGGAACAGGCCCAGGCCCTCGGTGGCGATCTTGTTGATGGCCTGCATGCGGGTCATGCCCGTACCGGGGACCGGCAGCGCCATCGTGCCCGAGACGTCGAGCAGCGTGAGCAGGCGGCTGCCGAGGTTCAGCCGGGACCAGGTCTGCACCATCCTGGCCACGGTCTTGCCGTCCGGCGGCTCCAGCGCGGTCGGGGTCTCCTGCTTGAAGCCCTTGTCCGTCGCGAGCGCGTCGCCCGCCTTGCCGTCCGTACTGCGGAAGCCCGCGTCACGCAGGGTCTTCTTGGCCGACTCCGTGGCGAGGTCCTGCTTGAAGTCCGCCGCCGCCTTGAGCACCGCCGGGTCCTTGGTCAGGACCGTGACCGGGTAGTCGAGGTTGAGCGTGCCTTCCTTGGGATAGAGCGCGACCACCGGCGCTTCCGGCTTCTTCGCGTTGTGGGCGTAGATGGCCTGCTCGGAGGTGACGCCGATGGGCACCCTGCTGCCGGACTTCACGGTGAGGCTGGCCAGCAGCGCCGTGGGGTCGGAGGCGAGCTGGCCCGACAGCTCCTTCATCGCGCCCACCAGCGCCTTGTCCAGCCCGGCCTCCTTCGCCGTGCCGGCGGCGGCCAGCAGCGCGGCCAGCCCGGCGGAGTTCTTCTGCGGGTCGAGAGCGAGGACGCGGACCTTCTTGCCCGGTCCGTCCACGTTGGCCACGTTCGCGGCCGAGATCATGGCGGCCCAGCTCGGCTGGAGGGCGCCGCTCAGCTTCGACGCGAACGACTTCGCCGTCGCCAGCACCACGGGCGAGGTCGCGATCGACCCCTCGATCTGCGGCAGGGCCTGGCCGGCCGGGGTGTTGCGCAGGCTCTCCATGAGGAGGCTGGAGTCCGCCACCCAGAAGTCCGCCTTGGCCTTGCCGGCGGCCACCGCGTTCGCGGTCCTGGCCGCGGCCTCCTTGGCCACCGTCACCTCGACGCACTTGCTGTCGATCGAGTGCATGGCCTTGTTGTAGTTGCCGGCGACCTTGTTCAGCGCGGGCTGGATGTCGGGCGTCGCGACGACCCGCAGCGCCAGCTTGCCGCCCGAGCAGTCGTGGTCGCGGTTGAAGATCACGAACGCGGCGACACCGAGGAGCACGGCCAGCGCGACGGCGCCGGCCAGCGGTACGAGAACCCTGCCGCGGCCGTTCGACCTTCTGCGGGCTGGGGGTGGTTCGTGCGCTCTGTATCCGCCATCAAGCTCGTCTGTGCGGTGTCGCCCCACGATGTCCTCTTAGGTGTGCTTGAGACCTTCCGGAGACCCTAGCGGGAGATGCTCCGCAATACTCCGGGAACGATACTCGGTGTGGCGAGTGCGGGAAAACAGCCCTTTTGGTGCGGTGATTACCCTGTGTGGGTGGTGTTGGCCGCGTGCGTGACGGTTTCTGAGAGATATGCATGATCGGCGAATCGGGGGCTAATGGCAGCACTGATGGCCGCGCCACGCCCGGCTTCCCTCCCGTACGGCGACCGCCGCCAGCACCACCGCCACGGCCGGATCGACCCACCACCACCCCAGCGTGTTGAGCCACAGGCTCGCCAGCACCCCCGCCGCCATGGCCGCGCAGATGAGGTTCTGCGTGCCCTCGCCGGACGTGGCCTCCGACGCCAGGCGCGCGCCGAGCCGCCGCTTGGCGATCCCCAGCGCCGGCATGCTGACCAGGCTGAACGTCGTCACCACGATCCCCAGCACGCTCGGCGTGGCCCGGTGCCCCGCGTCCAGGTCGTGCGCCACGTGCAGGACGAGGTACGGCGCGAGCAGCCAGAAGCTCACCGCGACCGCCTTCCTGGCGGTGTTCTCCGCGTTCGGCGAGAGCGTGCGGGCGCCGGTGAACCGCCACACCACGATCAGGCTGGCCGCCGCCTCCACGAACGCCGACAGCCCCCAGCCGATCAACGCCAGCGAGTGGGCCGCGAAGCCGGCGGCCAGGCCGAGCGTGCTTTCCACGCTCAGCCAGACCAGGGTGGCGACGGAGAGCGACCGGGCGGCGCGGGCTGCGCGCAGCCAATCGGCTGACGCGGCCGGACGCTCATGAATCCGCTGGTCAGGCACCATGACCCCCCGCACTCCCGGCTATCCGGCCGTCGACAGCGATACGTACCGTACCCATTACAGACAGTAGCGTAGTTTCGTCCGGGCAAAGGATGGTCAAGCTTGCCCGCATAATGAGCGTTGATCGCCAGGTCGCGAAGGTTGCCCGGAACGCCGAGGGAGGGCCGGTTGCCGTTCACGCCCAGTCATATGGCCGCGATGGTGCCGCTGATTTCGTCACAGCGCGTACGCAGGTTCGCCGATCCGTGGGCGATGGCGTTGGGGGCGATGGTGCCCGATCTGCCGATCTTCCTGCCGTTCCTGCCCGACTACGGCAACTGGCACTCCTGGCTCGGTGTCGTCACCATCGACCTGGCCGCCGTGCTGGTGCTGCTGCCGCTCTTCCACGGCGTCTTCAGGGACCCGCTGATCTCGCTGCTCCCGTCCTCGCTGGCCGGCCGTGCCGCGCTCCTGGCGCCGTCCCGGCTGCGGCTGCTCCCCATGGCGGTCGGGGGCGTGATCGGCGCGGCCAGCCACGTCCTGTGGGACTCCTTCACCCACTCCACCGGCCCGGTGGAGTGGGGCGGCTGGCTGGCGGTCTCGGTCATGGGCGTGATCAGGCTCTTCCGGCTGTTGCAGTACGTCTCGTCCGTGATCGGCCTGGCCGTCGTGGTGTGGTGGGGCTGGCGCCGTCTGTCCCGGATGCCCGCGGCCCCCGTACCGGAACGCCTGCGGATCGCCCCGCGCGTGCGTGCGGTCGTCATGACGCTGTGCTCGATCGGCACGGTGGCTGGAGCGTTCCTCTGGCCCCTCGTGGACGAGCCCGTCCCGCACCTGGGCCTGCCCAGCGTGATCACCAAGACGGGCGCCGGAACGTTGATCGGCCTGTGCCTGGTGCTCGCCTGCTACGCGGCGGTCTGGCAGGTCAGGCGGCGCATGGCAGTATCGGAAGGTGCTTGAGTACGTAACCGACGCCGACGACCCCCGCCTGTCCGACTACACCCGGCTTCGGGACGTGGAGCTGCGCAAGAGCCTGGAGGCGTCGCGCGGCCTGTTCCTGGCCGAGGGGGAGAAGGTGATCAGGCGGGCCATCGGCACCGGCCACCCGATCCGCTCGGTCCTGACGACGCCTCGCTGGCTGGCCTCGCTCGAGGACGTCCTGGGCGACGCGACGGTCTTCGTGGTGAGCGAAGAGATCATGTCGGGCATCGTCGGCTTCCAGGTGCACCGCGGCGCCCTCGCCTCGATGGAACGCCTCCCGCTCCCCGCCGTCGAGACCCTGCTGAAGGGCGGCGCCCGGCGGCTGCTCGTGCTGGAGGACCTGGTCGACCACGCCAACATCGGCGCCATCTTCCGCAGCGCCGCCGCCCTGGGGGTGGACGGGGTCGTGCTGTCTCCCCGGTGCGCGGATCCGCTCTACCGGCGGGCGGTGAAGGTGTCGATGGGGGCGGTGTTCTCGATCCCGTACGCGCGGATGGACGACTGGTTCGGCGGGCTGGCGCAGCTGAGGGAGGCGGGCTTCCAGACCCTGGCCCTCACTCCGGACCAGGAGGCCACGCCCCTGGACACCGTCGAGCTGGCGGACCGGGTCGCGCTGCTGCTCGGCGCCGAGGGCGACGGGCTCTCCTCCCACTGGCTGCACGAGGCCGACCGGGCGGTGTGCATCCCGATGAGCCGGTCGGCGATGGCGGCGGGCGTCGACTCGCTCAACGTGGTGGCCGCCGCGGCCATCGCCTGTCATGGGTTGATGCGATCTGCGGGCTGATTAAGTCGGTTTTGTCCGTCTTGTGTACTGTCGAGACGCTGTTTTCATGATCGGAACATAAGGAGAGCCGTCCAAGATGTCCTTGTGGAAGGCGCTGGAAGGGGCGCGTGTCCTTGATCTCGCGCAGCCGATGCGCAAAGGCATGCCGCAGTCACCGAACCACCCCCCGTTCCGGATGGCGCTGGAGCGCAGGCACGGCGACATGGTCAGGCCGGACGGCGGCTCCGCCGCCAACGAGATCATCGTCACGGGCGGTCACGTCGGCACGCACGTCGACGCGCTCGCGCACGTCTCGCAGGAAGGGCTCCTGTACGGCGGGCGGCCCGCGTCCGAGGTGATGTCGCACGAGGGGTTCGGCGCGCTCGGCATCGACGCCTTCGAGCCGTACGTGGGCCGGTGCGTCCTGCTCGACGTGGCCGCCGTGCACGGCGTGGACACGCTGCCGGCCGGCTACGAGATCACCGCCGACGACCTGTCGCGGGCCGCCGGCGACCTGGAGATCCGCGCCGGCGACGCCGTGCTCATCGGCACCGGCTGGTCGCGGCTGTGGTCGTCGGCGGAGGAGTTCGTCGGGCAGCGGGGCGGCGTTCCCGGGCCGGGCGTCGAGGCGGCGCGCTGGCTGGCCGAGCGCCGGCCGCGCGTGGTGGGCGGCGAGTCCATCGCCTTCGAGCACATCGCGCCCGGTCGCGGGCATGCCACGCTGCCCGTGCACCGGATCATGCTGGTGGAGTCGGGCATCAACATCGTGGAGACCATGCGGCTGTCCGAGTTGCTGGACTCGGGGGCACGCGAGTTCGTGCTGGTGCTGAACCCGCTGCCGGTCGTCGGCGCCACCGGCGCCCCCGTCCGTCCGCTCGCCGTGATCGACTGACCTGAGAGGGATCATGACAACCCATGTCCAGCGGCTGGCCGAGTTCGCAGTCGCCTGCCGTGACAAGGGCGTTCCCGACCGGGTGCGCGACGATGTGACCGGACGGGTGCTCGACGTGCTGGGCAACTGCCTGGCCGCCCACGCCGAGCCGGAGGGCGACGCGGGACCGGCCGTGCTGCGGGCCGTACGCCGGTGGGGCGGCATCGAGGAGTCGAGCGCGATCGGCAGCGGCGACCGGCTCCCCGCGCCGGCGGCGGCGCTGGTCAACGGCACGCTGGCGCACGCGCTCGACTACGACGACACGCACTTGCCGTCGGTGCTGCACCCGAGCGCTTCTGTGGTGCCCGCCGCGCTGGCCGTCGCCGAGGCGACCGGGGCGAGCGGCGCCGCGCTGGCCGCGGCGATCGCGGCGGGCGTCGAGGTGTGCAACCGCCTCGGAATGGCCTCCTACCTGCCGGAGGCGCGCAATTCGCTCTTCTTCGAGAAGGGCCAGCACGCGACGTCCATCTGCGGCACGCTGGGCGCCGCGGTCGCGGCGGGGCTGCTGTTCGACCTCACGGCGGACGGCATCGCGCACGCGGTCGGCGTGGCGGCCAGCATGGGCGCGGGCGTGATCGAGGCCAACCGCACGGGCGGGACGATCAAGCGGGTCCACTGCGGATGGGCCGCGCACGCGGGCGTCTCGGCCGCGGTGCTCGCCCTGGAAGGCGTGACCGGGCCGCCGACCGTGCTGGAGGGCCGGTTCGGGTTCTTCCAGGCCTGGCTCGATGGCCGGTACGACGACGCGGCGCTGCTGTCCGGCCTGGGCGAGCGGTGGGAGCTCCTGCGCACGGTCTACAAGCCCTACCCGACGAACCATTTCACCCACCCGGCCATCGACTGCGCCCTGGCGCTGCGGGCCGGCGGCCTGTCCCCGGACGACGTCGAGGACATCGAGCTGGGGGTGCCCGCCCCGGTGCTGCGCACGATCGCGGAGCCCAGGGAGGAGAAGACCGCGCCCAGGTCGCCGTACCACGCGAAGTTCTCCGGCCCGTACACGGTCGCGGCGGCGCTGCACGGCGGCGGCGGGCTCGGGCTCTCCCTGGACGACTTCGCCGCCCTGTCCCCGGAGCGGCTGGAGCTGGCCAAGCGGGTGCGTTGCGTGGCTGACGAGCGGGCGTCGGAGATCTTCCCGCGCGCGTTCGCGGCGGTGATGCGGGTACGGCTGCGTGACGGCTCGACCCTGGAGCACCGCGTGGACTCCTCTCGGGGCGGGCCGGAGCACCCGTTGACGGCGGATGAGCTGGGGGTCAAGTTCCGCGCCAACGCGGGACGGGCGCTGCCGCCGGACAGGGTGGACGCCCTCCGGGCGGCGGTCGGGGACCTTCCCTCGGCGCCTTCGGTGGCGCCGCTGCTCCGGCTGACCGTCGCTATGTGAAGTTGATCCCTCTCCTTCGGCGATCGGGCTAATGTGGTGATTCGACACGTCTGATCGCGGACCCTGGGGAGGGCGCGTGTCCGTGTTCGAGGTGCTGCGGCCGGAGGATCCGCGGAAGGTGGGACCGTACCGGATCGAGGCGAGGCTGGGCGCCGGCGGGATGGGGCGGGTCTTCCTGGGGCGGTCGAAGAGCGGACGCGCGGTGGCGGTCAAGGTCGTGCACCCGGAGCTCGCCGCCGACCGGAACTTCGGGCAGCGGTTCGCCCGTGAGATCTCCCTGGCCCGCACGGTGAGCGGGTTCTTCACGGCCGGGGTGGTGGACGCCGATCCGGAGGGGGCGCCGCCGTGGCTGGCGACGGCCTATGTGCCCGGCCTGTCCCTGGACGAGGCCGTCGCCGAGCACGGGACCTGGCGCGAGGAGGCCGTTCTCGCGCTGGGGGCCGGGCTGGCCGAGGCGCTGGAGTCGATCCACGCGGCGGGGGTGGTGCACCGGGACCTGAAGCCCTCCAACGTGCTGCTGGCCGTGGACGGGCCGCGGGTCATCGACTTCGGCATCTCCGTGGCGGTGGAAGGCAGCAGGCTGACGCGGACCGGCGTGTCCGTGGGAACGCCGGGGTTCATCTCTCCCGAGCAGCTGACGGGGGACTCGGTGGGGCCGGCCAGTGACGTGTTCTGCCTGGGGGCGGTGCTCGCGTACGCCGCCAGGGGTACCGGGCCGTTCGGGGGCGGGTCGTGGCAGGGGCTGTGGTACCGGACCGTGCACGAGGAGCCGGACCTGGAAGGGCTCCCGCCCCGGCTGCGCTCCATCGTGCGCCGGTGCCTCGAGAAGCGGCCCGAAGAACGGCCGAGCGCGACGGCGCTGCTGGACGAGCTGTCGGACGGTGCCACGGGGGGTGGCGCGCTCGCCGAGCTGTACACCGAGGCCCGGTGGCTGCCCGACCCCGTCGCCGAGGCCGTCCGCACCCTCGTCGCCGAGTCCGCCCCACCCCCGGAGCAGCCGGATGACGTGCCCGCCGTGGTGGAGCCGATCGCCGACGCGCCCGGCGGTGCGTCCACTGTGGTGGGCTCGCCGAGCCCGAGGTCCACGAAGGCCGGGAGCGCCGGGCTTTCGGCGCACGAGCAAGAGACGCGGCTGTCGCCCGCACGGGGCCGGGAGATCCCCGCGCCGCCGCGCCCGGCGAAGGCCGTGGACCCGACCTCTCGGAGGTTACGCGACCGGATCATGGTGGCCCTCTTCGTGAGCCCCTTCGTGGCACTGGCGATCATCGCCCTCTCCCCGGGGAGTCCCGAAATGTCGGACTTATCGGACCTCTCGGACTCCGAGTTCACCGCGAGCCCGACGCCACAGGAGAGCGGCCGGTTCTCGCGGTCCATCGACTACTGCGCCCTCCTCGAACCGGGTCAGGTCCGGCAACTCGTCCCGCGGCCGCGCGAACGGTACGACGACAAGACCGGCGGCTGCACCTGGACGTCACAAGGCCGGGCCCTCGACGTGACACCGCTGGGGCCCGAACCGGACGCCGCCAGATCGTGGCACCCCAGGACATCGGCGGCGCGCCAGGAGTTCCTCCGGCGGCAGGAGCTCGCCCCCGGCGCCTCCTCGGGGATCGAATGGCGGCGGGACGACATCGGGGTCGAGCGGGTGTTCAGGGACTTGACCACGGGGCCACGGGACGTGCCGGGCATCGGCGAGGAGGCCTTCGCCGCCGACGTCGGCCCCCGCGCGGGTGGCGTGCACTACACGGAGCTGACCTTCCTCCAGGACAACCTCGTCATCGAGGTCAAGTACACCGCCGTGGAGGCGAGCGACCGGGACATCCGGACCGGCGCGGTGCGGGCCGCCGAATGGGTGGAGAACGCCCTCAGGCGAGGAGGCGCTCAGAGCCAGTCGGGGTAGCCGTCGGCGTCGGGCGTGACCGGCCGGCTGGTGACGGAGCAGCCGTCGGCGGTCTCCCTGATGCGCCGTTCGAGCGTGGTGACCTGACCGTCCGTCGTGATGAGCGTGAGCTCCCAGACGGTCGTGTCACGGCGCGGGGACGGCACTTCGGCGATGTCGATCGAGGCCGCCAGGCCGGCGCTGAAGATGCCCTTCGCCAGGGCGGCCGCCCTCTCATGGCCCTCGACCGTCGCTCGGACCTCGATGAATTGCGCCATGGGGCTGTCCTTCGGGAGAGGTGTGAGGGCAACCTTACCTACGTGACTCCCGGTCGGTAACCGATTTCCCGCGGCCGGCCCGGACCCGATGGCCCGGTGGCTCGGCGACGAGGTGCGGGAGTGGCCGGACAAGCGCCTGGTGATCACGGCGGTGGACGCGGAGAGCGGCGAACCGGCCGACTTCGACGCCGGCAGCGGCGTCGATCTGCTGGACGCCGTCTGCGCCGGCACGGCCGGCCCCGGCGTACGGCCGCCTGCCACGATCGGCGGTCGCCGTTACATCGACGGCGGCATGCGCTCGCCCGCCGTCGTCAGCCTCGCCGCCGGCTACGACCGCGTCGTGGTCATCGCGCCGATCACGCGGGGCGGGGGGATCATGCCCGGGGTGGAGCAGCAGATCGCGGAGCTGGGCGACGGCCGCGGTCTGGCATGACTAGGCGACCAGTTTTCTAGCGCTGCTAGACATTGAGTCATCGCTAGATTAGCGTTGCTAGCACTTCTACCGATGACTCTCGCTTGGAGTGCACAAGATGGTCACCACCGCTTATGTGATCGCAGCCCTGGTCGGCATCGGCCTCGTCGTGGTCAGCCTGCGCTTCTTTTTCGTCCCCGAGGCCGCGGCCAAGGCGTACGGCGTGCCGGGCTCGGCCTCGGGGATGGACGCGGGCGCCTACTTCTCCGTGAAGGCCGTGCGTGACCTCGGCACCGCCCTGGCCATCTTCGTCATGATCGCCGTGGCGGACGCGCACACGCTGGGGTGGGTCATCCTGGTCATGAGCATCATCCCCGTCGGCGACGCGCTCATCGTGGCCAGGCGCGGCGGCCACCCCAGCATCTCGTGGGGCATACACGGCGCCACCGCCCTGGTCAGCGCCGCGGCGGGCGTGCTGCTCCTCCTGGCGTGACCTGGTTCGTCAAGCGTGTGCCGGGGGAGCGGTCGAGGCGCGGACGATCAGCTCGTGCGGGAACACCAGCCGCTCCGGCTCCGCCGCGGCCCCCGACAGCAGCAGCCGCCCCGCCGCCGCTCCCATCTCCTGCTTGGCCTGCCGGATCGTGGTGAGCCCCGCCTCCGCGGCCGCGCTGTCGGAGAACCCCACCACCGACAGCTCCCCGGGCACCTCCAGCCCCAGGTCGGCGGCGGCGTCGAGGACCCCCAGCGCCAGCACGTCCGTGTTGGTGAGGATCGCGGTGGGGCGCGGGTCCCGCCCCAGCAGCGCGTGCCCCGCCTTCCTGCCGGCCTCGCGGGAGTTACGTGCCAGCTCGTAGAACGGCACCCCTGGCCAGTCGATCCCGGCCTCCTCGCACGCCTGCCGGTAGCCGCCGCACCGCCGCCGCATGGCCTCGAACACCGCGCCCTCCTGGCGCTCCGGGGAGGCCCAGCCGGTGTGGCCGTCGTCGTGCAGCCCGACCATGGCCACCCCGATCCGCCGGTGCCCGAGCTCGAGCACGTGCCGCGCCGCCGCCGCGGCGGCAGCCGGCTCGTCGGTCCCCACGAACGGATGCCCCGGCACGTACGGCTCGTCCACCACGACGACGGGCAGCTTCCTGGCCAGCACCTCCGCCAGCGCCGGATGCCCGTCGGGCAGCGACATCACGCAGAACGCGTCGACCACCGCGTCCCTGACCGTCTCGCTGCGCCGGTCGCCGTGCGGCAACGGCAGGATGAGCAGCCCCACCCCCGCGTCCTCGGCCGCCGTCGCCAGCCCCTGGAAGAAGCCGATCGCGTACGGGTCGGCGAACGCGTAGGCCAGCGTCTCGCTGAACAGCAGCCCGAGCGCCCCCGCCCGCCCCAGTCGGAGCGATCGCGCCGTCGGGTTGGGCCCCGCGTAGCCGAGCTCGTCGGCCACCTCCATGATCCGCTGCCGCAGCCCGTCGCTGAGCTGGTCGGGCCGGGAGAACGCGTAGGACACGGTGGCCCGGGACACGCCCAGCCGGTCGGCGATCGTCTGCAGTGTCACCCTGGCCATCGTCCCACCGTACCGAAGAGCTTGCCCGGCCTGTCTTAATTGATTAAGATCTTAATTGATTAAGGAGGGTTTATGGATGCCATGCAAGTCCTCGCTCACCAGACCGCGATGGGCTACCGGGAGTCGCTCGGCGAAGCCCTGCCGGGCGCGCCCCGGCGGCCGCACCGCGCGAGGGCCAAGGTGCGCGTACGGGTGGCGCACTCGCTCAGGTGGACCGCGGATCGGCTGGATCCGGCGTGCCGTACCGCGTGATGCAGCACAATGTGATGCGTTGATTACGTACAGCAGCCAACGGGGAAGGCTTATGTACCTGGACTGGATCATCGCGATCGCCACCTCGGCCCCGGCCGGCCTCCCGGACCCGGCCCTGACCTGCGCCGTCGCCACGCCGTCCGAGCGGCCGCTGGCGTTCACGCCGCAGGTCGGCCTCACACCGCGGCGCGTCGCCGCCCGGGGGAACCTCCAGCTCACCGACTGCACCTCACCCGACGGCTCGGCCGCGTCCCTGCGCTCCGGCTGGGTCGCCGTCAAGGCCACCGCGCAGGCCTCGTGCACCAGTGCCCGCGATGTACGCGGGGGTGCCGTCATCACCTGGTTCGGCGGGGACGGCCGGCCCGTCGGCACCTCGAGGCTGCACATCAAGGCCGACCGGCTCGCCACCCAGCATCCGGCCGACGCCCTGCTCACCGGCGCCATCGCCGCCGGCGCGCTCAAGGGGGAGCGCGTCCGCGGCGGCCTCTCACCGGCGGCGGCCATCCTCGGCTGCGCCGCTCGGGGGATGAGCACGCTTCCTGGGAGCGGCAAGATCACCTTCGGGTGAGCCCTCTTCGCGGGTCCCCCGGCCTCTGGGGGATGGCTCGTCCTCAGGGTGCCCGCCCGTGACCCGTTCCGCGGCGCGGGCGCGGAACGTCGCGCCCCTTGGCCGTCGCGTGTGGCGTGGGAACCCCCGCCGTGGGGGCGACCGCGGGTCGCCACCTGCGGTCGTGGGGACCGCTGGTGGTCGCCTGCGGTGTGGGCGCGTCGTCGACGTCGGTTGTCGGGCTGGGGGAGTGGGTAGCGGCTGCGTCTGGGGTGGGGGTGGCGGTCGTGTGGTTGCGGTTGGTGGGGGTCGGTGCGATGAACTCGCCGCGCTACAGCCCGGCCGGGCTGCTGGTCGGCTGGCGCGGTCACCGCGTCCTGCTCGACGGGGGTGGCAACGCCGCGGCCGGTGAGCGGCTCGACGGCTGGCTGGTCTGCGATGAGCGGGCCGAACTGATGCCCCAGATCCGCCGTACGGCGCGGGCGCTCGGGCTGGCCGCCGCGGTGGCGACCTTCGAGGCCGCGGGAGTGGAGATCGTGCCACTGCCGGTCAGCCACACCTCTCATCACACCTACGGCTACCTGATCAGGACGGCCGGGGCGCGGGCCGTCTGGGCGCCGGAGTTCTGGGGCTTTCCGGACTGGGCGGCCGGGGTGGACCTGATGTTCGCCGACGCCGCCGGTTGGGACCGGCCGATCCGCTTCGCCGGGGGTGTGGGCGGGCATGCGAGCGTGCTCCAGGTCGCGCGGGAGGCGCGCGATCACGGGGTGGGGCGGCTGGTGTTCGCCCATGTCGGCCGCCCTTCCATCCGGGCGATCGACCGGGGAGAGCGGTTGCCGTTCGGGGAGTGGGGCGTCGAGGGGCGCGCCTATCGGATGTGAATATGGAAACGGTTATCATGTGCTAATGTCTCGTCCCGCTCATTCCCCCTGAATTTGGGACAATCCGTGCAACATCGCAGCTCCTGGCTTGCCCTCATGACAGTCCTCTCCCTGTCCGCGTGCTCCGCCCCGGCGGGCGGGCAGAGCACGGGCCGGATCAAGGTGGCGATGCTCCAGCCGCCGCGTTCCGGCCTGTCGCCCTTCAGTGACGACGCCTTCAAGCTCTCCCGCTGGTCCACCGCCGAGACCCTGGTCAACCTGGACGCGAGAGGCGACGCGCGACCCGCCCTCGCCACCGCGTGGACCCGTACCTCCGAACGGACCTGGGAGTTCACCGTCCGCGACGGCGTGACCTTCCACGACGGCAGCCGGTTGACCGCCCGGGTCGCCGCCGCCGCGCTGACCCGCGCCACCCGGGCCACGCCCAAGCCGCGCATCCTCGACGGCGTCGAGCTGACCGCCAGGGCGGAGGGCGGCAAGGTCGTCGTGACCACCCGCGAGCCCGACCCGCTGGTCCCGCACCGCCTGTCCTCGCCGCAGCTGGCGATCCTGGCCGAGCGCGCGTACGGCACCGACGGCAAGGTCGATCCGGTCGGCACCGGGAGCGGCCCGTTCAAACTGGTCAAGGTGAACGGCACCACCACTGCCACCCTCGACCGGCACGACGGCTACTGGGGCACGAAGGCCAAGGCGCCGGGCATCGACGTCTCCTTCGTCCCGGACGGCGCCGCCCGCGCCGCCGCCATCCGCAGCGGCGAGGCGCACATCGCGGAGGCGGTGCCGGTCTCGCAGGCCGCGCTGCTGGCGAGGGAGACGGTCAGCGAGGTGCCGATGCCGCGCACCAACACCCTGTACCTGAACGCCGCCAAGGGGCCGTTCGAGAGCCCCGGCCTGCGCGCCGCCGTGCGCGCGTCCATCGACGCGGGGCAACTCGTGCGGGGGGTGTACGAGGGGCGCGCCGACGTCGCCTCGGGCCTGCTGGGGCCCGCCCTGCCGTGGGCCGCCGAGGGCCGCAAGAGCCTGGGGGAGCGTACGGCTCCCGCGAGCGCGAAGGGCGTGGCGATCACCCTGGCCACCTACTCCGACCGGGCCGAGCTGCCCGAGGTCGCCTCCGTGCTGCAGCAGCAGCTCCGGGGGGCGGGGTTCGCGGTCGAGCTGGTCGTACGGGAGTACGCGCACATCGAGGAGGACGCGCTGGCCGGGAGGTTCGACGCGTTCGTCCTTTCCCGGGCGACCGTGCTCGACTCGGGGGATCCGGTGGCGTACATGCAGGCCGACTTCACCTGCGACGGCTCCTTCAACCTGGCCCGCCTGTGTGACGAGGACGTCGACCGGGCGGTGCGCGAGGCCGCGGCGGCGGACGCCGGTCCCGCCAGGCACGCGGCGACCCTTGAGGCCGAGGCGGCGATCCTGCGTACCGACGCCGCCATCCCGATGCTGCACGAGCGCGTGATCCAGGGCGATGCCACCACGGTGCTGGACTCGGCGAAGGACCCGCGCGAGCGCGTCCTGATCACGGCGGAGACCCGCCTCAAATGACCGGCGGGGTGCTGTTCTCGCGGGGTGTCGTGGTCGTGGCGATCGTCGCCGTGGTCGGGTTGTTGCCCTGGCTGTCCGGTCGTGATGCCGCGCTGTCGCTGCTGCGGGCCCGTTCGGCCGAGCAGGAGCCGACGCCTGAGGCGTTGGAGGCCATCCGCCACGAGCTGGGCCTGGACGGAGGCCCGCTGCCGCTGCTCGGCGAGTGGCTGGGCGGCGTCCTGCGCGGCGACTTCGGACGCTCGTGGGCGGACGGGAGCGCGGTGCTGCCGTCGGTGCTGTCCGGTCTCGGCGTCTCCCTGACGCTGATGGCCGCCGCGCTGGCGGTGACGCTGGCACTGACGTGCGCCCTGTGCGCACCCACCCTGGTGCGCGGCGCGCGTGGCACCCTGCGGGGCGGCGGTAGGGGGGCGGTGGCGGCGGTGCTCGGGGCCTTGCCCGAATTCCTCATCGCGACGGTGCTGCTGGTGACGCTGTCGGTGTGGCTGGGCCTCCTGCCGCCTTACGGCTGGCAGGAGCCGCGGCACCTGGTGCTGCCCGCGTTGGCCCTGGGCATCCCGGCAGGCGGCGTCCTGGGGCGGCTGGTGGACGACACGCTGCCCGCGGCCTTCGCCGAGCCGTGGGTGGGGCTGTGGCGTTCGGCGGGCTGCGGTCCCGGCGTCATCGCGCGGGCGGCGCTGCGCCGGGCGCTGCCCGCGCTGGTGCCCCAGCTCGGGCTGGTCGCCGTGGGGCTGGCGGGAGGGGCGGTGGCCGTGGAGACGGTGTTCGCGGTGCCCGGCATCGGCCGGACCGCGCTGGGTGCCGCGGAGGCTCAGGACCTTCCGCTGCTCCAGGCCGCGGTGCTCGCCCTGGTCCTGCTGGGTGTGCTCGCCGGGATCCTGGCGAGCGCCGCCCGGCACTGGATGCTCGGCCCAGGACTCCGCGACGCCGCCCTCTCGCTGCCCGCACCGGCCATCGGCGGCGGCCAGGGCAACGGCGACCGGCGAGGCGGTGGCGGGCGAGGTGGTGGCCCGGTCGCCGGCGTGTGCGGGGTCGTGCTGGCGGTCGCCGTCGGGTGGGGGTCGCTGCTCGACCCCCTGACCGTGGACGTGGCCGCGCGGCTGGCGGGGCCGAGCTGGGATCACCCGCTAGGCGCCGACGCGCTGGGCCGGGACGTGCTGGCCAGGGTGGGCCATGGCGCCGCGGCCACGCTCGGCGTCTCCGCGCTGGTCTGCGCCGGCTCGTACGTCATCGCCCTCACGGTCGGCCTCCTCCCCGGGCTGGCCTCCGGAGCGGCCGAGGTGGCCAACGCCGTGCCACCGGTGATCGCCGGGATCCTGGTGGCGGCGGTGCTCGGGCCCGGCACGCCGGGCGCGTCCGTCGCGGTCGCCCTCGTCTCGTGGCCCGCGCTCGCGGCCCACGCCGCGGCCCTCGTCTCCGAGGTACGTGCCGCGGCCCACCTGACCGCCCAGCGCGCCATCGGCTCCTCGCCCGCCTGGATCCTGACCCGCCACGTCCTGCCCGCGGTCGCGGGCCCGGTCGCCAGGCACGCGGTGCTGCGGCTGCCGGGGATCGCGCTGGCCATGGCCTCCCTCGGCTTCCTCGGCCTGGGGGCACAGCCGCCCGCTCCGGAGTGGGGCCTGACGCTGGCCGAGTCGCTGCCGTACGTGGAGCGCGCGCCATGGGCGGCCCTGGTCCCCGCGGGAATGCTCCTGCTGCTGGCCGCCCTGGCGGTCTCGCTCTCCACGGCGGGCCGCCGGACCGGGGGTGCCGCATGACGCTGCTGCGCGTACGGGACCTGCGGGTCGGCGTGGCGGGCACGGAGGTCGTACGGGGGCTCTCGTTCGACGTGGCCGAGGGCGAGACGCTCGCCGTCGTCGGCGAGTCCGGCGCGGGCAAGTCGCTGACCGCCCGGGCCGTGCTCGGGCTGCTGCCGCCCGGCGCGCACATGTCCGGCAGCGTGCGCCTGGACGGGCGGGAGCTGTCCGGCGCGCCCGAGCACGTCTACCGGCAGGCACGCGGCCGGCGGATCGCCTTCGTGCCGCAGGACGCGCTGTCGGTGCTCAGCCCCGTGTACCCGGTCGGAGACCAGCTCGCCCGCGCCGTGCGACGACCGGGCCGCAAGCAGGCATGGGAGCGCGCGGTGGCCGCGCTGGAACGGGTCGGCATCCCCGACGCCCCGCGGCGGGCCCGCGCCTACCCGCACGAGTTCTCCGGCGGGATGCGCCAGCGGGCGGTGATCGCCATGGCCACCGTCAACGACCCCGCCCTCGTCGTCGCCGACGAACCGGCCACCGCGCTGGACCCCGTCCTCCAGACCCGGATCCTCAGCCTGCTGACGGAGCCCCGCGACGGAACGCGGCCGGCCGTGCTGCTCATCACGCACGACCTGGGGGCGGCGGCCGCGTACGCGGATCGCGTCCTGGTCATGTACGCGGGACGGCTCGCCGAGTCGGGCCCGGCCGGCGCGGTGCTGCGCGGGCCGCGCGCCCCCTACACCGGCGGCCTCGTCGCGTCCCTCCCGCCGCGCGAGGTGACGGGACGGCCGCTCCCGGCGATCGCCGGTTCGCCGCCCGCGCCAGGAGCGCTGCCGCCCGGGTGCGCCTTCGCCCCCCGCTGCCCGGCCGCCGCCGACGTCTGTCACGAGCGGGAGCCACAGCCGCAGGAGGCCGGGGAACACAGGCTGGCCGCCTGCCACCGGCTCGGCGAGCTGCCCGGCCCGGCCACCGATCTCTACCAGGAGCCCGCATGACGACACCCCTGCTGGAGGTGCGCGATCTCACCGTGCGCTACCCCACGCCGAACCTGGCGGTGGACGGCGTCTCGTTCACCCTGGCCGCCGGCGAGACGCTCGCCCTGGTCGGCGGGTCGGGGTCGGGCAAGTCGAGCATCGCCGCCGCCGTCCTCATGCTGCGCAGGCCCGAGGCGGGCTCGGTGCGCTTCGAGGGCCGCGAGCTCACCGCGCTCGACGAGCGCGCCCTGCGCCCGCTGCGGCCCGCGCTGCAACCGGTCTTCCAGGACCCGTACGGCTCGCTCAGCCCGCGCCTGCGGGCACACGACGCGATCG
Organism: Nonomuraea sp. NPDC003709; assembly: GCF_040610775.1. Classification (NCBI taxonomy): domain Bacteria; kingdom Bacillati; phylum Actinomycetota; class Actinomycetes; order Streptosporangiales; family Streptosporangiaceae; genus Nonomuraea; species Nonomuraea sp. NPDC003709. Next base: position 159,280 of record NZ_JBEXMW010000010.1, on the reverse strand, counting down.
CGGAGCCGCTGCGCGTCCAGGGCCGCTGGGACCCGCTGACCGGCCCCGCCCGGGTCCGCGAGCTCCTCGACCTCGTCCGCCTGGATCCCGCGCTCGCCCGGCGCAGGCCGTCCGAGCTGTCCGGCGGGCAGTGCCAGCGCGTCGGCATCGCCCGCGCCCTGGCCTGCGAGCCCAGGCTGCTCGTGCTGGACGAGCCCGTGTCCGCGCTGGACCCGTCCGTACGGGCCGGGATCGTCAACCTGCTCACCGAGCTGCGCGACGAGCTGGGGCTGGGCCAGCTGTTCATCGGCCACGACCTGGCCCTGATCCGGCACGTGGCGCATCGCGTGGCGGTGCTGCGCCACGGCCGGATCGTCGAGACCGGTCCGGCCGGTCAGGTGTGGGCCGCCCCCGCCGACCCGTACACCCGCGAGCTGCTAGCCGCCGGCGATCTGCTCGCCCGCGTAGTCCAGTAGCCGCTCGGCCGTCTCGAAGCGGCGCTCGTTCTGGTCCCCGAGCAGCACGCCGACCACGCGCTTGCCGCCCCGCTCCCCGGCGAAGAGCAGGCAGTAGCCGGCGGCGCGCGTGTAGCCGGTCTTCACGCCGAGCACGCCGTCGGCCCGCGAGAGCAGCTTGTTCGAGTTGCGCCAGGTGTGCGCCCGGTGCAGCGCGGTCTTGGCCACCTTGTGCACCTTGGTACCCGTCACGGCCGCGAAGGTGCTGTTGTCCAGCGCCTTTTCCGCCAGCTTGACCTGGTCGACGGCCGTCGAGTAGCCGCCGTTCCCGGGGGTCGGCAGGCCGTCGGGGTTGGTGTAGCGGGTGTCGGACAGCCCGAGGGCGCGGGCGGCGCGGTTCATCTTGGCGACGAACGCCGTCTTGCCCGGGCCGTAGCGCCGCGCCAGGGCGTTGGCCGCGTCGGCCCCCGACGGCAGCATGAGACCGTACAGCAGATCGTTGACCGTGAGCCGCTCACCCTTCTTCAGCGCCGCCGTGGTCGCGCCGTTGCTGGTCGCGTGCTTGACGTCGGTCGCCGTGATCGTGATCGTGTCGTTCAGCCTGGCCTCGCGCAGCACGACGTACGCCGTCATGACCTTGACCAGGCTGGCCACGGGCACCCGGCGAGTCTCGCGCTTGCCGAAGTGGATCGTTCCCGCAGAGTCGACCAGGTACGCCGACTTTGCCCCGACCTCCGGCGCGTCCGCCGCCGCGGCCGGGGAGGCGACTCCCACAACCAGCGCGAGTACGGCGGAGCCAATGAAACCCCCAATACGCATGGCAATCATGTTGACAGGAGATCAAGGGTCCGTTTGCCTAACTACGCCATAAAGCCCGATCAGATGGGGGTAAATCAATGCCAGGTTAGAGAGGAGCGGCAGTGGCGGGCAGGTTCGTGATCAGTGAGGACGGGCAGGGCGGATTCCGGTTCGCCCTCGTGGCGAACAACGGGCAGACGCTCGCGGTCGGCGAGGGCTACCCGAGCAAGGCCGCCTGCGTGAACGGCATCGAGACCGTGCGCAGGAACGCTCCCGAGGCCGTCATCGACGACCGGACCGGGCGGGGCCTAGGAGACCAGAGCCTTCTCTGACGCGGCCGCGCGCCGCTTCCTCCTGCGCCGCACCACCAGCCAGAACGCCGCCGCGACGGCCAGCACGGCCACGACCCCCGCCGTGACGGGCGAGCGCGCGGCCAGCTCCAGCCAGCCCCACACGAGCGCCGTGATGCCGAACCACCAGATCGGCGCCCAGGTCAGGCAGCCCAGCGCGCTCGCGACCACGTACCAGGGGTAGGACACCCGCAGCGCCCCCGCCACCCACGGCAGCGTGTGCCGGAGCATGGGCACCCAGAAGCAGCCGTAGACGGCCAGTGCGCCCCACTTCTCGACGACATGCTCGATCTTCGCGATGCGCTCGCGTCCCACCCGGGCGCCGACGCGCGAGTCGTAGAGCTTCACGCCGAGCTTGCGCCCGACCCAGTAGTAGACCTGGAACGCGCCGAACAGGGCCAGGATCAGGATGGCGCCCACCAGCCAGTAGGGCAGACCGAGCCAATAAGGCCTCGTGGGATCGGCGATGCCGGTCATGCTCTCCCACCCCTCCCAAGCCTTAGGTCAGGCTTACCTTAGTTCAAGTTGCAAGCTTTCGCCATATCGGCTTGCAAGCCGCCGCAACCAGCCGACAAGCAGGCCTCAACCACCCGAGCTCACTCTATGGGTGAGGCAAAAGGGGTGTTGAAGATGGCGTCGAGAAGCGCGGCCGTCCTGGCGAGTGGCACGACGAACGCGGCCAAGCTCATCGTGGCCGCCCTGGCGTTCACCAGCGCGTACATCGGCTTCTCCGCCTACAGCGCAGCCGACGGCGCGCCGGCCGCCGTGACGACCATCACCCTGTCGGCCCGCGAGGTGCCCGTCGCCGAGGAGCTGGCCCCGGCCGCCCAGCCCGGCCAGGTCACCCTCGGCGGACTGGCCGGCGCCTGCTCGGGGCCGCTCGTCGCGCGCAGCGTGCTCGTCAGCCCCGAGCCCGGCCGGAGCGTGCACTACGGCTGGAAGCTCGCCCGCTGGAGCCCCTCCACCAAGTCGTGGCGCACGTACCTGGTCGACTACGACGGCTTCGTGGGCGCCGCGCAGACCGTCGAGTGGCGGCCCGAGCTCTCCGGCGACCCCGGCTGGTATCGCGTCGAGCTGTCGGCCAAGGGCGTCAAGACCGTCACGAGCGACCGTTTCCAGGTGAGCTGCTGACCGACCGCCGCGCCGCCTCCACCCAGCGCGGCACGCCGACCCGCTCGGCCACTTCCAGGGCCTTCTCGTAGTGGGCGCGGGCCGCGTCCGGCTGGCCCAGGCGCACGGCGAGGTCACCCAGCGTCAGCGCCACCGGCCACAGCGCCACCACGCCGGTGCCCGCGCCCGCCACCCGGTCGGCGAACGGTTTGAGCTTGTCGTAGCAGTCGACCATCCGCTCCCGGTCGTCGAGCAGCATGCCGGCCAGCGCCCGCCAGGTCATCGCCAGCTCGTAGAGGAAGTCGGGCCGCACCGGCGGGCGGGTGGCGGCCACGGCCTTGGCGTCCTGGAGGTGCCCGGACGAGGCCAGGGCCAGCGCGTACGCGTCGAGCGTCCACTTGGCGCCCCGCCGGTGGGCGTCGGCGAGCAGGTCGACCATCTCGGCCGCCCGGCCGTCCACCAGATGCAGGCAGAACGTCGTGATCAGCGGGAGGTCCTGGCGGCCCTCCAGCATGCCCGCCCGTGCCGTCATCCTGGTCGCGTCGCGATAGGCCCGCTCCGCGCCCGTGTAGTCGCCGGCGATCATCAGCCGCTGGCCCGCGTACCAGACCACGACCGCGGCCGGCGCCGACAGGTCGTACTGCCTGGCCAGGGCGTCGGCGGCGGACGCGTGCTGGTCGGCGACCGCGAACTCGCCCCTGGCCGCCGCGCACTCCAGCAGCACCAGGTGGGCCAGCGCCTGCGTGGCCATCTGCCCCGAGCGCTGCGCGACCTCCAGCAGCTCCCTGCCGATGCTCTCCCGGGTGTCCACGGCGGGGATGTCGTACGACTGCCGCAGCCGCCCGCTCAGCGCCGCCGCGATCAGCGTCGGGTCGCCGCTCTGCCGGGCCAGCTCCAGCGCCTCCAGCGACGCCTGACGCCCGCGCTCGGGGGAGGAGGAGCCCTCCAGCTCCAGCGCCAGCGTGGTCAGCAGGCTGGCCCGCAGCCGCTGCTCACCCTCGGGCAGCTCCATGAGCGCCTTCTCGGTGATGTCGACGATCTCCCACGCGGTGCGGGTGAAGTCGCGCGCGATGCCCTTGTGCGGCACGGCCAGCGACGCCGCCACCTTGGCGGTGATCTCCAGGTCGCCCAGCGGCAGCGCGGCGTCCATGGCCTGGCGGCGCAGCAGCCGGGCCGCCGTCATGTCGCCGCACAGCGCCAGCGCCCTGATCTGGCGCAGCATGAGCCGCAGGCGCTCCTTGCTGCGCTCGGGCGTCTGCGCGCCGCTCTGCTCGTCGCGCGAGCGGTCGAACGCCGCGATGGCCTGCTCCCACAGGGTGGCCGCCTCGCGGTGGGCGAAGCGCCGCTCGGCCTGCTCGGCCGCCAGCCCCGCGTAGTGGACCGCCTTCCCGGCCGCGTCGGCCAGGAAGTAGTGGTGGGCCAGCGCCGCCACGTCGGACGGCGTGTGCTGCTCGATGACCGCCGCCACGGCCGCGTGCAGCCGCGTGCGCCGCAGCCTGGAGGCGTCGGAGTAGATCGTGTCGCGCACCAGGTCGTGGTCGAACCTGAGCAGCCCGGGCCCCGGCTCGGTCACCAGCCCGGCCAGCAGCGCCGCCTCCACGGCCTCGATCACCGCGTCCTCGTCGCCCGACACGGCGATCAGCACGTCGAGATCGACGTCGCGCCCGATCACGGCGGCCTGGAGCAGGATCTGCTGGGCGCCCGACGGCAGCCGCGAGATGCGCCGCCGCAGCACGTCACGCACGCCGGAGGGCACCTGCGAGAGCACCTCGGTGGCGCTGGCCCGGTCGGCCGCGCCCTCGGAGTCGAGCAGGCGCACGGTCTCGCGGACGAAGAACGGGTTGCCGCCCGTGCGCTCGACGATCGACTCGACCGCGTCTTCGTCGATGTCGCGTACGCACGTCGCCTTGACCAGCTCGGCCACGGCCTTCGGGTCGAGCCCCGACAGGCCCACGCGGACCGGGCCCAGCCTGGCCAGCGCGGCCAGCACGTCGGACTGGCGGTCGTCGAGCTCGCTCTCCCTGCACGTCACCACGAGCAGCACCCGGCTGGTCGCCAGCAGGCTCGGCAGCGCGCGCAGCAGGGCGAGCGTCTGGTCGTCGGCCCAGTGGAGGTCCTCCAGGGTCAGCAGCACCGGCGCGCGGCGCGCGACCCCGGCCAGGTAGCCGCCGACCGCGCGGTGCAGTCGGAAGCCGCCGGACGCCTCGTCCTCGTCGGGGTCGGGGGCGGCGTCGTCGAGCAGCGGCGCGAGCAGCTGCGCGTATTCGCCGGCGCCGGTCGCGACGGTGAGCGTGCGCAGGATCTCCACCCAGGCCCAGCCCGGCGGGGTGGCACTGGAGTCGGGGCACGCGCCGGACGCGGTGATCCAGCCGTCGGTGGCGAGCCTGCTCTCCAGCTGGCGCAGCAGCGTGGTCTTGCCCGCGCCGGCGACCCCGGCCACGATCGCGACCTGGAACCGGCCCGTGCGCGAGGCCGCCGTGGTCAGCCTGGCCAGCTCGGCGTCGCGGCCGACGAACGGCTCGGGCTCCAGCGGCGGCGGCTCGACGGCCGCGGCCGGTCTGGGCGGCCAGGTGTCGGTGACCGGCGCGGCGGGCCGTGCGGGGCGCGCCGGGACGGCCAGATCCAGCTCCGGGGACTGGGCCAGGATGTCGGACTCCAGCTTGCGCAGCGCGGGCCCCGGGTCGATGCCCAGCTCGTCGGCCAGGATGTTTCTGGCCCGGCGCAGCGCGGCCAGCGCGTCGCCCTGCCGGCCGCAGCGGTAGAGGCCCAGCGCCAGCAGCCGCCAGCCCTCCTCGCGCAGCGGGTTTTCGGTGGTGAGCGCCTCCAGGTCGGGAACGGTCTCGGCGTGCAGGCCGAGCCGCAGCCCGGTGTCGGCGTGCCGCTCGCGGGTCACGAGGCGCAGCTCCGCCAGCCGGTTGACCTCGGCCTCGGCCCACGACTGGTCGGCGAAGTCGGAATAGGGAGTGCCGCGCCACAGGCCCAGCGCCTTTTCCAGGCGGCCTCGGGCGGACTGCGGATCGCCCTCTTCGAGGTGCTCGCCCGCCGCGCGGACGAGCTGCTCGAACTTGAGCGCGTCGACCTGGTCGGAGGCCACCCGCAACGCGTAGCCGGACGCGACCGTCACCAGCAGCCGGTTGGGCCCCCCGCGCGGGCGGCCGGGCTCCAGCACCCGGCGCAGGCGCGAGATGTAGACCTGCAGGCCCGACTGCGCGCCCTTGGCCCCGTCGTCATCCCACAGATCGTAAAGAAGCGTGTCAACGGGCACGACCTGACCTCTGGCCACGAGAAGCCGGGCGAGGACGGCCCGCTGCCGCAACCCGCCGAGGTCGAGTTCGTCGTCGTGTTCGTACGCCTCGACTGGCCCCAGAACTCGGAACGCCACCATGTCAGCCGCCACGCTATGCGGGCCTAGGAATCACGCACAAGGTCTTTGATGGGTTTGGGATTGTCACTACTGGGCCTTCGAGATCGCGGACGGGGGCTCCGCCCCGGCGTTCCGGCCGTTGCGCCTGCGCAGGAGCGCCCATGCGCCCAGAGCCAGGCCGCCGAACGGGATCTCGATAGTGTAAGTCCAGAAGCCGAAAAGCAGTGCGGTCGCGGTGGCGGGAGCGCCTCCGACATTGAACCCTTCGGTGAGCAGGAGCACCACGCCGCCCTCCATGATCCCGGCCCCGCTGGGCGTGATCAGGATGGCCGTGAGCACGCGGGAGAGGGCGAAGACGGCGATCGACTGGGCGAACCCCGGCCAGGCGCCCGTCACCTGCAGGCACACCGCCATGATCGCCCACTGGAACCCGAGGAAGAACACCATGGCGAGCGACAGTCCGGGCCACCTGGTCCGGACGACGCCGGCGGTGTCGGCGCGCAGCTGGTGGAAGGCGTCCGAGGCGTGGATCCGCAGCCGCAGCAGCCGGGTGATCCTGTCGAGCGCGCGGCCGAGCACGACGGCGGCGCGGTCCCAGTAGAGGGCGACGGCCACGATCGCGCAGAGCACGAGGATGGAGATCGCGCCCGTCCAGCCGGCCTTGGCGACGGTGGCGTTGGGCGCCTCGCCGGCCGCGAGCAGCGCGATGATCCCGACGGCCGGCAGGATGAACCTGAACATCGTGTTCCAGATGCCGCTGACCAGCGTCATGACCACGATCGACCGGCTGGAGAAGCCCCAGCCCTTCGTCATCGCGAACGTCACCGCCACGCCGACCGCCCCGCCGAACGGCAGCAGGTTGCTGACCGCGCTGCCCGCCGCGTTGATCGTGAGGCCCTGCAGGTTGTTGAGGCCGGGCAGGGAGTTGGTCAGCACGAACGTGTACGCCAGCAGGCTCAGCAGCCACAGCGCGGTCATCAGCGCGATCTCGCCGGGGCCGAGCGCGCCGAAGACCCTGCCGATCTCGTGCCACGAGACGGGCTTGCCGGTGAGCGTGCGCACGATCTGCGGAAGGTAGACCACGAGCAGCACGGCCAGCCCGAGCGACAGCACGGACAGCGCGATCTGGAGCCACTTGTTCTTCATCGGGGTCCAGTCTGACGGGTCGCCGGACGAGGATCCTCCTTCGGAGGAATCATTTCGGCCACCGGTCGAAGGGATGAGTGAGCCGGGTGCCCGGTGGCAGGTCGCGGCGGACGTACCACTCGGTGCCGAAGACGAGGCGGTAGATCGGGCGCGGGACCTTCAGCATGACGGCGAGCGTGCGGTCGCTGTCGCCGCCGCTGGCCTGGGAGGCGTGCGCGGCCATGGAGGCCCGTTTCTGGCGGGTGTATTTCCTGACGTTGACCCGGTGGGTGATCGTCTCGCTCGACGAGTACGCGCTCTCGAACGTCCGTACGTCGAACTCCGGCGGGAACTTGTAGAACCGGCCCGCCAGCCGCAGCAGCCTGACCAGCGGATCGCGGTTGACCGTCGCCTCCAGGACGATCTCGGTCCCGGCGATCTTGGCCGCCCGTTTACCCACCCGGTGCACCTGCACGTGATCGGGGTGCCCGTAGCCGCCCGCCGGATCGTAGATCGCCAGCAGGTCGGCCTCCTCCTCCTGCAGGATCGCGGCCAGCGCCTTGGCCGCCGCCTCGGTGTCGGCGTCGATGAAGGCGTTGTCGGGCCGCTCCTCGGCGATGCCGCCCTTGGGGCTCAGCCCCGAGTCGCCGTAGCCGAGGCACTCCACGCGGGCGCAGCCGAGCAGCGCGGCCGACTCGTAGAGCTCCTTGAGCCTGGTCTCGCCGAGCGCCTCGCCGGGCGCCATCTCGGCCAGGCCGCGCTCGCCCGCGGTGGCCACCACGAGCACCACGCGGTGTCCCTCGGCCGCGAGCATCGCCATGGTGCCCGCCGTCAGCAGGGCCTCGTCGTCAGGGTGAGCGTGAAAGAACACTGCGGTACGTGGAGGCACACGCCCAGATTAGTCTGGGAGGGGTGCGGATCTTTCACGTGAGCGACTGTTACCTGCCGCGACTCGGAGGGATCGAGGTCCAGGTGGCCGATCTCGTGCGGATGCAGCGGGAGGCGGGACACGACGTCTCCGTGGCCACGGCGACGAGGGGCGAGCCGCTGCCGGGGGTCCACCGGATCGTCGCCAGAATGCCGTTCGACCTGCCCGTTCACCCGTTCGGAGTGGGGCATCTCACGCGCCGGCTCACGTCCCTGCGCCCCGACGTGGTGCACGTGCACACGGGGGCGGTCTCGCCGTTCGCCTGGATGGGTGTGCGGGCCGCCGCGCGGGCCGGGCTGCCGTGCGTGGTGACCGTGCACAGCATGTGGGACCCGGTCACGCGGGCGCTCTACCGGCTGCTGCGGCTGGCGTTCGGCTGGCAGCGGTGGCGGCTGGTGGCGACCACGGTCAGCAACGCCGCCGCGGTCCCGATCCGCGCCGTGGCCGGGCCCGAGGTGCCGGTCCGGGTGGTCTCCAACGGCCTCGACCTGTCGGGCTGGGCGCCGCCTCCCGGCACGCCCGACCGGCGGGAAGAGGTGCATATCGTCGCGGTGGGCCGGCTGGCGCCGCGCAAGCAGCCCGTACGCCTGCTGAGGCTGCTCCAGGCGGCCAGGCGGCGGGTGCCCGCCAGGATCCCCATGCGGGCCACCATCGTCGGCGACGGGCCGGCTCGCGGCCAGATGGAACGTTTTCTCGCCCGGCACGGCATGGCCGGCTGGGTCTCCCTGCCGGGCCGCTACACGCGGGAGCAGATCGCGAAGGTGCTGGAGGCCGCTGACGTGTTCGTGGCGCCCGCGCCGCGCGAGTCGTTCGGCATCGCGGCGCTGGAGGCGCGGGCGGCGGGGCTGCCGGTGGTGGCAAGGGCGCAGAGCGGGGTCGCCGACTTCGTCGCGGACGGCACGGAGGGGCTGCTCGGCCACACGCTCGGCGACCTGGCCCGCGCGGTGGCCCGGCTCTGCACGGACGCGGCGCTGCGCGAGTCGATCGCCGCGCACAACCGGGCGACCCCTCCGGCGGCGGGCTCGTGGCCGTCCGTCCTCGACGGGTTCGACCGGGCCTACGCGGAGGCGCTTCAGCCGCGCCGGAGCACCACGTAGCCGTCGCGCTCGAACACCTTCGCGTACCCCTGGCCCTGCAGCGCGTCGACCGTGGCGCGCTGCTCGTCCGCCGAGCCGAAGGGGAACTCCCAGCGGGAGGTGTCGGCCACCACCCACGGCGCGCCGTGCGACTGGGCCGTCCACAGCAGGACGGTGGTCCTGGAGGTCAGGGCGGGGCCGACGGAGTTGACCGCCTCGACGGTGACCCCGGAGGGCACCTTGCTCACGGCCTCGGCGGCGGCGGCAGCCTTGGGCTCCTGGTAGAAGGGCGGATGGTAGAGCTGGTCCAGCGCGAATCTGGGCACCAGGGTGATCGCGACCACGCAGGCGGCCGTCGCCCAGGCGAGCTTGAGCGAGGTGTCGTCGGAGCGCTTCATCCAGCGCAGCAGCCTGGCCAGCCCGTCCACGCCCGCGCAGAAGAGGATGACCACGGTGAACGCGCTGTACTGGAAGTCGGCCTGCCACCACTGGGAGCGGTCGGACAACATGCGCTCCAGCACGTGCGGCAGTGCCACCAGCGACAGCGGCGAGAGCAGGCACAGCAGCAGCGTCGGCCACACCAGCAGGAACAGCGTGTCGACCTTGGCCTCCTCGCTGAACGGCAGCAGCACGGCCGCGATCGGGTCGTGCAGCAGCGCCAGGATCGCGCTCGGCACGTCGGGGCCGAGATGGTTGTAGGCCCAGAAGTCCTTGGAGTCGCCGCCGAAGGCCGTGATCGCCAGCCCGCGTACGAGCAGGACGGCCCCTGTCCCGAGCGCCATGCACAGCAGCCCCCGCAGCCGGTCGCCCAGGACGATCAGGCACAGCCCCGCCCCGATCACCATCAGCCCCATGTCCTCCTTGACCAGCAGGAGGTCGAGCATCGCGATGAAGGCGGGCAGCCGGTGGCCGGCGTGGTAGCGCTCGATCATGATCGCCGTGAGCACGGGGACGAACATGACCTCGTGCGCGTCGAACGCGACGGCCTGCGCGACGGGCCACGACAGCGCGTACGCCACGGAGACCAGGTAGGCGGGCGCCACGCCGAGCACGCGCCGGGTGAACAGCCAGATGAACGGGATCGCGGCGGCGAACAGCAGCGCCTGCGCGACGATCAGCGTCTCGGGCCCGTCGTGGATCCAGTAGAAGGGCGCGAGCATCGCGTAGACGGGCGAGAAATGGTCGGCGAGCTGCACGTAGTCCATGCCCCGCCCGTGGAACATGCCCAGTACGGGGATGTGCGGCGGCCGCAGCGCCGCGTAGTTGCGCACCGCCTGGTCCACGATCACCAGGTCGAATGACGTGGCCCGGAACGTGGCCAGCTTGACCAGGCCGAGCACGGCATAGGCCACCGCGGCGACGAGCGCGATGGCGCCCACACGTACGCGGTGGCCGGACAGCCGGATCTTCCAGAGGAAGGCGGCGGCGGACGCCCCCTGTCGCGCCGCCAGAGTGTCACCCGTCACGGGCAGCAAGGGTAGAACGAATCCACCCGAACGTGGCGCGGCCGCCGCGCCGTCCTGCCCCCCACAGGCGGAACGGCGACCGCGGGCTCAGCGTCAGCTGCAGGCAGAGGTGATCTTGGTCGAGAAGCCCTGCATCTTGCCCGTGAACGAGGACACTTCGGCCAGGTCGCCCTTCTCCAGGGTCTCGAAACCGGCGGCGAGGTCGTTCAGTGCGGCGGCGACTTCGCCGTCGTACTTGCCCGCGAGCTCCTTGGTCTTGCCCGCCGCGTCCTTCGAGGCCGTGCCGATGGCCTTCGTGTCGGTGGCGTCCTTGGTGATCGTGGTCGTCCACTCATTCATGATCTTGGTGGCCTCCTGGGCGGCGGTGTTGCAGTCAACCGCCTGGCCCAGCGCACCACAGCCGGTGCTCGTGAGGACAGCAAGGGTCAGCGTCGCGGCCGCGACGGCCAGGCGACGACGAGGGGGAGTCATTTCTTGCCCTTCGGTGGTTTCTACGAACGAAGGGAACATTATGGATCAGCCCTTGACTGTCGCTTGCACCCCACTAACACCACGGGTATCAAGTGGGCGTAAAGCCTCAGCGGGCGAGCCAGCGTTTGCGCGGGTAGCGGACGGTCAGGCTGCCGTACTTCGTGCTGCCGCTGATCACCACGTGCACGGCGCCGGGGCGGGGCCTGCCGGGCACGTCGGAGGTGTGGACCTGGCCCCAGTCGCTGCGGAAGGCGTCCACGTTCGCGACGCCGCCGTCCGGGAGGATGATCTTGGCGGAGCCGTACGCGAGGTCGAGCTCGATGTCCACCACCGGGTGGGTGATGACGGCCTCGGAGAGATCCAGCTCGACGCCGCCGTACTTGGAGACCGCCCGCAGCCGCCGGGGGACGGCCCAGTCGCCGGCGCGCTTGATCTGGCCGTTCTTGGACTCCAGCTCGATCACGTCGTCGACCTGCGGCTGGTCGGTGGGGAGATCCTCGATCAGGCCCAGCAGTTCGCCGTAGGTCCTCGCTGTGAGGGCGATCTCAAGGCGGTCTTCGAGCTCCAGCTGGGTGAGCCGGCCTTCGGCGAAGGCGTGCTGGAGCTGTTGCGCGGTGCGCTCTCGGTCCTCGTCGGACACTCGCATCTGCAATTGCGACATATCTTGAGCATAGAGTCGCAGCGCTCAGAACGGGAGTTGTCGGCCGGAAGGGGTGCGGAGATCAAGGGGGAGCGGCCCCCGGACGAGGCGGGGGCGGCGAACGACCCGGATTCGCTTCACGCCAATTACGTACCCACCGGATTGCTGTGAAGTCATCTTCCTTGGGTAGCGTGAATTCTGATGTTGGCGGAACCGTTCACACACCCGGCGCTCCTCTATCGGGGCGACCGGGAATATGTGGCTGCCACCAGCGCATTCGTCCGCGCGGGGTTGGCCCTGGACGAGCCTGTCGCGATCGCGGTGCCGGCCCGCAATCTGGCCCTGATCGAGGCCGAGCTCGGCGACGACGCCAAGTCCGTGCACCTGCTCGACATGCAGGAGGCCGGGCGCAATCCGGGGCGGATCATCCCCGCCGTGCTGCGCGACTTCGCCGACCGGCATGCCGGCGGGCACGTGCGGATCATCGGAGAGCCGATCTGGCCGGGGCGCACCAGGACGGAATACGGGGCCGCCGCGCAGCACGAGGCGCTGATCAACCTGTCGTTCGCGGGGCGGCGGGTCACGATCCTGTGCCCGTACGACGCCGACCGGCTCGCTCCCGAGGTCCTCCAGGAGGCGGAGCGCACCCACCCCGTGCTGTGCGACCTCTCGGGGGAGTGGGCCAGCGCCGAATACGCGCCCGAGCTGGTGGTCTCCGCGCACAACCGGCCGCTCGACGAGCCCGCCGACTTCGTCTCGCTGCGCTTCGACCGCACCAGCCTGTCGGCGGCCCGCGGCCTGGCCGCGCGGCGGGCGGCGGAGATGGGGTTCTCCGGCGACCGGCTCGACGACATCCAGCTGACGGTGGCCGAGCTGGGCGCCAACAGCCTCGACCACGGCGGCGGCTCGGGCACGATCCGGGCCTGGGCCGAGGGTGGGCGGCTGGTGTGCGAGGTCAGCGACGCCGGGCACATCACCGACCCGCTGGTGGGCCGCCGCCCGGTCGACCCGCGCCACGCGGGGTCGCGCGGGCTGCTGATCGTCAACCTCCTGAGCGACCTCGTACGCGTGCACACCCGCCCCGGGGCGACCGCCATCCGCGTCTACTTCGACGCGCCCGGCCCCGTCGCCTGAGCCCGGCCGGCGACTACCCCTCGATCTCCGACATATCCGGATAACGGGTGCCGGCGACGGCGTCCGCCGGGACGGCGCGGGCCAGGGCGGCGAGCTGGTCGGCGGTCAGCGTGATGTCGGCCGCCGCCGCGTTCTCCTCCAGGTACGTCAGCCGTTTCGTCCCCGGGATCGGCACGACGTCGTCCCCCTGGGCCAGCACCCAGGCCAGCGCGAGCTGCGCGGCGGTGATCCCGGCGGCGTCGGCGATCTTCCGTACCTCCGCGACCAGCCCGGCGTTGCGCTCGGCGTTCTCGCCCGCGAGGCGCGGCATCCACCGGCGGACGTCGTCCTCGGACAGCTCCTCCACGGGCGGCAGCGCGCCGGACAGGAAGCCGCGGCTGATCGGCGAGTACGCCACCAGCGCCACGCCCAGTTCCCTGGCCGTGGGCAGGATCTCCGCCTCCAGCCCCCGGGTGAACAGCGAGTACTCGCTCTGCAGGGCCGCGATCGGGTGGACGGCCGAGGCCCTGCGCAGGGTGTCCGCGCTCACCTCCGACAGCCCGAGATGGCGTACCTTGCCCTGCTCGACCAGCTCGGCCATCGCGCCGACCGACTCCTCGACGGGGACGTTCCTGTTGCGGCGGTGCATGTAGTACAGGTCGATGTGGTCCACGCCGAGGCGCCGGAGCGAGGCGTCGCAGGCGGCCCTGATGTACTCCGGGCTGTTCTCGACGGAGCGGGTGCCGCCGCCGCGCTTGACGCCGAACTTGGTGGCCAGCACCACCTCGTCCCGCCGGTCCCTGGCGGCCCGGCCGACGAGCTCCTCGTTGGCCCCGAGCCCGTAGGTGTCGGCCGTGTCCAGAAAATTCATGCCCAGGTCGAGTGCGCGGTGGATGACGGCGATCGACTCCTTCTCGTCGCCCGGGCCGTAGAAGTCGGACATGCCCATGCAGCCGAGGCCCAGCGCCGAGACCTGAGGCCCGCCGTTCCCGAGAGTGCGCTTCTTCATGTTTCCAGGTTCACCCCTGGAGTGCGTTCCAGGTCAAACCGGGTCAGGCGCCCAGGACCCACCCTGAGGGGGGATTCCCTACTCAGGGTCACGTCTGCGCAGGTGGCCGGGTGTTCTCAGGGTCGTTTCCGACCGAGGTATTAAGGGATCGTTCAGGTCACTTCAGGGTCGATCTCCGATATTCCGCGAGGCCGCGTTCCACGAGCTTTGAGGCATGAAGGCATTGCTTGTCAGCGGATTCGCGGCCATCGGCACCGGAAGCGGCGCCATGCTCACCCTCCACGCGGAATCCGACCTCGACCCGTTGCACAGCGTCATCAGCGAGTACGCCTTCCAGGCGTCCGGCTGGTTGCTGCCCGCCTCGCTGACGTTGTTCGCGGTGGGCTCCGCGTTGATCGCCGAGGCGATGCGCCGCGCCGGGATGAGCCGCTGGGTCGTCGCGCTGCTGCTGGCGTGGGGGGCGAGCATGTTCCTGATCGGCGCCTTTCCCACCGACCGGCCGGGAGTGCCGCTGTCGTTGTCGGGTGGCATCCACCGGTACGCCGCCTTCGCCGCGTTCCTGGTGATGCCCGCGGCGGGGATGCTGCTGGCCAAGGCCAGGATCCGGTACGCCAGGGCGGTGCGGATCCTCAGCGGGGTGGCGCTCGGAGCCCTGCTGCTGGTCGTGGTCCCGTACGTGGTGCGGATGTTCGGCATCCCGTTGACCAACGACGAGATCCCGGCCGGGCTGACCCAGCGGGCCGTGGTCGTCACCGAAATCGGCGTGCTGGCGCTGGCCGGGCTGTCGATGCTCAAGCCGCTGGCTCAGCGCTCCCAGGGTGGCTCCTCGCCCAGCTTGGCGTAGTAGCGCGCCAGGTGCTCCTTGACGCGTTCGATGTCCTTCTTCGGCAGATCGACCCCGCCCCTGGCGCCCTCCATGACCGCGGCCGCGGCGAACACGGCCCGGGGCACCGCCTTCAGCTCCCCGTCCACGATGTCGGCGATCGGCAGCTTGTACGCTCCGAACTCGTCGGCGTCGTCGGCGTCGTACCAGATGAAGGCCTCGCGGTATTTCGCGTTCGGCTTGTCCTCGGCGTCCGCCCACTTGCGCACCCGCTTGTCCGCCGCGGCGGCGTCCCACTCGCGATCGCGCTCGGCGAGGGGCAGGTCGTGGAATCGCGTAACGGTCATATGAGGCGGCTACCCCTGACGTAGGCGTGAAACGGCTTGCCCGGGATAGGGGTACGGGCCCGATCACGATGTGGGAGTGCTGAGATGACGATTTTGATTGCGTATGACGGTTCCGACGACGCCAAGGCCGCGATCGCCTTCGCGGGCGAGCTCCTGAAGGGCGAGTCCGCCGTCGTGCTGACGGTGTGGGAGCGGGCGGCGATGGTCTCGGCCAGGGCCTCCGCCGGGCTCATGATGGCGATCGACCAGCTGGGCACGGAGGACGCGGCGATCGAGGGGGCGATGCGGGAGCTCGCCGAGCACGGCGCGGACCTCGCCCGCGAGGCCGGCCTGGACGCGACCCCGCGGTGCGATGCGGACTCGGTGGCGGTGTGGTCGACGATCGTGGACGTGGCCGACGAGATCGACGCCAGGCTCGTCGTGACGGGGACGCGGGGGTTCGGCGGGGTCCGTTCGCTGCTGCTCGGCAGCACGTCCGACCGGGTGCTGCACAACGCGGGCCGGCCGGTGCTGGTCGTGCCCGCCCCCGCCACCGACGACGCCACCGACGACGCGGTGACCTGACAGCGGGCGTTCACCCCGCTGTCGGCCGGGTCGTCGGTGCGATACGGCAGAGTGGGAGCCTCCTGAGGCGGGAGAGGAGGCGGGCACGTGCCGGAGGAGCTGTCGCGGCGGCTCGGCACCACCGACGCGGTCGTGGTGGGGCTGAGCGCGATGATCGGCGCGGGCGTGTTCGCGGCCTTCGCGCCCGCGGCGGCCGCCGCGGGCGCCTGGCTGCCGGTGGCGCTCGTGCTGGCCGGCGTCGTGGCGTACTGCAACGCCACCTCCTCGGCCCGCCTGGCCGCGCTCTACCCCGAGTCCGGCGGCACCTACGTCTACGGCAGGCGGCGGCTCGGCCCGCTCTGGGGCTACCTGGCGGGCTGGGGCTTCACGGTCGGCAAGACGGCCTCGTGCGCGGCGATGGCGCTCACGTTCGGCGCCTACGTCGCCCCCGCGCTGGCCAGGCCGCTGGCCGTCGGCGCGGTCGCCGCGCTGACGGCGGTCAGCTTGTACGGCGTGCGGCGCTCGGCCGGGGTGGCCCGGGTGATCGTCGTGTTCGTGCTGGCCGTGCTCGCCGCGGTGGTGGTCACGGGGCTGCTCGGCGACGACACGGTCACGTTCGGCTGGTTCGCCTACGAGCCCCTGCCCGGGTCGCAGGTCGACGTCTGGGGTGTGTTGCAGGCGGCCGGGCTGCTGTTCTTCGCGTTCGCCGGTTATGCCCGGATCGCCACCCTCGGCGAGGAGGTGCGCGACCCCGCCCGCACCATCCCCCGGGCGGTCGGCATCGCGCTGGGCGTCACGTTCGTCGTCTACGCGCTGGTCGCGGTGGCCGCGCTGCGCGCGCTCGGGCCGGAGCTGCTGGCCAGGTCCCCGGCGCCGCTGGCCGGCGTCGTCAGGGCGGCCGGGGCCCCGTGGCTGGTGCCGGTGGTGGGCGCCGGGGCCGCGGTGGCGGCGCTGGGCGCGCTGATGGCGCTGCTGCTGGGCGTTTCGCGCACGGTCCTGGCCATGGCGCGCGAGCGCGACCTGCCCGGCGTGCTGGCCGTGGTGGATCCGGCGCGGCAGGTGCCGCGCCGGGCCGAGCTGGCCGTCGGGGCCGCGGTGATCGTGCTGCTGCTGGCCGCCGACCTGCGGGGGGCGATCGGGTTCTCGTCGTTCGGCGTGCTGGTCTACTACGGCATCGCCAACGCGTGCGCGCTCACGCTCGGCCGCGCGGAAGGCGCGCCGCCCCGGCCGGTCGCCGGGCTGGGGCTGGGCCTGTGCGTGCTGCTGGCCGCCACGCTCCCGCCGGCGTCGGTGCTGGCGGGCCTGGCGGTCTTCGCGGTCGGCCTGGCCGTCTGGCTGTTCCGCCACCGCGCCGGGCGTTAACGGGTGGCCGGGGCGGGTGCAGGTCGTTAGCATGGGCGGCATGACGATCTCGCCGAAGATGATGGCCCCTTAGGGGGTTTTGTCGGCGACGTCTTGTCGAGGCCCTGCGAGCGGGGCCTCTCGTCGTGTTCGGGGCCCCTTGGAGGCACCTGATGTATCTCACGACGACCATCCCGTACGTCAACGCCCGCCCCCACCTCGGGCACGCCCTGGAGCTCGTGCAGGCCGACGTGCTGGCCAGGCACCACCGGCGGCGCGGCGAGCCGGTGCGGTTCCAGACCGGGACCGACGACAACTCGCTGAAGAACGTGCTGGCCGCCGAGGCGGCGGGCGTGCCGGTGCGGGAGCTGGTGGACCGGAACGCGGCCGCGTTCGAAGGGCTGCGGGGGCCGCTGGACCTGTCGTTCGACTCGTTCATCCGGACGAGCGTCCACCCCGGGCACCGGGCCGGGGTCGAGCGGATCTGGGAGGCGACCGGGCACGACCTCTACCAGCGGCACTACGAGGGGCTCTACTGCGTGGGCTGCGAGCAGTTCTACCCGGAAGGCCCCTGTCCCGACGGGCACGAGGCGCCGCTGCAGCGCATCTCCGAGCACAACTGGTTCTTCCGGCTCTCCCGCTACCAGGACGCCCTGAGCGAGCTCATCCGCGGCGGGCGGCTCAGGATCGAGCCGGTCGCGCGGCGGAACGAGGTGCTGGCGTTCATCGAGGCCGGGCTGGACGACATCAGCGTCTCGCGCTCCGCCGCCCGCGCCCGCGGGTGGGGGATCCCCGTGCCCGGCGACCCGGACCAGGTGGTGTACGTGTGGTGGGACGCGCTGGCCAACTACGTCACCGCGCTCGAAGGCGACGGCTACGACCGCTGGTGGGTCTCCGAGCGGCGCAAGGTGCACCTGATGGGCAAGGGCGTGATCCGGTTCCACGCGGTGTACTGGCCGGCGATGCTTCTCTCCGCGGGCGAGCCGCTGCCCACGGAGATCTTCGTGCACGACTACCTCACGGTGGGCGGCCGCAAGATCAGCAAGTCGTCGGGCGGCGCGGCCGACCCGGTGGCGCTCGTGGACGCGTACGGGGTCGATGCCGTGCGGTGGTGGCTGCTGCGCGAGGTGCCGCGCGTGGGCGACGCCGACTTCACCGAGGAACGGCTGGTCGCCCGGGCGGACGAGGACCTGGCCAACGGCCTGGGGAACCTGGTCAACCGGGTCGTCACCATGGTCCACCGCTTCCTGGACGGCCACGTGCCCCCGGCCGGGGAGGAACTGGCCGCGGTGCCGGTGGACGAGGCGCTGGAGGCATTCGATTTCCGGCGGGCGGCGACGGCCGTCTGGGCGCTCGTCGAGGAGGCCAACAGGTACGTCGAGCGGACTCAACCGTGGCGGCAGCCCCGGGCCGGGCAGGAGGCCGCGCTGGGGACGCTGGTGCACGCGTGCCGGACGCTGGCCGTACAGCTGGAGCCCTTCCTGCCGACGGCGGCGGCTCGGGTGGCGGCGGCGGTCGCCGGCGAGCGGCTGCCCCGGCCCGAGCCGCTGTTCCGCCGCCTCGCCACGGCCGGGGTGGCTGGTTGACGGAGGTCCGGAGGGAGCCTACGGTGGCGCACACCGACCAGCCGGTATGGAGGCGCCCATGGCCACCGTCCCCACCATTCGCGGCCCCGTAGACGTCGAGGAGCTCGGGCAGACGCTCATGCACGAGCACGTGTTCGTCCTCGCCACCGAGCACCTCGACAACTACGGCAGAGGTGCCTGGTGGGACGAGGAGGCCCGGGTGGCGGACGCGGTCGCCAAGCTGAAAGCGGTGGCCGCGAAGGGCGTGCGGACGATCGTCGATCCGACGGTGTGGGGCCTCGGCCGCTACATCCCGCGCATCCAGCGCGTCGCCGAGCAGGTGCCCGGCCTGAACATCGTGGTCGCCACCGGCATCTACTCCTTCGAGGAGCTGCCCCACCAGTACGAGCACCGCGGCCCCGGCCTGTTCATCGACATGCCGGACCCGATGATCGACGACTTCGTCCGCGACCTCACCGAGGGCATCGCCGACACCGGCGTGAAGGCGGCGTTCCTCAAGTGCGTGGTCGAGCAGAAGGGCCTGACGCCCGGTGTCGAGCGCATCTGCCGGGCCGTCGCGCAGGCGCACCTGCGCACCGGCGCGCCGATCACCATCCACACGAACTCCTTCACGCAGAGCGGGCTGATAGCGCTCGACCTGTTCGCCAAGGAGGGCGTCGACCTGGCGAAGGTGGTCGTCGGGCACGCGGGTGACAGCAACGACCTCGACTACCTCATGCGCCTGGCCGACACGGGCGCGACGCTGGGGATGGACCGGTTCGGGCTGGATCCGTACAACCCGACCGCGCAGCGGGTGGCCACGGTCGCGCAGCTGTGCCGGCGCGGATACGCCGATCGCATGGTCCTCAGCCACGACACGGCGTGCTTCATGGACTACTTCGGCGGCGCCTGGGACGAGGCCCGCTCAACGCTCGCGCCGAACTGGCGCTACGATCACATCCACGATGACGTCTTGGCCGCACTGCTGGACTCGGGTGTGACCGACGACCAGATTGAGCAGATGCTGGTGTTCAACCCGAAGCGCTACTTCTCGTAAAGTAGGTGGATCGGGCAAGCAATGCAGGTAGGTGGAGCTGGGTGACTTCGGAGCAGGCCTTGTCGATAAGCCTCGGGCTCCAGGGACCCTGTGTCATCGCGCGACTGACGGGGGACTTCGACTTCGGGTCTGCCGCCGAGGTCCGTGACCGTGTCACCAAGGCCCTCGATCTCACCCAGCCCCCGATGCTCGTCATCGACATGCAGGCGGTCAGCGTCTGTGACTCCTCCGGCCTGTCCGTGCTGGTCTACCTGCACAAGGCCGTCACCGCCTCGGGCGGCCGGCTGCTGCTGGCGGGGCTGAACGGCCGGTGCAAGCACCTGTTCGCGATCACCGCGCTCGACAAGTTCTTCGACATCCGCACCACGGCCGAGCTGGCCATCGCCGAGCTCAACGAACCCCCGCCGTTCCCCGCGTAGCCCCCTGGCCTTGCGGGGTTGGTCGCGGCCGCAGCCACCACGCTCATGGCGGCACCCGCCAGCGCGTCGGCGTCCACGGAGACGACGACCGCCGGCGCCCAGCTCATCCGCACCAAGTGGGCCGCCTGCACCGTGCGGACCCGGACCCTGTCTCAGTCTTACAACAACTGGCTGGACGGTTTCGCCAGATTCCGCTACTCCGCCTACACGTACGTCTCGTACAGGTAACTACCGCTGAGCGGCCGCCAGGGGCCGAGCCGACCCCTGGCTGGGCCCTTGGCTCACGCGGTGACGAGGAGTGCCACCCCGATCAGCACCGCGACCGGAACGAGCCACATCACGGCCTCGACAGCGAACTCCTTGTACATCGCGCAAATCTCCTAACAACGACTCGAGTACGTCACTGCGCAGCATAGCGGCCCGCGCCGCCTGCTCGACCCGGATCAGGCCGTGATGGCGCCGTCCGAGGCGGAGGCCACCGTCGCCATGTACTTGGTCAGCACCCCCCGCTCGACCTCTCTCTCGGGCCGCTTCCACGAGGCGCGGCGCAGCGCCAGCTCCTCCTCCGGCACCACCAGCTCGATCGCCCCCGCCGCGCTGTCGATGACCACCGTGTCACCGTCGCGCACCAGCGCGATCGGCCCGCCGTGGTAAGCCTCCGGCGCCACGTGCCCGACGACGCGCCCGTGCGAGACCCCGCTGAAGCGCCCGTCGGTGACCAGCGCCACCGAGGCGCCGAGGCCGCGGCCGACGAGCGGACCCGTGATCGAGAGCATCTCCTGCATGCCGGGGCCACCCGCGGGGCCCTCGTAACGCAGGACGATGACGTCGCCCGGCACGATGTGACCCTCCTGGATGGCGACGTAGCAGTCGTGCTCCGAGTCGAACACCTTGGCCGGGCCCTCGTGGCGGAAGTCGTCCTTGCCGCCCAGCTTGAGCACGCAGCCGTCGGGCGCGAGCGAGCCCCGCAGGATGGCCAGCGCGCCACGCGGCTTGAACGGCTCGGCCACGCTCGCCACCACCTCCTGCCCCGGCGTCTCCTCGGCGTCGGCCGCGACCTCCGCCAGCGTGCGGCCGTCCACCAGCGTGGCGTTCTCGCGCAGCAGCCCGGCCTCCAGCAGGCGGCGCACCACCAGCGAGGTGCCGCCGGCCCGCCACAGGTCCAGGGCCGTGTGGTCGCCGCCGCTCGGCTTGAGCCCCGTGATGATCGGGACCCGGCGGCAGACCTCGCCGATCTCGTCGATGCGCAGCGGCAGCCCCGCCTCGCGGGCGATGGCCAGCAGGTGCAGGACGGCGTTGGTGGAGCCGCCCATGGCGGCGACCGAGACGATCGCGTTGTGCAGGGCGTCCGCGGTCAGCACCCGCGAGGGGCGGGCGTCGCGGGCCAGCGCCTCCATGGTGATCTCGCCGACCCGCCGGGCCGCGGCGTTCTTCTCCTCCGCCACCGCCGGGATGTCACCCACCCCGAACGGCGCCAGGCCGAGGAAGTCGGCGACACTGCCCATGGTGTTGGCGGTGTACTGGGCGGCGCAGGTGCCGGCGCCCGGGCAGGCGTGCTTGGCCAGGTCGTCCAGCTCCGCCTGGTCGAGGCGGCCGACGGCGCGCTCGCCGAGGGCCTCCCACATGTCCTGGATCGTGACGTCTCGTCCGCGCCACCTGCCGGGCATCATCGTGCCGCTGTAGAGGACGACGGCGGGCACGTCCAGGCGGGCGAGCGCCATGATCCCGGCCGGCACGGTCTTGTCGCAGCCCACGATGACCACCAGCGCGTCGAAGCCGTGCGCGCGGCCCATGAGCTCGATCGAGTCGGCGATGACCTCGCGGCTGACCAGCGACGTGCGCATGCCGGGGGTGTGCATCGTGAGGTTGTCGGAGACCGCGATCGTGTTGAACTCCATCGGCGTGCCGCCCGCCGCGCGCACCCCCTCGGCCACGTGGGCGGCCAGCTCACGGTGGGTGAGGTTGCACGGCATCGTGCCGGTCCAGGTGGAGGCGATGCCGACCACCGGGCGGCGCATGTCCTCCTCCGACCAGCCCATGGCGTACAAGTGGGAGCGGGCCGGTGCGCGGTCGGGGTCGTCGGCGATACTCAAGGCGCTGTCCTTCGTCGTGCGGGTCGTTACGCCTCCATGATCTCGCGCTCACTGTTCGCGCATGCGCCAGGGTGACCCGTACTCCACCAGGAGGTCCAGGAACGGGCCCGGCTCGAACGCCTCGGGCCCCAGCACGCCCGCGCCCTTCCAGACCCCGTTCGCCATCAGTTCCAGGGCCACGACCGGGTTCACGGCGGTCTGCCAGACCACGGCCTGGGAGCCGTACTCGCGCATCGACCACTGGTTGTCCACCACGTGGTAGAGGTACACCTCGCGGGGCCGCCCGTCCTTGACGCCCTTCACCCAGGTCCCGGCGCAGGTCTTGCCGCGCATGCGGTCGCCGAGGCCCGCCGGGTCGGGCAGCACGGCGGCCACCACGTCGCGCGGCGACACCCTGGCGGTGCCGTCGTCGGTCCGGACCGCGACCGGCTCGGTGCGGTCCACGCCGAGCGCGTGCAGGGTCTTGAGCTTGCCGATGAAGTCCTCGCCGAGCCCGTACTTGAAGGTGACCCGCTGCGCCGGGATCCACCGGGGGACCAGCATGACCTCCTCGTGCTCGACGTTGACGCACTCCACGGGGCCGATCCCGTCGGGGAAGTCGAAGATCTCGGGCTCGCTGAACGGCTCGGTGGTGTACCAGCCGCGGTCCTTCTCGTAGATGACCGGCGGGTTGAGGCACTCCTCGATGGTGGTCCAGATGCTGAACGACGGGGCGAACTCGTAGCCGTCGACGGTCAGGTTGGCGCCGTCCCTGATGCCGATCTCCTCGATCTCGTCGAAGAGCTCGTCGGCGGCGTAGCGGGCGAACACGTCGGCCAGGCCGGGCTCCACGCCCATGCCGACCAGCGCCAGCCGGCCCTGCGCGGCCCACTCGCCGGCGCGGGCGAACTGGTCGTCGCCCAGCTTGACCCCCACCTCCTCGTACGGGCGGTCGGGGTGCGGCCTGGACATCGACATGGCCATGTCGAGGTAGTCGGCGTCGGCCGCGAGGGCCGCGTCGAACAGCGGCAACACGAATCGGGGGTCGGTGGCGTTCAGGAGGACGTCGCACCGGTGCTCTTTCAGCAGCGCGGTGACCGCGGCCCGGTCGGCCGCGTCGATCTTGACAGGGGTGAACCGGTCCGCCTGCTCGCCCAGCGCGGCGACGGCGGCCTTGGCGCGGGGGAGATCGTAGTCGGCGACCACCATGTGGTCGAGAAAAGGGCGGCGGGCGGCGATCCGGGTAATGGCGGTTCCCACGCCGCCGGCTCCAACGAGAAGGATACGCATGACGATAAGTCCCCTTTTAATGCTGTTTTGGGGGGTGTGTCGAGAATTTAACTTGGGTAGGCTCGTCAACGTCAATGGCGTTGGCATAAGGAGGCCGTACTCGTGGCCAAGCGAGTGGTGCCGGAGGCGGCGCGAAGGCGGCGCCGCCCCACCAAACACGGGCAGGTCCTCACCCATCAGCTCATCGTGGAGACCTCGCTCCGCATGCTCCGCGAGCACGGTGCCGCGGGGCTGTCCGCCCGCCGCCTGGGCCTGGCCCTGGGCGCGGACGCCAGCACGGTCTACCGCTATTTCCGCGGCATGGACGACCTGGTGCTGGCGATCGCGGACGAGCTGTTCGGCACGGCGATGGCCGACTGGCGGCCTACCGGCGACTGGCGCGCCGACCTGCGCGAGCTGGGCCTGCGCATCCACCACGCGTACCTGGCGCACCCGCAGGCCGCGGTGCTGACCGCCAGCCGGGTCACCGGCCGGCCGAACGAGGTGGCGGGGGACGAGACCATCATCGGCATCCTGCGCGGTGCCGGATTCGCGGACGGGGACGCGGTGCGGATCTATCACGCGTTCATCGACCAGAGCCTGGCCTTCGCCATCCTCGACGCCGCCACGCTGGCCCTGCCCAAGGCGGCGCGGGAGGCGGACGAGGAGGTGTGGCAGGCCACGTACGCGCGGCTGCCCGCCCGTACGCACCCGAACATCGCCGCGACGGCGCCGCTGCTGGTGGCCGAGATGAACGACAGCGCCTACCCCACGGCCCTCGACATGCTCCTGTCGAGCGCGTCCGCGCAGCTCAGGTGAGCAGGGCCCGGATCTGCTCGGTGCCGCCGTCCCGGAGCCAGGTGCGGAAGTCCAGGAGACCGGGGTGGCGTTCGCGCAACGCCGCGATGTCGGCGCGCCACAGTCCGCGCTCGTCCGCGAAGGCGCTCTCGGCGTCCGGACCGAGCCCGAGAGAGCCGATGGGCAGCTGCCGGTAGGTGATCTCGCGCCCGAGGCTCCGGCCGATCAGCTCCACCGTCCGCCTGGGGGTCAGCTCGTCCCCGGCGATCTCGATCGCCTGCCCGAGGTAGTCCCGCGGGTGGGAGAAGGCGAGGCGGGCGAAGACGCCGATGTCGGCGGCGGCGATGAGCTGCACCGGCGTGTCCGGGCCGAAGAGGTGCCTGAGCTCGCCGCCTGCGATCCCGCCGACGGGTAGGCCGGGAATGGTGTGGTTCTCCATGAACCGGACCGGCCGCAGGATCGTCGCGGGCAGGCCGGACGCGCGTATGTGCTGCTCGATCTGCCACTTGCTGTCCCAGTAGGGCAGGCCGGCACCTCGGTCGGCGCCGCCGACCGAGGTGAACACGAAGTGGGAGGTTCCGGCCGCGGCGGCGGCGTCGACGAGGGCGCGGCCGCGGCGGATCTCCCGGTCGAGGTCGTCGTCGTCGGGCGTGACGCCGAAGACGCCGTACGCGCCGGCCGCCGCTTCCGCGAGCGAGCCGGTGTCGTCGAGGTCTCCAACGCGTAGCTCGGCGCCCTTCGCCTTCAGCGCCTGGGCCGCCGGGGCGTCCGGGTCGCGGACGAGGGCGCGGACCGGCCAGCCGGAGGCCAGCAGTTGGACGGCGGTGGCGCCGCCTTGGCGTCCGGTGGCGCCGGCCACCAGGACGGGCTTGTCGACGAGGTTCACCAGGGCTCCTAACAGTAAGCTGAGACTGTCTCAAGAAATATATTGAGATAGTCTCAAGTTAAGCAACCTGGGAGTGTCCATGACGACCACCGGCCCAGCGCCCCGGCGCCGGATGCGCGCCGACGCGCGCCGCAACTACGAACGGCTGCTCGCCGAAGCGGCGGCGGCGTTCGCCGAGCACGGGGTGGAGTCCTCGCTGGAGGACGTCGCGCGGCGCGCGGGGGTGGCGAACGGCACGCTCTACAGCCACTTCCCCACCCGGCAGGCGCTGCTCGAGGCCCTGATGCGCGACCGCATGGAGGCCCTGGCCGGCCGGGCCCGCGACCTCCTCGACCACCCGGACGCCCACGAGGCGCTGATCACCTGGGCGCGCGCGGGGATCGCGCATGCGGCGATGTATCGGGGGCTGGCCACCTCGCTCATGCGCAGCATCGAGGACGAGACCTCGGAGCTGCACGCCGCCTGCCAGTCCGTGCTGACCGCCGGCGAACGGCTGCTCGAACGCGCGCAGGCGGCCGGCGCCGTGCGCTCCGACGCGACCGCCTCGGACTTCTACACCTTGATCAACGCGCTTGCGTGGGCGGGCGAGCAGACGACGCCCGAGCAGGGGGAACGGCTGCTGACCTTCGCCATCGACGGGCTACGGCCCTCAACGCGGCCGTAGCGGGGGCCGCCGGCGGCCGCATCCGGATACGGCGGCGCACTCGTGGGCGTACCGGGACGCCGGCCTGCCTCTGGGGGCACCGGAAGGCTGGCGCACCTCCGGGGACACCGGAACGCCCGCATACCTCCTGGGAGGCACCGGAACGCCGGCGAACCTCTGGGGGCATCGGGACGCCGGCGTCAGAGGCGGTTCTTGGCGATGCGCTTGCCGAGGCTCGCCAAGGACTCGTCGGCCATGAGGGCGGGCAGCCGCGGCGCGTCCGCCTCGACCTGGGCGAGCACCGCGGGATGTGCTCCGCAGAACCGGCTCCAGGCCCGCACCACCTCCGGCATCGCCGCGATCTCCGCATCCGACAGGATGGCCTCCCTGGGCAACCAGGACGTCAGGAACTGGGTGACCCGCGCCGGGCTCCACCACAGAGGACGATCGCCCACGAACTCGGCAAGCTTCTCGAACGCCTCCCGCGCCCCGGGCAGGTCCGGCAGCTCGCGGAACCGGCTCACGGTGTCGTCGGGCGCCGGACGTACGAGATCGGGCACCGCGCGGGCCCTGGAGAGCGCGACCGGCCGCACGGCGGGCAGCGTGTCGGCGACCAGCGCCCCCATGATCCTGTCACCCAGCTCGAACGCGTCCAGCACCCGCCCCGCGACCGCGCCCGGCTCCGCGGCCCGCAGGCCCAGGTCGTCGAGGAACTTCACCTCCTCGACCACCGCGTCCACCGCCAGACCGCCGTTCACCTGGTCGATGGCTACGACGAGGAGGTGCGGCTCCTTGCCGTTCTCGTACCGGAACGACAGGGCCGCGAGGGCCTGCTCACCGTACGGGTCCGCCTTGCCGTACCAGCCGCCCTCACACGCCACCCGCCCCATCCGCCGCACCCACCCGGGCAGCGTCTCCACGACGCCGTCAGCGGCCCTCACGTACACGCTCGCCGCCGCCTGGCCCTGAGACTCCGCCCCACCCCGAGCGCCCGCTCCGGACCCCGAGCCCACATCGGCCACAGGACCTTCGCCGGACGCGGGCCGTGTATCGGATGGGAGGGGTGTATCGGATACGGGTCCTGCATCGGACGCGAATTGCGCGTCGGACGCTGGGCGTGCCTCGGCGGCCGGGTCGACCGCCGCCAGGGCCGCGAGCGCGAGCCGCGCCTCCGTCCTGCCGTCCTTGGACAGTTGCCGCAGGAAGGGGTCTACCTGGTCCGGCTCGAGATCGGCGGCGAGCCGCGCCGCCCACAGCTCGGTCCTCAGCGGCGAGCACCATCGGAGGAGGTCGCGGGCCTGGGCGATCGCTGTGCTGAAGGCTGTCGTGCTCACACTTCGACCGTATCGCCCCGGCCGGCCCTCAGCGCGCGTCGGCACACTGCCCGGTCGCCCGGCCCAGGTCATCGACGCGCGCCGCACACGGCACCTCCACGCGAACGCCCCAGGTGGCCGCATCAGCGGTCCGCGTGCGGGGGCGATGTCCGGCGGGTGTGCGAGGCGGCGAGTCAGCTGCGCCGACGGGAGGACGGTGGGGTGGCGCGTCCGTGGCCCCTTGCACGGGTGGTGGGTGTGTCGGCTGCGTCGGAGGGGTGTTGGGGGTGGGACACCGTGGCCCCTCGCGCGGAGTGGTTCCGCGGAGGGGCCCGGTGGGTTGGTGGTGGGTTAGTCGGTGAGGCCCGCCTTGCGGAGGGCTTCGGCCATGGCGCCGGAGGGGGCCGGGCGGTCCTGGCGGCGCTGGCCGCCGCGCTGGCCGTCTCCGCGACCGCGCTGGTCGCCTCCGCCGCCTCCGCCGCGACGGCCGCCGTCCCCACGGCCGCCGTCTCCCCGGCCGCGCTGGTCGTCGCCGCGGCCCTGGGTGCGGTCGCGCTGGCCGCCGTTGCCCTTCCCGTCGCCGCGCCCGCCGTCACCGCGTGCACCGTCGCCACGTGCACCGTCTCTGCGGCCGCCTTCGCCGCGACCCCCGTCACCGCGGTTGCCCTCTCCGCGGCCGCCGCCTCGGCGGGAGCCGTCGCCCGGGGACTGGGCGGGGGTCTCGTCGTCCAGTCGCAGGGTCAGGGAGATGCGCTTGCGGGGGATGTCGACGTCGAGGACCTTGACGCGGACGATGTCGCCGGGCTTGG
Organism: Nonomuraea sp. NPDC003709; assembly: GCF_040610775.1. Classification (NCBI taxonomy): domain Bacteria; kingdom Bacillati; phylum Actinomycetota; class Actinomycetes; order Streptosporangiales; family Streptosporangiaceae; genus Nonomuraea; species Nonomuraea sp. NPDC003709. The sequence continues at coordinate 131,511 of NZ_JBEXMW010000010.1, read as the reverse complement.
CCACGTCACGCGGGTCCTTGACGAAGGTTCGCGACATGGCCGAGACGTGGACCAGGCCGTCCTGGTGGACGCCGATGTCCACGAAGGCGCCGAAGGCGGCGACGTTGGTGACCACGCCCTCCAGGATCATGCCCGAGGACAGGTCGGAGAGCTTCTCGACGCCCTCCTTGAAGACGGCGGTCTTGAAGGCGGGACGCGGGTCGCGGCCGGGCTTCTCCAGCTCGCGCAGGATGTCGGTGACCGTCGGCAGGCCGAACGTCTCGTCGGTGAAGGTCTCGGGCTTCATCGAGCGCAGGGCCGCGGTGTTGCCGATCAGCGACTTGAGGTCGGTCTTGGCCGAGGTGAGGATCCGGCGGACCACCGGGTAGGCCTCCGGGTGCACGCTCGACACGTCGAGCGGGTCGTCGCCCTCGCGGATGCGCAGGAAGCCCGCGCACTGCTCGAACGCCTTGGGCCCGAGCCGGGGCACCTGCTTGAGCGCGGCGCGCGTACGGAAGGGGCCGTTGGAGTCGCGGTGGCGGACGATGCTCTCGGCCAGCGTGGAGCCGATGCCGGACACGCGCGTGAGCAGGGGCGCCGAGGCGGTGTTGACGTCGACCCCGACGGCGTTGACGCAGTCTTCGACCACCGCGTCGAGCGAGCGGGAGAGCTTGGACTCGGCCAGGTCGTGCTGATATTGGCCGACACCGATGGACTTGGGGTCGATCTTGACCAGCTCGGCCAGCGGGTCCTGGAGCCGGCGGGCGATCGAGACCGCGCCGCGCAGGGACACGTCGAGCTCGGGCAGCTCCTGCGACGCGTACGGCGAGGCCGAGTAGACCGAGGCCCCGGCCTCGGAGACGACGATCTTGGTGATCGACGGCATGTGCTTGACCAGGTCACCGGCCAGCTTGTCGGTCTCGCGGGAGGCGGTGCCGTTGCCGATGGCGATCAGCTCGACCCCGTGGCGCTGCGCGAGCGCGCCCAGGACGGCCAGCGACTGGTCCCACTGCCGCTTGGGCTCGTGGGGGTAGATGGTCGCGGTCTCGACGACCTTGCCCGTGGCGTCGACCACGGCGACCTTGACCCCCGTACGCAGACCGGGGTCGAGGCCCATGGTCGCCCGGCTCCCGGCGGGGGCGGCGAGCAGCAGGTCGCGCAGGTTGGTCGCGAAGACCCGCACCGCCTCGTCCTCGGCCGCCTGCCACAGCCGCATCCGCAGGTCGATGCCGAGGTGCACGAGGATGCGGGTGCGCCAGGCCCAGCGCACGGTCTCGCCCAGCCACTTGTCGGCCGGCCGCCCCTGGTCGGAGACGCCGAACCGGGACGCGATGCGCATCTCGTATTCGGGGCTGTCGTCCGGCTCCAGCGCGACCGACAGCACCTCCTCCTTCTCGCCCCTGAACATCGCCAGGATCCGGTGCGAGGGCAGCTTCGTGAACGGCTCGCCGAACTCGAAGTAGTCGGAGAACTTGGCCCCCGCCTCCTCCTTGCCCTCGCGGACCTTCGACACGAGCTGCCCGCGGCTCCAGAGCTGCTCGCGCAGGCCGCCGATCAGGTCGGCGTCCTCGGCGAACCGCTCGATCAGGATCGCCCTGGCCCCCTCCAGCGCCGCGCCCGCGTCGGCCACGCCCTCGGTGACGAAGCCCTCGGCCGTGGCGGCGGGGTCGAGCGTCGGGTCGCCGAGCAGCTGGTCGGCCAGCGGCTCCAGGCCGAGCTCGCGGGCGATCTGCGCCTTGGTGCGCCGCTTGGGTTTGTACGGCAGATAGATGTCCTCGAGCCGGGCCTTGGTCTCGGCCGCCATGATCTGCTCGCGCAGCTCGTCGTCGAGCTTGCCCTGAGACTCGATCGACTCAAGGATCGCCGCCCGCCGCTCCTCCAGCTCGCGCAGGTAGCGCAGGCGCTCTTCGAGCGTGCGCAGCTGCGCGTCGTCGAGGGTGCCGGTGACCTCTTTGCGGTATCGCGCGATGAACGGCACGGTGGCGCCGCCGTCGAGCAGCTCGACGGCCGCCTGCACCTGGCCGTCGCGTACGCCCAGCTCTGCCGCGATCCGCTGGTGAATAGAGAGCACTTGCCTGCCTTTCGATGGTCCCGCCGGTCAATTGTGCAGGACGACGCCGTCTTTCATGACCAGAGTGCGCGCAGGGTGAACGACCACGGCCTCCGCCGCGCCCCCGCACGGCACCACGACCAGGTCTGCCCGGTCGCCCGGGGACAGGCCGTACGATTCCAGCCCGAGCGCGCGGGCGCCGCCGTAGGTGGCGGCCTCCAGCGCCAGCTCGATGTCCTCGTCCCTGCGGAACGTGCTGCGGTAGGCGACGTGCATCGCCCGCTCCAGCATGTCGCCGCTGCCGTAGGGCCCCCACAGGTCGCGGATGCCGTCGTGGCCGCAGGCGACGGTGACGCCCGCGGCCCGCAGCTTCTTGATCGGCGGCACGGGGAAGCTGTAGACGGCCGCGGTCGCGATGGCGATGCCCGCCTCGGCGAACCCCTGGACCAGGCGGTCCTGGTAGGCGTCGTCGAGCTGGCCGAGCGCGTACGCGTGGCTGACCGTCACCCGGCCGCCCAGCCCCAGCGCCCTGGTGCGCTCGGTGATGAGCTCGAGCTCCCACCCGCCGAGCGACCCGCCGTCGTGCAGATGGAGGTCGAGGTGGGCGCCGTAGCGCTCGGCCAGGCCGAAGACCAGGTCGAGGTGGCGTACGGGGTCGCGGTCGATGCCCGCCGGGTCGAGGCCGCCGACCGCCTCCACGCCGTTCTTCAGCGCCTCTTCGAGCAGCTCGGCCGTGCCGGGGTTGATCAGCACGCCGTGCTGGGGGAAGGCCACCTGCCGAACGTCGACGGGGGAGGAGGCGGCCGCTTCGAGCACGGCCTCCACGCCCCGCAGCCCCACCTGGGGGTCGATGTCGGTGTGGGTGCGGACGTGGGCCGTGCCCGCCGCGCTCATGCGCGCCAGCAGCGCGCCGATCCGCTCGGCGCTCGGCACGCCCAGCTCCGCGCGGCGGCCGAGATCGTTTCCGATGCGCCCGGCCAGCGTGTCGTCGGCCGAGTGGGGCACCCACGGGCCGCCGTAGAGGGTCTTGTCGAGGTGACAGTGCGCCTCGACGAGACCGGGCAGCACGAGCTGCCCGGTGATGTCGACGATCCGGGCGCCCGGCGCCTCGACGCCTGGGGCGACGAGGTGGATCCGGCCGTCACGGACGAGGATGTCGGCGGGGGCGTCACGCCCCCAGGGGTGCCCGCCGCGGAGCAGCACGTCGGTCATGGCAAGCACCCTAAACGGCGATGCCGACGATTTCCGCCTCCCGGCCGGGATCGGCCGAGACTGGTCACGTTCACGGGCGGCGCCGCGCGAAAGATCTCGCCGTTTCTCGGCCGCGACCGGGCGCGTCAAGTCACGGCCAGTCACGGACGGTCGCGCTCAGTCGCGGCGGGCCGCGAAAAGCTCCACGTGGTAGCAGTATCGGCAGCGGTAGGCGTCGATCTCCCACTTCGGCCGGCCCATCAGCTTGGCGCCGCCGAAGATCCCGCGCTCCAGCGCGCCCTCGACCCATCTGGCGAAGCCCGGAGAGTTCTCGCCCGAGTCTCGGATGAACCCGGCCTCGAGCCCCTCCTCACCGCAGTGCGTACAGTGCAAGTTCGACATGCCGGTACAGAGTATGGACTGCTCTTCATATTCGCTACGAAAGTCTCAACATCTGACCTGATCTCGTAGTTGCGCTCTTCGGGTTGGCGGCGAGGGCCAGGCCCCGGTCAGGATCACCCTGTCAGGCCGGCGCTTGGTGATGCGCCCGTCGGCCTGGTCGTCCCGCGATGTCACCGGGCCTTCACGCCCGCGTCGCGCCGGGCGGCGACTGTGTCCCGATAGGTGAAGTGGGCATCTTGTCGCTCACGCGTTCTATCCGACAGGCGCACTTGTTGTAGTCTTGCGGGCACTGACGGTGAAAGTCTGAGCGGGAGGGGTGCGGGCATGCGGGCGTGCCGGTCATTGAGCATGACCGGATGGCGTACGATCCCAGCACTGTTGGCAGGCCCGGCCCGCCTCGAGGCGGGCCGGTGCAGGGATGAGTAGGCTCACCGCGACCGCGACCTGCACCGCCCACGGCGCGATCGTGGAGGTGGCCGGCCAGGTCGTCCCGCAGGCGCTGCTGGCCCAGCGGGTGGCATGGTTGGCCGGCCTGGCGCGGGACCTGACCGCCCGCCTGATCGCCGCTCGATGGACTGCAGCGGATCTGGATGCGCTGGCGTCCGGAGTCGGACTGGATGGGCGGGCATTGCCGGCCAAGGGCTGGGTGGCCCTGCGGAGGCTGGCCTGGGGCGTGACTCCGGCTTCGGGCCAACATGTGTGTGATCGGGTAGCGCGGTGCGCTCAAGAGCAGGCGGCCCGTCTGCTGCGGCTGGCGCAGCATCGCCGCGCGCTGGTGGCGGCGATCGTGGCGACCTGGCCGCAGCACCCGGGCAAGCGGACCGACGCCGAATGGCAGGCGCTGCGGGCGCTGCTGTCGGACAGAGTGAGCGCGGCGGAGATCCGCAACCGCACCCGGCAGATCCGCGCCTACCTCGACCGGCATCACGTGTTGCCAGCCGACCTGACAGACTTGGAGGAAGCTCCGGCCAGTGCGACGCAGATAGTGTTGGCCGCCGCTGACCGGCAACTGGCCACCCTGGAGCGCGTCGGCGAGCTCGGCGCCCGGTTGCGAGTGAAGCTGCCGCTGGTTGCCTGTCCCGCCTCCGGGAGGGATTGGGCATGGCACGTGCTGCCGATCGCCCTGCCCCCGACCGTCCCTGCAGAGGCGACGTTATGCACCCCCACTCTGCGCGTGGCCAAGGGCCGGGTGCGCGTTGATCTGCCGTTCCAGAGCCCGATCGGCTTCGCGCCCGCGGCCGGTCATGTGATCGGGTGCGGCTTCGACTGGGGGCTGAACACCCTGCTCACCGGCACGGTCGGGCGTCTGATGGCCAAGGGCAGGGTCGTCTCGGATGGGCGGCCGTTGGCCTACGACGCCAGCGGCGTGTCGGCCAAGCTGCACCGGCTGCGGGCCGAGCGTGAGCACCTAGCCGCCAAGAAGACCCACCAGGAACGGCTCCTGGTCGGCATGACCGTCGCCGATACCCGCTTCGCCGCGCTGAGTACGGCGCACGAGGCCATCAGGGCAGAGCACGAGCGGGTGTGCGCGAAGATCCGGCATGTGAACAAGACGCTGGCCTGGTCAGCGGCCCGCTGGGCGCTCGATCAGGCCCTCGCCTCCGGAGCGACGGTCATCTACCTGGAAGACCTGGCCACCCTGGAAGCACGCGGGCGCCGGGGACGTGCCAACGCGCGCCTGTCTGGGCAGGTGCGCGGGCAGGTCGTGGCAGCGATCCGGCATCTGGCGGCCAAGCACGCGATCGCCGTGGTCACCGTCCCGGCCCGTGGCACGTCCAAGTATTGCCCCCGCTGTGGCCAAGGCACCTCGACCCTCACCCATTGCCCGGCTCCCGACCGGCGCACCGAGCGGGGCTGGGCGTGGGCGTCCTGTCCGGCCTGTGGCCTGTCGTGTAACCGGGACTGGGCCGCGGCCGAACGCATCCTCGCGCGCGGCCTGCTCGGCCAGCAGGCGACCCGCACCGACCGCGCCACCGGCGTCCGTACCATCCTCGCGGTGGTGGAGGGCAACCTGGCCCGAGCCCGCCGACCCCGCAAGGCGACCCGGGCCGCCCGCCGTGCCCGCCGCACCCGAACCGATTTGCACCCCCGCCTGGCAGCGCGGGACCGATCCAAGAACCGGCCCACCCCGAAACGGCCCACCCGCACCGCAAACAACTCCATGACTTCCAGCCGTGTGCCCGACCGGCGCACGGTGCCCGCCCCCGTCCCCGGCACGTCCAGGGCGGGACAGCGTCCGGCGGGCCAAGCACCCCAGGCGACCCGCCCACCAGCGGGACGTACAGGGCTTGTACGCGATCCTCAACACCGGACCGGCTTCCACCGCGTCGCGGCCACCCCCGTACTGTCCCTGGGACACTACGCAGACGGCCCGCCACGGCCACGCCCGACCGATTTGCCAGAAATATTCAGGTAAACACAGAGAATCGCAGACGCTAGTCAGATCTCGTCCAGGTGGGAGATGTTCGCCACGTCGGCGGACTCGGCGCTCGGCCGTCCCGCCAGCCAGGCGTCGAGGATCTCGTCGAGCACCACCTCGGACGTGAGCCGCAGGCTGAGCGCCAGCACGTTGGCGTCGTTCCACTTCCTGGCCCCGTCGGCCGTGTAGGCGTCCACGCACAGCGCCGCGCGGATCCCGGGCACCTTGTTCGCCGCGATCGAGGCGCCCGTGCCGGTCCAGCAGCAGACCACCGCCTGGTCGGCCCGCCCCTCGCGCACGTCGCGGGCGGCCAGCTCGGAGGCCCACGCCCAGTCGTCGCGCTCCTCCTCGCTGAGCGCGCCGTGGGTGACCACCTCGTGTCCCCGCCTGCGCAGCTCCGACACGACCCGCTCGGCCACCCCGTCCTTGCTGTCGGCGGCCACCGAAATCCGCATGTGCCCTCCCGTTCCGACCTCAGATGTATCAAGGGCCGCGGCCCAGGCGCCAGCACATGCCCTGGACTGGCTAAATGAGATGAAGTGTGCTTGGTTGTGTCGCCATATGAATATTGACGAGAGCGATATTCCGGCGCTCGCCCGCGGGTGCGCCGTCCTGGGCACCGGGGGCGGTGGTGACGTGCGTACCGGATCGCTGGCGGCGATCGGGGCCGTCCGCGAGTACGGCGAGGTCCCGCTGATCGGCCTGGACGAGCTGGACGACGACGCGCTGATCGTGCCGCTGTCGGGCATCGGGGCTCCGACCGTGAGCCACGAGATGATCCACAGCGCGGACGAGCCCAAGCGCATCGCCGAGGAGATCGAACGCCTCTTCGGCCGTTCGCCGAGCGCGATCATGTCCTCCGAGATCGGCGGCTCCAACGGGGTCGCGCCCGTCGCCTGGGCCGCCCGGCTCGGCCTGCCGCTGCTCGACGCCGACGGCATGGGGCGGGCGTTCCCCGAGGTCCAGATGGTGTCGATGTACGTGGCGGGGCTGCCGGCCGACCTGGTGATCATGTCTGACATCGTCGGGAACGTGGTGACCATCCGCCCGGTCGACGGCCTCTGGTCGGAACGGCTGGCCAGGGCGGTCTGCGTGGCCGCGGGCTCGTCCGCGCTGATGGCCGACTACGTGCTCACCACCGTACGGGCCAGAGGCGCGGTCATCGAGGGCACGGTGACCCGCGCCATCGAGATCGGCAGGGCCACGGAGGGCGCGGCGGACCCACTCGGCGCGCTCCAGGGGAGCCTGGGCGCCGCCCGGCTGATCACCGGCAAGCTGACGGACGTGGAGCGGCGCACCACGGGCGGGTTCGTCCGGGGGACGGCCACGATCGAGGGCACCGGTGAGGACCGGGGCCGCCGCCTCACCCTGGAGCTGCAGAACGAGAACCTCGTCGCCCTGGAGGACGGCCGGGTGCGGGCCATCGTGCCCGACCTCATCACCGTCGTGGACACCGAGACGGCCGCCGCCGTCCAGACCGAGGGGCTCAGGTACGGCCAGCGCGTCACGGTGCTCGCCTGGCCGTGCGACCCGCTCTGGCGCACCCCCAAGGGCCTGGAGACGGCCGGGCCGCGGGCGTTCGGCTACGACCTGGACTACGTTCCCGTCGAGGAGCTGACGGCGCATGGCTGACCTGCGGGTGGGGATCGACGTCGGCGGCACGAACACGGACGCGGTGGTGCTCGACGCCGACGGCTGCGTGATTGCCAAGGCCAAGCGGCCGACCACCCCCGACGTGACGGAAGGGCTGCGGGCCGCCCTGGACGCGGTGCTCGGCGAGCTAGGGAATGAGCAGGACCGGATCGGCCGGGTCATGCTCGGCACCACGCACGCGACCAACGCCCTCCTCGAGCGGCGCAACCTCGGCCGCGTCGCCGTGCTGCGGCTCGGCGCGCCCGCCACCACCTCCGTCCCGCCGCTGTCCGGCTGGCCCGGCGACCTGCGCGCGGCCGTCTCGGCGGGGGAGGCGATCGTGCCCGGCGGCCACTACGTGGACGGCCGCGAGATCGGCCGGCCGGGGCTCGACGCCGTGCGCCGCTTCCTGGACGGCCTGGAGGCCGACGCCGTGGCGGTCACCGGCGTGTTCAGCCCGGCCAGCGGCGATCATGAGCGCGTCGTCGAGGAGCTGATCAAGGCCGAGTACGGCCTGCCGGTCTCGGTGAGCCACGAGATCGGCTCGCTCGGGCTGCTGGAGCGCGAGAACGCCACCGTGCTCAACGCCGCCCTGTACGGCGTCGCCGCCCACGTGACGGAGGCCCTGGTCACCGCGCTGGCCGAACGGGGCCTGGGCGCGAAGCCGTACCTGGCGCAGAACGACGGCACGCTCATGACGCTGGAGCACGCAGCCCGGCTGCCGGTCTCCACGATCGGCTCGGGTCCGGCGAACTCCCTGCGCGGCGCCGCGTACCTGTCGGGGGTGGCGGACGCGATCGTGGTGGACGTCGGCGGCACCTCCACCGATCTCGGCGTGCTGGTGGGCGGCTTCCCGAGGGAGTCGGCGGCGGCGGTCGAGATCGGCGGGGTGCTGACCAACTTCCGCATGCCCGACATCCTGGCCATCGCGCTCGGCGGCGGCACGGTCGTCCGCAATCCGGGCATCGGCCCCGACTCGGTGGGTTACCGGATCGTCAGGGAGGCGCTCGTGTTCGGCGGCTCCACGGTGACGATGACCGACGCGGCGGTGGCGGCGGGCCGGACCCCGGACGAGGCGGCCGGGTGGCGCGAGCGCCTCGAGGCCGCCGTCCGGGCGCGCGACTCGGGTGACATGTCGGAAAGAATGGCAGACACCCTGCAAAGAGCGGTGGCCGTCGCGGACGAGATGATCATCGACGCGGTGGACCGGATGGCGCTCGGCAAAACGGACAGACCCCTGGTCGCGGTGGGTGGCGGGGCCTTCCTGCTGCCCGACGCCATCCCCGGCGCGAGCCGGGTCGTCCGTCCCGAGCACGCCGAAGTGGCCAACGCCGTGGGCGCCGCCATCGCACTCGCGAGTGGCAGAGTGGATACGATCTTGCCTGCGGGAGATAGCCGGTCAAAAGCGATCGAAAGGGCCAAAGAGGAGGCGGCGGCGCGAGCCGTCGCGGCGGGGGCGGATCCCTCCGGCGTAGAGATCGTGGACCTCCTCGAGGTGCCGCTGAGCTACCTCTCCGAGCCCGCCGTGCGGGTACACGTCAAAGCAGCCGGACCTCTCGCCCGGTGACAGATCGAAAGGATCCCCCCTCCATGCGCTGGCACAAGCGTCTGCTCGTCGCCGGGGTCACCGGTGTCCTGGCCTTGACCGCATCCGCGTGCGCGGGCGGTCAGGTGCGCGGGGCCGGCGGAACCCCCAAGCCGGCCGAGAGCAGCGGCAGCAGCCAACCGGCGGCCTCCCCGGCCGCGCAGGCCAACGACAGCACGTTCGTGTACGTGCCGAACCTCGACGTGGTCACCGACTGGGACCCCGCGACCTCGTATTCCAACGAGATTGTCGCCATGCAGAACATCTACGAGGGCCTGACCTGGTACAACTCCCAGGAGAAGAAGGCCGAGCCGCGCCTGGCCACCGAGTGGACCTCGGCGAACGAGGGCAAGGAGTGGACGTTCAAGCTGCGGCAGGGCGTCAAGTTCCACTCCGGCGCCGCGCTCGACGCCGAGGCCGCCAAGAAGGCCATCGAGCGGACGATCGAGAAGAAGGGCGGCGCCGCCTACATCTGGGACGCGGTCAAGACGATCGACGCGGTGGACGCGTCCACGCTGAAGTTCACGCTCAAGTACGCCACCCCGCTCGACCTCGTGGCCTCCTCCGGCTACGCGGCCTACATCTACGACGTGAACGCCGTGGACAAGGACGGCAAGTCGGACGCCGGCACCGGCCCGTACACGATCGGCTCCTGGCAGAAGGGCAAGGAGACCGAGCTCACGCTGAAGGCGTACGAGGGCTACTGGGGCGGCTGGAAGCCGGAGCAGTACAAGAAGGTCGCCTATCGCGTCACCCCCGAGATCACCACGGCCTGGCAGCTGCTGCAGAAGGGCGAGGTCAACTTCGTCCAGCGGCTGAACCCGCAGCTCTTCCAGCAGGCCGGGACGACCCCGAACGTGCAGACCTCCGCCTCGCCGTCGTTCCAGAACCTGCTGGTGCTGTTCAACACCGCGAGCGGGCCCGCGAAGGACGTCAGGGTCCGGCAGGCCCTGCAGTACGCGATCGACTACGACGGCCTGGTGGCGGCGCTGAAGGGCTCCGGCCAGAAGGCCAACGGCCTGGTGCCGCAGGGCCTGCTCGGCCACGCCAACGACATGGAGCCCAAGCAGGACCTCGCCAAGGCGCAGGCGCTGCTCGCCGAGGCCGGCTACGGCCCGGACAACCCCGAGCTCAAGCTCACCATGACCTACGCGCAGGGCGACGACGACCAGAAGCTGCTGGTCACGCTGCTCAGCTCGGCGCTGAAGGGCATGAACGTGACGCTGCAGGCCAAGCCCATGACCTGGAGCGCGCAGTGGGACCTGGGCAAGAAGCAGGGCCAGGACATCTTCGTCATGTACTGGTACCCGGACTATCCGGACGCCTACTCCTGGTACGTCAACGTGTTCAAGAGCGCCGACAAGCCGCAGTTCAACCTGTCGTACCTGAAGGACTCCGCCATCGACACGGAGATCGACGCGCTGCCGCAGCTCACGGCCACTGACCAGCTCAAGGCCGACCAGGCGTACAAGGACCTGCAGAAGAAGATCATCCAGGACCAGGCGGCGGTGGCCGTGCCGTACGTGCAGACCTACCAGCGCGCGCTGACGTCCGACGTCGAGGGATACGTGGACAACCCCGCCTATCCGAACGTGGTCTTCTTCTACGACCTCAAGAAGCGCGCAAGCTGACGATGTCGCGTTATCTGACCCGCCGGCTCGGCCAGGCCCTCCTGGTCGTGTCCGGCGTGGTCGTGCTCACGTTCGTCGTGATGCGGCTGGTGCCGGGGGATCCGGCGGTCGCGTTCGCCGGGCCGAAGGCCACGCCCGAGGAGCTCGCGGCGGCGCGCGCGCGGTTCGGGCTCGACGACCCGATCCCCGTGCAGCTCCTCAACTACGTGCGCGACCTGCTCACCGGCGACTGGGGCGTCAGCCTGCGCACCCGGCAACCGGTGCTCGACGACCTCTACGTGGCGTTCCCCGCCTCGCTGGAGCTGGTCGGCACGGCCCTGCTCATCGCGGTCGTCGTGGGCATTCCGGTCGGAGTGCTCGCCGCCCGCTATAAGGCGAAATTTCCGGATCTGGGGGTTCGGGTTGGCAGCATGCTGGCCGTCTCCGTCCCCGTCTTCTGGCTGGCCCTGGCCCTCCAGACGGTCTTCGCCAGCAACCTCGGCTGGTTCCCGATCGCGGGCGAGTACGACTCCTCGCTCGACACCACCAGCCCGCTCACCCTCTGGACGAACATCACGATCGTCGACGCCCTCATCACCGGCAACTGGCCCATCTTCACCAGCACGCTCCAGCACCTGGTGCTGCCCGCGCTGGTCGTGGCCGCCTACCCCACGGGCGTGATCGCCCAGATGACCAGGGCGGCGCTCATCGAGGAGTCCGGCCAGGACCACACCAAGCTGGAGCGCGCGCTCGGCTTCGGCGAGACGTCCATCCTGACCAGGTTCGCCCTCAGGCCCGCCCTGAACCCGGTCCTGTCGCTGATCGCCCTGGTCTTCGCGTACGCGATCGTCAACGGCTTCCTCGTCGAGGCGGTCTTCAACTGGCCCGGCCTGGGCCGCTACGCCGCCGAGTCGATCAAGTCGCTGGACACCCCGGCCATCGCGGGGGTCACGCTCCTGGTGGCCCTGGTGTACGTGCTGGCCAACCTGGTCGTGGACATCCTCCAGGGCTTTGTCGACCCGCGAGCGAGGGCCCGATGACGAGCGTCGAGGCGCCGCTGCGGCGCACCTTCCTGCCCAGGATCCCCGACCGGTTCGCCGCGTTCGGGGCGGTGCTCATCGTGCTGGTCGTCCTGGCCGCGATCCTGGCGCCGTGGCTCGCGCCGTACCCGGTGGACCAGGTCAAGCCGCTGGAGAACCTGCAGCCGCCGAGCGCCGCGCACTGGTTCGGCACCGACCAGGTCGGCCGCGACGTGCTCACCAGAGTCCTGTACGGCGGCCGCACCTCCCTGTTCATCGCCGTGGCCGTGCTGGCCGTGTCGGCGGTGATCGGGGTCACGCTCGGCGTGGTCGCCGGGTACGCGGGCGGCTGGATCAGGGACGTGATCATGCGGATCACGGACATCTTCCTGGCCTTCCCCGCGCTGCTGCTCTCCCTGGCCCTGGCCGTGGTGCTCCAGCCCAGCGTGAACACGGTCATCCTGGCCATCGCCGTGACCTGGTGGCCCTGGTACACCCGGCTGGCGGCCTCCGTGGCGGCCTCGATCGCCACCCGCAGCTACGTGGACGCCGCCCGGTGCCTCGGCGTGCCCGCGCCGCTGATCATCCTCAGGCACGTCCTCCCGAACTCGCTCACGCCCGTCCTGGTCCAGCTCTCGCTCGACGCGGGCGGCGTGATCCTGACCTCGGCGGCGCTGTCGTACCTGGGGCTGGGTGCGCAGGAGCCGACGGCGGAGTGGGGGCTCATGGTGCAGCAGGGGCAGACGCTCTTCACCACGAACTGGTGGGTGGTCACGTTCCCCGGCCTGGCGATCCTGGTGACGGCGTTCGCGTTCAACGTCCTGGGTGAGGGGCTGCGCAACGCGCTCGATCCGCGAAGGGCGGTCAGATGATCGAGGTGCGCGACCTCCGGGTGCGCTACGGCGGGCGCGTCGTGGCCGACGTGCCGGAGCTGGACGTGCGCGAGGGCGAGTGCGTCGCGATCGTGGGGGAGAGCGGCTCGGGCAAGTCGACCACGCTGATGTCGCTGCTGGGCCTCACCCCAGATGCCGAAATTTCAGGTCGTGTACGGGTGTGCGGCGTCGATGTGCTCACGGCGCCACCCCGCAGGCTCCGCGAGATCCGGGGCGCCAGGGTGGCACTCGTGATGCAGTCGCCGCAGGCGGCCCTCAGCCCGGCCACCCGCCTCGGCGTCCTGATGCGCCGCGCCCTCAAGCTCCACGGCGTCGGCAGGTCCGCGGGCCCACGCCCCGGCCCGAAGGACAGCACCCCTCCACAACCCGCAGCCGGGAAGGGAGGGCTGGAGGAGATCATGGGAGAGGCAGTGGAAGCGGTCATGCTCGACCGCGAGATCCTGCGCCGCTACCCCCACGAGATCTCCGGCGGTCAGGCCCAGCGTTTCGCGATCGCGCTGGCCATCGCCCTGGGCGCCGAGGTGATCCTCGCCGACGAGCCCACGAGCGCGCTGGACGTGACCGTGCAGGCCGAGGTGGTCGGCGTCCTGCGCAGGCTGCGGGAGGAGCGGGGGCTGGCGCTCCTGCTCGTCTCCCACGACCTGGCCCTGGTCTCGACGATCGCCGACCGGGTGCTGGTCATGAAGGACGGCGCGGTGGTGGAGTCGGGGCCGGCCGCGCGGGTGCTGGCCGAGCCGTCCCATCCGTACACGCGCGAGCTGCTGGAGGCGCTGCCGTGACCATGCTCAGGGCCGAGCACGTGACGCTCGGCTACGGCCGCACCCCGGTCGTGCACGACGTGACCCTGGACATCACCGAGGGCGGCGTCGGGCTGATCGGGGAGAGCGGCTCGGGCAAGACGACCCTGGCGCGCGCGTTCCTGGGCCTCCTCACCCCCATGTCCGGAAATATCTGGTACGGCGACCAAACGCTGAAAAAAGCGGACATGCGGAAGTTCCGGAAAGACGTCCAACCCGTGTTCCAGGCCGAGGCCCTCGACCCCAGGATGCGCATCGGCGCCTCCGTCGCCGAGGCCCTGCCGCGCGCCGCGCGAGGCCGGGTCAAGGACCTTCTCGAACAGGTCGGCCTGGACCCCGACCTGGCCACCCGCCGCCCTCACCAGCTCTCCGGCGGCCAGCGCCAGCGCGTGGTGATCGCCAGAGCCCTGGCGGTGGACCCCCGCCTGCTCATCCTGGACGAGCCCACCAGCGCGCTCGACGTCACCGTCCAGGCCAGGATCCTTGACCTGCTGGCCTCCCTCGACACCGAGCGCCTGCTCATCACCCACAACCTCGCCGTCGTGGACCGGCTGTGCCGCACCGCGCACGTGCTCTTCGCGGGCCGCGTCGTCGAGTCGGGGCCGACGGCCGAACTCCTCGCGAAGCCCGCCCACCCCTACACGCGGGCCCTGCGCGACGCCGTGCCGAAGCTGGGCGGCGCCCCGCCCGTGGCCAAGGGCAGGACGGAGGCCGTGCCCGCCCCGACCGGCTGCCCGTTCCGGCTGCGCTGCCCGCTGGCCGCGCCGGAGTGCGAGCAGCCGCCCGCGCTCAGGGACCTGGGAGGCCGCCAGGTCGCCTGCCACCGGGCCGAGGACGTGCTGCTCAGCTGACGAGGTTCTTGAGGTGGGCGCAGAGGTCGCCCGAGAGCTTGCCCATCAGCCGGGACAGCTCCGCCCGGTCCTCCGCCGACCAGTCCGTGAGCGCACCCTCGAACAACTCGGTGGTCACCCGGCGGCACCTGCTCGCCACCTCGGCCCCCTCCTCGGTCAGCGCGATGCGCCAGGCCCTGCCGTCGTCGGGGTCGCGTACCCGCTCGACCAGCTTGCGCTGCTCCAGCGAGGCGACGTGCCTCGTCACGTGAGGGCTCTCCACCTGCAGTGCCTCGGCGATCGCGCCGATCCTGCGCGGCTCCGGCGCGTCCAGCAGGTGGACGAGGATCTTCACGTCGGGCCGGTCGAGCCGGACGCCGGCGGCCTCGGTCAGGCGCTCGTGCGTCTTGGCGCGGTTCAGCGCGTCCACGACTGAGCGGAACGCCGACACCGTCCTGTTGAGATCTTCGTCCATAACCGATTTGCTTACCTAACTTACGTATGTATTATCTTGCCCTGTTACTTACCTAAGTTAGCCAAAGGAGCCGACATGGCGACAGTCGTCGCGTCCGCGGCACGTACGACGTCCACCAGAAGTCCGTGGCCCGGGGTGGTCGCGCTGGCCTTCGCGGCCTCCATCGCCGCACTTCAGAACACCGCCGTGGTCCCGTTGCTTCCCGTGCTGCAGCGGGAGCTGAACGCCCCGCTCTCCTCCGTGACCTGGACGCTCACGCTGAGCCTCCTGGTCGCGGCGGTGGCCACGCCGCTGTTGTCGCGCTTCGGCGACATGTACGGCAGGCGCCCCATGATCCTCGGCGCCCTGGGCCTCCTGGTGGTCGGCTCGGTCATGGCCGCGCTGGCGCCCTCGCTGACCTGGTTGATGGTGGCGAGGGTGCTCCAGGGAGCCGTGGCCGCGCTGGTGCCGTTGTCGATCGGGGTGGCGCGCGACGTGCTGCCCAGGGAGCAGCTGGCCACCGGCATCGGGGTGATCAGCGCCACGATGGGGTTCGGGAGCGGCGGCGGGATGATCCTGGCCGGGCTCGCGTCCGGCGACTTCCACCTGGTCTTCTGGATCACGGCCGGCATCTCGCTGGTGGCCGTCGCGATCGTGGCCCTGCTCGTGAAGGACAGCGCCCCGGTGGGCCCCAAGGGTCGTCCCGACCTGGCCGGCGCGGCGCTGCTGACCGCCTGGCTGGTCGCGCTCCTGCTGGGCATCAGCGAGGGCGGCTCGTGGGGCTGGACCTCGCCGGGCGTGCTCGGCCTGTTCGCCGCCGCGGCGGCGCTGGCGGCGGTCTGGGTCGCGGTCGAGCGCCGGGTGGCCGAGCCGCTGGTGGAGATGGCGATGCTGGTCCACCGGGGCACGGTCGGCGCGACGGTGGCCTCGATGCTGCTCGGATTCTCGTTCTTCACCCTCATGACGGGCACGTCCAGCTTCGCCCAGGTGCCGACGGAGACCGGTTACGGTTTCGGCGCCTCCACCCTCCAGGTGGGCTTCTTCCTGCTGCCGAGCACGATCTTCATGCTGGTCATCTCGCTGTTCGCGGGCCGGATCATGCGCCGCTTCCAGGCCTCGTCCATGGTGGCGGCGGGGTCGGCGGCCACGGGGCTGGCGGGGCTGTGGCTGGTGGTCGCGCACAGCAGCCCGGCCCACCTGTACGTGGCGACCTCACTGATGGGTATCGGCCTCGGCATCGGCTACGCGGCGCTGGGCACCATGGCCGTGGAGCACGTGGACCCGGGCAAGACGGCCCTCGCGGCAGGCGTGAACGCGCTCGTACGCATCGTCGGCGGCAGCACGGCCGGCGCGGCCATCGCCGCCATCCTGGCCGCCCAGCCGGGCGTGGGCGGCTACCGGTGGGTCTTCGGGACGGCGGCCGTGGCCGGGGCCACGGCCGCGCTCTTCGCGGCCGTGTACGGGCGGCTCAACCGCGCGACGGTCACAGGGCCTTCAGGCCGCTGATCACCTCGAGCAGCACCTTCGCATCGGGCGCGGGGGGCGGGTGCTCGACCTGCACGAGCTGCTGCGCGTGCAGGTCACCGACCAGCACCCGCACCACGCCGATGGGCAGGTTCAGCTCGGCCGCGACGTCCACGAGCCGGGTCGGTTTGGTGCACTTCTGCATGATGATCAGATGCTCGGGGCCCAGGCCCATCGGCGGCGCCAGGCCACCGGCCGTGATGATCACCGCGATGAGGTCGATGGCCTCGCTCGCGGGGACCGTACGGCCCCGGGTCAGTAGGTAGGCCGGGACGATAGGACCTGCGTCCTCGTCCAGCCAGCGTTCGTCACTCACTTCGCACCACCCGCATGGGTCGAGCGGGTTCCTTCACGTGGGCCTCCGGTTCGGGCTCTGCCACGTGCTCTTCCGGGATCAACACGATCGCGGTGGTCCCTCCATATGGTGAACCGCGTAACGTCACGCGGATGTCGTGCCTGGCGGCCAGGCGGGAGACGACGAAAAGGCCGAGCCGGTCGCTGTCGGCCAGGTCGAACTCCGGTGGGCTGGCCAGCCGCTCGTTGAGTTCGGCCAGCTCCTCTGCGCTCATCCCGAGCCCGCGGTCCTCGACCTCGAAGGTGAAGCCGCGGGCCGCCACCTCGCCGCGCACGATGACCGGAGTGTGCTTCGGCGAGTAGACGGTGGCGTTCTCGATGAGCTCGGCGATCAGGTGGATCACGTCGCCGACCACGGGTCCGGCCAGGCGCTGGCCGGACATCGGCTCGACGGTGACCCGCTGGTAGTCCTCCACCTCGGCCGACGCGCCGCGGGCCACGTCGAGCAGCGGCACCGGCCGGCTCCAGCCGCGGCCGGGGGTGGCGCCCGACAGGATGATCAGGCCCTCGGCGTGGCGGCGCATGCGGGTGGTCAGGTGGTCGAGCTTGAACAGGTCGTCCAGCGCGTCGGGGTCGGTGGCCCGGTGCTGCATGTCCTGCAGCTGGATGCGCTGGCGGTGCAGCAGGGTCTGGCTGCGCCTGGCCAGGTTGCGGAACACGTGCCCGACGCCCTCGCTGAGCTGCGCCTGGCCGACCGCGGCCTCGACGGCCGTCTGCTGGACGGTGGAGAACGCCTGGCCCACGTCGTCGATCTCGACCGTGGTGCTCGCCACGGACAGCTCCGGCATCTCGACCTTCTCGCCCTTGCGGAGCTTGGCGACCACGTGGGGGAGCCGTTCCTGGGCCACCTCCAGCGCGGCCAGCCGGAGCGCGCCCAGCTCCTTCGACAGCCGGTTGCCCATGCGCAGCGAGAACGCGATCGACACGACCACCAGCCCCAGCGTCGCGCCCGCCAGCAGGAGCGCCCGGGACAGCACCTGGTCGGCGATCGGCTCGGTCCGCGTGTTCAGCACCGCGCTGGCCCGCATCAGCGCTTCCTGGAACGACTTGGACAGGCCCTCTGTGAGGGTGAGCCAGCTCCGCGGCGCCTTCCCGGCGATGATCTGGTCCTCCATGATCCGCAGCCGCTGGTAGGCGGGGGAGGTGATCAGCGCCACCTGCTGGTCGCGCAGGCTCGGGTCGAGCTCGTTGAGCGACTGGTCGACCAGGAAGCGCCGGTTGCCGACGAGCTCCGTGAACAGCCGGCGCTCGGCGGGCTGGGTCGGCCCGAACGCGACGGCCTGTTCCCTGGTCAGCAGCTCCTTGGCGTACCCGAGGTCGATGACGATGCGCGACTGCTCGTAGATCGGGATGTCGTCGATCAGCGCGACCCGCTTGTGCAGGCCGAAGAGCGTGTCGTTGATCGCGCTGTAGGCCTCCACGGTGTGCAGACGGTCGGACAGACCCGTGTCGATCTCGCCTCGGATCGCATCGAGCCTGTCGAGTTGCGTGTACACCGCGTCCACCTGTGTGCGGATCTCTTCCGATCGGTCCTTGGATGTGCTGGAGAGCTGCCTGAACGCGTCACTGGCGGCATCGGTGCGGGTGCGCTGCGCGGCGACGGCGGACTTGTCCCCCGAGTTACGCAGGAGCCTGGCCGAGATTAGACGTTCACGCTGGATCTCGCTGATCAGTTTGTACGCGGGAAGACGGAGGTTCGTCCAGAGTGTCTTGTATTGACGCAGCTCCAAGCTCTCGGTGGCGGTGACGGCGGTAATGACCCCCCACAAGACCACCATGGAGGCCAGTGGCACGAGTAGTAGTCCGATGATCTTCATGCGGATCGTTCGGCTACGACCCATGACACCTCATTCCGGTCGGTCCCCTGCTGGCAACCCCGGACGGGACAAGCCCAGAGAATAGCAATTGGATCATCAAAATGCCCAATTTTTCGGGACTTTTGGACACCTGGGCCTTGATCCCATCGATCTTGGAGTAGGTTTCCCGAGTACATCGCCGACAGAGGGAGATGCGTTGCGCCGTCGTCTCGCAGCGGCCGCCGCGCTCTTACTCCTCGCGGCCTGCTCGCCGCCTCCGGAGCCCCCGCAGGCGCCGTCCGGGCAGTCCCCGTTCGTCTACGTCGAGAACCTGGACATCGTCACCGAGTGGGACCCCTCCAAGTCCTACTCCAACGAGATCGTCGCCCTCCAGAACATCTACGAGACGCTCACCTTCTGGAATCCGGTCACCAAGAAGTCCAGCCCCAGGCTGGCCACGTCGTGGCGCTCGTCGCCCGACGGCCGGACGTGGACGTTCAACCTCCGCCCCGGGGTGACCTTCCACACCGGCAGGCCCCTGGACGCCGCGGCGGTCAAGTCGTCGGTCGAGCGCACCATGAGCGCCAAGGCGGGCGCCTCCTACATCTGGGACGCCGTCTCGTCCATCAGGGTCGACGGGCCCACGACGGTGACGTTCGCGCTGAAGTACCCGGTCCCGCTGGACCTGGTGGCCTCCTCCACGTACGCGGCCTACATCTACGACACGCAGGCGGCGCCCGACCTCGGGAAGTTCTTCGCGTCGGGCAGGGACGCGGGCTCGGGGCCGTACACGGTGACGAAGTGGCAGAAGGGCAAGGAGGACGAGCTCACGCTCAGCGCGTACGACAAGTACTGGGGAGGGTGGGGCCGGCCGCACTACAACACGGTGAAGTTCCGCGTCGTGCCCGATCCCGACAGGGCGTGGCGGCTGCTGCAGCGCGGCGAGGCGAGCTTCGTGGCGCGGCTGAACCCGCGCCTGTTCGCCGCCGCCTCGACCGCGCCGGGCGTGCGCACCTCCGAGCGGGCGTCGTTCCAGACGGCGATGCTGCTGTTCAACACCGCGAACGGCCCCATGAAGGACATCCGCGTGCGCCGCGCGGTGCAGAAGGCCGTCGACTACCAGGGTCTGGTCAAGGACCTGAAGGGCGCGGTCTCACCGGCCAGCGGCATCATCCCCGAGGGGCTCATGGGGTACGTGCCGGGCCGCGTCCCCCGGCAGGACCTGGTAGGCGCGGCGCAGCTGCTGAACAGGGCGGGGTACGGCCCCGGCGGCCGGCCGCTCCGGCTGCGGCTGACGTACGGGGAGGGCGACACCGACTGGCACCTGCTCGCCACGACGCTCACCGCCGCCCTCAAGCCGCTCAACGTGACGATCGACGCCCGGGCGATGCCCTGGACCGCCCAGTGGGAGCAGGGCAAGAAGCGCGGCCAGGACATCTTCGTCATGTACTGGTGGCCCGACTACGCCGACGGCTACTCCTACTTCGGCAACGTCTTCCACAGCGGGAACCCGCCCGTGTTCAACCTGGCCTACCTGCGCGACCAGGGCCTGGACGCGCTGCTCGACACCGTGCCTGAGCTGACCGTGACCGACCGGCCGGCGGCGCAGCGGGCGTACGAGCAGGCCACGAAGCGGGTGCTCGACCAGCGGGCGGCCGCGGCGATGCCGTGGGTGGTCAACTACCAGCGGGCCTACCAGGGCGCGGTGCAGGGCTACAACGACAACCCGGCCTACCCGGACGTGGTCTTCGTCTACGACCTACGCCCCTCGGGCTGAGGGTTCTCGATCCTTTCGCGCAGCCGGACCTTGATCTCCTCGGGCGTGTAGGCCCGGCGGCGGCGCTCGGCGCGCGCGATCACCACTCCCGTGGCCGCCACGCCCATGATTCCCGCCAGACCGAGCATCTTCCACCAGCGCATGTGCCTAGGCTAACGGTGTGCTGACTCTCGACGAGGCCATAAGGGTGACGAGGACCGGCGATCTGTGGATTTTCCGCGGGCGCTCGGTCCCCGACCGCGCCATCCAGACGATGACCAACAGCCCGGTCAACCACGTGGGCATGGCGATAGTGGTTGAGGACCTGCCGCCGATGATGTGGCACGCCGAGCTGGGCAAGTCGCTGATCGACCTGTGGTCGGGCACGCACCAGCGCGGGGTGCAGCTGCACGACCTGCGCGACGCGGTGACCACGTGGGTCGGCCGCTACGGCCAGCGGCCCTGGCTGCGCCAGCTCGAGCCGGAGGCGACGCCCGAGATGGAGGACGCGGCCCTGCGCACGGTGGCCCGGCTCGACGGCACCCCGTTCCCCTCCACCGCCCGCCTGGCCGCCCGCTGGGCCAGGGGACGGCTGCCGCGACGGCGCCGCCGCCAGGAGACGCTGGAGAGCGCGTACTGCGCCGAGGTGGTGGCGGTCACGTACGAGGAGATGGGCCTGCTGCCCGGCGGCCGCCGGCCCAACTGGTACGACCCGGGGAAGTTCTGGAGCGGCGACGACCTGGAGCTGCTGATGGAGCGCCGGCTCGGCAACGAGATCACCGTGGGCGTCGAACGTCCGTGAGCTACGGCTCCGCGCCGGCCACGACGGCCAGCAGCGCGTCCGCGTGGCACTCCTGATCGGGGTCGCACCAGCAGGCCAGGTCCTTGCCGCGCAGCTCGCGGCGGGCCCGCTCGACGAGCTCGGGGTGCTCGCGGAGGTGGGCCAGGTAGAGCTCGATCACCTGGGACCGCTGGTGGACCCGGCCGCCGCAGACCCGGCAGCCCTTCTCCGACAGGCTGTGCGGGTTGGCGAACGGGCTGCGCCGGTGACCGGGGAACTCGCGCCCGACGTACTCGGCGCCCTCGGGCACGCGGCCGTGGAACCGGTCGCCCTCGACCTTGACGCGGTGTGCCATGGGTTCCTAGACCTCCGCCGCGGCGGCCATGTTCATTTCGCGAAGGCCAGCTGGTCGTTCTCGCGGGACACGACGGTCAGGACGAACGGCTGCCCCGGACCCCCGGGAAAGGTGATCCGGATCCGGTCGGCTCCCTGGCGCTCCCAGTGACCGACGATCTTCCTGGGCCGGTCGTCCGGCCCGGGAAGCCACTCGACGAAGGTGCCGTCGGAGTGGAACTCCATCCCGCGCCGGGGCCGCCGCGAAGGCCGGAACGCGAAATCGTCCGGCCGGTACACCGCCATCGCGTCGGTGTCCTCCTCGTAGGAGTGCGTCCAGGCTCCGACGACGTCCGGCGCTTCCTCGTTCATCATGATGACGCTCATCGGACCTGGCGGTTCCCGGCCACCACGTTCAGCGCCGCGCGGGTGTCCTTCAGCACCTCCTGGAGCAGCTGCTCCAGGTCGCGCTGCGAACCGTTGCCGGTGAGCCGCGTCTCGGCGGGGGAGGCGACGCCCGCGGGGATCCGCTCCTCGGCGCGCGCGGCCAGCTGCGGGACCAGGAAGGACGCCCGCGGGCCCTCCAGGCAGGCGTTCATCCGCGTCGACTGACCGCTGGTGAACATCATCATGCCGGCGTCGTCGGTGTAGTCCATGTAGTTCACGAACATGTCGCCATTGGGACCGTTGTTGCACGAAATATGGGGAAATGTCGGTATTCCGGTGTTGTTGCCGGCCTGGTTCGGGGTGTCGGCCACCTTGTCGTCGCCGCTGCATCCCTCGCCGTCGTCGCCCCAGATGTGGAAGAGGTTCAGCCAGTGGCCGATCTCGTGCGTCGTGGTCCGGCCCAGGTGGAACGGCGGCGCCGCGGTTCCCGTGCTGCCGAAGGCGGAGTGGCGGATGACGACGCCGTCGGTGTCCGGCGGCCCGCCGGGGAACTGCGCGTAGCCGAGCAGCCCGCCCGTCAGCTGGCACACCCAGATGTTGAGGTACTGGTCGCTGGGCCACGGGGCGGCGCCGCCGCTGGCGCTCGACTTCACCAGGTCGTCGAAGGTGAAGCCCATCCGCTGGGTCTCCACGCGGACGATCCCGTCCGTCGGCTCCCCGTTCGGGCCGCGGCTCGCGAGGTGGAACTCGACCATCGTGTCCGCCACCAGCGACCTCCAGACGGGCGGCACCTTCGTCACGTCGGGGTTGGCGGCCCGGAAATCCTGGTTGAGGATCTCGATCTGGCTGTGGATCTGGTCGGCGCCGATGTTCTGTTCTGGGCGGGCCGGGTTGTGGACGACGTGCACGACGACGGGGATGCTGATCACGCCGACGCGGCTGACCATGCGGGTGCCGAGCCTGTACTGCGTGGCCTGGTTCTCGATGGACGCCCGCCGCGCGCGGTAGGACATGCTCTCGTTGAGCAGCCGGCGGTGCACGGGCATGGTGCCGCACAGGTCTCGCGTGAACGGTTCGGACAACTCTGACTCGTCCATCATGATTTCCCCCAGAAGTGAAGAGAGAGAGGCCGCCCGGCCGGATCGCAGAAGAAGGGCGGACCGCGATCCGGCCGGTCGGACGCTGATGCACTCGTACCGCGAACCGCCCGGTCGAAAGCCCAAAGGAGGGCAAGGGTTCCGGCTCGGATCCACGCGCACGCCGCTCCCCGTCCTGACCGGGAGCGGCCGGACCGCCGTTATGCTCGGGCCCGATGGACATCCGCGTGCTGGGCCCGGTCGAGGTCTACGACGGCGACGTCGAGATCCCGATCGACGGAGCGCAGCAGCAGTGCGTGCTCGGCCTGCTCGCTGCGCACCTCGGCGCGTACGTGCCGGTGGACCGGCTGATCGAGGCGCTGTGGGAGCGCGACCCGCCCAAGACCGCCAGGACCATCGTCCAGCTCAAGGTGTCGCAGCTGCGCAAGACCCTGGGCGGGCGCATCGCGAGCACCACGGCGGGCTACGCGCTCGCCGTACCGGAGGAAGAGGTCGATCTCGGGCGGTTCCGCACGCTCGCCTCGCAGGGACGGGCAGCACAGCCGCGGGACGCGGCCGGCGCGTGGGAGCGGGCGCTGGGGCTCTGGCGCGGGCAGCCGCTGCAAGGGCTCGGCACCGACTGGGTCGAGCGGCGGGTGCGCCGCCCGCTGCTGCGCGAGCGGTGGGACCTGCTGGAGGAGCACGCCGTCGCGCTGATCGAGCTGGGCCGGCACCGCGAGGTCCCCGCGCTGCTGCAGGAGCTCAGGGACGAGGAGCCGCTCAGGGAGACGCCGCACGCGCTGGCCATGACAGCGCTGTGGCACGACGGGCGGCCGGCGGAGGCGCTGGAGCTGTTCCACGACGTGCAACGGCTGCTGGCGGGCGAACTGGGCGTCGATCCCGGGCCGCGGCTGCGGGACCTGCACCAGCGCATCGTCGAGGGCCACCGGCCCGTGGTGCCGCGCCAGCTCCCCAGGGACGTCCCCTGCTTCGTCGGCAGGCAGGCCGAGGCCGAGCGCCTGAGGCACCTGCTGCACGGCGGCCGCGTGGCCGTGGTGACCGGCGCGGCCGGCATCGGGAAGTCGGCGCTGGCCGTGCACGTCGGCCACCAGGTGGCCGCCGAGTACCCCGACGGCCAGCTCCACGTCGACCTCAACGGCTACGGCCAGGGCGAGCCGCTGCCGCCCGAGCGGGTGCTGCCCCGCCTGCTCGGAGCCCTCGGCGTGCCCGCCCCCAGCGGCGCCGCCGAGCAGCTCGACCTCTACCGCTCGACGACGGCCACCAGGCGGGTGCTGGTCGTGCTCGACAACGCCGCCCACGCCGAGCACGTACGCCCGCTGCTGCCCGGCGGCTCCTCCAGCGCGGTCATCGTCACCAGCCGCGACACACTGCGCGGCCTGGCCCTGCAGGGCGCGCAGACCGTACGGCTGGGCACGCTCACCCCCGGCGAGTCCCGCGACCTGCTGGCCGACCTCGTCGGCCCGGACCTGATCCAGGCCGACCCGGCGGCCGCCGCCGAGCTGGCCGAGCTCTGCGGCCACCTGCCGCTGGCGCTGGCCATCGCGGGTGCGAACCTCATCGGCCGGGCCGGCCTGCGCGAATACCTCGCGGAGCTCCTCGACGACCGCCTGAACACGCTGGCCGTCGAAGGCGACGCGCAGGCGACCGTGGCCACGGCCTTCGCCGGCTCGTACGCGGCGCTGACGCCGGACGCCCAGGTGCTGTTCCGGCGGTTCGGGCTGGTCCCCGGCTGCGACTTCACCGCGAGTTCGGCGGCCAGACTCGCCGGTACGGACCCCGGCACGGCCAAGCGGCTCCTGGCCAGGCTCGCCTCGGCCCACCTGGTCGAGGAGCACGCGCCGGGCCGCTACCGCCTGCACGACCTGGTCCGCCTCTACGCCCGCGAACACTGCACGGACGCCGCCGACGACCCGGCCCCGTTGCACGCGTACTACCTGCACACCGCGCGGGCCGTCGCGCCGCTGCTGGCGCCCTCCATCGAGCTGCTCCCGCTGACGGGCGAGGACCCGCCGCGCGACACGGAGGATTTCGCCGACGCCGACGCGGCGCGCGCCTGGTTCCAGGCCGAGCAGCACAACCTGCTCACCGTGATCGACCACGCCCGCGGTCGGCTGCTCTGGCGGCTGGCCGAGACCCTGCGCGCCTTCATGTACGGCGCCTACCAGCCCGACGTGATCATCACCGCGGCCCGCCGCGGCCTGGCCGCCGCCGAGCGGGCGGACGACCGCGCCGGCCAGGCCAGCATGCACCACACGCTGGCCAACGCCATGTTCGCGCTGAACGAGCCGCGGCCGGCCGTCCGGCACTACGAGATCGCCTCCGACCTCTATGAGGAGGTCGGCTGGGGTACCGGCACGCTGCTCACGCTGACCAACCTCGCGGTGGCACGCTCCAGCCTCGGGGATCTCCAGCAGAGCCTGGAGAGCCAGGAGCGGATCATCCGGCTGTGGGAGAAGTTCGAGCCGTCCACGAAGCTGGCCGTGACCCTGGAGAACTACGCCATCAAGCTCCTGTGGGCCGGGCGTCCCCGCGAGGCGCTGGACCGGCAGCTCCGGGCCGTCCGGATCAGGGAGGAGCTCGGCGGGCAGCCGCCCTGGCAGGCCAGGGCGTACACCATCCTCGGCGACATCCGCGTGGCGCTGGGCGAGCTCGGGCCGGCCGTCGAGGACTTCGAGCGGGCGCTGGCCGTCGCCAAGGACCTCCAGCTCGCCGCGACGCTGTCCAGCGTGGCCTTCGCGCACCACCTGCGCGGCGACGGCGCCCGTGCCGCCGAACTGGCGCGGCGGGCCGTGGACATAACCCGGGCGCGCCCGCCGGCCCACGAGCACGAGGAGGCGCGCAGCACGCTCGCCCGCGTGGACGAGTCGCTCGACCTCGGCGAGCGCGTCGGCATGCTCAACGAGGTGTTGGCCGTCTACCGGGACCGCACCTACCCCTACCTGGAGTCCCGGGCCCGGGTGTGGCTGGCCGAGGTGCTGGTGGACGGCGGCCGGTGGGACGAGGCCGCCGCCGTGGCCGGGCCGGCGCGCGAGGCGGCCGTGCGGTACGGGCTGCGGCTGCTCGAAGGCCAGGCGCTCACGCTGCTCGCCCGGCTCCACGTACGGGACGGCTCGGCGGGCGAGGGGCGCGACTGCGCCAGGAGGGCCCTGGAGGTGCACCGGGAGTTCGGCCACCGCCTCGACGAGGCCGCTGCCCTGGCGGTGCTCGACGAGGCCTGACCTGTCTCACCGGCGGGTGGCCCGGCTCACCGGCGGGGTGGCCCGCCGCTCCGTGCCGGGTCTGACCCGGTTCAGGGTGGGGTGGCGAGCAGGGACTCGAACGTGGCTTGAAGCTCCGCTCCGGGGTCCACGCCGAGCTGGTCGGCCAGCAGTCGGCGGGTGCGTTCGTACAGCTCGAGCGCCTCGGCCTGCCTCCCGAGCCGGTAGAAGGCCGTCATCAGCAGCGACACCAGCCGTTCCCGCTGCGGATCGGCCGTCACGCTCGCGCGCAGCGGCGTCACCGCGAGCTCCGGCCGGCCCGTCCTGAGCCGCCTGCGGGCCAGCTCCTCGACGGCGGCCAGCCGCGCCTCGTCCAGCTCGACCGCCGCCACCTCCAGCGCCTTGCCGCCCCCCGAGCCGCCCAGCGCCGGGCCGCGCCACAGAGCCAGCGCCTCGTCCAGCAGATCGGCCCCGGCCTCGTCGCCGAGGCCCGCCGCCTCGGCGACCAGGCGGCGAAAGCGCAGCGCGTCGACGCGTTCGGGGTCGGCACGCAGCACGTACCCCGAGGCGTCCCGTTCCAGGCGCACGCCCGGCAACGTCCGGCGCAGCCGGTAAACGTGTCCCTGCACGGTCATCCGCGCGCTGTCCGGGGGAGTTCCCTCCCATACGGCGTCGACCAGCCGCTCCACCGGGACCGGACGGTTCAGGTCCAGCAGCAGCGCGGCCAGTGCGTAACGACGCTTACGCGGCCCGATCTCCAGGCGGCGTCCCCCGACACAGGCGTCGATGGACCCGAGCAGGCAGTACTCCAAGTGATCCATCTGTCACAGGATGCCCGGAAGCGCTAAAACCCCGCTAAAGACGGTTACGGCGCCGTACTCGCACCAACAGAACGCCAATGCGCTCTGCCAGGGTCTTTCACTCACGCTCTACGCCTACACAGGAAGAGACCCAAGTTGATCACGAAGAAGGCCGCGATCGCCGTGCTGGCCGGCTCGCTCCTGGCGGGCCCGGTGGCCGCCGTCGCCCTGACGCAGCCGGGCGCCGCCGCCGTCACCGCCGCCCACGCCGCAGCCGCCAAGGACCGGCTCGGGCCCGGCGAGTGGCTGCTCCCCGGGCAGTCGCTGACCTCGGAAGGCGGCCGGTTCAAGCTCGTCCAGCAGGCGGAGGGGAACCTGGTGTTCTACGAGGGCACCAAGGCGCTGTGGACCTCGCCCACCTCGGGCAAGCCCGGCGCCCGCGCGACCATGCAGAAGGAGGGCAACCTCGTCATCTACGGCGCCGACAACAAGCCGCTGTGGTCCACGCCGACCGCCGGCAACCCCGGCGCGTACCTGCTGCTGCCCAAGGAGAGCGGCAACCTGGTGATCTACAGCCGGGACAACCGGCCGCTGTGGTCGTCCAAGGCGTACATCGGCAAGCTGCCCTCGGGGCACGTGCTCCGGCCGGGCCAGGTGGTGCAGTCGAGCAACGGCCGCTACCGGCTGATCCAGCAGGACGAGGGCAACGCGGTGCTGTACGACGGGCAGCGCAGCCTGTTCACCACGCCGACGGCCGGTCACCCCGGCGCCCGGTCGATCATGCAGGCGGAGGGCAACTGGGTGGTGGTGGACAGCGGCAACAAGGCCCTGTGGACCACCAAGACGGCCGGCAACCCGGGGGCGTGGCTGGCGGTCAGCGATGACGGGCGGATCATCATCTACTCCCGCGACAACAAGCCCCTCTGGACCAGCCGCTGACCCGATCCCGGTCTCGCCGCCTTCTGGGGGGTCTGTCCGGCGGTCACGGGTTTTCCCGTCCGATGGCCCAGAAGGCGGCGTAACGGCGCCCGGCCCCGCACACCTCGTGACCGTCTCCCTGGACAGAGCCCGGCCACGTGCGGGGGGTGGGTTGCCCGCCGTAAGCGTAAAAGCTGGAGGAGAGCACCACGTGCGGCGGGTGGACGGGCCGCCGTGAGCGTAAAAGCTGGAGGAGAGCACCACGTGCGGCGGGTGGACGGGCCGCCGTGAGCGTAAAAGCTGGAGGAGAGCACCACGTGCGGCGGGTGGGTGGCCCGCCGTGAGTGGGAAAGCTGGATCTCCGGAAGAGTGGCAGGCTGGAAGGATGCGCCTAGCCACGTGGAACGTGAACTCCGTCAAGGCCCGGCTGCCCCGCCTGCTCGAATGGCTCGCCGAGGCGAAACCCGACATCCTCTGCCTCCAGGAGACCAAATGCTCCGCGCAGGCGTTCCCCACGGCGGAGGTGGGGGAGCTGGGGTACGCCGCCGCGGCCCACGGCGACGGCCGGTGGAACGGCGTGGCGCTCCTCTCCAGGGTCGGCCTCGACGACGTGACCCTCGGCTTCCCCGGCGAGCTGAACGGCGTGGAAGCCGTGGCCCCGGAGGCCCGCGCCATCGCCGCCACCTGCGCGGGAATGCGCGTCTGGTCCCTGTACGCGCCGAACGGCCGCACCGTGGACTCCCCGCACTACGCGTACAAGCTCGCCTGGTTCGCGGCGCTCCGGGACGCGTTGGGGCCCGAGACGGCCATGCCGCTGGCGGTGTGCGGCGACTACAACGTCGCCCCCACGGACGCCGACGTCTGGGACCCCGCGCTGTTCGTCGGCGCCACCCACGTCACCCCCGCCGAACGGCGGGCCCTCGCCGACCTGCGAGCCCTGGGGCTGCACGACGTGGTGCCGACGCCGATGAAGGGCCCGCACCCGTTCACGTACTGGGATTACCGGGCCGGGATGTTCCACCAGAACATGGGCATGCGCATCGACCTGGTCTACGCGAGCGCGGACGTCGCCGGGCGGGTGCGGTCGGCGTACGTCGATCGCGAGGCCCGCAAGGGCAAGGGCCCTTCCGACCACGCCCCGATCGTCGTTGATCTCGGACCATAATTCAAATCACAAACCGCGTCCGTCCGAGTATCCTGTTTTCTCAAATGTCTCGGGGATTGAGTAGCTTCACGGCCCACAGGGGGGATCTCCGTGGAACCTGCAGACGGTCGCGTCATTCTATTCATCATCATCGCTCTCGCCGTGTTCGCCCTCGGCCGCCGCTTCCAGACGATGATCATCATGCGTCAGGTGTGGAAGCAGAGCGCCAAGCAGGTCACAGCCAGGAAGGCGGTCGCGAACAGCGCCGCGAAGGCGATGATCGGCATCAGTTTGCTCGCGATATTCGTGGTCTGGCTGGTGCTCAACCTCAACCGCGTAATGTGAAAAGCAATCAATAGCTGATTACCGCGCAATTGCGCGGCCGTCCGCAATCCTCCCGATGGCCTATTTGTGGCGATTTCGCAGGGCCCAAGCCGTCAGCACGGCCGCTCCGGCGGCGGCCAGGCTGACGGCGCGCGTAAGACGTACCGCGCGGCGGATGTCCTTGACGTCGGGCTCGGGTCCGTCGCCCATGGTGGGCCGGTGCTCGGTCCTGCCCTGGTAGACGTTCGTGCCGCCCAGGGTGACGCCGAGCGCCCCGGCGAAGGCGGCCTCGCACCTGCCGGCGTTCGGGCTGGGGTGCCGGTGGCCGTCCCGCCTGAGCACCGCCAGCGCGCGGCCGGGGTCCGGCCCGGTCAGGACCGTGAGCAGCCCCGTCACCCTGGCCGGTACGTAGTTCGCCACGTCGTCGAGCCTGGCCGCCGCCCAGCCGAACCGTTCGTAGCGGGGGGAGTGGTGGCCGACCATGGCGTCCAGCGTGTTGATCGCCCGGTACGCCAGCAGCCCCGGCACGCCCGCCACCGCACCCCAGAGGAGCGGGGCCACGACGGCGTCGGAGGTGTTCTCGGCCAGCGACTCGACCGTGGCCCTGGCGAGTTCCTTGGCCTCGAGGTGGGAGGGGTCGCGGCCGCAGAGGTGAGGGAGGCGGGCCCTGGCCCGTTCCAGGTCGCCGCTTTCGAGGGCGTCCGCCATGTACTCGCCCTCGCGGGCGAGCGTGGTGCCGCCGAGCACGGCCCAGGTGGCGACGGCTGTGACGGCCGTACGGGCGTGGGGGATCCGCTGGGCGAGTACTCCGAGCGCGGTCGCGCCCCCGACGCAGATGGCGACATGTGCCACTCCGTGCGCCTTCTTGTCCGCGTACAGGGACTTCTCCACCCTCGCGGCGACACGCCCGAAGACCGCGACCGGGTGGGCGGCGCTCCGCGGGTCGGCGATCAGCCGGTCGAGGGCCACCCCGAGGGCGAGCCCCAGCGGGTCACACCAGGTGGGCATGGAGCTCGTCTTCGTGTACGTCCAGCCAGGCCGCCGCGCGGCGGATGCGCTCGCCGGCGCCGCCCGCCCACATCTTCGCCCAGTTGCCGCCCGCCGAGGCGCGGGTGCGCATGACGTCGTAGGAGCGGTGGAAGCGGAGCCTGGCCAGTTCGAGGAGGCGGCGGCGGTCGCGGGGCGGCACGCCGTACGCGTCGCAGAACAGCCTCAGCCGCTCGCCCACGTCGAGGTTGCGGAGCAGCGGGGACCGGTCCACGGGGTCGGCGATGGGAGCCCAGTGGCGGAGCGTGGTGACGATGTCGAACAGCCGCGTGGTGGGGCGCGCAAGATCGAAGTCGATCAGCGCGTGGGGCTGTCCTCCGCGAAATATGACGTTGGCTGGCGTTAAATCACAATGTCCGATGATTTCTGGCGCTTTGTCATCATTCGACCCGCCTTCCCACCCCTCCAGGGACAGCGGGAACCCGACGGTCGCGTCATGAAATTCCCGAAGCAGCACGGCAAGCCCGGCCAGCGCCTCATCACTCACGCTCTCCAGCCGCAACCCGGTCGTCCCCGGCAGATACGTCAGGATCTCCCGCCCGAGCCCGTCCATCCCCACCACCCGCGGCGCCCCTCCGAACCCACGGGCCTCGAGGTACCGGAGCAGGGCGTGCACGGCGGGTGTCGACGTACTGGCCGGTCTACGCACGGTGTCACCGACCCGCACCACCCCGTCAGTCACGTCCCCGCCCTGCAACGGAATCTCATGCAGGAGCGTCGCGACCATGCCACGAGAGCTTAGACCCTTTTGCCCCACCCCCGCCCAGCCTTTCCTCCAGCTCCAACCTTCCACCCACCCTCCACAACAACCTCCCCCACCACCCCTCCCCACCAGGCGCCCCTTCCTGCCCCTCCACCCACCGCACCATCCCCACAGCCACCTGCTCCTGCGTCGTGGGCTCCTACGCCGCGGGGCGCTGCGCGGCCGGGCGCCGTGTCGTGGGGTCCTGTGCCGCGGGGGGTCCTGTGCGGCCAGGCGCTGCCGTGGGGTCCTGTGCCGCGGGGTCCTGCGAGCCCAGGTGCTGGGCGCGGGGTGTCGTGTTACGGGGTTCTATGGGGCCAGGCGCTGTGCCGCGGGTCCTGCGCGACCGGACGCTGTGCCGCAGGGCGCAGCACCGCAGGGCCCTATGAGGCAGGGCCCTCAACGCCACCGCTGGCGCGATGCTCGGCGAGTCCTCCTTCGACTTCCTCCCCAAACCCCTGGCGGAGGCGTTCGGAGTACCCCCGCCGATGCTGATCTTCGCCCGAGCGTTCCAACCCATCCCTATCGCCGAACACTAGATGACCATGCCCGACCACCGCGCCACCCACCCCGCGCCACCCACCCCGCGCCACCCACCACCGCCCGTCCCCACGCCGATGTCGGCCTCCCCACCGACGCTCTAATCGCCCCCGGCCACCCGGACAGCCCCGCGCCCAGACGGACACCTCCCCGACGCTGATCGCGGCGACAGGATTAACCGCTCACGACTTCCCGAACGGTCGCATCCCTCTACGACACGCCCGCCGCCACATCTCGACCTTCCTGCTCCTGGACGCGTCGCCCCCTGACCTCCCTCACCACCATCCCGGACAGCACCCGGAGCGCCCACCCGGGTCTTTTCGCCGGTTTCCTCCCCTATCTGGCCGCCTCCGATATCCTCCCAGAGGCCCCCACACCCTGCTCGGCCACCGGTTCGACCCTGACGCCTACCGCCTTGGGAACGCTGTTCATGGCGAGTGTGATCGGCCTGACAGACTGACACGAGGAAAACGTGTGCGTGACATGTCGCCGGATCATGCACAATAAGGCGGGAGCGCCCTTAGCTCAGCTGGATAGAGCACCGGACTTCTAATCCGACGGTCGCAGGTTCGAATCCTGCAGGGCGCGCTTTGATCATGGTCTGACCTGCGGTTATGCGGGATCGGATGCGTTCTAGAATTTTCGTCTAGCGGTTGCGTGCTCCGTGCGCGCTCGCGCGCACCAACCCCGCACACACCATGATCGACATCGGCGTTCTGGGGCTATCTCGGCAAAGGAAACGGCCCCGTGATCGCCGTGCAAGCGCGGCGATCACGGGGCCGGTTCCTGATGTAGCGGGTCAGGCCCGCAGCGGGATCACCTCTCCCGGCCCCTCCTGGTCCTCCTCCTCGGCGAGCAGAAGTGCTGCGGTCTTCTCCGCGGCCGCCATCGCCACCTCGGGGAAGACCGAGGTGTAGGTGTCGGCCGTGAAGGAACTGGAGGTGTGCCCCAGAGTCTCCTGCACGACCTTCATCTCCACCCCGGCGGCCAGCATCAGAGAGGCGGCGCCGTGGCGGAGGTCGTGGAGGCGGATGGGTGGCAGGCCGGCGAGGTAGGCCAGCCACAGGAACTGGTCGGTGACGTGCTGGGGATGCAGCCGATCTCCCTCGGGTTGAGTGAAGACGAACCCGGTGTCCTTCCAGGCCTGGCCCTTGGCCAGTCGTTCCTGGAGTTGCCGCTGCCGGTGCGCACGCAGCGTCGCGGCGGTTTCGGCGTCCAGGGCGATGGTGCGTACCGAGGCGTCGGTCTTGGGCGTGCCTTCGTGGACCTGCCCGGCCAACTGCACCAGTTGCCAGTTGATCGTGATGGTCTGGGCGTCGAGATTGACCTCCTTCCAGCGCAGCCCGCACGCCTCTCCCCGGCGCAGACCACGCAACGCGATCAGCCGGTACAGGGCGAAGAGGCGGTGCCGCTGGGCCTCTTCCAGGAACAGCCGGGTCTGAGCCGGCGTCCAGACCATCACCCGGGAAGGCCGGGGCGTGCTGGTGTAGGCGTCGACCGGATCCACCCGCCGCCCGCCCCGGCGCTGCTTGTCTGCTCGCAGGCGCTCGTGGAAGGCGGCCTGCCAGTCCTGGACCCGGTCGTCGGTCCACACCAACGCTTTGGGCCGGGTCTTGGCCGGCAACTCCAGCACGGCGGCGGGATTGAAGTCGAGCAGCCGGTCTTGCCGGATGGCCATGTTCAGGGCGTGTCGCAGGGTGGCGCGGATGCTGTGCATGGTGGCGATGCTGACCGGCCGCCGATACTTGACGCTGGCCCGCACGCTCGGGTCGGGGCTGGCGCGGCGTTCGGCGATGGTGTCGTTGAACTCTTCGATCTGCTCGAACATCACCGCGATGTCGCTGACCTTGAGCCGGTCCAACGCCAGCCGGCCGAGGTAGGGGATCAAGTAGAGGCGGATGTGGCCCTCGTAAGAGCGCCGTGTGCTCTCCTCGATCTTCCGCTTGCGCTGGAGAAACTCCTCCAGCCACTGCTCGACGGTGATCTCCTGGGTAAGGTCCAGCCCGGTTTTGATCTTGCGGCGCACGGTCTCCATGTTGGGCAGCGTCTTGGTCTCGGCCAGCGTGCGCTTGATCAGGTCGGCGATCTGGGTGCGGGTGGCGGGTTCGCGCGGACCGGCCAACGACAAGAGGGCGCGTACCTGGGCGAGTTCGGTTTCGGCGTCGTCTTGGCTGGTGAAGCCGCCGCGGCGGAGCGGGCCGCGGCGCTTGCCGTCGGGGGTGGGTGGTAGTTCGATCTGGTAGTGCCAGATGCCGTGCCGGTGGTTCCAGCCGCCGCTGGGGCGGCGCAGCTTGGGGCATTTCTGCCCGAGTTCCTTGCCGTCACCGTCGCGGCAGGAGCAGCGTTTGAACGTGCTGCCTTCAGCCATCGGTTGTCCTGTCCTCCTCCGTGAGGGTGTGATCGCCGAGCAGCGCGAGCAGGGCGGCGGTGGGCACCAGGTACTTCTTGCCGATGCGGATGATCCGGCAGGGGAACTGGCCGTCCCTGGCGAGCTGGTAGGCCGTGGTGCGTCCCAATCCGAGCGCCCGTCCCGCGGTGACCACGTCGACCACAGCCGGCAGTTGCTGGATCTCGGCCAACGTCAGCGCGCGCCTCATCACAGGCCTCCAGGCCGAGAAGGACGCGCGACTGCCGTGAGCCCGCCCAGCACGAGCACGGATACGGCGGCGCAGGTGATCGGGTGAGCGTGATACTCCCCATCGCCCACCGCCCCGAGCGCGGTGCCGGGCACGACGTATCGACGCCCACCTCGGCGGCGGCACTCAAGCCCGATTCGATCGTCGCTACGGGAGCCACGCATTGCATGGCGCTGTGAGGCACCGTGACGATGATGAGTAGCCCGTCGGGGGTGCCAGCGTAGATCGGGAGGTTGTGCGCTCAGGGATGGTTGTGCACGGCGGACAAGCGAAAACAAGCCCCATCTGGTGACCGCTCCTGACCTGAGGTGCTCAGCAGACAGTTGATCGCGTTGAGGCAGCTCAGGCGAGCCGCTCGGCGGCGCATGCCAGGGCCTGTTCTGGCTGAGGTCGTTGGGCCTGATGGGCGTGGTGGATGCTGGACTTCGAAGGGTGATGTGGTTGGGTCGTGTCATGGTGATGTGGCCCGATCATCCGAGTCACCTGGTCCCTGTCACTGTTTAAATACCTGTCTCCAGGCACGAATCCGGACACGAGTGCAGGTAAAGAACGAACAAGATCACGTATCTGATTCGCCGGTGCCTGGTGGTGGTGGCTCACAACCAACGATCACCCCATGGATCGCGGCGGGTTGAGCGTTCGACTCACCGGTGCCCTTGACGCTAACAAGAGGGCTCGCATTAGGAGAGCGTGGACCATACTTGCTTCTTACCTGGCTTGACCTGCATATATTTCCGAAACCGGTCGGGTAGACCCATTGATCATCCCGTATTTGTCCCGCCTGTTGAAGGCCCCAGTGTTGGCGCTGGCGGCGATGAACGATTTACTGCACATCGCTGTTCACGCTCCACACGGCATCGGCCCTGGCTGCCCATGGTCGGGCGACTCGCCTGGCTAGAGGTCCTAACACACTTCTAGGTGCTGTGTCGCGAGTCGAGGTGGAGTAACTGCGCTCTTTCCGCGCCACCACAACACATCTCGCCTCAGGACACGATCCGCCCGCGAGCCGAACATCCACGTGGGCAGGAAGGGTTTCGGGCCGCCTGACCACAGGTGTCGCAGGCTGGGCAGATGAATTGGCCGGTGCGGTCTTCGGCCCAGCAGGGGATCGCCAGGAGGGCGCCACCGCGGCGGCGGTCAAGGTCGGGTTCTGGGGCACCACGGAAGACGAGGTCGTCCGGGGCGAGTACTGGGAAGGCGTGGTTGCAGGTAAGGCAACGGCGGAGTTCCCATCGGGTACGGCAGAGAGGGCAGAACGCAGCGAACAGACCCTTATCTCGAGGCTCGAACACGACCCGACGCCGAGGATCGGCCTTGGCGCATATAGGGCAAACTTCGAGGAATGCCGTCTTGGTGGCTGCGTCTTCCAAAGTCGCGCACAATTCGCGCAACCGCCGGGCCTCGTGCCTGTTTGTCCGGCCACCGTTGTGGAGCGGCCGCGATCGTTCCAACAGCGCAGGCAGCTGGTTCAACTCGTCCGGGAGCGGTGCGCGTAGGATCGCGACACCGTCAGGACGGGGTTCGAGCCAGTCGCATTCCGCAAGAGCTGACCGTTCGCCCGTGGGCATGGGTATCGAGTGAGGATAGCAGTAGGCGTCGGCACCCAAGGTCGCCCAGTGGATTGCCCGTACTAGACGGCTGACGCTGAAGATCTCCAGTGGGGACAAGGGAGCGGTATCGGCACGATGTTTCGGCGCGGCATCGTCTCTATGCCCGATTCGGTATGCGGCGTGCAGGACTGCTGGTTCAGCGTTCTCGCGTGTTTGGTGCGAGCCTGGGTAGACGATGAGGTCGTTCCCGTGCTTGGTAGGCGGTCGGTTTCTGCAGATATCTGTGATCAAGGCAATGACCGAGGTCGCATCAGGAGCGGTGCACAAGTCGGTCGAGATCGGCAGGATGCGCAACGCTTGCCGTCCACGCCAGTGGATGACGAAGTCCCCTGCTAATGACCATGTAACCGTCAACGGCACGCCTCGCAGCTGAAAGCGAGTGGTCTGGCCAGGGCCGGGAACCGACTGGTCGACGTCCGGGGTCGCCTGGAGAAGTTTGCAGGCGAGGAGTACGAGGAGACCGGTGAAATGTTCGAAGGCGATGCGAAATTCCTGTCGGCGACGGTCAGTTTCGGCTGCTCCGGGCCGCAGGGCTTCCATCGTGGTGCACGTCTGCCACAGGACAGCTACTCTCCGGTAATTGGGATCGCTGCTGAGCAGATTCGTCGTATGCAATTCGCGGAGTGGCGCGGAACGGTGGTCGACCGCGCGTGCCAGTGGCGAGCTAAGCATGATTTCCACAGCGGCTAGGGCTGATTCGAGTTCCCGCAGGCGAAGCTGCGCTGCCGCCTGATGCTTATTGGAGCCCTCGATATTTCGCAGCAGCCCGGTCAGGTGCCGAAGGGCCCGCCACGTGCTCCCCTCCGGGGACATCAACAGCCCCTGCACATCGCCAACCATCCTGCTCAGGTCACTTACTCTGGCGATCCGCTGTTGCAGATGTGATCGCATCACGTTCAGGACGGCGACAGCGACCCGGTTCTCGTAGATATCAGCGTTTTCCTCGCTGCGCCGAGCCAGGAGGCGAGTTGGCCGGACGCCGGTGAGCGTACGTGAGGCCCAGTCCTCTGGACGGGCTGCCAGACGTGCCACCGCACCGGGAGCCATAGAACGCAGCCGGGACGTCGGAAGGATCTCCTCTACTGTATGCAGCCGAGTGTATGGGCGGTGACATACCGTACGCAGTGCACCGGATTCACGCTCGAAGGCATCTTCCACCGGCAGCGCTGCGGTCTCGTCGGAGACGTCGAGAATGATCGGCGGCATGGCCAGCCAGTCGTCGAGCGTGTCGGCCTCCTCGGAGAGATGGGCCGACAAGGCGAGTAGATGGCGGACCAGCAGGGAGTCGAGATCTGGCTCAACCGCTTCTCCGTTCATTGCCGACCCCGCGAGCGGATCTCATCATCCAACAGTTGTCGTGTTGAGGTGGGTTCGTGAATGGAGTCGAACTGCCTCAGGCTCTCGAGGAGGTCAGTGCGTAGTGTGTCGAGCGTGTCGGCATGAATGTCGTACCGTCCTCGGACGGAGCGAAGGATGCGAGTGGAGAGAAGGTGGTCCAGCGCCTCGCCTGGGCTGCCGCCGGCGGCCACTATGACGGGCGTAAACGCCTGAATCTGCAGTTCCAGCCGATTGCCCCAGCCGATGCGCAGTTCCTCGGCGAGGCGGCGGCGCCAGTTGTTGTCGAGGAAGTCAATGATGCTGGCAGCTTGGGCGCTGTAGGCGGCCTGCGCTTCAGTGAAAGCTCGGGAGAGACCTCGATGAGCGAGGGCGTCCTGCGGCGTGGCCATGCTCTCCGGGAGGTTTGGGTGCTGCCAGGGTAGTTCCAGAACGAAGGCCCGGTCGTAAGTTTTGTCTGCGAAACCGACGGTCGTCTCGTCGTGGTTGGCAGTTCCAATGAACCACACATTGTCCGGAATGGCGATGTGTGTCCCATCGATAACTAGCTTGGGGGGATTCTTGATAGGGGCCGTGGTCAGCGCCAATCTAGGCTGGTTCTTGATAGCGAGGGCTGAGAGCACTCCGCTGAAATACTGCTCCGGATGGGAAAGGTTCATCTCGTCGAGTACAATAAAGAAAGGCCGATCTCGGAACGCGGGGCATTGTGCTCGATACAAAGCCTTGGTGAATTCGGACTCATAGAAGATTCGGTCGAAGCTGTTGTAGTACCCCATAAGATCCTGCGGATCCCGCCAACCCGCCTGTACGGGGACGACGGACACACTGCTGGTGCTTCCAAAGGCGGTGGCCAGTGCCTGCGCCAGCCCGGTTTTGCCGATGCCGCTGATGCCCTGATATAGATGGAGGCGGCTCATTGCCATACCTGCCAGGACCAAACGTAGATCTAATTGACGATAGGATAGACCATTCTCCTGCCGGATGACCGCCTGCATTTGTTCCACGAGTTCAGACAGTTCCGGAACGTGCGGAACATGCGGCTGCGGCGTGCCGAATTCCTGGTCCATGACAGAGCAGGCGGGAAACGCGTGGCCCTCCCTGCCTGCCTGAGCAGTTGCGTTGAGCTTGGCTGCCTCCTCATTTAGCAATTGCTGAAGTTGACTGTTGGCGGCGCGCAGCCAGTTGTTGGCCTCCAGGTAGTTCTGGCGTTCGTTGACAGCGATGCGATCGCGTTGCAAGGCGGATTCCAGTTCTCCTCGCTCCCTTACCAGCTCTTCGTTGTCGGCGGCGAGTTGCATCACCTGCTGTTGCAGTTGT
Organism: Nonomuraea sp. NPDC003709; assembly: GCF_040610775.1. NCBI lineage: Bacteria > Bacillati > Actinomycetota > Actinomycetes > Streptosporangiales > Streptosporangiaceae > Nonomuraea > Nonomuraea sp. NPDC003709. The sequence continues at coordinate 93,012 of NZ_JBEXMW010000010.1, read as the reverse complement.
TCGAGCATGCGGGCATCGGCACGCGGCGCAGTGGCGTTCTCTTCCACCAGACGGGCGTTCTCAGCACGCAGTTGGGTCATGCGCTCGACGACCTGCTCCAGCGTCATGCCTCCGAGGGAGGCCAATGCGGTGTCGTACTCAGTGAGGCGGGCGCTCAGAGATTCGTTGCCTGCGGTGAGAGCAGTAATCCGACGCCGGTCGTCCTCCATCTGTCGAGCCAATTGGCCGATGCGGTCCGCCACTTCGCGCTCGAACCGCTCGCCACGGCTGCCCTGCTGCTCCTTGAGCGCAGCCTTGAGCTGGGCGGCGTCCTCGCGGTCGTCATCCAGCCTGGCTCGCTCAGATCGCAAGTCCCTTTCACATCGAGCGAGATCGCTCTTACGCTGATCCAAGTCTGCCTGTGCGTCGGTCAGGCGACGTTGCGCCTCGGTCCATCGGGTCTGCCAGGCATGGCGGTCCGTATCGAGGGCTTCGGCCGCCTCCCGGCGTTGGTCTGCCAGCCAGGCTTCCAGTTCCCGGCCCGCTTCCAGACGCCGTTCGGCGAACCGACGTTCGGCCTCTTGCTCACGATCAGACAGTTCACCTTCCTTGCGGTCGAGCAAAGCCGCTCGGGCGTCGAGTATCTCTCGCTCCTCTTGGAGGGCCGCTGCTTCTTCCGTCTGTCGAACGACTGCGGTGTCGAACTCCGACCGTTCCGAACGAAGCCGGTTCCCCTGCATCATCAGCGCGTCCGCGTGGTCGGCCGCGCGCTTGGCGAGCGCGCGGTACAAATGCCAGGCGCGCTCAAGTTCGGCGGCGTCGCTGGTCGGCTCGTCGCCGACTGCGAGGACCACCTGGGCCTCAGCCGCCACCTGCTGGATTTCCTCAACAAGTGCCGCCATGCTGGTTTGCCCCTCCGGGCGCTTCGTGGCGAAGGCTGCACTGGAAAGACGGGCACGGCCGGCCGTGGGATGCTGGGAAGCCGTCGGCTGGCCCGGCCTCATGCCCCCGTTCCGATTGCCGCGGTCTCTCGGCTGCTTTTTTCCCATGACGCCTTCACCCTCTTGCTGTCGGTCGGCCGCCGCTTAGCCCGAGTAAGTGACGGGCTGCTTCGTGGGCGAGAGTCCGGATAAATGCCAACTCGTCGGATGCTGGCGCACCGGTGGCTCCGTGCGTTGCTTTATTTCGTAGGATGCGCGACCGGTCGAGCTCCTCCAGAAGCGTGGGGCGTTGCCGAATGAATTCGCCAAAGGGATGCTGGCTGTTGTCTCCGGCTGCCCAGATCGCTCTGATGATGTCCCCGATCAGGTTGTTTGACGGGTTGGCGCAGCGTTTTCGTAATTCTGGTGGCACGGAGGTGGCGCCCAGGCGCTGCGCGGCAAGTACGAATGCGCGCTCTCGCACGCCTGGTACCCGGGATGCCGGTAGCTGGGCAGGGAATTTTTCGTTGAGTCCGGGCAGTATGCATTCGAAGACACGGATCGCGTTGCGTGCTGCGTTCTCGCGCTCTCGTGCGGTGTCCTTGACGAGTGCCAGCTCGATGTCTGCCAGGTGGGCGAATACCTCGGGGTGCTCCCGGATTTCTTCGCCAAGTATTTGCACCACGTCAGCGCGGGCATCCTCGGCGAGTTCCCGGTCGACCTTGCGGGCGGTAGTAGTCCGATCGCGGCGCTCTCGTCCGACCAGGTCGTCGATCAGCCCGCTTAGCTGCTCGTCCTGCTCGACGCGTCCGGCCAGCAGGTCAGCGAAGGCACGGCCGTCGCCGACCGCGAACGGGTCGTGGAGGGTCCAGTTACGCCCGGAGCCATCGTCGTCCTGGACGGTGTAACACACCAGGTAGGCAGGGTTGGGGATGCCGTGAAACCCGACCCGCCGGGCTGTCGTCGTGGTGTGGTCGCTGTTGCGGGAGGTGCCGCGAAGGTTTCGAGCTGCCATGTCATGGCTCCGACAGGCATCGAGCACATCCCGTTCCGACGGACGCAGCGAAGTGCCGGTGCCGTGCAACGTCAGTGCCCTGACCTCCCGGGAGGCGCCAGCGGTGCCGAACTGGATGGTAACCCAACGGCCGCGGTGCTCCCGTACGTCGGCGCGTACCGGATCGGCGACCAGGATGCGGGGTAACAGCGTTCCGGTGGCCGGATCTTGGAAGACGCGCACAAGCCGAGGATCAGTCTCCGGGACCTCTCCTTCAGCCAGCGTCCGTCGTCCTGCCTCTGTGAGTCGGAGGCCGGGTTCCATCAGCTGGCCCTCTACAAGCCGGGCGGCCACGGTACGGCACAAGGTGGTGTCCAGACCGATCAGCCGTGACAGGTCTCCGACATCGCGGACTCCAGCGGCGCACAGGCGCAGCACCACCATCTGGAAGACGTCCAGTGCCCGGGAGTAGCCGGTCGGTGCGGTCACCTGATAGACCCATAGCGGCAGCAGAACAGGCCGATAGTGTCCCCGAGGGGGGAAAGCCAGTTGGAAAACTGGAGTCTTACGGTCGAACGACACGACCATGCACTCCCTCCCGGCACAGCGCAAGAAACGCCGTAAGAGGCTTGACATCTTTCGGGGACTCAGCCCCAAACATCTCGTCGTCGCCGACGGCGACCAGCAGCCGCTGCTGACGACTCATTGCCACGCACAGCCGGTTGGCGACGGTCAGGTGTCCGTAGGCGCGTTTGGCATCGGTGCGTGCGGCAGGCGCGCAGCTGCGCACTGTCGACAGGTAAGTGACGGAGAATTCCATTCCCTGGAAAGCGTCGACAGTGCCCACACGTAACCGGTCGAGCGGTGTACCGTCCTCGTCCCGGCAGAGTCGTGGGATGGGACGCCATCCGTCCGCCTCTGTGAATTCGGCAAGCCCAGCCTTCTTCAATTCCTTCCAGATTTCGATGACCTGTGCCGCATAGAATGTAATGACCCCGAATGTGAACTGTGGGTACTGCTCGATCAACGCGGCGATCTCCCCCGCGATGACAGTGGCCTCGGCATTACGGGCCCGGCTGGTGCCCCGCTGTGTCTCGCCGCCCGAGGACAGTGGTACGGGGATCCACACTGCTGGCACCTCTCCATACCGGTCGATTCCGTGTGTGAACTCGACGGCTTCACGACCATTGTGTAGGGGTTCGTCATAGAAATTGTCGCTGACGAAGCTGCCGAGTACCGGATGCATCCGGAACTGAGTGTCGAGGCGGACGAACCGGGGATGGCCGTCGGATGAGCCGTGCCTCCACTGCTCGGCCAAGCGCTGGAACAAACTTTCCTGTAGCTTGTCGCGAACCTCGTCACCGAGCGAGCCCAGCTCTCTTTCCACGTCGGGCTCCAGCATGTGCGGAAGCTGGACATGGTCGCCGACCAGGACAATCCGGCGGCGGGCCTGAGCGAGAGGGATGAGCAGGTCAAGTGGATTGGCCCGGGCTGCTTCATCGACGATGACCGACTCGAATACTCCATCCTGACGGCCGACCTCGGTCATGGCTTTAGAAGCGGCCTGCTGGCAGGTGGAGGCGAGCGAGACAGTGTAGGCGCGGAGGGTGTCGTCGACTCCTTCGGGATCACTGCGCAGATCGTCCCGATACTCGAGTAACGCCGCCGTCACAGCGTCGGGTGACCGGCCTACCGCCTCCGTAAGTTGAGCGGCGAGCCGGTCAAGGGTATCCACGATTCCTGGATCGGCCACGGTGATCTCCGGCAGTCGGATCCGCGCGGTGAGACGGTCGAGCAAAACGTCGCGCAACTCGACGAGCAAGACCAGCAGTTCGGGACGCGCCGAGGTGGCATTGATTGCCGCCCGCAGCGGCCTGCGGTACGAGATGCCGTCCAGCAGTGGGCTGTCGGCGAGGTCGAGTCGGGTCAGCAGCGCACGGGCCGTGCGGGGGCCGTCGTCCTGGAAACCCATTGCTGTACATCGTAACGAGCGTACGTACGGCAACAAGTCCGCGCGGGTCTCGGGCTCGGTGACAGCGGCAAGCCGTTGCCGGTGTCTCTCGGCTCTGGTCCTTTGGCTGCGTAGTTCCTCTACCAGTGACGGTTCAGCGATGTTGCCGAGTTCAGCGAGCACCTGGTCGAGGAATTGAGGCAGAAACTCGGGCGGGACCGGTGCCACCCGGTAGGTGGCGGCGAACTCGGTGGCCGCGCGCTGAGCGGCCAGATGGTGGCCCCCCGGGCGCTCGCGCAGCCGTAGGTCGGCGGAGCGAGCTGCTTCGATGCGCCAGGTGTCCAACGCGACCGTACTGCCCCGACCGCGGGAATCGACTTTCAGAGGGGGCAGGCCGAAGACCCAGCCACGGGCAACCAGATGATCCACCGCCGCGTGCTGGAAACTCGTCAACAAAGTGCTTCCCGCAACGTCTCCACCTTGAGCGAGATCGCCCAATTGGTTGATCAGAGCAGCGATCACTTGAGTTTTCCCGGTGCCTGGCGGTCCTTGAATGATCGCCACATCGGGTGTGTTGAGAGCAGTAAGCACTGCTTCTCGCTGCGCGGGCGTCGGTCCATGCGGAGCGAAGCAGTCGAGTGCGGACCGGGAGAGCCTCGTGATCCGCCGTTGCGCCGGCTGTGGCCAGATCCCACCCTCCAACAACGTGGGTAGCGCGGGAATGTGGGTTCCGTCGGTACGCAGCTTCTGCATCGCCTTTTCGCGGCGGTCGAGTCGACGCTGGTCACCGCGGTGTGCCAGGTAGAGCCAGCCTTCGGGCGGTGGGTCCCTCTGGTCGTTGAGGGTCGCGACGAGCCGTAAGGTCTCGGTGACGCTGTCGTATCCGAGCGGTTCACCGACCCACGCCCGTCCCTTCTGTGCGCGGGAGGCGACTAGCCACTCCCGATCGGTCATCGTGATATCGGTTGCGGAGGCCGGAATTGACGCCGCAGCCTCGATCTCTATCCGCTCGATCGTTGTCACGTTCTCTAAAGCGGCTCGGGTACGGGGCAACGCACGCCTCAGGTCCACGATGAATGTGCAGCGGCCATCCGACTCGATCTTGACCTCGCTGTAGCGAATGGTTCCGAAGTCGCGGATACGCCCTCGAATGTGGCGAGCCTCTAGCTCCTGATATCTGTCCCACATTGCCAGATAACTGTTCTGGCTAGCCACCAAGTCGAGTCCCTGCTGGATCCTTTCCCGATCGCGCTGTCTGGCGGTCATATCGCGGAACTCAATGGGACCGACCGCCAGCGCCTTCTGCCCAAGGCCGCGATCGTAGACGGCGCTGAGCAAACGGACGATTCGATAGCCCGTACTGTTTTTCTCGACATCGGCCATGATGCCTGGCCCGTGAACCCGGAAGCCAGTGTCAAAACTCCCCGCCGGTCCAGCTGAGATCACCATGCGCCTGGCATCGGTGGAAGCCCCCGGGCGCGGAGCCAGGAGTAGCTCGCGTGTCAGGAACGTTATGACGGACGCAGCGTTGACGGTGTCCGCCCGGTCTGCGTATTTCGCAGCGTCTTCCAGTACGGTGTCATTGATGTCAAGCCGCAGCCCAGAGCTGAGCGGGAGAGCAAGTCCCACGGCGGGCGCGTAGATGTGAACTCGCACGGTGAACGGTTGGCTCGCACCTGATGTAGGCGGATTCGGCCTCCCCGCGCGGGGGCGTTGCGGCGTGGCCGCCGTAGGTGGCGTCGGCCTTACTGGATGAGCGGTCACCGTTACACAGTTGGGGCCAGCTGCCCAAACTTGGTCGAGCTTGCGTTGATCCTCGGGATTGGCGGGTCGAATTCCGTACGTGGCGGAGTCAGTGACTAGGTCGAGTTGGCCGGTGGGGCGACGATAGAGACGGACTTCGGCGCCGTCAGGAAGTGTCTGTTCAGAGGAGGGCCATGGCACGCGGTGCCAAAAGAACGACACGAAGATTGGCTCACCTGGCATACGGGCTGGCATGGCCGGTTCCCTGAGGCGCACGTTCACTTACTCGCCTCCAGCGCCATCAGACGCACCCAGCGGTGGATGGCATCTTGTTCTCCGAAATGCAGTGTCCATGGCCGGCCGCCGACAGGTGCGGTGGCCTGACTCCCTTGGCCAATCTCCCGCCACGGCCGCCCATCCTGATAATCGAGCCAGAGAGCGCTGTGTGAGAGGTTCAGCACAGTGGCATCACGACCGTCGAGTCGCACCTGAGCGACCACTGTGTCGGGCTGGTCCGGAGCCGGAGAGGTGTGCCGGGCGGTGAGCGCTGTTTCGGCACCGCGGCGCAGCACGGTGAAATCGAGCAGCGGCACCTCGGACAGCTGGACGCCGGGTACGTCATCGCCGGTCTCCGGCGAACCTTTAGGCTCGGTACCCACCGGACCGGTTAGTCCGTGGCGCAGCACCCAGACTCGGTCCCTGGGGCGTCGGCACAAGAGACAGGAGGCTGCAACGGCGCGGTAGGACCAACGGCAATCCGGGCACAGAACCGTCTGCTCCGCCGCAGAGTGCAGTGCCGCCGCCCACTGGGCAGCGGGTGGCCGGACCAGCGGGTCGTCCACAGCGTCCACGAAACAACGGGCAGCTAGGTTCCACAGCTGGCCGGACAGCAGCTCTTGCCGAGGTGTGATGCCAAGGGTGCATTCGTTCGTGTGGTCGGTGGGGTGATCGATCCATGGCAGACGGAAGCGGTCGGCGTACTCCCGCTGATAGTCGGGATCGCCGTCGAGCACCTCATCGCCGCGGAACGGATGGCTCGCGGTGAGAGCCTCGAAGATCAGCACACCGAGCGCGTGCGCGTCTGTCAGGGTGGTGGCGCCGCTGTGCCCCGAAACGATCTCCGGAGCTCCGTACCCTGGGGTGTGAACTGGTGTGGAACTAACTGCGGAGATCAGACCGAGGTTGTCCACGTCGATGAGTCGGATTTCTTGCTGCTCGGGGTCGGCAGATATCAGGATGTTCGACGGAGACAGGTCTTGATAGACAATGGCCCGAGCATGCAACCGGGCGATTGAGTCTGCGAGTTTGGCCAGCACACGTAGTCGGCGGTTCAATCCGCCAGTGCGCAGGTACCAGGCCGCTAAATCCTCCTCATCGGAGACGCACAGAGTGTCCAACGGAACCATCTCATCGGCGAGTTCCATGACATAGCCGAGCTTTGGCGGCGCAAGTAGGGCGAGTACGCCCGCCAGAGGGATACCTTCCAGCGGAAGGCGCTGGATGCGACGCAGCCGGGCGTGAACGGCCTCGGCCGATTCCTGCGTCGAGGCAGTGATTATCTTGACCGCGGTGCGTCCACCTCGGGCCAGCCACACCTCTCCCTGGCCGCCGGCTCCGATGGAATGAGAAAGTGACCACAGTTGATGGTATTCATCCTCAACGGGCCGCAGCAGACCACCAAGGTCCCAGCGTGATGCCACGGTTGGGTTCCTCTCGTCGCGCGCTCGTGTTGCCTAAGCGCCGAAGCTGGACAGGTCCTCGGGGTTCAACACCGGTGTCCGGTCAGGACGAGTGCTCTGAGCGCGCTGGGTGACGGTGACGGTGACCCAGCGGAAGTACTGCTGGATCCGTCCAACGTCCTGTGCCTCGAACACGCCGCTGGCTTCGTCGCTAACGAATCGGCGCAGCACAGCCTTGGCCTGCGAGGTCATGTCGGGCCCGATGGCAATCGCGAGCCGGTTAGCCCTGGAGCCCTTCGGGGAACCGAGTAGGCGGTCGAGGGCTTCCTCCCACTCGTCGGTGGGCATACCGTCAGAGATGAGGACAAGGGTGGGGGCGAAAGCTCGGGCGGGAACGACCAACTCGTCGTGCAGCAGTTCGTCGGCGAGCGAGAGTGCCGCGCCGAGTGGGGTGCCGCCCCGAGCTTCCATATCAGTCCAGGAAGCCTCTGTTGCGGGCACGAGCTCCTGATGCAGGACAGCGCCATCCTGACTGAAGGCGATCACTCCGACGTGAATGGCCCCTCGCCCAATGTCGGCTGTTGCGAAGTCATCGAGCATGCGACGGATGCACTCATTTAGAACATCGATCTTCTCCCGAGGCTCTCCCATGCTTCCGCTCACGTCTGCTAGCACAAGTACCGGTAGCGGACGTGCCTTCGCGGTCATGAACCGGGGCGCGGTACTCACGAGGTTCCTCCATCGTCTTCCACGAGATGGCCGCTCCAGGCTGACGTATGCATCATTACGGCCAGGTAATTCCGACATGAAGAAGATACGGTACTACGAATCACACCGGACAGTGTTCAGGTGCCGCAATTCCGGCCAAGGGATCTCGTCGTCGAGAAGAAGCGGAAAGGAGAAACCCGGGCGATGAGATCAGACGCTGTAGACCTGACCTCCAACGTGGCGTATCTGTAGCCAAGGCCTCACGTATGCGCTGGGCTGGGCCTTCACCATCCGCGGGATCTCAACGCTTCACGCCGTTGCATATCTCGATGTGCTTGGATGTCCCTGTCATCCTGTATCTGCCCCTTCAGGTCTGAATCCGGTCAGATGTGCAACGGCTTGATCCGGCGCTTGGGCAGGAGTTGAGCTTGCGAGCGTCTCGCGTCACTTGTACCGGTTTCGCACTCCCTGAAATGAGGAGGCAACAGAGCCGGTGGCCGGTTCATGTCGATCCATGCGAAGGGCTTCAGCTCAACTGTCTCCTGCCGGACCATGGTCACTCCCACGGACTCAGCGCCTGCGGCACAAGCCGCGCCCTCGACACCTGCTGTAGGAGAGCGGAGGTAGGTTCACCTGTTTGGGTGGCTTGACCTGGGCAAATAGCCTGCACGGTGCCTGGGCCATGCAAGATCATCCCGCGTATGTCCCGGACAGCCGACCTGACCATGGCGGGCGCGCCCGCTCGGGCCTGAACCCCGCGATTAGCCCGTATGTGCAGGTAATCGACGTGCGGCTCACCAGCGGACGGCGCTGGTTTCGATCCTGTGGTGCATGACGATCAGGTTCTTGCCGCTGCGCAGCGACTGGAGCTGACCCGGGGGCGGAGCGCAGGCAGCGGGCGTCAGCAAATAGGTGCGGTTATCACCGATCGCGGCCAGGACATGTACGGCGACGTGGACAACGAAGTCCGGGTCTTCGATCGCACCTCTGAGCGTGATCGAGGGCTGGTCGCCGGCGAGAGTGGGGCGTCGGGGCAGGCTATACGGGCGGCGTTGGCGGACATCCGCGCCAACAGCGCAACTTGACAATGGCGACATCATCGGTCGTGAGGCAGGGTGCCAGGAGAGATAGGCTGGCAAACACGTGAGGGGTCACCGTCTGGCATCGGCTGCCTCCCGGAAGTCCTTGAGGGCCTCCTCAAAGGCTTGCCTGGCCTGTCTGTACTTCGGGTTCTTGGCTGCGGTTGCTTCCACAAGCTGACCGGCCGCATCGGCAAGGACTAGTGCGGCGGCCACGACATTGCGCGCTCGGCGCTCGCTCCACAGGCTGACGTCACTCAGCGCCTTCACCATCCGCTCAAGCTTCGGCGTGAGGGTGCGGTGAAAGTCGTCTGCCAGGTCCCGCTTATCTTGCTCGACCTCGGTCGCAACGTCGGCCACGCGGCCATGCCAACCTGCGGTTACCGAGCCCGTAGGGAAGATCTTGAGGAGCCTCATGGCGGCGGTGCGTAGCACCGAGTGATCCACCCATGTGGTGCGATATACCTGGACTCCATTCGTGAGCAGGACCGCGGCGGTGAGCACCTCAGAGATTGTCTGTTCTCTAGATTTCCGTTCACCTGAGCGGTTGCGCCGCCATTGAAGGAAGCCGGTTCCCATGAAGCTGACGATCGTCGCGGCGAGGGTGCCTCCGACGCCGACGTAGGCCACAACTAGCGCATCGGTCACGAGTCGTCACTGTAGGTGTGGGAAGTGGGAATCGGGTGGCGATCGCTGAATTTGCTCATGGAACACTACGGTGGAAAACGAACCGGTCCTCTTCTATCTGCTCGATGAACTGGCTGAGGCTGCCCCAGGAGGCTTCGCTGGACATCGAACGGGCACGAGCTGTTGGGAGCCGGGAATGGGAAACAAGGGCGTCCTGCTCCATGACCTGGGCGGATGTGGCTATCAGGAGTCTCACACCTAAGACTGAGCCCTACGCAGATTAGCTGCAAAGGTGGCAAAACTCGCATTGGGAAGGGTTCATCGCTAGCTCGACATTTTGGTATAAATTGTGACGATCTTCCCGTGGATTCGTATGTCGGTTTTGGCCTATACTGATCTGATGGGACTACATAAGTTGCTTGCCGGTGTTCGTGCACACAGTTACGGTCATTCCGCTGGTAAGGAGCAGCCGGCGCAGAAGCATCTGGAGGTTGTGCGGCGGGACTTGCAGCTACTCGTGCCTGCTGGTATGCGAGTGCGCGTAAGTGGATCAGGTCAAAGTTTGCCAGTGATCCCATGGGTCGCCATCTTGGATGAAAATATTACCAAAACAGCTCAGGAGGGACTTTACGTCGTCTATCTCTATCGTAGAGATTTATCTCGCGTCTACTTAAGTATGAACCAAGGGGCAACCCAACACAGGCGTGGAGCGGAGGGTCGAGGACTCAAGGGCGTGGCCGCCGAGGCGGCTGCTTGTGAAGAGCTCGCCAGTGAAAGTGACCTCATTCGTTCACATCTCAGCGCCGAAGCGCTGATTGGTATGATCCCCAATATCGACCTTGGTGCTCCCGTAAAATACTTCTTGCCTCGTGCATATGAATACGGAAACATAGCATCGATCGAATATGATCTGCAACACCTTCCTTCAGACGGCCAGTTGCTGGATGATCTGACAAGGCTGCGCGCGCTTTATAGTACCTGCATCGACATCAAGGATGAGATCCGCGCAATTGACCCGTCGGCCTTAAAGACCACGTCTGGTTCATCCACGGTTAAGAAAGTGAAACTGCGAACGCCAAAGGGATCTATCTTCCGTCCAAAGAATTCCAGTGAGTATACGGCCTATGTTAAGGCGCACGAGCAAACGCGACAGCGTCGACACGAAGCACTAATCGAAGCATTCGGCACATGGGTCAGAGGCCGAGGGCTTGTCCCCAACAATAACGTGCATCCTCGCGATTTGACCGTAGAGTTCAATCAAACGCACTGGCTCATTGAGGCGAAGACGGTAGGAGCTAACCCTGAGTTCGCAGTACGGGAGGCCATCGGGCAACTAGTATCTTATCGGCATTTCCTGTACCGTGAGCAGGGAATAAAGGATCCCCACCTCGTGGGACTGTTTTCTGAGCCCATTGGTGAGGCGTTCGCGCAGCTCCTATCGTCACTGGACATCGAGTCCATCTGGCAGACCCCAGGTGGCTGGGCGGGCGCTGGTGCCCCGGGGGGACCGGGCCTACTCCAAACGCTCATGAGATAGTCCTGGGGATCAGTTAACTGAGTGCATTGCCGCCGCTGGTCGCGGCGCTCCAGAGCCAGGGACGAACGTGGCGGAGGGGAGCGTTCCGGACTGGGTTCAGATGCTCTGTCGTAGGCGAGGCGAAGGCGCTGCTGTTGGTCCAGGTCCGCTGCTGGATCGTCCATGGCCCCCTGTCGTCCATCCCGAGCGGCTCCCCTGACCTGTCGCTCGGCCGGCGCGCTTCTTGGGCTGATGGTTAGTCCCGATAGAGGCGAATCAACGTGCTGTTCTGTGCTGGTCGGGTCGCAGTGCCGGAGCATGATTGCGAGCAATACAGAGCGGAGCAATCTGTGCCCATGAGCCACAAAGCGCCCACTGCCCGACCGCGTCAAGGACAGTCAGAGGAAAGCCACTGCGATCAAGTCGCGGGCCGACACGCAGTACAAGATGTGGCCGCTAAGCGGGAACCGGCCGTCCGCCATTGCCGCCGAGCCGCTGGGACAGGCACGCCGCCCGGGCGGCGGCTTTGAGTCCTGGGCCAGCCAGCGATAGGAGAGTTTGGTCGCGACGACTTCGTCACTGTTAGACAGTTCACTGAGATGATCGGCCGGGTGGTGGAAGGTGGTGCGGCGGTGTCGGAACGCCGCGGCGAACCGCCCCGCCTCCGACGCCGCGCGGCGCGAGGGGATCGCTGACACGATTGACCTGCGGTTGACCATCTCCGACGAGCTGCTGCCCCTCGCCGGTGCCCTGATCGGGCTCGCCCTTGCGCTGCTCACGGCAGGAGCGGCGCTCACTGTGCTCCAATCCCACGATGACCTGAATGACGTTCTCATGGCCCGTGGGCGCTGCTATCGATCCTGACCATCCCGCTGATCTTCGCCATCCGCGAGTGGGTGCGGCGCCGCCGGCGTAGCCAGCCCCGCCGCTGCCGGTGGGCTCGCGCCGGTGGGGGGACCGACAGGTCGCCCTCCGCGATGGCGTCGATCGAGGTGAGCACCGGTTGGCCGATCGCGGTGCCGCGGGACACGATGAGGTCGTCCAGCGCGTCGATCAGCGAGTCGGTGTCGTCGGTGGGCGGGATGAGCAGGCCCGCGGTGCTTGCGAAGGTGACCAGGCCGATGGGCGGCCCGCCCCGCGGCGACTCGATGAAGTCCGCCGCGGCCTTCTTCGCGGCGGTGATGCGATTGGGGTCAACGTCCGTAGAGCACATGGAGCCGGAGGTGTCGAGCGCGAGCGGGATCGTCGCCGACGCCTGCGGCCTGGCGGCCCCGACTGCGAGCAGAGCGACTCCGGTGATGAACAGTGCCGGGGGATCTTCCGGGTCCAGCACGTACGGGTGGGCAGCGCGCTGCGTAGGAGTGCGAGCGAGGTGACGCGCACGGTGGAGCGCGGGCGCCGCGATCGTCGTGCTCACCGACGGCGCCAACACCCAGAGCGTCGCCCCACAGACCGCCGCCCAGGAAGCAGCCCTGCGCCGCGCCCGCGTCTTCACCATCGGCTTCGGCACCCCGAACCCGGCCCCCCGGATGGTCTGCGACAACTCACAATTCGACGGCCGCGGCTTCGACGGCCGCGGTGGGATCGACAGAGGCCGCAAGGTCCGCATGATCCACGAGCCCGCACTCAAACAGATAGCCCAAACCAGCGGAGGCTCCTACCACCGCACCGAAAACGCCGACCAGCTCCAAGGCGTTCTCAACGCCCTCCCCGGCAGCTTCACCGTCATCCACCAACGAGTCGACAGAGCCGCCGTCCTCGCCGCCGGCGGCGCCATCCTTGTCACCACGGCCCTGTCCTTCTCTCTGGTGGAACCCCCCTCGGTGGGTCGCGTCCTCGGAGCGGTGTAAATAGCTCGACGAGGTAGGTGCCGTGAGTGGATCTTAGGCGGCCTCCGTGATAGGTGCCAAGGCCGGTTCGTCGGTAGGGCGGAGCTGGGCGGGCGGATGCAGCAGGGCCCGGCGGAGGTCGTGCAGGATGCGCAGGCCCTTGCTGATCAGGGTGAAGCCGCGCCAGCCGCGGGCGGCGCGATCCAGCACCGCCCAGACCAGCGACACGCACGAGGTTTCACCGAGGAAGCGGCCGATGACCTTGACACGGCGGCGGGTCTCGCCGAAGGTGCGCTCGATGAAGTTGGAATGTCGGATGCGCTTGTGGCGCTCGATCGGGAAGCGCAGGTAGGTGGTCAGGCTTTGGCGGTCGGCGAGCAGGCACTTGGCCGCCGCCGGGTAGCGGCCGGCTCAGGTATCGGCGAAGGCGTCGATGCGCCGCTGGACCAGGTCGACCAACCCCTGGCCGACCGTGATGTCATCGCCCAGCTCGCTGAGGTCGAAGATCTGCCAGTAGGTGGCCTTCACCTCGGCCTGGTCGCCGGCGCTGACCTTCGCCAACACATTGCGGGCGCGATGCACGAGACACCTCTGGCGCAGCGAGCAGGGGAAGACCTGTTCGGCGGCGCTGATCAGGCCGGGCGCGTCGTCGGAGATGATGAGCAGCGGCGGGCGCAGACCGCGGGCGACGGGGTCGGACAGGAAGTCGTGCCAGGCGTCGGTGGACTCGGCCGCGGCGGTGGCCAGACCGACGAAGACGGGCTTGCCGGCGGTGGTGATGCCCCAGGCTGCCAAGATCGGCTCGGCCCGGCTGCCATCGTGCATCTTGAAGTGCGAGGCGTCCAGGAACAGGTAGTCCAGCTCGACGTGCGTCAGGGCGCGGCGGCACCAGGCGTCATACTCGGCCACGATGGCCTGGCGGATGGTCGAGACCGTGGGCTTGCTCAGGGCGGCCTCGGGGCCGAGCGCGTCGGCGAGGGCGCCTTCGATGTCACGGACGGACAGGCCGCGCACGAACGAGGCGATGACGAGCGTTTCCAGGGCATGGGTGCGGGTGACGCCGGTGCCGAACAGGCGGGAGGCGAACTTCTCGGTGGTGCCGCGCAGCTTGGGCCGGGCGATGGTGATCGGGCCGCTGGTGGTCTTGACGGTGGTCGGGCAGTGGCCGTTGCGGTAGCCCGGCCGCACCGGGGCCTCCTCGTCGCCGCCGGTTGCGGTGACGGTGGCAGTGCGCTGGTAGCGGGCGCGGCTGAGGAACGCGTCCACCTCGGCTTCGACAGCGGTCTGGATGATCAGGCGGGCACCGAGCCGGGCGACGTCCTCGATGACCTCGACCAGGTCACGGCCGTCGGCGCACAGGGCGTCGATCTCGGCGCGGATGGCCTGAACGGGCGGTAGTGTGCGTGGCAGGAGCGTAGGTCCTTGCGTTGTGTGAACTTTGGTCGGTTCAGCACGGCAACCTACGCTCGTTCACTTTTACACCGCATCTCGGACGCGACCCCCCTCGGGTCCCCGACCCGCTGACGGTGTCTGTAGTCGATAAGGCCTTAGCGGTCCCCACGGGTTTGCGACCGTCCACGTCCGTTGGTGAGGCCTGGACCAAACGACCGGGCACGTCGGCAAGGGCCCCGGAAGGCCGGCGGGCACAGCCCTCAGCAGCCAAAGTTGGAGACCTGGGGCCAGAAGCTGCGGATCGAGTGGGACTTACTATGACCCTCTCAGGTACAGAATCGACCATAAGCTCGCGAACTCACATGTAGCGCTTTGGAAGCTTTCTAACGAGGCGCAAAGCGGTCAATAACACATAGGTAGCCCTCTGCTGGAATAACTTCAGACCGAACGGGTGCCTATGGCCGCGACGAACCTCCCCAAGCCGCTGCTGGACAAGGCCGCCGAAGCTGTTGGGCGCTTCGGCAAATCCACTGCCCTCAAGCTGCACGGTGGTGGGCAACCAGAGGATCAGCTCCGGGCACCCTTGGAGCGGCTGTTCGCTGACATGGCCGACGCGCTCGGCGTCTCCATCGTGATGATCGGCGAGACCCGTCTGGAGTCGCTCCGCGTACGCCCGGACTATGCCGTTGATGTGGCCGGCGCACGGGTGGGTCACATCGAACTCAAGGCTCCCGGTCGCGGTGTTCCTTCAGCCTGGACACCGAACAGGCATGAAAGAGCTCAGTGGGAGAAGCTGCGGCTGTTGCCCAACGTGCTCTACACCGATGGAGCCCTTTGGGCACTGTATCGGAATGGCGAACTGGTCGGGGAAGTCGCGCGCCTGAACGGCGACGTGCGGAAGGCGGGGAGCAAGCTCGCCCCGCTCGACGGGGAATTCGCCCGCGTCGTCTCCGACTTCCTCCTCTGGAAACCGAACCCGCCGAGGAACGTCCGGCAGCTCGTGCGCGCCGTCGCCGGGCTGTGCAAGTTGCTGCGGGATGAGGTTATGGAGGCGATCGCCCGCGAGCGCCGAGGCCAGGAGAAGCAGAAGACCTTCACCGAGCTGAGCAAGGACTGGCACAAGCTACTCTTCCCGGGACTGACACAGGAGGAGTTCGCCGATGCCTACGCCCAGACGGTGACGTTCGCACTACTGCTCGCCCGCGTGGACGGCATCGATTTCGAGGGCCGCAGCTTGGGCCTGATTGCTGCGCAGCTCGGCAAGAACCACTTGCTCATGGGTAAAGCCCTCGCCGTGCTCACGCACGACGGGGTGGAGGACCGGAGTGTCGTCGTCAAGACACTCAAGCGGGTGATCGGTGCAGTGGACTGGGGCAAGATCACCGACGGCTCGAGGGACTCCTACCTCTACCTGTACGAGCACTTCCTCGAGGCCTATGACCCCGAGCTTCGCAAGCGGAGCGGGTCCTACTACACCCCCAACGAAGTGGTCTCGTTCATGGTCCGCTTCGTCGACGACATCCTGCGAACGAGGTTCGGACGGGTGGGCGGCTTTGCCGCCGATGAGGTCGTGGTCGTCGACCCGGCGATGGGCACAGGAACTTACCTCCTCAACATCGTCGACGCCGTCGCCCGGGCGGTGGAGGAAGAGGAGGGTGAGGGGGCGGTGCCTGGGCAGCTCAAGAAGCTGTTCGGCCGCCTCGTAGGGATGGAACGGCAGGCCGGGCCGTACGCAGTGGCCGAGCTCCGTTTGAACCAGGCGTTGAAGGCCAAGTACGGTGCGGAGATCGCCGAGAAGGATCAGCAGCTCTTCGTCGCCGACACTCTCGACAGCCCGTTCGAGAATACGCGACTCGATCTCGGCTCGATGTACGAGCCGATAGTGCGCTCCCGGCGAGAAGCCAATCGAGTGAAGCGGGAGACGGCGGTCCAGGTGGTCATCGGCAACCCTCCCTATGGGGATCGAGCGGGAGGACTGGGCGGCTGGATCGAACAGGGCGCGAAGAACTCCGGGCAGGACATTCCGCTGCGTGCCTTCAAGGCGACAGGGCTCGGCCGGTACGAGTACGTGCTGTCCAACTTGTACGTGTACTTCTGGCGATGGGCGACTTGGAAGGTCTTCGACGCCCATCCCGAGCAGCCCGTCGGCATCGTCGCCTTCATCACTACGTCCGGCTATACACGCGGCCCCGGCTTCGCCGGGATGCGGGAGTACCTCCGCCGAACGGCCGACGAGGGATGGATCATCGACCTATCGCCGGAAGGGCATCAGCCCGACGTGCCCACACGGGTCTTCCCCGGTGTTCAGCAGCCTCTCTGCATCGGAGTCTTCGCCCGGTACGGAGTGGGCGACCGGGCGACACCCGCACTGATCCATCACGTGAGCGTAGATGGGAGCCGCGCGGACAAGTTCGCCCGCATGGCTCACCTGTCCCTGGACGACTTGCAGTGGATGGACTGCGCGAGCGGCTGGCAGGACCGCCTCCGGCCGACAGGGGAGGACGACTGGTTGAGTTACCCGACTCTGGGAGACCTCATGCCCTGGCAGGCTCCCGGCGTCAAACCCAATCGAACCTGGGTATACGACCCGAGCCCCGCAGTCCTACGCAGGCGTTGGGAACGGCTGATCCAAACACCCGCCGCCGAGAAAGCCGCTCTATTCAAGGGAACGCGGGACCGGCGGGTCGACCTTCTCGTCGGCGACTTACCCGGCGGCACGCCAGCGGACTGTCCGGTCTCACGGGAGACCTCGATGGAGCCCGCCATCGAGATCGTCGCGTATAGAAGCTTCGACAGGCAGAGGATTGTATATGACCCTCGCGTGATCGATTTCGCTCGTCCAGCCTTATGGCAAGCCCGCGGAAGCACGCAGGTCTTTGTCTCGGAGTTTCACGCCGAGCCGATCGATTGCGGACCAGGTTTGACCTTCTGTGCCCATGTGCCCGACATGCATCACTTCAAGGGAAGCGGTGGCGGGCGGGTGCTCCCGCTCTACCGGGACTGCGTCGCCGGATCAGCCAACCTTGCTCCCGGCCTGATCCCCATCCTCTCGCAGCGCCTCGGCCTGGCCGTTACGCCTCCGGACGTGCTTGCCTATGTGGCGGCGGTAACAGCGCAGAGCGGCTACACCGCGCGCTTCGCCGAGCAACTACGCACTCCGGGGGTTCGGGTGCCCCTCACGGCTGACCCTGACCTGTGGGCGCGAGCTGTACGGATTGGCAAGCGCGTCATCTGGCTGCACACCTACGGTGAACGCTTCGTCGATCCTGAGGATGGCCGTCCCGCGGGACCGCCGAAGCCGGTTTCTGATCAACGTGCCAAGGCTCGGGCACCGATTCCAAGTACGACCGAGGAGATGCCTGATGACATTTCCTACGATGCCGAGACGGAGACCCTCCACGTGGGCTCTGGCCGCATCTCGCCCGTCCGAGCCGAGGTCTGGGCGTACGAGGTGTCGGGGATGAAGGTCGTCAAGAAGTGGTTCGGCTATCGGAAGAAGAATCCCGCGGGTAGGAAGTCATCACCTCTCGACGAGATCAACACGGAGGAGTGGCCTGCAGAGTTCACCACCGAACTGCTCCAGCTTCTTCACGTGCTCACGCTGTGCGTTGAGCTTGAGCCCGAGCAGGCAACCCTGCTGGAGAAGATCTGCAACGGCCCCCTCGTCACCGTAGCCGACTTGCAGCATGCGAACGTGGTTCCGTTACCTGAAAGCGCCCGTAAGGCCCCTCGTAGGGGTTCTTCTGAGGCCCCCACTCTGTTGTGAGCACCCACACCCGCCATGAATCAGTTTCAGGCGGTATTGGGTGATCCTTATCGACAGTGCAAGCCGGCATCCGAGAGATCGGCGATCAGTAGATCGACGAGTGGCGTGCTGCTCTCGAAGGGCCGATCGCATATCTGTCGCAGAAGAAAGGCCAAGGGTCGTCAAGCTCGTGTTTCACCGCCTGTATCACGACCCTCCGTTGGCTGCCTCTTGAGGTTACGCTCCGCAGGCTGAACATTCGTAGCGGAGGCCGGTCCTCCCGCGCCGATCCTGTTCGTACCGGATCAGCATCCGGCCGCAGCGGCCGCAGTCGTGGCCATGTTGCCCGCTGCTTGGTGCCCCCGCGCCGGGACGACGGTGCTGAGCGCGGCGGGCGGCATCGGCGAAGGCGCGGTGCTCGGTGCGCAACACGACTCCCGGCGCTGCCGCGAGCAGTGAGTTGGATGCGGACCAGACGACGTCGCCGAGGATGGCGCTGGATTCGAGGATGGGCAAGCAGGGGCGAATGTTGATCCCTTCTCGCCGTGCCTGAAGGGCTTCGAGGTGCAGGTGACCGTCTGGCTTCGGCTCCACCCAGATGGTTACCGCTTCGGATTCAGGACCGTCCGCGCGGATGGTGGTGAGTTCAGCAAGAAGGAGCGGCATAGCGTGTAGGGAACTACCAGGTAACCACATGTCGACAGTCGTAGCGCGTTTGATGTCGTCACGTAGTCGAGTGATGAGATCATCATCTTCAATGAGTTCGGTCAGTCCCGTGGAGACAGCCGACTGCCACGGTATCGGCGTGGCAGTGTCGATGAGGTGTGCAAAAAAGGTCCACACCGGGTCGCGGAAGGCGGCGGAGCGCTCGTGCAGCGCGTCTAGCGCGCCGATGACCATCAGGTGATCGCGCGCCCGGCTGGCTGCCACGTTAAGCAAGCGAGCGCCTTCGCTGCCAGCGTTACCTTCGGTGAACCATCGGTTGAGTGGCGAGACGCCGCGGCCGGTGTCGACGGTGTCGTAGACGACGATGTCTCTTTCACCGCCCTGGAAACGGTGGACCGTGGAGGCCGCCCAGTCCTCTAGATGGTCTGCGGGTAGCAGCGCTTCTAACAGGCGGGCTTGCGGTGCGAACGGTGTGATCAGACCGAGGTCCGCTGCTGTAGCTGTGGCGGTGCTGGTGAGGGATGCGGTCAGCTGGGCGTGGGCGAGGTTGTAGCGCGACAAACTGCCCTGTCTGCGTGCGGTGCGGCTGCGCATGGCGGTGGTGTCGATGATTACAAGCTCGGCCTTGGTCCAGGATGCCCGGCTGCGCACGGTTCTGGCGGCAGTGCCCGGTGCGGTCGAGAGGCGGCCGTCGTAGAAGGCGGTGCTGACAACGTCGCCGATGGCTTGGCGCATACGGTATTGCTTGGTCAAGGCAGCTAAGCGAGGCGGATCCTTGCGCTCTGACACGGCGTGGGGAATGCCTGCCTTTTCGAACGGGCTTCGGCGCAGCCAATCCTGTGCTTCTGGAGTGTCAGCGATCACCACAGGCGGGAGTTGCCGAAAATCGCCGGCGATGACGGTGTGCCCGCTACCTGCTCCGGCGACCAGCATGGCAAGCGCAGCGGTGGTCATGCTGGCTTCGTCGAGGACCACGACGTCGAAAGTGAGGTTCTTGAGGGTCTCTAGCGAGAGCTGGTGGGCTGTGGCGGCCACCACGGTGGCCTCTCGGCAGATCTGTCGCCGCACCTGCTTGAGCTTGCCATCGAGTTCGCGCACGAACACCTGCAACTCGGCGATTTCCGTCTCCAGCCGCAGTCGTGCGGTCTCCTCAGCTCGAGACAGCTCCCTCTGCTTGAGAGCATCAAGGTGATTACGGCATTCACGTAGCCGGCTGCCCGCCGCAACGCGACGCTGCGCCAGCGGAGCGCCCCGCATGGCCGCTATCTCGTCGGCGAGGACCCTGCGCGTGAGAGCGGGGTCGGCTGGCTGGCCGATCCGGACGAGCGCGCCGTCGGCCAGGCTGGGTTGGCGTTTGAGCAGCGCCTGGATCGCCACGTCCAGGGCCGCGTTGGTCGGCGCCGCAAGCAGCACCCTCTGCTTTCGTGCGCACAGTTCGGCGATCAGGGCGGCAACCGTTGTCGTCTTACCGGTGCCCGGCGGACCCCACAGCCAGGTAACTCCGGATGTGAGCGCAAGTTGGACCGCCGCTTGCTGCCCCGCATTTAGACCCTTGACGCTGATTGATGTCGTAGGGCGAACGCGACCCCTCACTTCGGGTGGTGTCACCACGGCCAGTGCTGCTACGGCATCGAACCCAGGCCCACCGTGGACAAGCTCGCCCAGCCGTCTGCTCTGCTCGGTCAGCAGCCAAGACAAGTCGGTGCGCAGCGTCGCCTCGGTAACCGTTGGCATGTCCGACGGCGTCGACAATGTGACCACACTGCCGAACACTGACACGATCTCCACCTGGAACGGCTGGTTGTTCGCGATCAACGTAGCGGGCATGCCCTCGGCAGCGCCGATTTCGCCTTGTGCCTCGAAACGCCTCAGTCGGCCGCCTGGTGTGGTCGCGCCCGCGACGGCGATGAGTGGGATGTCGGTCTGGACCCGGCGTTTGGAGACAGCCTGAAGCTCGTGGCGCAGCGCGGCTGCCGCCTTTCTGGCTGCCTCCGGCCACTCAGGTGACATCGGTCCGACGGGTGGCAAGGGCTCGTGCGCGGGCAATCCAAGCGACATTGCTAATCGTGTCGCCTCCGCGGCCGCCCGCTCCTCGATCGACTCCTGATGACGGGCCGGTACGGCGGGTGCCTGCGCCCATCCCCTCGGCACCCACAAGCCATCTCGAAGATCGGCGAGGCCGTGTGTTGCGCATGCCTCCCAAAGAGTCCCTGGATCGATCCAACGCAGCCCGGCTTGATGAACCGTGGTGAGCAGCTCATCGGCCGGCACGGGTCCGTTCTCCAAGGCCTTCTGGACGATGGAGACCAGATTCGGCTTCCTGGAACCTGCCATGGGAAACTCCAGTCAGTTATTGCTGGCGTGGGGAAGACGATCAGTTGAGCAGCCGCTCCAGCTTTCGCCGGTAGTGGTCTCGCGAGAAGATGCGTTTGACGCAGGCAACTCAGCGCTAACCCTCGTGATGACTTGCCTCATATTTCATGCGTGGCGGCATGACGGCCGAAGTTTCGGTACACGATGATCACCGATGTCATTCACGATGTCGCAACCAATTCGTAGCAACCAAACCGTTGATGTCTCCTTCCAGCCTGGACAGTCCAGCCCTGCCTGGTCGGGACTCTAGGTGCGCCCCGGCAGGCTAGCACTGATCTGTTCCATGAATCCAGTTCACAGTAGATTTTTCCGTAGACCCCCGATGTCGTATCGGCTAAGGTGATCCGAGTGGCCGAAGTAACGGGTGGCTACATCATGCGATAAGAGTCTGTGTCTTCTCCGATGTCAAGGTAGGTGGATGTGGATCCTTTGGACCGCTCCGATCCCATACGGATCGGCGACATCTCCCTGCGGGGCAGGCTCGGATTCGGTGGGATGGGCCGCGTGTACTTCGGTGTAACCGATGATCGCGAACCCGTGGCGATCAAGGTGATCCGCGAAGAACTTGCCGCGCGAGCCGAGGTTCGTGCCCGTTTCGCCCGTGAAACGGACGCGCTGCGCACGGTCCAAGGCCCGCACATCGCCGCTCTCGTGGACGCCTCGGACGAAGGCGAAGAGCGGCCGTGGTTTGCGGTTGAGTACATCCGTGGTCTGACACTGAAGGAGTTCGTGGAGAGCCGCGGTCCCCTCGACGAGACTCACGTCGCGGCGTTGGGTGTGGTGCTCACGGGAGCCCTCAAAGACATCCACACCGCCGGGTTATTCCACCGAGACCTCAAACCCGCCAACGTGATTCTCGGTCGTGACGGTCCCAAGGTTATTGACCTTGGGCTGGTCGCCTTCGCCGATGGGCCCACCGATTTGACCACGACCGAGTCCACGATTGGCACGCCATCGTGCATGTCGCCAGAACAGGCGAACACGCCAAAGCACATCACCGCGGCCGCTGACGTCTACGCCCTCGGCGCGACACTGCTGTTCGCGTTGACCAAGCACTATCCCTATGATGGCGCGACAGTCGCTCATATGCTCATGAACATCATCAGTGCCGACAAACCACCGAACCTCGACGGCTTGTCGGACAGGACCAGGCCCTTGGTCGAGAAGATGCTCGCGCACAACCCCACCGCACGTCCGACGGTCGCCCAAACACATGATTGGCTGCAGGAACTCTGTGGACCGGCTGCCCTCAAGCGGCTTGTCGAGGCGACCTACGTTGAGCGAGAAACCGACCCTCCAGACATCGCGCCGCCATCGAGGCCGCCCAGAAAAGACCTGTCCGAGGTCGTGGTGCCCGGCTCGGTCGTGGCCAAGCTGGCCGACCGCCTGCGCTCTGTTTACTCCGTCAACGCCGCCTTCTAGGAGCACCCCTGTGAGCGAGACCTCCTTCCCCCCGGGCGCCCGGATCGAAGTACGAGACGCCGAGTGGATTGTCCGTACCTGCGCAAAGACCGCGCATGACGGATACAAGATCACAGCGGTTGGCGCATCGGAGTTCGTACGCGACGAGGACGCAGTCTTCTTCACCGAACTGGACACGGTGAGCCTGCTCACGCCCGAGGAAACGGTGCTGGAACAGGATGGGACCTCCCGCTTCGCTCAGAGCCGGCTTTTCCTCGAAGCGGTGCTTCGCAGGACCCCACTGCCGCAGACGGAGAAGGGGCTGGCCCTGGCCGACCGGTTCCTCCTCGACCCGCTGCCCTATCAGCAGCGGCCCGCCGAGCTCGCGCTCAAGGGCCTGCGCCCGCGCATTCTCATCGCCGACGTGGTCGGCCTGGGCAAAACCTTGGAGATTGGCCTCATCCTCGCCGAGCTGATCAGGCGCGGCAGAGGCGAGCGCATCCTGGTAGTCACCCCGCAGCAGGTCCTGGAGCAGTTTCAGCACGAGCTGTGGACCCGGTTTGCGATTCCACTCATCCGTCTCGACTCCGTCGGCATCGAACGCATCCAGCGGGAGATCCCCGCCGGTCGCAACCCGTTCACCTACTACAAGCGCATCATCGTCTCCATCGACACCCTCAAGAACGAGGGCAAGTACGGGCAGCACCTGGAGAAGATGCACTGGGACGCGGTCGTCATCGACGAGTCCCACAATCTGATCGGTGAGACCAGCTTCCGCAACAAGCTGGCCAGGCTCCTGGCCCGGCAGACGGATGCCCTCCTGCTGGCCAGCGCCACCCCGCACAACGGCAACAGCGAATCGTTCGCCGAGCTGATCCGCATGCTCGACCCGGCCGCGATCGCGAATCACCAGAAGTACGAAGCCAGGGACATCGACCACCTCTACATCCGCCGCACCAAGATCAGCCCCGAGGTGCGCGACCAGATGGGCAGCAAGTGGCCCGAACGCGGTCCGTCCATCCCGATCAGATGCGCGGCCACGCGGGCGGAAGAGCGGATCTTCGAGGAGCTCACCCAGGTCTGGCTCGCCGGAGACCAGCGAACCGGGGGCCCCGTCGTCACCTCGAAGAATCGGCTGTTCCCCTACACGCTGCTCAAGGCATTCCTCTCCTCGCACAAGGCATTGGCCAAGACGGTCGCCAACCGGCTCAGGAACGCCGACGAACGGCGCGAGATCGATGCGCTTAAGACCTTGCAATCGCTCGTTGCCCAAATGGCCGACGAAGACTCGGCCAAGCTCGCCGCGCTCGTCGACGTGCTGGCCAAGATCGGTATAGGGCCTCGCAGCACGACCAGGGCCGTCGTGTTCTCCGAAAGCGTCGAGACTGTCAGATGGTTGAGCGAAGTCCTCCCCAAGCGGCTGGGCCTGCCTGCCAACGCGATCGACATGATGCTCGGCAACGGCATGTCCGACCAGCAGCAGCAAGAGATTATCGAAAGGTTCGGCTTGTCCGACAGCCCGGTCCGCGTGCTGGTCACCACGGACGTGACCTCCGAGGGCGTCAACCTGCACCGGCAGTGCCACCACCTGGTCCACTACGACGTGCCGTGGAGCCTGATCCGCATCGAGCAGCGCAACGGCCGCATCGACCGCTACGGGCAGGAGAACCAGCCTCAGTTCAGGGCGCTCAACCTCACCTCCAGCGTCGAAGGCGCCAAGGACGACCGGACAGTCGCGGAGAAGCTGCTGGACAAGGAGGCGACCGCGCACCGCACGCTGGGCACCGCCGAGGCCGTCACCGGCGAATACCGGGCCGAACGCGAGGAACGCCGGCTCATTCAGGACCTCCTCGCCGGCAAGACCGTGGAACAGTCCCTTGAGGACAACCCGGAGCACGGTGTCATGTTCGACCTGTTCGGCTCGGTCGAACGCAGGCTGTCTGGTGGCACTGACGCGGCCGACGCCGATCCGCTCCAGGCTGACGTGCCCCGGCTCTTCGACGGCTCGGAGTCGTTCGTGAAGGAAGCCATCAGCACGCTGGGCCTGCTCAAGGATCTGGAGGACGATGGCGAGATGCTCGCGTTCACGCCGCCCCCGGACCTGGTTCACCGGCTCTCCGCACTGCCAGCCGACTACCTGCGGACGCATGACGTGCGTAAGCGCATGAAGGTGACCTTCGAACGCGAGCTGGCACAGCGCAAGCTCGCGGAGGCCCGGCAGACCAAGACCATGTGGCCGGAGATCGCCTACCTGTCCGATCTGCATCCCCTGGTCGAGTGGGTGACAGACAAGGTCCTGGTACGCCTCGGCCGCCAGAAGGCCCCCGCCATCACCGCCCAGGTAAGCGAGCCCACGTTCCTCATCCAGGGCATCTACTCAAACACGCTCGGCCAGCCCACCGTCGTCGAATGGATGGCGGTCACCTCGGACGGCGTGCTGCCCGAAGAGATGACCGACGTCATCACGAGGGCCGGAGTTGGCCCCCGCATGACAAACACCGGCCGGCCGCTCGACCTCGCTTCGCTCCAGGAGCAGCTCCCGCGTGCCGTCGCCGTCGCGCGCGAGCACCTGGAGGCTCGCCGATCCGACTACGACGTGCGGGTGGTCGCACCTCTCGATGACTACCGCGGTCAGCTCGAGGAGTGGCAGCAGCTCACGCTCGATGGTGTACACGTCTCCCAACGCGGGCGCAAGGAACAGCGCGTCCGCGAGACCGTCGAGCGGCAGCAGCGCCTGCTCGACTCCATGAAGACCACCGGCGAACCGCTGCTGCGAGTCCTCGCCGTTCTCGTTCCCGAGGAGGCAGGGCAGTGAGGCTCGACTCGCTGGTCAACCGCGGCGACTACTTCTCGGCCCACTACTTGGCCGAGGTGCTGCCCAAGGATCTGAAGAAGAAGGACGGCCTGCTCGCCCGCTGGAGCGAGCAGGAAGAGAACGGACGCACGACGCCCCGAAAGGGACTGCGGGCACTCGGCAAGCCGTACTTCGCCGAGCGGCCGTACTTCGCCGACATGGATCAGCGGTTGCGCGACGGCGAGATCCCAGAGGAACTGCCGGAGTGGCGCAAGGCGCTGGGGGAGTTGCACGGCGAGGTGCTGCGGGCCCTGGCTTACACCGCCCAGCCCCGCGAGCTGATCGTGGAGCGGGCAGGCAAGGAGCATTCCGTCCAGGTCGCTTACGCTGACGACCACCTGATCGCGGTCGAGTCCGCGTGGGCCGTCGATGTCGACGCCGCCATCGATGGTGAGGTCCTCTATCCGGTGCAGCTGGACAACCGGGAGCAGCTCACCGAGTGCACCAAGCTGGCCTCCTGGCTGTTCGCCAGTGAGAATCCGCCGCGCTACGTGCTCATCCTGGCCGGTGGCGTGCTCATCCTGGCCGACCGGGCGACGTGGGGCGAAGGCCGTTACCTCGCGGTCAGCCTGGACGTCGCGCTGGGCCGCAATGACCAGGCCGAGCTTGAGGTCATCGCGGTACTGTTCGGCGCCGACTCGCTGCTCCCGCCCGCGGAAGGCGGCGCTGAACCTCTCGCCGACCTACTCGCCAACTCCCGTAATCACGCCGTCGGAGTTTCGAAGGAGCTGCGCGACGGGCTCAAGGAGTCCGTCGAGCTGATCGCAAACGAGATTCTGAACCGCATCCGCGCTCAGGGTGCCAGGCCTGAGGACATCATGGAGTCGGCCGCCCTGGCCAAGGAGCTCGGGCGTGAGTCGCTGCGCTACCTCTACCGCATTCTGTTCCTGCTGTACGCCGAGGCGCGGCCCGAGCTGGGCATCCTGCCGACCGACGACGAGGACTACACCAAGGGCTACGGCCTGAGCCGCCTCGGCGATCTGGTCGTCCGCGACCTGTCCGGCGAGGAGGCCCACAACTCCTTCCACCTGTACGAGTCGCTCGACCTGCTGTTCCGTATGGTCAACGACGGTCACCGGCCCCGCACCGGCCACGAGGTCTCCGAGGATGAAGGGCTGCGCTTCGAGCCGCTAAAGTCCGACCTGTTCAACCCCAAGGCGATCAGGCTCATCGGCAGTATCTCCCTGGACGACGAACTCGAGCCATGGAAGATCGACACGCGGCTGCGAAATGAGACGCTGTACAAGGTGCTGCGCAAGCTCATGCTCACCAAGGGTCGACGTAAGGCGCGCGGCGGGTTCATCTCGTACGCCCACCTCGGCATCAACCAACTCGGTGCCGTGTACGAGGGGCTGATGTCCTACACGGGCTTCATCGCCACCGAGGACCTGTACGAGGTCGCCAAGGGCGGGGACGTCAAGGACGGGTCGTGGATGATCCCGGCCTCGAAGGTGGACGACTACCCGTCCGAGGTTTTCGTTCGTCGGATCGACGAGGACGGTCACAAGACGGACGAGTACGTCCGCTACCCCGAGGGCTCCTTCGTCTACCGCCTCGCCGGCCGTGACCGGGAGACGAGCGCTTCATACTACACGCCCGAGTCGCTGACCCGGGTCACCGTCCAGCTCGCCCTGCAACACCGCCTTGACCAGGATGGCACCACCACCTTGGCACGCGAGATCCTCGGCTGGAAGATCTGCGAGCCCGCGCTCGGCTCGGGCGCGTTCCTCAACGAGGCCATCAACCAGGTGGCCGCCGAATACCTCAAGCGTCGCCAGCAGGAGCTGGGCCAGGAGATTGAGCCAGACCAGTACGAGGAGGAGCTGCAGCGGGTCAAGGCGTACATCGCCCTGCACAACTCCTACGGCGTCGATCTCAATGAGACCGCGATTGAGCTGGCCGAGGTTTCGGTCTGGCTCAACGTCATGCACCCCGGCCTCCAGGCCCCCTGGTTTGGACTGCACCTGCGGCGCGGCAACTCCCTCATCGGCGCGGGCCGCCGCGTCTACCAGGCTGCCCAACTAGCCAAGGGCACCTGGCTCAAGGAAGCCCCCGAGGACCTTCCCTTCTCCGCTGGGCCCCTGCCCTCCGGGCGGGTCCACCACTTTCTCCTGCCCGCCGAGGGGTGGGGCGCAGTCGCTGGGGCCAAGGAGGCTAAGGAACTGGCCCCCGAGCAGACCAAGCAGCTCACCGCGTGGCGCAGGGCGATCCGCGCGAAGGTGTCGGATAAGAAGGCGAGCGGCCGGCGGCAGAGCCAGATGCAGAGGCTGCAGGCGCTGGCAGGGCGTGCCGGGTACCTGTGGGACCTGGTAGTGCAGCGGCTCACGATCTCCGAGCGCGAGATCAGCCGCAAGATTGACGTGTGGGGCGCCGACTGGATCGACCAGCCGGCCCACGCAGTACCCAAGGAGAAGGTCTTCGAGGACCTGACCTCGCCTGGCACGCCGTACTGGCGGCTCAAGAAGGTTATGGACGCTTGGTGCGCGCTTTGGTTCTGGCCGCTCGACCGCGTCAGCCTGCTCGACGGCTCTGACCCGGTCTACGACCGAGCCGCGGGGACTGAGCTGGAGCAGGTACGCCTGGCCGAAGTGACGTCTCCTGCGCCGGTGTCAGAGGAGTCGATTGGGTTCGGTCAAATGTATGTGACGGAGTCCCTGTTCAGCGTGGGGGACAAGCAACTCGACTTGGCTGCCTACGCACTGGAGGCCAAGGCCGTGACGGGTGGCGGACCCAAGCGTGTCGCCAAGCCGCGGCCCGTGCTGGACCCGGTGCGGCCGGTGATCCCGCTGACGAACCTGGACAACTGGCTAGACTTCGCCGAGGCCGTGCTGGGGCGGGCGGACATCCCCGAGGACTCGCTGGTGGCGAGCTTCGCCTCGCTGGCCCATCTCGAGGAGTACGAGGATCAGCTGCCCGCGTGGATGGGGATGGACTCGGAGCTGAAGCTGCCCGAGCGGTTCCCGTGGTTGCACGTGGCGGAGGACATCGCGGAGGAACAGGGGTTCTTCCACTGGGAACTGCAGTTTGCCCAGATCTTCAAAAAGGGCGGCTTCGACCTCCAGGTCGGCAATCCACCGTGGGTTAGGCCGCGATGGATTGAAGCCCCGATCCTGGCCGAATTG
The DNA here is from genome assembly GCF_040610775.1 of Nonomuraea sp. NPDC003709. Classification (NCBI taxonomy): domain Bacteria; kingdom Bacillati; phylum Actinomycetota; class Actinomycetes; order Streptosporangiales; family Streptosporangiaceae; genus Nonomuraea; species Nonomuraea sp. NPDC003709. The sequence continues at coordinate 64,434 of NZ_JBEXMW010000010.1, read as the reverse complement.
GAGCCATGGTTTATGCTAGCAGAAAAGCCAAGTGCCGACGAATGGCGCGGCCGGAGAGCGGACATCCTCCAGCATGAAACAGCGTCCAGCTACTATCTGGACGAGCTTTCCGCTATGACGGCAACACTCGAATTTCTTGGGTCCGGGATCGCCTATCCATTGTTGATGGGCACGCAGCCGGATCTTTATCGGGCATTCATGTGCCGTGTATGGCTTGCCCTCCATGGATTCGGTACTGCAGGGTTGATTCACCCTGACACCCACTTTGGCGGGGTAAAAGAAGGACGCCTGCGCGCTGCAACTTACCGCCACCTGTTGATGCATGCACACTTTTATAATCGGCGCGGCATATTTCCCGAAATTCACGCAAATACCGAGTTTGGTATCCATGTCTATGGCAAGCGCGGGGATATCGAATTCTCGCATGCAAGCTGGATTTTCGATCCAGCTGTATTGGAAGGCTCGCTCAATCATGATGGAACCGGCGACTTGCCCGGAATTAAGTATGAAGGTAAGTGGGAGTTGCGCCCGCATAGGGAGCGGCTGGTTCGCGTAGACCGTGAGCTACTTTCTCAATGGCGTGCAATCGCAGGTGCTATCGACGTCCCGGTCGAGCAGACTCCGCTGCTTTATCCCGTTACCAGTGCAGAGGCGGGTGCAATCAACGCACTGGCTGTTTATGATCAGAGGGTTGGTTCACTCGACCTCATCGTAAGCCGAGGATACGATGAGCCTCGAGCTCGAGCGGCGGGCGAGATTTACTGGCTAACCGGTCCGGTTCAGAAGTGGCAAGATGTAGTCCTCCAAGGGCCGCATATTGGGATCGCGACACCACTGCGGAAACAGCCCAAAATTCCATGCCGAAACAATACCGATTGGAGCCCTATCGGGTTGGCGGAGATTCCTGCTGACGCTTTGCCGCTGACAAATTACAGGGCGGCGGAAATAGGTTCCATCCACCGCCTCGGGCAGAACACTGGTGACGGCAGGCGATATGCTGGCAATTACCGCCTAGCGTGGCGGAAGATGATCCCTTTCGATACTGAGCGGTCGCTTTATGCCGCACTGATTCCACCTGGTCCAGCGCATATACATTCGCTGTTGTCAATAGTGCTGGATAGCAAGCAGGATATGGTGCTGGCCGCTGGGTTCTTTGCAGCGTTGCCGGTGGATTACCTTCTTCGGATTTCTGGTAAGGCGAACCTTGACGCAGCAGATGTGCAAGGCATGCCCACCGGTGATCCCAACCATCCATTGGCTGCAGCACTTTTTCTCCGGACACTTCGCTTGAACTGCGTGACTAATGCCTACAGCGGCCTCTGGGTTGAGCTATTTGATTCGGCTTGGCAGACGGAGACGTGGGCTGTGGACTGGTCTGGGATGCAGCCCCTCGGCGATGTTGCTCCGGACTGGCAGTACACTACGCCTCTCCGGACGGAACGCGAACGGCGTGCGGCGCTGGTTGAGCTTGATGCTTTGGTCGCGATCTGGCTTGGTATGACTGCTGAGCAGCTCGTTGCCATCTACCGTTCTCGCTATCCAGTCCTTTCCGATTACGAGGCGCAGATCTGGTTCGATGCCAACGGCCGGAAGATCGCGGGCAACCACAACACCTATGGATACGGCCAGACCAAGGAGGACTTCGGGCAGCTCATGGCCCATGTCGATCCTGAAGTCAACGGCCCGGTCCCCGACGGCTACACCGCCCCCTTCTATAAGGCCGACCGCGAGGCCGAGTATCGCCAAGCCCACGCCGTCTTCGCCGACCGCCTCAGCAAGTCCGGGTGGGTCGGCCGTACTGGAAAGGACGGTGACGCGTGAGACCGACGCTGGCCGCCGACGAGGTGCGCACCAGCCTGACCCAGTACCTCACGACCACCTTCGCCCTGGCCGACCGCCCCGTTCAGGAAGCGCTGACGCGCTTCCTGAACCACCCAGAGCAGGGCATCTTCCGCGGCCCCTATCTGCGCATCCGCACCCCGTTCCGCCCTGCCGAGGACGGGTGGCGACAGTGCGTGGAGTGGGCGCCGGCGGGCTTCATACCGTACCGGCACCAGGCGCGGGCGTTCGCGCGCCTGAGCACGCGCGGAAAGCAGGCCGAGCCCACCCTCATCACCACAGGCACAGGTTCTGGCAAGACCGAGTCGTTTCTGATCCCGGTGCTCGATCACTGTCGCAGGCAGCGACACAAGGGTAGGCACGGGATCAAGGCCGTGCTGCTGTATCCGATGAACGCCCTGGCCACAGATCAGGCGCACCGCATCAACGACTATCTGTTGCAGACCGGCCTGGAGGACGTGACCGCCGCGCTTTACATCGGCGACACGCCCGAAGTCGGCTACCCCAAGGTGATGACCCAGCGCTCGGAGATCCGCCGCAACCCGCCGGACATCCTCATCACCAACTACAAGATGCTCGACCTCCTCCTCCAACGCGCCGATGACCTGCTGATGTGGCAGGACGCGGACCTGGCGTACGTGGTGGTGGACGAGTTCCACACCTACGACGGCGCGCAGGGCACCGACGTGGCTATGTTGCTGCGCCGGCTGGCCGCCGCCACCGGGCACGCCCGCCCCGGCAGGCCGTTGGGTGACATCTGCCCGGTAGCCACCTCTGCCACTCTGGGCGAAGGCGGTGACGGCGAAGCGATCCGCGAGGTGGCCGGGCAGGTCTTCGGCACGGCGTTCCCCGAGGACGCCCTGGTGGGGGAGGACCGGCTGGCGGTGGAGGAGTTCGTCGGCGAGATCGACGTGACGCTTCCGCTGCCGGGGCCCGACGACCTGATCGCCTGTGGCGACCCGCTGCGCGACCCGGGCACGATGGAGCAGCTCGCCGCCGCGGTCACCGGCAGGAACACCATCAACAGCGCCGAACTGGGGGAGGTGCTGAAGAAGCACATCCTCACGCAGGCAGTACTCGACCTGCTCAGCGGTGGTCCCCGCACGCTGGACGAGATGCTGGAGTTGCTCCCCCGTAGGGGCGCCTATAACTGGGGTGCCTACATCCGCGACAACCCGATCAAGGCCGCGACGGCGCTGGCCAGATTCGTCGCGCTGCTGTCGCAGGCGCGCGACCCCGAAGCCCCCTCCCGGCCGTTCCTGCTGATCGAGACCCACATGTGGGTTCGGGCCGTGTCGCGCCTGCTGCGCCTAGCCCACCACACGCCGGCTTTCGCCTGGATCGGCGAGCTCCCCGTGACCGACGCCGACTCCACCATGAACGTGCTCGGCAAGACCCTGCTACCCGCCGTCTACTGCCGCCACTGCGGACGCTCGGGATGGGCCGGGTTCTTCGCCGAGAAGGACCCCACCACGCTGATCCCCAACCCGGAGCGGATCTACCGGGCGACGGTCGGCCCAGATAAGAAGCGAGTCCGCCCGCTCATCCAGGCCACGGAGGGAGAGGTCGCAGCCGTCGCCAAGGGATTGCAGGTGCTCGACGGGGCTCGGGTACGGGCATACGACCCCGGCAAGGACGTGTACGGCGAGGGCGACATCGTGTTCGTGCTGGCCGATCTGGACACCAAACAGGAGGCCAACAACGCCGCCGACCAGGACCGCTGCCCGGCCTGCGCCACCGACCAGGGCATCCGCTTCCTCGGTGCCGGTCTGGCCACGCTCGCGTCCGTGGCGATCACTCAGCTGTTCGGCGGCCGGCAATTGGAGGACGGGCAGCGAAAGACGCTGCTATTCAACGACTCGGTGCAGGACGCCGCGCACCGGGCGGGTTTCGTCGCCAACCGGTCCTTCGCCTTCTCTCTGCGGCGCTTGATCAGCCAGCGACTGGTCCCAGAGGCGCCGATCCTGCTCAACGACCTGATCGGCGACCTGGCGGCCGCGGCCAGTGAGTCGCGTGTACTGCCCTCCGTGGTGCCGCCCGATCTGCACGACCGGCCAGAGATCGACGCGATCCTCGCTGAGGAGACCAGTGGCTCCAAGCAGGCGTGGGACCTCATTGGGGACCGGCTGGCCTTCCAGACGATCCTGGAGTTCGGGCTGCGCTCCCGGCAAGGTCGTACGCTCGAACTGACCCGCACCGCCGTCGGCGAGGTCGTCCTCGCGGACCCGCAGAAGATCGCCAGCCTGGCCCGCGACGTGCACCAGCTCACGCCCGGGATGATCGAGCCACAAGCGGACGAGCGATATCTGGTATTCGTTCGTGGCCTCCTCGAACGGCTTCGCTACCGGGGTGCGATCAAGCATGAGTGGCTGGACAACTGGCTCGCCAACGCCGGCACCAAACGCTACGGAGCCGTCTGGGGGCAGCGTAAGGACGGCATGCCCGCCTTCCCTCGCGGTCTCAGCGCCCCCACCTTCCTGCTCGACCGCTTCAAGAAGAACTCCGAGTTCGACCGCATCGACGCCGAGCAAGGCTGGTCCCAGGACTGGGCCACCCGCTGCCTTGGCCTGGCGCGCGGCCAGGCGGGACAGTACCTGGCGAAGCTGCTGCCCGTCCTCGCCGGCGAAGGCGTAATTGCCAAGCGGACCGCCGCCGACGGCTCGACCGGCGTGTACGGCCTGCAGCCCGGCCACATCCTCATCCACGCCCTGGAGAACGGCCAGGTCAACGAAGCGGGTCTGGGCTGCGACAGGTGCGCGTGGACCCAGACGATCCTCCCTGAACAGGTCGCCGACTGGGATGGACAGCCGTGCCCCCGCTACCGGTGCGGTGGCTTCCTCACCGACCGCGGCACCCAGGACTACCGCAACGACTACTACCGCCGTCTCTATCTGGGCGACGGCGTGTTCCGGGTCGTCACGGCCGAGCATACCGGCGCGCTCACTCGCCGCCAGCGCGAGCACGTCGAGCAGCGCTTCCGCGATGGCACCCGCTACAACGACCCGAACGTGTTGTCCTGCACCCCTACGCTGGAGCTGGGCATCGACATCGGGGAACTGTCCGCGGTCATCCTCGCCTCCCTGCCCCCTGGCCCGGCCAACTACGTGCAGCGCGTCGGCCGCGCGGGCCGCCGCACCGGCAACGCGTTCCTAGTCACCATGGTCGGCAGGTCACCACGCGACCTGTACTTCCTCAACGAACCTCGCGACATGATCGCCGGGCAGATCGTGCCACCGGGCAGCTACCTGTCGGCCGTGGAGATCCTGCGCCGCCAGTACGTCGCCCACCTGGTCGACCTGTGCGCTCGCGACCGGCTGCCCGGCGTGCTGCCGCTACCCCGGCGTGCCTCGGCACTGTTCGGCGAGACCGGCTGGCTGGCCGCATTCGTGCCCGCAGCCCTCGCCTCGAACGCGGTCGACGGCTTCCTCGACCTATTCGGCGACTCCGTCATGCCAGAAGCAGCAGCCGACCTGCGTGACTTCGCGGCCGAAGGGCTGGCACGGGCCGTGGAGCAGGCACAGCAGGCATGGGAGCAGCGCCTGGCCGATCTGCGCGAGCGCCTGAAGACCATCGACACCGCCACCGAGGCGCTGGTTGAATCGGACCCGTCCCAGCTGGGGGTCAAGAGGTCGCTGGCCGCCGAACGGCGGGCCGTGTCCCGGCACATCGGCGAGATCGGCCGGGAGAACGCCCAGGCCGCCCTGGTCGAGCTGGGACTGCTGCCGAACTACTCCCTGATCGACTCCAGCACGGCGCTGGAGGCCACGATCACGTGGGAGGAGGAGGTGCCGGGCGGGAAGCAATATCACTCCGAGGTCCGTGAGTACAAACGTCCGGCGCGGCTCGCGCTGACCGAACTTGCGCCCGGCAACTCCTTCTACATGCGCGGATACCAGCACAAGATCAGCGGCCTCGACATCGGGACGCCGTCCCGGCCCGCCTGGGTGGACTGGCGGGTCTGCCCCGGCTGCGGCCATGTACGCACCGCCCTGGCCATCGAGGACATCTCACCCTGCCCGCGCTGTGGCAGCCGCGACATCGGCGAGCTCGACTCCCTGCACAAGGTCCTGCGCCCTACCCGCGTCACCGCCCATGACCGCCGCGACGACGCGCAGATCGACGACGACAACGACGACCGGCAGCAGCGCTACTACGAGAGCGCCGTCGCGGTGGACATCGACCAGGTGGACATTGCGCCAGGATCATGGCGGCACGGCAAGGCCGTCTTTGGCGTCGACTTCACCCGCAAGGCCGTCATTCGCCGGTTCAACTTGGGCACCATGCGCCACGACCGGCAGGAGGTGAAGAAGTTCGCAGGGGAGGACGCCAGGCTCAACCCCTTCTACGTCTGCCCGTCCTGCGGAGGCACGACCACCGACGGCCCCCCTGCCGCCGGAACGTCGGACGGGCTGCTCGCCACCTCCACCACCGACCAGGCTCGCAGGCACCACCGTCCCTGGTGTGTCTACCGGCGCGCCGCTCAGGACACCGAGCACGTCAAGCTGATCCTCGCCCACGAGCTACGCACGGAGGCACTGCGCATCCTCCTCCCGATCGCCACACTGATGGCGGAGGAGCGCACCGCCACCTTCCAGGCCGCGCTCATGACCGGCGTCGCGGCCAAGTACGGCGGCGACCCCGACCACCTGGCGATCGTCACCGCGACCATGCCCGACCACGACACCGGACGGCGGCGTCGGTTCCTCGTCCTGCATGACACGCTGCCTGGCGGCACGGGTTACCTGCACCGGCTGTCCACCCCGGAAGGCTTCCGCGAGGTCCTGTCCGCGGCACACAAGATCGTGATGGAGTGCCCGTGCAAGGAGGAGCGCGACAAGCGGGCCTGCCACCGCTGCCTGCTCTCCCACGTCCCCGGCAGCATGTACGACAAGGTCAGCCGGGCCGACGCTCTTGAGTTGCTGGATGGTCTCCTGGCCGAGTGGGAGGTCACCGAGATCTCAGACACCGGCGAGATCTCGCTGTGGGAGCAGGTGGAAAGCGAGCTCGAAGCCCGCTTCCTCGGCGGGTTGGAGACGTGGGCGCGGCGTGCCGACACTCCGGGGACACTCGCCAGAGGTGAGGTCGTCAACCGCAGGAAGACCGCCGACCTGCGGATCGAGGGCCCCGACGGCATCATCCGGCACTGGCGGATGATCCTTCAGAACACCATCAGGGAGACCCGGCCTGACGTGGTGTTCCGGCTGATCGACTCCGAGCCGCAGGAGGTGTCGGTCTACCTCGACGGGTACGCCTATCACGCCGCGCCCGAGATCAACCGGCTGGCCGGCGACGCCGCCAAGCGCGCCCGGCTGCGCGCGCACCGCGGGCTGGTCTTTCAGCTCACCTGGGACGACCTGGAAGAGTGGGAGCAGCGCGACTTCGCGCCGAACACCTCACGCGAGCCGCTGCGCGCCCCCTACCTGGGCAACGCGCAGAACGCCGCCCGCCGGGTTTACACCAGTTCACAGGGCGATCCCGAGGAACTGGTGCGCACCATGTGGACCAACCCCATCGAGACGCTGCTCGCCTACCTCGCATCCCCCATGCCCGGCCTCTGGCTGAAGCGCACCGAAGCGGTGGTCGCGGGTGCGGTACCGGCGAGCACGGCCATGAGCAGATGCGGTCCCGATGGCGTCGCCGAGCGGCTGGCCGCCGCTCTCCGTGGCCTGCCTCTCCCGGCCTCCGCCTCCGGGAATCAGCAGGTGACCCTCTGTATCAGCGACCCGCTTACGATCGTTTTCGATCAGCGTTCCGCCGAACCGGTGTGGAGCGCGTTCATCGTCATCGACGATCGGAACGAGACGATCAACGCCGACGAGGCAGGCCACCGGGACCGCTGGGCCAAGTGGCTGTACTGGGGAAACCTTCTGCAGTTCCTCGACGCCGGTCGGGGAGACAGCGGACAACTAGCGTTCACAGATCTGGACGCGTTCGACCCGGCACAAGTCGCCGCCGCGGGCGGCGTCGGGTTCCTGAGCGCGCTCAGCCTGGCCCCGCTGGACGAGGACCTGCGCTCGCCCGAAGAGACCACCCCGGTCCGGGGGACGACGCCTCCTCCTTCCGAGCCGACGGGCAGGTCAGCACGATGGGAGGAGGTCCTCGACCTCCTTGAGCCCGACGAGCCAGGGCTGGCCGAGCTTGCCCACGCCCTCGCCGACCAACGCACCCGGCCCCCCGAGATCGGCTACGAGCTGGGTGTGCAGGCGTGGCAGGCGGAGCTCGCCTGGCCGGCGGTGAAGGCAGCGGTCGTGCTTGCCGGTGACGACGATGAGGCACGCAAACGCGACGCCGCCTATGCGGAGGCGGGTTGGGACGTACGTCCGGCAACGGGCTGGACGCCCGAAGAGCTGGCCGAGCGGATCGGAGAATCGGAGTGAGTACGGCGACGCTGCGGCTGCTCGACAAGGCCGACAAGGAAATCCTCAAGCTCCCTAGAGCGGTCAAAGGCGCGATCTACGACTTCCAGCACAAGTTCCGCCATGATCCGAACAACCCCGGGCTCCGGTTCAAGCAGCTCAAGGGACACCCGCGGCTGTTCTCCGCCCGGGTGAACCTGGACTACCGGGCACTGTTGCTGCACGCCGGCGAGTCGGAGTACATCCTGGTGGCGGTCAAACCTCGCCAGGAGGTCTACGACAACCTCGACAAGTTCGCCTACCAGATCAACCCGGTGACGGGCGGCATCGAGTTCGTCGATCTGGTGACCATCGAGGAAAAGGTCACGGAGACCGGGCCGGAGCCGCTGTTTGCAAAGTTCTCCGCTGAGACCCTGCTGACACTGGGTGTCGCTGAGCCGCTCCTCGGGCTCATCGCCAAGATCACCACCGAGGACGAGCTGATCGGCCTGGCCTCGTACGCCCCGCAGCTCACCGGCGAGGTCTTGCTGGCGCTGTACTCCGACAAGACGCCGGACGAGGTCCTCGACCAGATCACCACTCCTGTCGCGGCCACCGAGGACATCGATTCCGAGGACTACCAGGCAGCGCTCGCCCGCCCCGCCACCGCCGTCACCACCGAGGACACCGCGCTGCAGGAGGTGCTCGAACAGGGCGACTTCGGCCGCTGGCGGGTGTTTCTTCACCCGACCCAGCGCAAGATCGCACAGCGCGACTACAGCGGTCCCACCCGCGTCAGCGGCGGACCCGGCACCGGCAAAACGATCGTGGCCCTGCATCGGGTCAAATATCTGGTGGAGCGGCTCAGCGGACCGGCCGGCCGCAAGGACGTCCTGCTGACCACCTTCAACAAGAACCTCGCCGCCGACCTGCGCCAGCGGCTCCTCGACCTAGCCGGACCCGACGTCGTCGACCGGGTCGACATCATCAACGTCGACAAGCTCGCGAGCAACATCGTCGCCGAGGCCCACTACACCGGCCCCCGGCGGCAACTGATCGACGACACCAAGGTGCTCGCCGAGTGGCAGGAACTCCTGGACGAGGTGGGCGAACGTCGCTGGGACGCCGAATTTCTGAACGCCGAGTGGTCACATGTGATCCTGGGCCAGGGAACGGCCTCGCGGACCGACTATTTCCGCGCCCGGCGTGCGGGACGGGGCCGCGCCATCAGCCGGGAGGACCGGGCTGCGATCTGGCAACTCGCCGAGCGCTTCGTGATGCGGCTCGACGAGAAGGGCCTGTGGACGTATCGGCAGGTCGCCGAGCGGGCGGCCCGGTTGGAACTCGAACGCGCTCGTGCACGGGAGTCCTACGAGGCGAACGCTGGCGTCCAACGCGAATCCGGCATCTGGCACCGTCCTCGATATCGGCACATCGTCGTCGATGAAGCGCAGGACCTCAGCGCCGCGCACTGGAAGATGCTGCGGGCCATGGTTCCCGAAGGGCCGAACGACCTGTTCATCGCCGGCGACACCCACCAGCGCATCTACAGCAACTACGTGTCCCTGGGCAGCCTGGGGATCAACATCCGCGGGAGGTCCTCGCGGCTGACCCTCAGCTACCGGACCACGCACGAGATTCTCGGGATGGCCGTACGGCTCCTGGGCCAGGAAGAGTGGGACGACCTTGACGACGGCTTGGACAACCTGAGGGGCTACCGCTCGGTCCTGCGTGGTCCCGAGCCGGTGTTCGCGTCGTACCCCACCTGGGACGCCGAACTGGACGGGGTGGTGGAGCGGGTGAGGCAGTGGGGCGGCGGCTCGATCGCGGTCTGTGTGCCCGAGCGACGGAAGGTGGCGGAGGTCGAGGAGCGCCTGGCCCGCGCGGGCATTCAGTCCTCACCCATCACCGCCGACGGCCCGCGACTGGTCGAGGCGCCGGTGCATGTGGGGACCATGCATCGCTTCAAGGGCCTGGAATACCAGCGGATGATCATCGCGGGAGTTGCTGAAGGGCTCGTGCCCGCCCACCGCATCGCGGCGTACAAGGACGACGACCCGCTGCGCTACCGCCGGGAGATGCAGGGCGCCCGATCCCTGCTCTTCGTGGCCGCCACCCGTGCGCGCGACAGCGTCGTGTTCTCCTGGCATGGGCGCAAGAGCAGGTTCCTGCCATGAGGACCATCGCGGACCGTTACAAGATCACCTGCCCCATCGGCCAGGGCGGCATGGGCCAGGTCTGGAGAGGTACGGACCTGCGACTGAACCGCCCGGTCGCCATCAAATTGATCCGCTCAGGCGATCTCGTCTCGGCTGAGGATGCGCGCCGCCGGTTCAACCGCGAGGCCCGTATCACTGCCCGCATCTGCCATCCAGGCGTGCCGACCGTCTACGACTTCGGCAACGATGGTGACCTTTTCATGATCATGGAAGCGCTGTCCGGTGACAGCATCGGCAAGCTCAAGGATGAGTTCGAACGCTTGCCATATCCCTGGGCGGCCTTTATAGGTGCGCAGGTGTGTGCCGTACTAGCGGCAGCGCACGATGCCGGCCTTATTCATCGGGACGTCAAAGCGGAAAACCTCGTACTCTGCCCCAACGGCATGGTCAAGGTCGTTGACTTCGGCGTGGCGACTGCGCTCGGGGCAAGTGAGTTCTCCACAATCACCAGCTTCGGCCAGATTCCGGGATCGGCCCGCTATATGGCACCTGAGCTCATCAAGGGCGAGTCGGTCAGTCAAGCTAGCGACCTCTATGCCGTCGGGTGCCTGTTGTATGAATTGCTTACCGGTTCCAGGCCATTCCAGCACGATGATCTCCTACGAGAAATAGCTCGAAGTCAAGAGGAAGAACCTCCACCTATGGAAGGTGTTCCGGCTGAGTTGGAGGATCTGACTCTAAGGTTGCTGGCTAAGAGTCCAGAGGATCGTCCCGATAGGGCAATAACGGTATACCGGCGACTCTTCTCATTTATTGGCAATCCTTCGCCGTTGCATGGCTGGGTGGAGAGAGACGTCTCCACCGATCCAGTGCGCATGTATGCAGCGGCGCTTTCATGTTTGGGGTAACACAAATGCAAGACAGTGCCACCGTCGCCGCCGCCGATATTGCAAGGCTAGCCGGAGTCGGACGTGCTGCCGTCAGCAACTGGCGGCGACGGTTCGAAGACTTTCCTGTCCCGGTTGGGGGTACCTCCAGTAGTCCGCTGTTTTCGCTCGCCGACGTTGAGGATTGGCTACGACGGCAGGGCAAGTTGAGGGTGATCCCTGCGGAGGAGCGCGTGTGGCAGGAGATCAAGGCTAGTGTCGCAGATCTGCACCTTGGTCATGCAGTGAGCCACGTGGGCGCCTTCCTTGTCTTTCTCGATCAGGAATCCGGGGCCTGGAAGAAACTTGCTAAGAGGGCTGACGAGGAACTGGCCGACCGGCTGGCGTATGAACTTGCTTCTCTTGATATTCCTGGGGAGCCCATGAGTATCTTGGAAGCTCGGCTTCTGCGAGCTATCGCAGACCTGGCAACAGAACGCAGCGCGGCCCATATCTTCGACTTTATTTATGAGCGCTATCTGGAGGCGCATTCGCGCCGTGTGGGTGCTGTCTCAAGCCATGTAGCGAAACTTATGGTGGCCCTGGCGGATGCTACCAGCGGAATCGTCCTCGATCCTTCCTGCGGTCTTGGCTCGGTGCTCATGACAGCAGCGGAAGAAGGCGCCAACGAGCTCTACGGTCAGGAACGGGAAGACCACGCGGCTCAGATTTCCGCCGTTCGGCTGCGGCTTCATGGCTATCAGGGTGCTGTTTGTGCTGGAGATGCCGTCCGCGAGGATGCCTTTAGCTCCCTTCAGGCGGACGCGGTTACCTGTGTGCCGCCGTTCGGCGAACGTAATTGGGGTTATGAGGAGCTTACTTCGGATGTCCGCTGGCTTTACGGCCTTCCTCCCCGTGGCGAGCCGGAGCTTCCCTGGGTGCAACACGGTCTCTATCACCTGAAACCCGGTCGTCATATGGCTGTCGTCATGCCGCCGGCTGCTGCCGATCGTCGTTCGGGGCGCCGGATCCGAGCTCAACTTCTGCGTACGGGGACCTTGCGCGCGGTAGTTTCATTGCCCGCGGGTGCTGTTCCCGGCGCCCTGGCTTCCCCTCACTTGTGGGTCCTGCGTCGACCGTCAACCGGAGACCCGATACCCACACGCGTTCTGATGCTTGATCTGTCCGACCTCCCAGAAGACCAACTTCGCGATGTGGTCGTTGAGCGGTGGCGTGCGTTCACAGCTTCTTCTGATACCGAGCAAGAGGACACGGTTGCGGTCATCGACCTCTTGGACGACGAGGTCGATCTGACGCCCGCTCGTCGAACTAGCGCTCGTCGATCGCCCAACGCGGACCTAAGTTTCTCCACTCTTTTGGAGGGGGTGACTGATTCGGTTAGTCACCTCCAGCAGGCCGTGCGCAATCTTCGGCAACTCCGTGAGGCACAACTGGATCTACCCAAGACAACCATCGCTGAGCAGGCGCGTGCAGGGGCCGTCGTCATTCTCCAGGCGCCCAAAGCCGACATCCAACCAGGCAAGCTCCCCGTCCTTACCCTGAGCGATGTGATTGAGGGTAACGAGCCCAGCGCCCACACGAGACCGATCACCGGGATGGTCGTCCTTCAACCGGGCGACGTTGTAGTTCCATCGGGCGGACGTGCCCTGGTGGTCCGCGTGGTCGAAGATGGTGGGGCCGTACTAGGGCCGGGTCTGTACGCCTTCCGAGTCGATCGCGATCGGATCGATCCTACGTGCCTTGCGGGTTTTCTCCGGGTCTACGGATCGTCGGTGCCACTGCGTGGTCAGACGGGAACGTCCCGCTCGGACATCCGGCGCGTCGAGATCCCACGCCTCCCCATCGATGAGCAGCGGCGGCTTGGAGAGGCGTTCGGCAATCTGGAGCTCTTCGAGAGGGCTGTCAACCGGAGCGCTGCCGAGGCGGCCGCGCTGATACGTCGGGGGTTCGAGGATCTTGCGGCAGGAAGACTCCGCTGACCTGAACGCGGGTATCGAATTTTCGCTCTGTGAACTCAGCTCACATGCTAGCTTGATTCCCGTGACTGTTCTCGCATGGTGGGGGCCTTGAGAGACAGGCGACGCTTCATGCCGCGAGATAGGAACGGTAACCGTGCGCATCAGTCGTGTCCTCATCCGTAACTTCCGTAACTTCGCTCACCTGGAGGTTGTCGACTTCCCGCAGAGTGCCGTCCTGGTGGGGGAGAATGGCATCGGTAAGTCGAACTTCTTGTACGCGCTTCGCCTCGTCCTCGATCCCGAGCTCCCGGATAGTGCGCGGAAGCTCCGCGAAGAAGACATCTCGGAGTTCGGGGCCGGCAGCCTCGTCGATGGCGTGGAAGTTCGCGTCGAAGTGGACCTGACCGGGTTCGCTGACGATCCGCAGACGCGGGCTGCACTCGACGGGTGCATCGTGTCCACGAACCCTCTGACCGCTCGGATCACCTATCTGTGGCGACCAAGAGTCCTTGAAGCCAATTCTCGCTTGACCACGAAGGACTACGACTTCGACATCGTTGGCGGGCCGGACGACGAAGGTAACGCGAAGCGCATTCGTCACGCTGTCTCCGTCACCGTTCTCCCTCCGCTGCGTGACGCCGTGGCGGAACTCTCCCGGCGAGGTTCACCCCTTCAGGAACTCCTTGATGCCCGACCACCCGGCGCTCTGGCGCTTGCTACGGCCGCCGGAACCATCCAGGGCGCCATGGATATCCTTGCCCAGGACGGAGGGATCACTGGAGTAGCTGACGATCTTGCTAGCCGTGTCGGGCAGATGGCCGGCCCTCAGTTGGATATCACCCCGTCTCTAGGCTTCGCCTCCAGCGATCCCACGCGCCTGATGCGGTCTATCCGGCTCTTCGTTGACTCCGGTCGCACCCGAGGTATCAACGAAGCCTCAACCGGTACAGCTAACGTCGTCTACCTGGGCCTTCTGCTGGAGCGCTTGGCCTCTCGCCAAGTCCAAATTGAAGATTCTCTTCTTCACGCCATTCTGTGTGTGGAAGAGCCAGAGGCGCACATCCATCCTGTGCTGCAGCGCCAGCTCTTCCGATACCTGCTCGGCATAGACTCGGCGCTGGTAGTTACTTCGCACAGCCCGCACATCGCTGCCGTCACTTCGCTGAACTCTCTCGTCCTTCTTCGCGCCGCTGACACCGGCGGGACTGTGGCAGCCACGACGTCTGCGATCAAAATCTCCGAACAGGAACGGGCAGACTTGGAGCGCTACCTGACCGTGAGCCGTGCGGAACTGCTCTTCTGCAAAGGAGCCCTCCTCGTAGAGGGCCCTTCTGAGGTCTACCTGCTTCCGGCTCTCGCCCGTGCTTTCGGGTTCGATCTCGACGCGCACGGGGTGATCGTCGCCAACATCGATGGCGTCAACTTTGGACCGTATCGCACCCTGCTTAGCCAGGACGCACTAAACGTTCCTCACGTGATCGTGACTGACGGGGACCCGTACACCAAGGACGCCTACACCCTCTCCGGCCTCGCGAGAGCCGTCAGACTCCTTCCGGACAACGACAGCAAGATCCAATTGGGTGAAACTCTGCAATCACACATCGAGGCAGGAGCCCCGGCTTCGGTGGAGGTTCGGGAGGCTGTCTTGCAGGCCGGTGTTTTCGTGGGGCATGTAACTCTCGAGGTGGATATCGTTCCGCTGTTGGGCGCCGAGATGAGCGCCGCGCATCGCGAGCTGGAGAACTCTACCAACCTTGTGGGCAAGTTTGACGCCGCCATTTCGGCGATCAAGAATAGTGGAGGTACTGCTGACGACTACGCCCGCTTGCTACGGCGGATAGATTACGTCAGCAAAGGCCGATTCGCGCAGCGGCTGGCAGCTCATGTCGAGCAAGCCACCTATCTCGCCTCGGCTGTACAGTCCAGCCAGCTGCCGCTGATCGACCAAGGCTCATACGGCTACCTTCTGGCCGCGCTGGATAGCATCTCGCGGCAGGTGCGTGGCTGCGGGCTCATTTCCAATGCCTCAGGCGCCAACAAGGCGTGCGGGGAGGGTCAGTGACTTTCGTGCCCTCGTCCCTGGCGGTTGAACTGGCGGCGCTCAACGACGAGCAGCGCGAGGCTGCTCAGCACCTCGGCAATCTGGTGGTGCTTGCCGGGCCGGGCTCAGGGAAAACGCGAACGCTCGTAGTCAAGATCGGCTATTTGTTGGCGACGCGTCAGATCTCTCCCTGGCAGAGCATCGCAGCCATCACATACACACGCTCGGCGGCGCGAGAGGTCACTACGCGACTCCGATCTCTCGGCTTCACGCCGGGACGGCAACTCATCTCGAGCACCCTGCACAGCTGGTGCCTCGGCAACATCCTGCGCCCCTATGGCCCGCTGGTTGGTGTACCTGCACCAGGTCCCGGCTCCATCATCGACGAGAAGTCGCCCGAGTGGAGCAGGATCTTCAACTCCTGCAAGGACGATCTCCGCATCTGCCCGGACAAGACGGCACTGAACAGGGCGCGCCGAATTCGCGCAGCAGGTGAAGAGGATGTGGAGACGGCGCATCTCCTTTCGTTCGCGCGGCTATTCGAGGAGCGACTGCTGGATGCAGGCCTGTTTGACTACGACCTGATCGTCTCCCTAGCACTACGTATCCTGCAGGAGAACCCTGACGTATCGAGTATGGTCGGCGCAAGATTTCCCTGGTTGATCGTCGACGAGTATCAAGATCTTGGCCCTGTCCTACACACTCTCGTTTTGCACCTTCATATGGTCGAGAAAGTGAAGATCGCAGCATTTGGCGATCCTGATCAGAGTGTGATGGCCTTCGCGGGGGCTGATCCCCGCTATCTCTGGGAGCTTGCCATCCGACAGGAGTTCCGCGAAATCCTGTTGAGCATCAACTATCGCTGTGGCCAAGCGATCATTGCGGCAAGTCAGATGGCTCTCGACGAGACACGGTCTCACCGTGCAGACCCGCTCCGGCAGGACGCTGGGCTTGTCGAGCCGGTTTACATCGGCGGCGGGTTAGTCGACCACGCGTACGCGGTGGTTCAGAAAATCTCGGCGCTCACTGCAAATGGGCACCCCCTGCACTCCATCGGAGTCTTGTATCCCAATCGGACGCTCCTGAGCCATCTACGAGGTGCTCTGGACGTTGCCAGCATTCCCTACGTCCTAGAGGCGGACGAGCGGCTGCCGCAAGGGGATATGGCAGACTTCATTCGCGATTGCGCAGCGCGGGCTATCCTTGGACCTCAGCCGTCATCAGTCAAAAGTGATCGCCACCTCGACCATGTGAGCACGCTCACGGAGCTTACTCACGCCTACAACAGGCTACGGCGGTCGAGTGGACTCCCCGAGCTTCTCATTAATGCAGCAGGGAGTCGTCTCGACATCGCCCTCAAATCGAGCGATGCCAATGATATGTTGGCGCCATGGGTATCTACTTTGGCGGATGCTCTTGAACTACATGAAATTGGCGCCGCAAGTCGCGTCAGACGCGACCAGGAAGCGCTTGAGAGCTTCCAAGACGCTGCGTTGAGGCACGGCCTGACTATGGGCGACGCTGCAGGTTCCGTACGCCTGGGGAAGGTCGTGGTGACGACCTATCACTCGGCCAAGGGACGAGAGTGGAAATTTGTACTCCTGCCCGGCCTGGTCGACGGTATCATGCCATATCGCAAGTGGTCCGGAGCGCATCGGACTCACCTCGATCCGAGCCCCAAACAGCTCGCAGAAGCGCGTCGCGCCTTCTACGTTGCCCTTACCCGCGCGAAGATCGCTGCTGTTCTCTTCTACGGAAGATATTGGGAAACGGAGTGGGGAGAGCGTAACACCTATGGCGTGTCCAGAATTGTCGCTGAGATGCTCCGTCGCATGGGCCCGATCGGAGCATCGGTTCCTGACATCAGCACTGCGTGAGCCCTGATCGGGTTGCTCGTTCGCCAGCCAGCACACAACCTCAGCTGTGGCCAACCGGTGGCAGGCCCGACGTAGAGCCCCGGCAGTTCCCTGAGCCGGTCTCTGCCGCGTATCGAGGGTGTTGTTGCTGGTCACGATCGCAGCAGGAAGCGTCATGGGCGCGGTGAGGACCTAGGATGTCTGGCGGCAAGGCGATCCGGACCGCGGCAAAGCGGGACCGCAGGCGCCGTGGCAGAGTCGTTCTCCCTCTCTGCGTTGGACGGCAGTCCTGCCGCGCCCGTCATCGAGGTAGGCCGGGTTGATGCAGACACGGATCTATTGGGGGGTTGGCCCGGACTCCTCGGCCAACTCCTCTGATGTCCGGCCCGCCGGCACCAGATTCACCATCTGCCCCCGGATCTTCGGTGGGTACAGAGGTAGTTACTTCGGCACTTGTGAACTCCTCCCGGGCCAATCGTGCCGAACGATCAGGTGTCCACAAGACAAGACCGGAGAACTCCGGACCTAGAACATCTATCCGATGCGATCACGGTTGCTCGTCACCATAAGGCTCCTCTTCGTCCGGAATGACGGCGTCGTCCGCGGCGTCGAACTGGTCGGCAGATTCCTGCATTTCGCCCTCAGAAGCGTCGCGTTGCACGGTCTTGCCCATGGCCTTCTCCACCAGCTTGACCAGAGCCTCGCGCCGCGCCACGAAGAAGGCGTCGAAGTCGTCGGCACGCATCGCAGCCGGATGACACCGGTGCGACGAGACCAAGGCGTCCAACCGGTCGGAAGTGACGCCTGCGGTCCTCTCAATAGCGGCCATGTATTTCGACGGTGCGACGCCTCCGATCTTGCGATTGGTGGCCGCGGACAGAGGCGTCTTGTTGACGATGCTCTCACGGCGCTCGTCATCGATACCGTTGTCAAGGCACCATTTGTGAGGGAAGACATGGTGGATATCGACGTTCATGTCGACGTACTGAACCTTGTCGAAAGTCTTGTCGTACATCCAGTCTGCCGCGTTGTCCGCGATGACGAGTGCGTGGATTCCCTTGTACGCCGCCGCTCCACGTGTCCGCAGCGAATGCAGTCGGGACTCCACGAACGCCGCGTCCTGGATGGTCCGTGGCACCGTGGCAGCGTCCTTGCCGCGTGCCCAGTCCGGTACCTGCTCTAGGTCACGCACGAATCGGGTCTCGTTGGCGCTGCCGTAGAGCTCGCCCAGGACGCCGCACCAGTACCACTGGATGATCCGCTCGCGGACGCCATGGAGATCGATGTCGTTGCCCAGCACGACCCGCAGTGTCGCCATCGGGACGAGCTGCTTGGCGTAGGGCACTGAGCGCTGGTCGAAGATGTGCAGGTCCGCAAGGAAGGTGGCGGCCCACAGAAAACCCAGGCGCAGTGGCTGCACCCATTCCAGGTATTCGCTCAGCTGGAGCTTGAGGACGTCCTCACGCTTGGCGGAGACCGCCGGGGGTCGCTCCGAGGTATCGGCCTGGTTGCGCTTGAGCGTTGCAAGCATCGTGACTGCCTGAAGGAAGTCGGTGTTTTCCACTGCGTGCAACACCGAGTGCGTAGCGAAGATCTCCTGGGTCTTCAGCCAGTCTTCGTTAAGACGGAAGTCTTCGCCATGCTGGTCGTAGTAGTCCTTGTCGCCGGCGAAGGTTGCGGTAAGGAGTTCGAACACGTTGAGGGTCAGGCCGCCGGTGTTGACCTTCTCGAAGACGGTGGCGACAGCGGACTTGCTCGTGTCCTTGTCCAGCTCGATCGCCGGGATGTCGTACGTCGCCGCTGGACTTAAGACCTTTGCCATAAACTCCGGCATCAGCGAGATGTCGGGCAGCTTGGTGAGCCATGTCGCAGCCTTCAGCGGGTCGTACAGCAGTCGGAACGGGAAGTAGCCCGCAGCCCGCTCTTTGTCTTCGTCGGAGAGATCGAGCACGATGTCCTTGCCGAAGTTGGTGCGGATCACGCCGTCACCAGGAACCGACATGACGGCCTCGTCCATGCGGTCCGCGCCCTGGAGAGCAAGCTTGATGTCGACGTAGTATCGGCGGTCCAGGAGCTTGCCGCGGCTGTCCTTGGTCGACACGACGCCGTGGCCGGTCAGAGCCTGGGTCAGCGAGGTCAGCCGCTGCTGCCCGTCCAGGAGCAAGGAAGTCGGCTCGGTGCCGTCGGCAAGCAACACACCTTCGATCGGACGCGGCTTGAACCGGATCTGGTCGTTGCCGGTCTTGAGCAGCATCACCACCCCCATAGGGTGGCTCTGTAGAACCGTAACGAGCAGCTGACGGATCCGCTCCTCCTCCCACTTGTAGCCGCGCTGGAAGTCAGGCAGCTGGATCTCCCCGCTGGTGGTCCACTTCAGGTAGTCGGCCAGCTTGTAGAGCGGCGTCTGGAACCCCATCAGAACTCGTCCTCCACGAAATCGAGCTTGCCCTGTACATCTTGGACCGGGGCAGCCTTGGAAGCATCGACACGACCAAATTGAGGGCCGAGACGTGCGCTTCCAGACCCAGTCGCTGCGCTCCCAGCGGGATGGTGCCGCCTCCGGCGAACAGGTCGTAGATCGGCGGAGGGTTGCCATCACAGGACTTGATGATCTCGCGCGGGTCCTGGTAAGCAGGCGCTCGTTACGCACGTTCTCCCGCACCGCGAAGCGCCGATGATCCCGTGGACCCGCCGCGCTCAGCGGGCTGTGCTTCCTTGGTCGGGAACTCGTCCGGATGCGCTGACCGGTCGTCGAGGAGCCGAGCGAACAGGGCCACTCGCGCCGCGACCACGGTTGCCGAGTCCACCACAGGTGCACGTCGAGGGGTGGCCATGGCGGGTCGACTTCTCCGGGGCCGACTTGCGGATGATCGTCTCCGGCGGAAGGGCGACCTCGATCAGCTTGCGCATCATCTACCATCAGAACGGTGCGGTGCTTCTGGTTCAGGTTTTCGACCAGCTGGCGCAGGATGTAGGTCGCAGCCAGGTCGCTGAAGTTGACACCGGCGAAGAGGGCTGCGACGTACCGTATCTGCTCGTGCTCCGGGTTGGCCTTACTAATGGTGACCAGGCCAGCGCTTCGCCGAGGGCGTCTCTGGCACCGCATGCGGACGCCTACGCGGCGCCCGCATCGCCGGCCCGCCGCCGGCACCATCCACCGAACTGGTCGTCCTGCAACGCGTCGTCTCCAGCCGCGGCTGCTTCCAGGTCGTTGGTCAGAAGATCCAGGCGGCCGGGTCCATGCCCGCAAGATCCTCGACGTGGCCGTCGACGACACCTACATCACTGTGCACGACAACGGCGAACCGATCCGAATCGTGCCCCGAACCACCACCCGCGATCATGTGTCGTCGTCGTTGCATCCGTCGCGCTTGATGCTTGGCAGCCGGTTCCTGCAGTTGATCTAGCCGATGTGCGGGCCGTCTTCTTCGAAGTAGTGGCTAATCCTCATGCGCATGGAGCTGTGCATGCTGTGCATGTCGAGCTCGTGCCGCGGTACCCAGCGCACCTCGCTCGATTCCGTGCTCGGAGTCGGCTGACCGCTGATGGCCCGGGCCGTGAGGACGAGGGAGAACTCCTGGCGGACCTCGTCGTTGCTGGTGTAGTGGATGACGTGGCGGGGGTCGCTGTAGGTGCCGACCAGTCCTGTGATCTCGCAGGTGATTCCGGTCTCTTCGAAGGTCTCGCGGATGGCTGCCTGAGGGATGGACTCGCCGAGGTCGATGGCTCCGCCGGGTAGGGCCCAGTTGCCGTTGTCGGAGCGTCGGATCAGCAGCACCTCGTCGGCGTCGTTGGTGACCACGACGTTCACGGAAGGGACGAGACTGTTAGCGGCAGGCGCGTTCGGGTCGTTGTGGTAGTCAATCCGCTGGCTCACGGGCCAGGAGCCTACTCAGTTGAGAGTCCAACGTTCGGCGCCTTGCCGTGGCTGATCGAGCTCGGCAGCGTACTCGGCGATGCAACGCCGGACATAGCTATTTAGGCACGACGATGGAGCCCTTGCCTGGCTTGGTGGTGATCAGCCCACGGTCTCTGAGCGCTTCCATCGCCTTCCGCACGGTGATACGGGCAACATCGAACTCCTCCTGAAGCTTCACCTCGGAGATCAAGGCGAGGGGTGGGTACTCGCCGCTCTCGATGCGCTCAGCGACGACATTCGTTATCTGCTCCCACTTGTAGAGCCTTGGGTCCCACTCGATCACAGGACGACTTTAGGTATCTCTGGACCTTCCGACATAGAACAGGCATGGCTAAGAATGCTATAGACATGCTAGGACAGGATAGTATAGGTTCTGGGCATGGCGTTGGTGAGCGACGAACCAGGGCCCCTCCGGGTGGGGCTTCACATGTGTGCTCTGGCTGCCCCCGTAAGGGCGCACAATGTGGCCAGAGCTGGCTACTCGCTCACCACGCCTGCCCCTCGCCGGCGTCCTTCAGTGGCATCGATGGCTAGGCGACGGCACTCTTTCGGCACGGAGGAGGGTGTATCTGTGGGTGAGTTCGGTGAGTATCACAGCCTGCACCCTGTCCCGCCTCGCCCCGATGCGACACGAGTCAAGTGGTCGCCTCTCCAACCGGGTGCGCATCTTGTCCGGGTCCGGGAGCATACCTGCGAGTGCTCGCCTCTGGTTTTCGAGCGGTGCGTGGCTGGCGGATCGGGATTCGTGCGGCGGTATGACCGCTCCGTGTCGCCCCAGTCTGTCGTTGAGAGTCCATGGGTAAGAGTCCGTGACGCCGTGACGCTGTGGCGGCAGATCATGCAGGGCGAAGCGCGGTGAGAACGCCTCCCTACCTGGACGCCGTGGATACGTTCGTGGCCAGGTGTAAGACCAGGCTCGGATTGCAGTGAGGTCGTGAGCCGGCAGCCTTCATGCCGACGGGACATGAAGATTGATCCGCTGGCGATCACCCCGGCGTTCTTCAACGGGGTCAT
This sequence comes from Nonomuraea sp. NPDC003709, assembly GCF_040610775.1. NCBI lineage: Bacteria > Bacillati > Actinomycetota > Actinomycetes > Streptosporangiales > Streptosporangiaceae > Nonomuraea > Nonomuraea sp. NPDC003709. The sequence goes on along the minus strand of NZ_JBEXMW010000010.1, from coordinate 42,426 downwards.
CCTGGACAGCGGTGCCGCTTCCTGCACGACATGTAAGGCTCCGCCGTATGTGTGGAGCTGGCCTGCCTGCCGCGAGGTGGAAGCCTTCTCTGTTGGCGTCGATATGACCCGAGCAGGGTGGCTCGGGGCTGTCAACACCCTGAATCCACATGGCCCGTTCACGCCAATCATGGGGCGCCGTCTTGCCGGCGTCGGCACGATAGGGCCAGCACAGAACCGCGCATCCCGTTGCCGTATTTGTCGGTGTCGGAGCGTACGTTCCTCCCGGAACCACGTTCGAGATGGTGATGACAGTGATCCCGATTGATGAGCAGGCTGCCGTCCTCGCACTCACCCGAGCGACCCAGGACAAGCCCTGGTTCTACACCGCGCGCGTCATTCTCGACGCAGGCAGTGCCCTGACGCTCCTCGACGGTTACTGCCTGAGCCGGGACGAGGACGACCGGGCGCACGCCGCCGCCATCGCCGCATGCGTCCAGCCAGAGGACCTGGACTGGGCGCGTGCCCTCATCGCCGCCATGCGCGCCGATGGCGTGCATCTCGTCACAGTGCTTGACGAGAGCTATCCGGCTAATCTGCGCTTCGCCTACGACCGTCAGCCATTTCTGTGGGTCCGCGGCAGTTTCGCGGTCGGTGACGACCGGGCAATCGCCGTAATTGGCGAGCACGAGACCGGCCATGCGGTCGCCGCGGCGCGGGCCCTGGCTGAGGCCGGGCTGACCGTCGTGGCACCGCTCGGTACGGACCTGGATGCTGCGGTTCACGAGGCGACGCTCGCGGTGGGCGGTCGCGCGCTGGCGGTGCTGGCCGGCGGCATCTCCGAGCAGTCCGCTCTCGGACAGTACGGCAGTGTGGCCGAGCAGATAGCCGCGCGCGGCGCGGTCGTCACGCCCTTCTGGCCCGATGCTCTCCCCACCTCCCGCACTGCTGAACTCGCGCGCGTCGTGACCTGCGGGTTAGCCGACTGCTTGTATGTCGTCGACGGTCTGGCTGGCGGTTTCTCCTCTCAGCTTGTCGAGCGAGCGCTGGAGACCGGCAAGCATGTGTTCGTGTCCCACCGGCTCCAGCAGGAACAGGCGTGGGTCGACCAGGCAGGTTTCCGGGGAGGTATGACTGCCGTCCAAGACATTGACGACCTCTCCAAGCGGGCGGTCAATCTTGTAGATATGACCCCTCGCACGAGCACCTGCTGATCATGGGTGGCGCCGAGGCGTTCACCCACGATTTCTTGCCGCTGTTCCGCCCCGTCCCGCCCACTCGGGCGGGGGTGTGTCGCATCTGTCATTCCGGTCCGAACGACCGCGGGGACGGTGTGCCATGGCCCACTTGTGCGAGTTGTAAACGCACCACCGAGCACCTGTACGGCCACGCCGAGTACGTGGTGCCGATCTCGCTGACGGCCAAGAACACCCAGCTGTACGACGTGCTGGTTCGGAAGAACGATCCCAACGGCACCTCAGGTCGCCGGAGACGGCCGGACTTCCTCGCCGCGACGGTGACCCATTTCTTCCAGAAACATGGCCGCTGCCTTCAAGGGTGTGCCGGTGGCCCCTTCACCGTGGTGGCCACGATTCCCAGCACCCGAACCGAGCAGCCCGCTGAGGCGTTCGACACTATGACGCGGGTCGTCAGCATGGTTGGAGCGCTGGCCAGCCTTCATCGGCCCCTCCTTCTGGAGGTCGTCGACACCTATGCCCCGGTGCTTGCCAACCGCAAGTCTCATCGGAAGGTATTCCGCGTCCGGGGCGACAGGCTGGACAAGCAGCGGGTTTTGCTGGTGGACGACTTGTTCGTCTCCGGCGCTCACGTGCAAAGCGCCGCGTCCGCGCTGATCGAGAAAGGCGCCGCAGCGGTTGTGACGCTCGTCGTCGCACGACACATCAACCCCGACTCCAAGGATCCCTACAGCGCCGGCATTTGGCGGGAGTCGTGCGCTCGGCCGTTCAGCTTTGCCCACTGTTGTCTCTGCGACCCAGTACGCGGGCGAGGCGCTTTGAAGCGCCGGAGCCGCGAGGACTTTGCCGACGAGGTTTCCTAGCTCCCAACTCCCCGGCCCCTCTCATCACCAGGGAAGCATCTACGCTGGCAAGTCCGTGACTCGAGCAGACTGGCCATCAATCCCTGACGGCAGGCGACGAGTGATCCGCGAATGGGAAGAGGTCTCCCGCCGGGTTGTGGACGGCAGCCTCGCTGGTCTGCAACGAATAGGAGAAGCTTGGCGCTGAACACTTCGAGACCGGACGACTAATTCGCAAGAGGCCTTGGCGACGGACGACACCGAGATGCGCGACCACTGGTGGCGGCGGCCAGGCTGGCGCGCCGGCTGCTCCTTCTGCACCTGGTACGTCCTGGTCGGAGATCATTCGGAGTTCCACGCGTTCGCCCGGCACGTAGGCATGTTCACTCCGGCCTGTCTGAAGCTGTTCGGCGCTCATTGAAATTGTCAGCCCACGTGGAGCGATGCGGAGCGGTCGGCAGTTTTGGCAAGCAGGTGGGTGTGAAGGAAAGCGCTGATGGCCTCGTACGCGGTCAGTTCGTTGGCGCGGTTGGTGAAGCCGTGTCCTTCGTCGGGGTAGATGTCGTAGCGGACTTCGACGCCGCGTTCACGCAGTCGGGCGACGATCTGGTCGGATTCGGCTTGGGGGACGCGTGGGTCATGGGCTCCCTGGAGGACGAACAGGGGAGCGTTGATGCCGTCGGCGTGGGTGACGGGACTGCGTGCCAAGAGGTGTTCGGCGCGCGTGTCAGGGTCGCCGAGGACTGTAGCGACGAAGGTCTTCCAGGTGGGGGGCGACGCCTTCGCCAAGGTGAGCAGGTTGCTCGGACCGCACATGGAGACGCCCGCAGCCCAGGGGTAGGGGAGACGGGCCAGGCAGGACAGAGCAGCGAAACCACCGTAGGAAGCGCCCATGACGGCGAGGCGGTTCGGGTCGGTCCAGTCGAGGGTGTGGAGGTACTTGACGGCGTGGTCCAGGTCGTCAAGGTCGATGCCGCCCCAGTCGCAGTAGATGAGCTTCTGGTGAGCGGTTCCGTAGCCGGTGGATCCGGCGAAGTTGGGGGCCAGGATGGCGATGCCCTGATGGAGAAGATGCTGGTAGAGACCAGAGCGGGCGTAGAGGGGACGTTCCTGGGATTCCGGACCGCCGTGGATGGACAGCAGGACCGGGTGAGGGCCAGGGCCGTCCGGGCGGTAGAGCAGCGCGTGGACGTCGCGTCCATCGCGAGCCGGGTAGGTGATCAGCTCGGGGACGACGGGGTCGATGACGTGCAGTGCCGGAGGGCGGGTGTCGGTAAGGTAGCGGAACTCGTGGCGGGCCAGGTCCAGGACCGCTATTTCCGCCGGCCTCGCCGCGGAGTTGATCAGGACGACCGCGAAGGAGGCGTCAGGCGCCAGGGACAGCGCGGAGATGACGCCGGGCGGGATGCCGGGCAGCGAGATGGGGCTGCCGTCGCGGTCGGCGTGCAGGCGGGAGCTGCCGCCCTCGTTGACTGACCAGATGCGGACTCCCGCAGCGGCGTCGAGGACCTCGACGTCCCAACTCGGGCGCGCGATCGCCTGCAGGGAGCCGGCTGCGAGGTCGTAGAAGGCGGCGGCGGTGAACTCGCTCCAATGGTCAGTGAGCAGGTGGAAGCCGCTGGAGTCCGCCGCCCAGACTCCGGGCTCGAAGAGACCCTCGCCCAGGGCGGATGTCACGCAGATCGGCGTGGCGTCCGGGTCGCTCAGGTCGGTGAGATAGATGGCTATGTCGGTGTTGGAACGGAACCCGGTCGCCAGCAGCCAGCGGCCGTTGGGGGAGATGCTGACGGCCTCGAACGCGACCCCTTGCGGGGGCGTGAAGCGGCGGAGCTCGCTGCTCTCTAGATCGTGGACGATGAGGTCCTGAGCGGCGGAGTCGCGGTCATTGGCGGTGTAGGCCAGGAAGCGGCCGGTCGGGTCGAACGGCGACGTGGCCAGGACACGCTGACAGTCCGGACCGGAGCTGATCTCGGTCAGGCCGCTGCCATCCAGAGCGACGAGGTAGATGCGGAACTGCTCGTCCCCGTTCTCGTCGGCGGTGAAGACCAGTCGGCCGCCGGAGGGGGTCCAGGCGATCTGGCGGACTGTCCGGTCGTCGAAGCCCGCCACGCGGCGTGGCTCGCCACCGGTGACGGGAACGACCCACAGGTCGTAGTGCCCGGAGGCGTGGCTGGAGTAGGCGACCAGTTGGCCGTCCGGGGACAGCGCAAGGGTGGGCTGGAAGCGTTGCTGGGGAACGAAGTCCAGGTATTCGGGCATGTGACAGGGCCTCTCGGGTTCAGTTGATCCAGCCGCGGCGCACTGCTGCGGCTCCGGCGGCGAAGCGGGTCTCCACGTCCAGCGCATCGCGGATGGCGGTCCAGTGCCTGCGCATGGTGTTGATGCTGATGTCCATCCGCCGGGCGATCGCCTCGTCGGGTAGTCCTTGATTGAGCAACTGCAGTACCTGCGACTGCGCAGGGGTGAGTGGCCCGACGGCTTCCGTACTGCCGAACGGGATCGCCTTCTCCCAGAGCAGCTCGAAGTACTCGCGCAGCGCACCGACGATGACGGGCGAGCGTACGAGCAGAGCTCCTCCCATCCCTGTGGGCGTCAGCGGAAGGAGCGCGACTGCCTCGTCTGCGAGCTTCATCTTCATCCCGATGCGAGGCAGCAGCCGCGCCTGTTCCCCGGCTTGCACCGCAGCCTCGATCGTCTTCGCGCCTATTGGATGCTCTGCGCAGCGGGTCTCGTAGATCGCCCGGCATTGCACCTGGCCCTCGAAGACTGGTAGCGGTACGTACCCGGTGGAGTCCTCGACGGGCGCCTCCAGGACGTAGTTGTCCAACGTGAGCCAGTCGTGCCGCGCGGCGTTGATGAGTGCGTAGGACAGGCGGCTGATCTCGTCCCGATCGGTGACGATCTGCACGAGACGGTCCATCGCAGAGTTCGAGGACGCCGCGGCCGGCGTCTGGTGGAACTCCCTCAGCCGCTTGTGTCCAGCCAGCAACCGCTCCTGATCGCTGACGAGACGGCGCGAAAGGTCCGTCAAGACGCCCTGCAGTGCGAGTTCCGGGGGAGCGGGCACGAGACGTGGCGGCATCGAGGGGCCGTCCGGCCGGCGATGCGCCATCCCGCGGGCCGTGAGTTCCGCGACCTGCTCACTGCTTCCAAGCAGGGACGCGGCGTCGTCCTCAGGGCAGCCGCCCTCCGTGAGCAGCATGGAGTACGACACGAAGATCTCTTCCGGGACGACGCCCTCCAATAGGCGCTGCGCTTTGACCTGATCCTGTCCGTCCACCGTCACCTCCGATCAGAGAGTAGTGGCCCAAACGCGCATTGTGATGGCCCTTCTTGCCGTGTCGGGCGATGAGTGGTTCCGAGCGATGGTGAGTTCTCACCATCGAGCGCTGTGTCCCAGAGGCCCGCTGTCATAGGCGTTCTCGCTGCTCCGGACACCGCGCGCCCGCCAGTAGCTGCCGTGGAGAGTTTCACCAGCCCTGTTGCGGTGCCGCGCACGGTCTGATCAGTGCGAAGGCTCAAAAGCGGCAGGGAGGCAGTATGCGGCGGCAACTCGTCGAAGACGTAGCGAGGAAGCTGAGTGCAGCGGTTGCGGCGTCAATTCTGTTTGGCGTCAGTTCGCCAGCCGGTTCGTTTGCTAACGCAGAGCCTTACTGTCCGCAGGTGGGCCGAGCGCCACGTCAGGTGTACGACATCGAGAAGTTCTGTGCGTTGGTGTATGGCGACCTGGTGGAAGGCCGGGCGCTGGATCTCCCGGAGTTGCTGGAACGGTCGCAGCGCACTCCGGTGCATGCCTCGCTCTCTCCTAAGCCGCAGAAGGTGTCGAGGCCACGTGAGGTGGTTTCTACGGTGAAACAGCCTGAAGCTGTGCCGGCCAAATTTCGTAGGAGGGATGCCGAACCGCGCATGCCGCGTGAAAGCGGCGGGGAAGCTGGCCGGGCTCCGGGTCGAGTTCTCAACCGAAATCGTCAGGTAAGGGCTGACCGTCAGCAGCGCCCACGAAGAAACGGTAGGGAGCCATCGTCCACGATGGTTCTCACACCACCGGCTCCATCGGAAATGCCGTCGGCATCGGCCTCCACGTCTTCCTCTGCGCCTGCACCGGGCGATGCGGTGAGGCCGAGGTCAGAGTATCTGCCTGAGGCGAGGGGACCGCTGGGCGTTGCGCTGGCGTTCGGGCTCATGCTCATGGTCCTGAGCGCTGCGCTTATAGGTCGTCTACGGTCCTGGCCGGTGCAGGCGAGCGCGGGCTCGTCTGCCGCGGGCCTGTCTGGCGGTGCCGCCTGTCTGCGCGGTATCGATGGTCGCAACGGTGAAGACGCTGAAGTACCCCCGGCGGTTGTCCTGGCATCCGCTGGGGCGCAGGCGCCTGCGGTCGACTGCGTGACGGCGGAGTCGGTTGCCGAGCCTGACCGTAGCGAGCATCTGGCGGTGACTACGTCTCAGCTTGACCAGCCCAACTCCCGCCCGGCGGGGGCAGAAGCAGGTATGAAGGCTGAGGCGCCCTTCGTGCCAGGCGCTTCGGCTGGGCTGGGATCGGGGTTCGTAGCGGCGGTGGGAAAGGTGAAGGTCGAGGTGCTGGGGGTACCGCGGCTGTCGTGTGGCAGGGCAGAGGTCTCCTTCGGCCGTGCCGAGGCGCGAGAGTTGTTCGCGTTGCTTTCGGTGTCGCGGGACGGAGTTTCGGCGGAGGGGATCGCCGAGACGCTGTGGCCGGGGGAGGTTGGCGGGCGCCGCTTGGAGTCGGCGGTGCGGGAGATCAACCGGGTGATGCGGCAGGCGACGGGGTGCGCGACTGGCGTGCGGTTCGTGCTGAAGTCCGGGGAGCGGCGACTGCTGCCTGCGGCATCGTTCGATGCGGACTTCTGGCGGTTCGAGGACGCGTGCAAGCTGGCCTCGATCGCGGCCGAGGACGCTATGCGGGTGGCGGCGTTGCATGAGGTGCTGGCCTTGTATCGGGGGACGCTGCTGGCTGGCTGTGATGATCTGTGGGTGCTCCCGTTGCGGCAGGCCGCTCAGCGGCAGGCGGCGGATGCCGCTGAGCGGTTGGCCGAGCTGGTGCGGGCCGATGATCCAGGCCGGGCGGTGGACGTGCTGCGGCTGGCGGTTGAGCGCATCGATCCGTGCAGCGAGACGTTGTGGTGCCTGCTGATGTCGGTTCAAGGCGAACTTGGGCGCCTGCCTGCGGTACGGCGTTCGTTCGAGCTGTTGAGGGAGCGGCTGGCGGAGATCGACGCTGTGCCGAGTACGCAGGCGCGGCAGGTGTATGAGCGGTTCATTCGTTAACTGGGCCCGCCGAAGAGCGGCGGATAATAGAGACCTGGCAGTGCCCCGGCCGGGGCCCACCTTCTTCGTGAAGAATGCGCTGGTCGTGCCCTGCGTAGGTGGCCAGCATCTCGGCCGTGAGCAGGCGGACGGGGTGGGTGCCGTAGATGCGGGCTAGCAGGCAGAGCGTGGAGACGGAGGGTCGCCGGCCTGCTTGCGGCCAGTTCTCGTAGTCGTAGAGGCGAGACTCGCGCAGTCCGGCCCCCATGGTGCCGGCGAGCTGGTGGAAGACCTCGATCGTCTGCCCCGCGGTGAGTCCGGCGGCATGCCGGTAGAGGCGGAGCGGGGTGGAGGGATGGTCGAGGCTGAGGATGACGGCGATCTGGTCCACGGTGAAGCCGTGCTGGCGTAGGTATCGGCTGCGGCGGCGGCAGTCAAGAAGCGTCTGGTATCCGGTACCTGACATGCGTTGACCTCCCCTTTCCTGCCCACGCGCGGTGGGCGAGTCGGTGCCCCGCATCCGGGGCTGGGGGACGGTAGGCGGCCTTTGGGGAGGGGCTCCAGTCTCCGCATGGGGTGATCGCCGGGGTCGGTCTCGGGTGTCGGCGATAGTGGGAATGGTGTTGCCGCAGGTGGGGGCGGGCGGGCGCGTGCTGGCGGGTTGGGGGTGTGATTCGGGCGGCGAGGTGAGTGATCGTGCAGGCCGCTCCCCGGATTGGGCCGGGGGCGTGACCGAAGGGACATCCGCATGGACACACGCACACAGCACGCCACGGCCGACTCGAACCCTCTCCTCGTTTCGGCGACATGCCAGCGGCCGTCAGCGGTGGAGGAGTTCCCGGATCTGGCGCCGGGGCTGGTGATGTCGACGCTGCGCGCCTCGCAGGTGTGGAGTGGGATGGCCTGGCGGCGGGCCTTTCCCGGGCGGGGAGATCAGTCGGCTTCCGCGCGCCGCATGGTGGGCCAGCTTCTGGCGGACACCGGCCGGGTGGATGACGCGCGGTGGGTGACAGCCGAGCTAGTCAGCAACGCGCTGCGGCACTCGCGTTCGGGCCGGGAGCGAGGGTTCTTCGTGGTCGAGGTGCTACGCGGCACAGACGTGGCCCGGATCGTGGTCTATGACCTGGGCGGCGGCCCATCCCCGGACTTCTCCCGCGCACCTGGCTCAGTGCCCGAGGCGGCCGAGCACGGGTGGGGCCTGGCCGGGGTGGCTGCGCTGGCGGCCCGGACAGGGATCGCGGGTGATGCGATCACGGGCCACGCGGTCTGGGCTGATCTCGCGCTGGAGCCGGTTCCTGCTGGGCCGAGTGAGCCGGTGATCACCGGCGAGGTCGCCTGCCCCCACCGTGCGTTCGTGGGGCAGCAGGGAGCATTGGGCGATGTACCAGATGGTCGGCTGGGCGCCTTGCGGGAGGGCGTGATGATTTCGGCGAGTAGGCCGGGGCCGGTTGGCGAGGAAGGAGCTGCTGGCCTGGACCCTTCCGCAGGCTTGTGGGAGGCGAGCTGAGGCCGAACGCGGACCAGGTGTCCGCATTCGGGCAAGAGCCGTGGGCGCGGCAGGCGGTGGCAGGGTTGCGCCGGGATTGGCCCGACTGGGCTTTTCTGGTAGTGCGGTATCGGTGGCTGGCGATGCGCGGCAAGCAGACGATGATCAGCGCGACCGGACCAGAGGAGCTGCGTCAGGCCCTGCCGCCGATCCCTTCCAGGCCAGGCCTAATGGAGCCAGTCTCGGCCGGGTCCGGTCCGGTCGAGCACGGCGAGAGGGGGCCCAGCACGGTTCTACCGGCCTTGGCCGAGTTGCTGGCGACGGAAATGGATGTGAACCAGGCGAGATCGAGAACGTCACCGGCTTCGGCGTTAGCGGCGGGAACTGATGGGGGGCACGGGGTCGATGGGCCCGGGACAGGGCTGAGCGGCACTGTGGCGGCTGTTCGGTCAGCGTCGCGGGAACGGTCCGGGACAGGCACGTGGGCGGTTGTCGCCGCTGACCGGGCGCGGGTGGCATGGTGGTCGCACGGGTGGGGATGGTGGCCGTGGCGCAGGCGTCGGGACCGATCGCGGGACAGTTCGCGTGTTGGGAAAGGCGCGCGCCCGTTCGGCCGGGACGGGCCGGTGAGTGGGTCTCGCCATCGGCGAGTCCGGTCGAGGTCCACCGTCGTGGCAGCTGCCTGAGTGGTGGAACATCCGGCGCGTGGCGGGCGGGACGCGCGCTTGACACCTGGGGTGCAGGTGGGCGTTGATGCCGCTCCACCCGCCCGGCGCGGAAGGGGACCGGGCGGCCGGACGGGCCGGGGTGGGGGCCGCCCATGGAGGGGAGAGGCGAGCCCACCCTTGCCCACGGTTGCGGATCGGGCCTCACATTGGTGTCTGAATGGGGACTGATTTGCGCACTGGAAATAGGGATAGCGTTCGGATTGGCAATTAAGGCCGCTACCCCCATTCGGATTTGTTTTCGCGGGTCTTGCCGGTTCCGGCCGGTGCGTTGGGCGGCCCGACTCGTCTAAAGACGAGTCCCTGAATATGCGCGCGCGTGTGTTGTCACGGTCGGCTGTGCTCTTTGTGTCCCCTCCTTGCTTGCCTTGGGGTCTTGGCCTCCCTCCCCGCTGCTATTTGCTGGCCTGCGGCCGAGGCCGCAGGGCCGGCCCTTGCGCTGACCTTGGCCCGGATGGCGCTCACGTCTTCGTTCTGGGGGCTGTTTCGGTGTCCGACATGCGTCGGGGCGGTACGGCCGGGGCTGGCGCGGTGTCGGTGCGCGGGCCGGGAATCGCCTGAAGACTTTACCTTGTAGCGGCGAGAAAAAGTCCCATGGTCTATGGGTGTTGGCGTTGTCGAGATAAAATAAGAATGTCGGCGAGAAAAGCGGAAAGGAAAAGAAGATGGTTTATCCGTCGGGGGACTGGGATGGCGAGTTCATGGCGGTGACGGCTGCGGACGTTCGGCCCACGGATGTGGTGCTGAACCCGGCTCGGTACGTGACGGACGCGGCACGCCTACCGGGTGGCATGATCGACATCTTCCGTCCGGCCGACCCGTCACGGGCGTGTGAGGGGTGTGGCGCGGGGCCGGCGGAACCGTGCGAGTCGGACTGTTTGGGGTTGGCGGCGTTGGATGACGCGACCGGCTACGGGTTCGCCGACGTCGGCTGACTGGTGAGGGGACGCGTGCGGCCCCGGTATCGCCGTAGGGGCGATGCCGGGGCCGTCCGGTTGTCGGGGGAGGTCAGGTGGTGGCTGGTGGGTGAATGGCGATGTGGGCGGCAATCAGGGCGGCTACGTCGGCGGGCGTGGTGTCGGCGGGGATCACGGTGACGGGCGTGGGGGCATCCGGGTTGGCGAGTCTGACGTAGGTCCATGCGATGGTGAGCGGGGTGTTGGGGGCGACGGGGATCTTCAGCATGACGAGGTGGCCGTCGGGTGAGCGGTAGTGCTGATCAAAGGTGGCGTCGTTGAGGGTGCCCTGAGAGAGTCGGTGGAAGCCGTGTTCGCTGAGGGCGCGGGTGTAAGGGATGGTTTCGCACATGTAGTCGGCGATGGCATCACGGCTGGAGTAGAAGTCGCCAAGGATGTCGGTCATGTCGTTGGCGATGGCGTCAAAGTCGGGATTGTCGTCGATGCCACAGGTAGTGCAATCGTCGCAGTTGTCGTGTTGGCCCCTCAGGTTGAACATTCCTTCGTAGGAGCAGATTTCGAGCAGGGAACCGTCGTCGCCGCGTTCGGTGGGCATGATGACGGGTTGGGCGTGGCGGTCGTTCCACATGATCGACCAGCCGGCGCCGTGGGCGGCTAGGGCGCGGGCGTGCGCCGGTTCGACTTCGAGGTAGCGGGGGCTGTCGGGGAAGCCGGTGTCGTTGGGATGGCGGTAGCCGGTGACGGTGTGCGGGGTGAGTCCGGCGGCGGCGGCGATCAGTGCGGCGACGGCGGCGGGCGGGGTGCGGCGGGGGACAGTCACGGTGTACGCGGGGTCTGTGCCAGAGCGGGGGTCGGCGATGGTGATCGTGATGGGTGTGATCGAGTCGGGGAAGTACGGCATGGTGATCGAGGAGGTCGCGCCCGTCGGGGTGATCCGGTATGCGGTGGTGATGTAGCCGTCGTTAGTGGCGTGGTGGCTGACCTGGTGGCGGTGGATGCCGTGGGGGCGTAGGGCGGTGGTGTAGGGGCCGGTGACGCGCATCATCTTCTGGGTGTGCCGCCATTGGCTGAGGCGGGTGCGGGCCTGGCCGGTGACGTCGGCGGCGATGGTGGCGGGGTCGGTCGGTTGCCCGCGCCGGGCGGACTGCTCGTGCATGGCGGTGGCGTCCTCGTAGTTGATGATCTCGAGGACGGTCCCGTCGTCGGCGACGTCGGCGGTTGCGGTGAACACGTCGTGTCCATCCCACATCAGTGCCCGCCCGGGGCCGCTGGCGGTCAGGCCGTGTATGTGGGCAGCGTCCACGGTGATGGCGTCGGCGGCGGCGATTGCGGGTGTCATGCGTTTCCCTCTCGTTTTCCCGGTTGGTTATTCGGGTGCGGTTTGTCGGCGGTGTTTCCCGCCTAATTCCATGGACGCTCGATCGCGCATGAATGTCAACCGGGACGCATATTTATCTGCGAGATTTCGCTAATCGGGAATCGGGCAAAACGGCGTCGTTCGCCGTCGTCCGGTGGAATGCGGGAAGAGCCGGGCCGGCGGCGAATGTCAAGCCGTCTTGGGAGCTTCTCGCGAGATGTTTTCGCAGGTCGCATGTATTGTTATTTAGGTTAGCCTCTCCAGCCGTTGGGGTGACGAAAAAAGTTTCCGGGTCGGCTTGCTTCCCCGTTGTGTGCGAGGGATGGTCGTCGCACAAACAAAACGCCGGCCCGGAATTGGGGCCGGTAAATGCGACCGGAAAGGGCGTTACGCAATGGCTATCACCACCCCGGAAAAGACCGCCGACAAAACGATTTCTGCGGCCACCGACGCCGCGCCCCTGATGGCCCCTGACAGCCCCGTAACTGTCCGCCCGGACGCTGACCCCACGGTGGACGTGGACGTGCGGGTGGCGGCGGTGTGGGCGGCGCTGAACGCCCAGCCGGGCGCATCCGCCACGATCATCGGCGCGGCGGCCGATCTGAGCCGGATGGTTGCGGGCAAGATCCTCAACCAGCTCGAAGCCGACGGACAGGCACGCCGTGAGCCGGGCGGGCAGGACGGCCAGACCCGAGGCCGAACCCCTGACCGGTGGTATGCGGTCACCGGCGAAACCCCCGACATCGCCCCGGACGCCGAAGCATCGCTCGCCGACGACGCGGACCTCGCGTCTGCCCCGGACGGGGAAGCGATCACCGACGCCACGGAGACAGCTGATGCCATCCCGGCAGACGAGGATGAGCCGACCGACGAGGGACCGGCCGAAGAGCCGGATGGTCACCCGGACGAGACGGACGGCGGGACCGCATCAAATGTCCTCGCCGACGCGTCCGAGGACACATTCGAGTCGGTGGCGGTGGAAGATCCGGCGTGGACACAGGCTCGAACCGAGCTGATCGAACTGGTCAACCTCCTAGGCCGGGTGGTGACGGAGAAGGACGCCCACGACGACACGGTGGTGGCGTTGGGGTGTCTGGAAATGGCGGTGGCGAAGGTCGCTTCGGTACACCGCAATGCGCGGGCGGTGCTGACCGGCATCGTCGCCGCCCCGGCCCGCGCCACGTCCGCCCGGCCGAGTGGGGGCGTGGGCGGCGGCGTACGGCCGGGCGCGTTGCGTGACCGGGTACACGCACACCTGATCGAGTTCCCGGGGAAGGATTTCACCCCGTATGAGATCGCGAGGGTGTTGGACGCCTCGTCCGGCGCGGTGGCCAACGCGTTGGACCGGCTCGTCAATCTCGGTCACGCGGTGCTGACCTGTGAGCGGCCCCGCCGGTTCGCCCTCGCCCCCACCGCCGAGGCGCCCGCCCCGGCCGAGCCCGGCGACACGGCCACCACGGGCGCCGACACTTACGGCGACTGAGTCCAGGTGTTCGGGCGGGCCACCCCACACCGGCCCGCCCTCCCGGACCCCTAACCCGGTCGAGGTGCCTTACCGACGCCCATAGGCAATCCCGACCGCCACGTACGGCAGCCCCGTCCCTCGCGCCGAGCGGTAAGCGACCAACCGGCCCCCACTTCGCCACATCCGACATCGCGTCTGTTTCGCATGCCCACAGATCAGAAAGGCACTGTCATGGCTCACGAGATCGAGATCTTCGCCAACGGTTCGGCCGGGTTCGCCGCCGCCGGGAAGCCGGGCTGGCACCGGCTCGGCTACACCGCGCCCGGCCCGATGACCGCCGAGGAACTTCTGACCCGCGCCAACCTCGCCGGATGGAACGTTCGGAAGGTGCCGGTCGGCCAGGTCACGGACCCTGCCACCGGTCAGCCGGTCACCACGGACGAGGACTTCCTCGTGGTGCGCACCAACCCCGTAACCGGTCAGCCCGAACGGCTCGGCCGCGTCGGCAAAGAGTACGAGGTGCTGCAGAACGAAGAGGTCACCGCCTTTCTGCAGACCCTCGTGGACGAGTCCGGGGCTGTGTTCGACACGGGCGGGTCTCTGAACAATGGGCGGCGCATCTTCGTCACCATGCGGCTGCCCGAGCCGCTCATGGTCGGCGGGTTCGATCAGCTCGATCTATATCTGGCGGCGTTCTCCCGGCATGACGGGTGGGGGTCGTTTGTCACGGTCGCGACGCCGGTACGGGTGGTGTGCGCCAACACCGAACGAGCCGCGCTGGCCAACCACGCCTCGAAGTTCACGGTCCGGCACACCGGCCGCATGGCGGGGCGCATCGCCGAGGCGCGTGATGCGCTGAAGCTGACGTGGCGGCACGGTCAGGCGTTCGCCGCCGAAGCCGAGAAGCTCCTCGCCATGCCGATGGGTGTGAAGGAGTTCCGGCAGTTCGCCGCCCGCCTCCACCCCCTGCCCGCCGACGCCAAAGAGCTCGCGAAGCGCAATCACGACCTGACGATGCGGGAGCTGGAGTACCTGTTCACCACTGCGCCCACGCAGGAGCCGATTCGCAACACGCGGTGGGCGGCCTACAACGCGGTGACCGAGCGGCTCGATCACAAGAGCCCGGTGTTCGGCACCCGCGACGTGGCCACCGTGCGCGCTGAGCGGGCCCTGCTCGACGACCACGACAACGCGAAGATCAAGACTCGCGCGTTCCGGCTCCTCGCCACCGCCTGACTACCGAAGAGCGCCCTGTACGGCCCCGGCGCGGGCCGTACAGGACCAACGCCGACCAACCCCGGGCGGTCACACGGGCCACCCGCCACACCATCCCCGGGTTGCCCCCGGCGGGCGGTGGGTCCGGTCCGAGACGGGCGCTCCGACCGGCTGATTTCGCGCCCCACGTACGTCACCAACCGCTACCCAAGGAGATCCCGATGGGACGACTCGAAGACCTGGCCGTCCACTACGCCAACGCCGCCCGCTGGGAACTCAGCGAGGCCCTCAACCGCATCGCCTCCCTCGATGATGAAGGGACGTTGCACGACAAGGACCTGGGCCGCATCGCCTACGCCTACCAACGGATGTCGTGGTGGCAGCAGGTCACCGATCTCACCCACGGCAGCGAAGAGACGGTTGACGGCGGTACCGCGCTGCTGACCGTGCGGCAACGGGCTCACGAGTCCCTGATCAACGCCCGCCCGGTTAACAACGGCGGCTTGTTCGCCCAGGCGATGGCCGAATCCCGGCGGGGCGGCGCGCGTGCCTTCCTGGACGCGACCGAGAAGCTCGCCGAGGCACTTGCCCTCCCCTCCGATCAGGATGCCCGTTCGGCCGGCATTGACATCCCAACGACCGCGACCAGCGAGTCCCGGCCATCCTGACCGCCGCTGACGAGCGCGCTGCATGCGGGGCGGCCAACCTCCTCCCACCGTCCGCCCCACCCGGCCCGTGCCTGTTGAGCTCGGGCGGGGTGAACCCCCGAGCCGACCAGACGGGCGGCCCTCACGACCTTCACCCTTCACCACCCTGTCACCCGACGAATGGAAGACACATGATGGATGACCTCAGCCAGCCCGGCCCCCTGTCCCCGCCCGGTGAGCCAAGCGGTGCCACCCTCGCCTCGGACGTCATTGCGAACCAGACCGAGAAGGCGGCGCGCTTGTTCGAGCAGCGGACCGCCGAAAAGATTAGCGCCGCCCGCCGCATGTTCTACGCGGCGTCAGCCGAGGCGGTCTTCGCCTTGCAGAACGGGCAGCGACTGTCCGGCGAGCAGTCGTTCGCCGCCGCCCACGCCCAGGCATCACGCGCCTGGTGGGATCTGGTGGACGAGGAGATCGCCGGCAAGAAGCTGGCACCCGATCACGCCGTACGGCGGGTGCGCTCCTGGGCCCGCCACTACCTCACCGGGGAACCACCGGCCGCCCGGCCGGGCACGTTGTTCGATCACGCCCTCGCCCACGCCGCGCGCATAGCCGCCCGAGACTTCCTCAACGACAGCGGCCACCTCCTCACCCAGCACCTCATCGACCAGGCAGGCAGCCCGGTCACGGCCGCACCCGTGGAACACGACCGCCCTCAATTGGCCAGCCCCTGCACGGCCCCCTCGACAGCGGCGGGGCCAGGACCAAGCAGTCGACCCCACTAGCGCATCCCCTAAAGAAAGGAACCCATGTCATGAACAACTCCCAGCAGCATCCCGCCACCGGCGCACCGTCCACAGTGGTTCCGGCTTCACTGGAGGCGGTCATCGACCAGGCCCGAAGCACCCGCCAGCAGCACATCGACGACCTCTTCCGGCGTCTTGGCCGGGGCGAGCGGCTGACCGCCGAGCAACTCCACAACACCCTGCACGCGCAGACCCTCTCCACGTGGTGGCTGCTGGTGGCCCGGCACATCGAGCACGCCGATGGCGGAAGCTTGCCTCCGGCTCAGGCCATAGCCAGGTTCGTCTCCTGGATCACCCCCTACCTCGAAGACCCCACCCCACCAGACTCCGAGATCGCCGTACAGGCCCTCGGCTTGAGCAGCGAGCACGAACTCGCCCTGGCCCACCTCGACCGCAGCCTGGCACTTATCCGGCAAGGCGCCGCTCGCGCCTTCCTCGCACAAGCCGAGATGCTCGTGTCGGCCTGCTCCACAGAGCAGTCTCCGGGCGCTTCGACCGGGCAGGAGGCGACAGCATGAGCCACCGAGCCGCTACCGGCGATCACCCTCCCGTCCCGCCGGAGTCTCCACTCGCGAGCAAAACTGCGCAGGGCCGGATGGATAGCTCGCGCGTGGAGTTCTTCCAGATGCTGGCTTGGCGGTGGGACGTTACCGCCGCCAAGAAGCTGACCCAGGGCCGCACGCCGGACGGCCAGATCGAGCCGAGCGAATGGGCGGGCATGCTCCGGCTGGTCGCCATCAACGCCGAGCACGCGGCTCAGGTGGATCTGTCCGAGCCGTTGATCGTGGCCCCGGTCCCCAACGGCGGGCTGTTGATCATCGACGGCTGGCACCGGCTCCGTAAAGCATTGGACACCGGCGTTCCGGAACTGTTCGCCGTGGTGCTCACCGCTGAGGAGGAACTTACCTGCCGGATGTTCGGTGGGGAGAAGGGAGAGGGCTACATCCGATAGCGCCTGATCCGGTGGCGTAGGAGGCATGCCCCGGCCAGCACATCCGTATTGTGCTGGCCGGGGCACACCTCCTGCACCACCGGCTCTGTCGGCTCAAGCTTTCCTACCAACCTTCATAGGTGCCGTCATTCAAGCTCTTCAGCTTGGTCTCCAGGTCGGCGAGTATCTGCTCCTTATGTACGTCGGGCCCTTCTGCTGGAGCGGTGCCGATCACTGTGGTGAGGTGCTTCCCAGGCGTGGTGTCGATCATTCTGACCCTTGGCCCACCACCGTCGGGGGCGCCATCTGGCCTGCGGTCGAGGGTATGGCCGATGAGTCGGAGGACGGCTTCGATGGGCAGGAGATAGTCGATGAGGCTCGTTTGGTCGTCGTCGGAGAGGGTGGGGTCGTGGGCGCGGTTGCGGTTGCGCAGATCGACTTGCCCGGCATTGGCGAGGCGGTCGTAGAGGCGCTCTTCCAGCCATCCAGCCTCACTGCTGTTCAACGTCTCATCGTCGTTGGATTCGTAGCGAATGAGCAGCGCACGGTACCAGTGGTCGCGGTCTTTGAGCTGCTGCAGGACGCGGTGGCGTAGTCCCGGGGTGGTGGCTTTGCCGACGTAGGCTCCCCACCGGCCCTCGGTGTTCGGTCGGTCGAGCAGTAGGTATGCGCCGGGGACATTCCAGCCTCGGTCGAGGCGGTTGGCGTGGTCGCGGTCGAGTAGAAGCATGCCGGCGACCTTGTGCTTGGAGCGGATCTTCATCGGGTTGTTGAGGTCATAGGAGAGGCTGACGACGAGCTGTGAGGGGGCAAGCCGGATCGCGCACACGCGGCCATCTCCTTCACCTGAGCCGCTGGAGATCTTCCCGGACAGTATCGGTCACCTTCCTCTCCGTGACCACGAGTTTCCGGGAAGAAACCAGCAGCTCACCCACCGGATAGGCGCTGCGAGTGCCACTTCATGGCCGGTCGGGGCTGTACGGCGGCCGGTAGGCCGTTCCATGGGCGTGAGTGGTTGGGGATGCCGCTACGGTGGTCAGTCGGTGGCGGGGTGAGCGTGGGGCCGGGTGAACCCGATCAGGTCCTCGCGCTGGTAGGTGTCGATTTTGACGACGGTGCGCCGGTTGGGGGCGTGGATCATCCGTCCGTTTCCGATGACAAGGCCGACGTGTCCCGGGCCGTCTGCTTCCATGCGGAAGAAGGCCAGGTCGCCGGGCTGTTCCTGACCGCGCGAGATAGGGGGTCCATGCCTCCATTGGTCGGCGGCAACCCTTGGAATCGAGATCCCGGCTGCTTGGTAGGCGCGCATGGTCAGGCCGGAGCAGTCGAAGGCGGTCGGTCCTTCGGCCCCCCAGAGGTACGGTTTGCCGAGTTGGGCATGGGCGTAGGCGAGGACGGCCATCACGCGCTCGCCGGGGATGACGGTGACGCAGGTTCCGGCGAGTGCGTCGACGGTGCGCTGGGCGAGCGGCTCCCACTGTGCGTAGGAGCTTGGCGCGGCGGAGCGCTGGACGGCTTGGGCTGCTTGGGTGAGTGGCAGCTGTTCCCAGCGGGGCACTTTCACCAGGTGGTCGTAGAAGGTGCCGGTGGCGTAGCGGGGGTCGAGGATCTGCTCGGGTGTTCCCCAGCCTTGTGAGGGGCGTTGCTGGAACAGGCCGAGGCTATCGAGGTGCCCGTTCCGCAGGTTTCGCAGCTTGGATTCCTGGAGCGTGGTGGCGACCGCGATGACGGCCGCTCGCGCGGGCAGAGCGCGTTCCATGGTGACCTGGACGATGAGCGCGGCGTTAGCCTGCTGCTCGACGTCGAGATCCAGCATCGGTGCCGTACGAGCCGAGGGTGGGACCGTGACCGGGCCGCCCGTCATGCTGCTTGTGGTGGGTGCGATCGTGCAGGCGATGCCGCCGGGTGTTGGCGAGCTGGTCAGGATGCTGGTGGCGGCTGCGACGAAGGCCAAGACGATGAGCAGCAGGAGGGCAGCGCCGGCCGCGGCGGCCTTCACCTCTTCTCGTCTTCTTTCGGGAACAGGCTGTCGAGGAAGTCGGCGTCGGTGTCGTGGTGGCTGCCGGTGGTGGGCTGGGGTTGGGTGCGGCCGAGGGTGAGGTGGGGCCAGCCGTTGGCGAGATCGGCCAGCCGCATCCTGGGCTGGCTCGTCTCGGCTGGGGCTGGAAGCCAGATGGGTCCGGCGGGGCCGTCGCCGCAGGTGGTGTGGGCGGCAGTGGCGATCGGGAGGTCACGGTTGGTGAGGAGTTTGCGCAGGTTGGCTTCGCGGGTGGGGTTGGGTAGCCAGAACAGGATGGGAGTGGTGATCTGGGTGGCGTCGGCGAGATCGCGGTAGCTGTGGAGTTTGTCGGCCACGCGCTGGAGGGTTTCGGTTCCGGTGTCGTGTTCGAGGAAGAAGTCAATCTCGTGGCCGCTTTCGTGCCAGCAGCCGTAGGCATCGGGCCGGGCCAGGTCACCCCACTGCTTGGCGCACTGCTTCTCCGACCACCACGCTCTCAAGTGGGTTGACGAGGTGTGGCGGGCGTGGTGCTGCAGGCGGGAGAAGAAGTCGTTGACGCCGACTTGGTGAGCCAGACGGGAGGAGACGGCGATGGTGACGTCGGGGTCGTAGCCGAGTTCCTTGATTGACATGCCGTGGTGGGCGGCCAGTGCGGCGGCTCCCGCTTTACCGAGGGCCCAGTGGATGGGAGCTGAGCCTGCGCCGTATCCGGCCCAGGGGCGGAAGCGGGTGATGGCGTTGAGGTGGAACAGAGTGGTCATGCGTTTGCGGGTGGCTTGGGGGATGCCGAAGAAGATGCGCTGGAGTTGGTGGGTGGTCAGGACGCGGTGGCGGTGCAGATAGTCAAGGATCTGGTAATCGCGTTCGGTGAGCCTTGCGGCGAGGGCGGTCAGGGCAGCGCGGTCGAGGCGGGGCTGGGCTGCGGGGATGGGTTGCACGGTCCAGCGAGCCAGCTTGCGGGAGGGCGGGCGGGAGACGGGCTGGTCACTGGACTGGCAGGTGCACGAGCAGGTGCAGGGCGTGTTCGGCATGGTGGTGACTCCGTGAAGTGATGGGGCGTGGGCTGGGTCAGGACCGGTTGGTGGACTGCTGGGCTTGGGAGGCTTCGCTGTCGCGGGGGTCATGGCCGGGTGCGCTATTACCCGCTCGCTGCTTGTGTGAGCGGCTTGCGTGCCCGGTGGTGGCACCGCTGGCGAACCGCTCACGCGACGCTTGGCGGATGGCTTCTTCCCGACCTTCGGCTGGGGCAGGGAGGGGGCGGGTGCGCAAGGTGAAGGCGGGTGTCTGCTGGCGGTCGACGATGAGGCGGGCGACGGCTTGATAGGCGCCGAGGTGGGTGAGATCGTGCGGGCTGATCAGAGGGGCGGTGTGGTGCTTCAACTCGCCTGCGTCTTTGGGTGAGGCGTTGAAGTAGATCTTGTTGCGAGCGTCGGCGGACAGGGCTTCGCGCAGGTCGGCGGGGAGCTGGTCGAGGTGCTGGTGGGCCAGGACGAGGGAGAGGCGGTAGCCGCGTGCTTCGGCGAGGACGTCGTTGATGTGGCCCGGCAGGTTGAGGAAGTTGTGGCATTCGTCGATGACGAGGGTGGCGTCAGGCCGGTCTGCTTCGGCGAGGTTGGTGCGGCGGGTGGTGGCTTGCCAGGTGTGGGCGACCAGGATGGAGCCGAACAGCCGGGCGGCGTCGTCACCGAGGATGCCTTTCGGCAGGCGGGCCAGGATGAGGCCGCCCCGGTCGAGGAGTTGGCCGACGGGGACGGTGGTGTCGGGGCTGGCCAGCGCTTGCCGTACGAACGGTCGCAGCAGGACGGCGCGGAGTTTGTTCATCACGGGCCCGATGACGCCTGCTTGGCCGGCCGGGGTAAGAGCTTCGTAGGAGTCCCAGAAGCCGGCCAGTAGCTCATCCTGTAGGCCCAAGGTGATCCGGGTACGGAAGGCGGAGTCGGTGAGCAGCCGTGGAACGTCGGCCAGGGTGGCTTTGCGGCCCAGGACGCTGGTCAGGGTGAGGCAGGTGGAGCGCAGCAGGTCATCCACGCGTGGTCCCCAGGCTGTGGAGAAGCAGCGATGGAAGATGGTGACGACGGAGTCGACGGCGAAGGTGGGGTCGCCTCCGGCGAGGATGTTGATCGAGGGTGGTGGTGTCGGGTCTTGCGGGTCGAACACGACGGTCTTGCCGACCGCTCGTTCGGGCAGCCGGTTGAGGATGTCGGTGACCAGGTCCCCCTTCGGGTCTATGACCAGGGCACCTCTCCCGGCATGAGCGTCTGCCAGGACCATGTTGGCCAACAGGGTGGATTTCCCGACGCCGGTCCCGCCCAGGACGTGCGTGTGATGGCGGCCGTCGGCCACGGGCAACGCCACGGGCCGCTGTGGTCCGCTGTCGGCGTCGCCCAGGATGCGGGCCGTACCGCCCGCCGTATGGCGGGGTACGGCCGGGGACGGCGCGACAGGACGAGCCCCGGCACGGGTGATGCCGGGGGCGTCGATGTCCCACGGCAGGTGGGCGAGCGCGGCCAGCTCAGCGACGGACAGCAGGTGGCCACCGTCGAGGCGGCGCGAGCCGATCACCCGGTCAGCGCGCCAGAGACGGGCTCGGCGCAGGTACTGATGGCCACCGGTGAAGAGGGCGAAGACGCCGGCCAGAGTGTGGGCCTGGCCTCGCAGCCACCCACGAACCAGGTCACGCGAATCCGTATCGCCTGTCGGCGCGTTGGCGAAGGTGGGTTCGCGGTTGGTGGCGACGGCGTAGCGGATGGCGACCGTGTAGCGCGGCTGGCCAGCCTTGGCCAGGATCGCGCGGACCTGCTCGGCGCGTTCGGGAAACTCGCGAGCTAGCTCGCCGCTGTGCTGGCGGTTGCGGCTGGCATCGGGGAGGGGAAGCAGTTCGTCGAAGACGCGGCCGAGGCTGTGACGGCTGCCTCCTCCACGCAGGTTGGCGGCTGCCCGGTACGCGTGGCGCAGGCGCCTGCCGGTGGTCGGGCGGGCCAGGATTTGGACGACCGCGTGCTCGCCTTCACGTAGGCCGCTCATGGCTTCCAGAAGGGAGCGGACGGGGTCGTGGTCGTGGTCGGTCTTGAGCGGGAAGTGCTCCGGCGCGGCCAGCACGAGCCGTCCACCGGTAATCTCGGCCGCTGCAGGTAGGGGCGAGGTGGCCGGCCATGTGGTGGTGATCGCGCCCGGCCATGCGGCTTGGATCGCCTTCTCCACGATGCCGGGCGGGATGGCGCCGGGCACCCACACGCGGATGCGCACTCCCGCGTCGCTGCCGTGGTACTCCCACACCAGGTGCGGTTGTCCGGTGAAGGCGCGCTTCCACGCGGGCCGGAGCAACCCGACGAGCTGCCGCCACAGGACCACGGCGCCTTCGGGGTCACTGCGCGGTGGGCTGGAGATCTCGATCAAGCGGGCGTCGGGTGTCATATCGGCGTGATGAAGCCAGCCGAGCAGGTAGCGCACCGCAGCAGCCACGACCCACACCAACCCCCCGACCAGAGCAAGACGGGGGCCGTAGGTGAGGGCTAGTTCGGGCAGGCGGGCGGGTAGCTCGGCCAGGAAGTCGAGGGCGGTCTGGACGTCATGCTCGTCGATCCCGCACAGCAGGCACGGCCCATCTGGGCCCCGTGACGGGTTGCTGGTCATAGCGGGTCGCCTTCCTCGTCATGGTGACCGGTGCTGATCTCGAAGAAGCCGGGCGAGTCGGCCGGTTGCGAAGTTCGCGCCTGGAGCGGGTTGAGTTGAGCGAGATGGGCTGGGTCGGTGGTGATCAGCTCGACCTCGCGGGGTGAGGCGATGATGTGGAAAGCGGCTCGGCTGGCGGGGCCAGCGACCAGGAGCGCCTCGCCGCGCTCGGCGGTGAGCAGGAACTGGCGCTCGCCGTCGGTCAGGTCGAAGGCATCCCCGATTGCACCGATCGCTTGTGGTGCTTGCCGTAGGAGAATCTGGTTGGCGGCGTTGGCGACGATCGCCTGCCCCAGCTCGGTGCCGAGCAGGTCGGCGGCGTCCTGGGTGACGACAGCGAGTCCGGCCCAGTGCTTGCGCGCGGCCTTGGCCATCCGGAAGAGGAAGCGGGCGCCTTCCGGTTCCTTCATGAGCAGCCAGGCTTCGTCCACGACGACGAGGCGCTTCTTGCGGTCGCGGGGGTTGGCCACTTTCCGCCAGATCGCATCGAGAGCCAGCAGGGTGCCGACGGCTTTCATCTCTTCAGGCAGGTCCCGTAGGGAGAAGACCGTCAGGTGCCCGGCTGGGTGGGTGGTGGTCGGGCCGTCGAACAGCTCGCGGTAAGAGCCGGAGACATAGGGAGCGAGCTGTGCGGCCAGTTCCGCCTCAGCCTGACCGCCTATCTCTTTAGTAAGCGTGGTTACCAGATCGGCGAGCAGCGGTGCGGGTCGGGTCCAGGTGTCGGGGTACCGGGTGATTCCTGCGGTCTGGTAGGTCGCGATGATCGACGAGTCGAGCGCGGCGCGCATCTGCGGCGTGAGCTGCGTGCCGCCGAGCATGGTGGTGACGAGGGTCTGCAGGAACATGGCCCGCCGGGACAGCACGTCATCGTGCGGGCCGTGGCTGGCGGGCAGGTCGAAGGGGTTCCACCGAACTCCGGCCGCGCCGAGGTGCAGGCAGGTGCCGCCTACTGCTTGAGCGAGGCGTGCGTACTCATCTTCAGGGTCGATGACAGAGACCTCAACGCCTTGGTAGAGGAGGCGGAGGGTTTCGAGTTTGGTGAAGAAGCTCTTGCCGGCGCCGGAGCGTGCGAGAACGACGGAGTTGTGGTTGTCCTGGGCGTAGCGGTCCCACAAGACGACGCCAGAACTGGTGGCGCTCAGCCCATACAAGACCCCGGTCTCGCCGATGGTGGTGGTCAGGTCCGGCGAGGTGAACGGGAAGGCCGCCGCCAGAGCGGTCGTGTCGAACGTACGTGTTGCCTGGATGGAGTCGACGCCCAGAGGCAGCGTCGTGGTCCAGCCTTGCAGGGCGCGGAAGGTGACGGGTTGTGCGTCGAGCAGGAGGGAGGCGGCGAGGGCACGGATGCGTTCCACTTCGGCGGCGAGAGCGGGCTCTGTAGGAGCGTGGATGGTGAGGTAGAGACCGACTTTGAACAGACGGCCGTGGCCACGGGCGAGGCTGTCGGCCAGGTCGGTGGCGTCATCGGCGGCGGCCTCGGCGGCGAAATCCTGGAGCCTGCCGTGTTGTGCGTCGGAGCGGCTGGCCGATTCCAGCCGGGCGAGCTGGCGGCGCAACCGCATAGCGGCCACCTGCTGTGGGATCGGCTCGACATGCAGGGACACGTCGAGGCGGCCAGGGTAGGTGAGTAGGGGCTCGAGCCACCCGGCGCCGACGTCGCGGGGATATCCGATGATGGCGAACGACGCGGTGACAGCGCTGGGCAGGGTCACAGTCCTGACGCCAATGTGCGCCGATCCCGGGTGGGCGAGGGTGCTGGCCTCGTTGCGGTTGCGTCGGCGTAGCTTCACGGAGTGCTCCTGGTCGAGGTGATCATTTCGTCGGGGAGGGCATGGCCGAGCGGGTGCCGGCCGCCGGGGTCGAGGCACTCGGTCACCGCCTGGTTGGCTGCCTCGGCGTCGAGGATGCGGGTGGTGACGCCGAGCGCTGCGAGGTTGCGTTCTGCTTCGGCGGCCCGCCGCAGGACTACGGCTGCGGCGACGTCTCGCCGTACCGAGCGGCGGCTCCGACGGGCGGCGGGGTGGTCGCGGAGCACGATGAGCACCTGCCGGGTCAGTAGTTCGCGGGAGGCGTTGAGCTCGGCCAGGTAGTCGGCGTGCTCGCGGGCGGCTGCGGCGAGTGCGGCGTGGGGCAGGCTCGCTGCCTGTTGCTCAACGGTCTCGGCCAGGTCGGTGAGGTCGGCAGGGCGGGCGCGGGCGAGGATCTGCACGGGTGCTTCAAGCGAGTTCAGCCACCGCCCGAACGCCCCGACAAGCGCGGCCTGCTCGCTCGTGGTGCGTAGGTGGAAGGACAGGGTGCTGGTCTCCACTAGCGCCGCGACCCCTCCGTCTGCGAGCTCAAGTGCGCCGTCGGTACGGATTGCCCGGACGGGTAGCTGGAGTGGGGCGGGCAGCTTGCCGCGCAGGCGGCACCACCTCGGCGGTCCGGCGATCCCCTCCGGCGCGGCGACCAGTCTTTTGTTCGCATGACTGTGGAACAGGGCAGCGAGGAGGAGGCGGTCCAGGCTCAACCCATCTCGTTGGCCTAGTGCGACCGTGAGACCAAGCGCGAGGAGCGGGAGGAGGATGGCGGCGAGGATGATGACGGGCAGGTGCCGGTGGAACAGGTAGAAGATGGCAGCGGCGATGCTGCCGGTCAGGACCACGATGAGGATCTGCCGGAAGGTGAGACCGTAGGCGATCTTGTCGGGCTGGTTGACATTGGCGGGAATGCGGGCCAGCAGTGGCGGCGGCTCTGGGCTGTGGTTCACCGGCCCTCATTTCCGGGTTGGCGCTGGGTGCGTGGGATGCGGCGGGGTGGCGGGTCGAGGCGGAGGCGGAGCTGGCCAGGGCGCGGCGTGCGGGTGGGCATGCCGGGCAGCCGGTCCTGAACCCAGGGCGGGCGCGGCCGGATCCACAGCCCCGCCGAGGTGGAGGGTGTTGCCGTTGACGCGGTGTGGGGTGGGCGTGGAAGGCGAGTGACCGGGAACGGCAGCGCGAGCTGGGTGCCCTGGCGGGCACGTTTGGCCGCAGCAGCTGCAGCTTTGGGTGTCGGTGCGCTCGTTGAGCGGGATGGCAGGTGGAGGGGCAGTGGGAGCTGCTGCCAGGCGGGCGTGTGGCTGGGCATTGCGGCTCCCGGTGTTGAGCTGGGCGGAGTGTGGGGGCCAGGGTGATGCGGTCGTGGGCCCCTCGGGCCTTGCGGTCGGGTGGGGCGGCCTTGGGGCGGTGGCCCGCTGTGTCGACGTCTGGTCTGTGCGGTTCCGCGCTTGGCTGCATGTCCGGCTTTGCCGAGGGCGCGGGCGGCACCGATGGTCTTGTAGACCACTACGGCTTTGAGCAGCCGTTTGAGCATGTGGGGTTGGCCCTGCTGCCAGATGGTGCGGGCGACCCACCCCGGGATCTTGATCAAGACGAAGAGGATGCCGATCACGATGAGCGCGTCCAAGACACGGTTGACCGTGGGCCGCAACGTCGCCTCGGCCGCATCCCCAAGACTGGGGCCGACCGGCTGGAGCGGATAGGTGCCGGGTGAATCGGTCAGGAACAACTTGAACGCCAGGATCAAGCCGAGGGCCTGCAAGATTTGGATGGCGAGCAGCCCGAACAAGCACCGCCACCACAACCGGGCGACGCCTTCGGTCTGCGGGAGGGCGTGAAACAGCAGGGCGAGCGGTGCGGCGACGATGAGGAACAGCAGCAGGGTGACGCGGATGAGGCCGATGAAGGCAAGCAGGAGCCCCATCAGCACCGCCGCGCCGATCAGCAGCACCAGGAACAGCGCGGTGCCTTCCGGGTCCTTGATCAGGGTGTCGACCTTGGTGGCGATGAGGTTCCCGGCCCGCTGCCCGTCGACTCCGTCGCCGAGTAGCGCGGCAACCAGAGCGTTGGCCAGCTCGATGGCGTACTGGCAGATGGTGAGCGAGGCGTTCAATGCCACCACGGCGACGACGAGGCGTGGGATGACCTCGGCCGGGGTGGTGGAGCTTTGCGCGCTGCCGTACGCCATCACGATGACGCCCCCGGCAAGCACCATCAGCACGAGCAGCGCGTTGGCGACCAGCCTTACGTGACCGGACAGCTCCCGGACCCGCTCCAGCATCGTCGGCGGTGGCGCGGAGAGCAGAACGCTGCCGACCAGGACGAAAGCCGGATTGATGGCATCGACCACCAGGTGGGTGAACCAGCCGTTCATCGCCTGGTTGATCTTGCAGCCGATATCCATCCATCCGCACTCCTGCATGCCTGCAGACGGTGAGGAGGGTGACGGGATAGGTGGAATCCAGGTCACCTGCGGTGACGGGGCAGGGCTGGAAGCGGATGAAGGCGAGGGTGTGGGTGTCGGCTCGGCCTGGGCGGGTGCTGTCGTGGCGAGCCCGGCGAAAAGAGTCAGGATGGCGATGATGGTGGCCAGCCGAGGCAGGCCCCGCGGCCGTCTGAGCCGTTGTGACGGATGAGGCATGGTCAGGCTCCGACGATGCCTTTGAGGATGGTGACGAGGAGAGGGGCGAGGACGGCGATGCCATAGCCGAGGGCGGCGTAGCGCAGTGTCTTCTTGGCTGCTTCGACTTCCCCTGGGTCGCCTCCGGCCAGGATGTAGCGGACTCCTCCGACAGTGAGGAAGAGCGTGGCCAGGGCCACCAGCAGGCCGACGATGACGTTGCGAAGGTTGTCGATCACCGCGTTCAGTGATGCCGGCGCAGCTAGAAACCGGCCGGAGGCCAGGACGGCACTGGAAGAGCTGGTGACTGTGGCGGCGTGGGCGATGGCGTACTCGAGCAGGGTGCCCAGGACGATGCCGCCGAGGATCGTGAAGGCGACGAGCAGGACTTTGAGGCTGAGGATCTGGGACGAGGAGGTGGTTCGGCGTGGGCGGGACGTCATGTGTTGCCTCCCTGGAGCGGTTAGGTGTCCGTGTGGCCTGGGGCGCTGGATGGTCGCGGCCTGGTTCTCGTCGGGTGAAGGCGGCGCGGAGGCACCGGGCACGGCGCGGGGCCGGTGGGCGTCCTCCTTCGAGCGGCGGAAGAGATGGGCTGGGCCGGGTGACAGGGACCGGTGACCAGGTACAGGTCCCGCTGCCGGGCTCGGCGCCCTCCGCGCTGCCTTCTCATCTGGTAAAAGACCTGGGTGAAGAGCCGAGTTAAGGCATCGGGGCCAGCGAATTTTGTGCAGTCTTTGCTGGGTGCTCGCCGCTGGCGCCCGACGTGATCGCTACAGGTCGCGGGATAGTTCGCCGCGCTGGAGTGCCTGGTAGAGGGCGTTTTCGGCGCGCTGGCGTCGCCTGAGCGCAGTGCAGTAGAGCAGGCCGCGGCGACGGCAGTAGGAGCTGAGCGGGATGCCCTCCAGCCGGGTGAAGGCGATGAGCTCAGCCTCCTCATTGGTGAGAATCTGTTGGGCGACGGCCCTGTTGAGGAGCAGGTCAGGGTGGCCGGCCGGGTAGGCGAGCGTCTGCTGACCGCTCTCGGCCCGGTCGGTGAGATCAGGGTCGGCCAGCAGAGTGGGCTGGTCGGTGGCGTGGGCGCGGATGACGGCGATGTGGGTCAGCCGCGACAGTCGCAGCACCGGATGCGACCAGGCCAGGTTCACCCGGCAGATGGCTTCCATGTAGGCCGTCAGGACCTCGGCCTCCAGGTCCTCGCGATCGACCCGTTCGGCCGGGATCTTGCTGGCGAGGGTGCTGACGAGGCGGCGCAGCATCGGGATCGCCAGGGCGACGGCGGCGACCATCCACGCTCCTCGATGGGTGCGGGCCTGCTCGATGAGGTGCCGCCACACGTGGTCACGGGTGGTGCGTGAACAGGACGGATGCAGCAGCATCTCTCGCAGCTCGTTCAGCGGGATCGACCGGGCTGGAAGCCCGTGTCCGAGCTGCGCGCCGTCGACCGACAGCGGGGCAGGGCCGCGCATGAGGAGGGTGAAGGCGTGTTCGACCACGTCCAGCGGCAGGGAGCCGCCCTGGCGGCATGGGCTGCCGCCGAGGCGGTCGGGCGCCTGGCTGGGTTGGGCGTGGTCTGCTTCGAGGGCGAGGGTGGACAACGGTTCGACCGGGTCGGTGATGGTCGTGCTCGCGATGGCCGCATTGGCGGTGCCAGCGGAGAGGCGGACCAGAGGGTGGGACATAGCGACGCTCCCGATTAGGCGTGTTCGTTTCGGACGTCGCTAGGTCGCCATAGCGCCCGGGCAGGAACCGGGCAGGAAATGATCAGACATCGGACACGGCAAAGATCACACCATGCTTGGATCATGCGTCGGAACCGATGATGACCTGCGGAAACGCTGGCCTGCTGTACCAATGTCCGTTGGATGGCAGGGAGACGAGATCCATGACGCTGCGCACGGAAAGCTGCCGTGAGCTGCGGTAACGGGATGAAGCTGAAAGTCCCAGGTCAAGCTTGTGTCAACGCGGTGGACGAGGCCTGGACCGTTGGATCGCCGCCGCCGAGATGGGCCTGCGGCGTGTCACTCAGAGGTCCACGCCGGGGCCGGGCGGACGGGTAGGGAGGGGGATGGGCGCGCTGGTGCGGAGCATGCGGGCCTCGGCTTGCGCTCGGGCAAGGACAGCCGAGACAGCATCG
Source organism: Nonomuraea sp. NPDC003709 (assembly GCF_040610775.1). Taxonomy (NCBI): domain Bacteria; kingdom Bacillati; phylum Actinomycetota; class Actinomycetes; order Streptosporangiales; family Streptosporangiaceae; genus Nonomuraea; species Nonomuraea sp. NPDC003709. The sequence goes on along the minus strand of NZ_JBEXMW010000010.1, from coordinate 13,377 downwards.
GCTGAACGGTGAGCCGCCAGCTCCCGGACCTCTTGGGGCGGGTCGCGGTCATCGATGACGATGACTGTCCCGTCGTCGGTGACATGAGTCCGAACCCGCCAGCCGAGCTGACGTCCCGCCGCCCTCGCGGCCTGTCGGACCTCGGCCACATCACCCAACTCGTCCATTGCGTCGCGGGCGAGAATGAGCTGGCCGTAGAAGCCGCGATACTCCGGCTTGAGGCAGGCGACCATCATCGCCTTGACCTGGTCGACGAGCTTGGCGAAGCGGCGTTCGGCCAGTTCGTCCTTCCGGTTCGGCATGCAGATCGCCTCCCGGCTGACACGTCGCGGTGTGCTGTCTTCTCAGGGTAGGTCGCACCGGGCAACAGTGCTTGGCCATCGTGATGAGCCCGGTGACGGAGGTTGCTCGGAACATGCACGAAAGAGCTGTGACCTGCGAAAACAAGCTTCGTTGGCGAAGAGCCGGAGGAAGGAGGTGGGGGAGTGTGATCTGGCGAGCGCCTGCCCGGCACGGTCGCCGACAGCCTGCGGACCATCCGCCAGGGAGCGCCGGGGGACGGGCCCTGGAGTGGAGCCGGCCTTGCCGAACCTTTACGTGATGGGTTGTCTCAACTGGGGTCTTGCGGCAGGTATTTGGATCAGTGACAGGGATCGGTGGCCCGGTATTCGGGCCACACCCACATGACCGAACCCACTACATCTTCGACTGCTCCTGCATCTGCCAGTTCCTGCGTCTCTACCAGGCCTGCCACGGCTGACGCCTCGTTCATCGCATCCGGACTGGACGCTCGGCTCCATGGCTCCGGCTTTCGGCTGGTTCGGGGGCATGTGCCGCTGTCGGTGTGGTCTGCGGCAGCCGACACCGAATCGGTAGCGACCTGTCCGGCGGGTTGCTGCCACCCGGTTAGCGGTCCACTGGCCCGTCACCTCGTCGCTGCGTGCACCCGGCTCGGCGAGACGGTGATCAACCTCGGCGCGACGGATCATCAGCTGGTCTCGGCCGCGCTGACGGCGGGCTGCCTGCCGGTGGCTGTCTTCGCCGACGTAGCTCGCGCGGGTGTGTCCTGGACCTGCCTCGCGCGTACACACCCGGACTACGACCTGGAGGTCGCTGAACTGCGCGTCACTGATTCTTCCGATGAGTCCTCGGTGCTGGCGGATCTCGCCGGCAGTGCGGGGCTGGTCGTGGCCGAGCAGACCTGCCGGCAGCCCCTGGGCCGGTCGACCGGGCGGCCGGGCTCGGAGTCTGAAGCCGAGGTCTTCGACATCGCCCACGCTGCGGGGCTGGTGAAGCCGGGCGGACATCTGGTCGTGGTGACCGGTCTGCAGCGCGAAGGCACGGTGGTAGACCCGGTGCCGGAGGTCATCGAGCTGGCCCGTGACGCGGGACTGGTGTATCTGCAGCATGTCATTGCTCTGCGGCACCCCGTCCGCGGTGAGCGCATCGAGCCGTACGTCTCCCGCTGTTCTCTGGCCGGGCTACGAGAGCTGCCTGCGTGCGCCGGGTTGCCGGCGAGCGCGCGAGTGCACTCGGACGTGCTGCTGTTCGCCAAACCTCAGATGCCCTCGGGCCCAGAGGCATCGACGCTTCCAGGCATGGAGGGCACCGAGGCTTCGGCTCGGACCGGAGGTGAGCGTTGATGGTTGAGGTGACGACTTCGGTGTGGGCGACCGGGCAACGGCCCTCGCGGGTGCAGCGGCGGGACCGGTACGTGCCGGAGTCGATGCAGCATCCCGGCAAGATGCTGCCCTCGATCGCCGCTAGGGTGATCGAGACCTATACCAGTCCAGGAGAACTGGTGATCGATCCGATGTGCGGGATCGGCACCACCCTCGTCGAAGCTGCCCATCTCGGTAGGCACGCCGCAGGCGTGGAGTACGAGGAGCGGTGGGCGCGGCTGGCGATCGCCAACCTTGGCTACGCCCGCAAGCAGGGTGCGTCCGGCTTCGGGCGGGTGATGGCCGGGGATTCCCGGCACATCGCCCGGCTGCTCCCCGACCTGGTAGGGAAGGCGGCGCTGGTGCTCACCTCGCCCCCGTACGGAGCGGCCACGCACGGGCACATCCGCTCCACCCGTGATACCGGCGAGCCGGGCGTGCGCAAATGGAACCAGCGCTACTCCCACGACCGCGCCAACCTCGCCCACCAGCAGCTCCCGCAACTCCTCGACGGGTTCGGCCGCATCCTGGCCGGATGCGTGACACTGCTGCGGCCGGGCGGCGTGGTGGCAATCACGGTGCGGCCGTACCGGATACGCGGCGAACTGGTCAACCTACCCGGCCACGTACAGTCTCTTGCTCGTGAGAACGGGCTGGAGTTCGTGGATCGGATCGTCTGCCTGCTGTGCGGGCTCGGCGACGGCCAGCTCCTCAACCGGGCGTCATTCTTCCAGCTCCACGAGGCGCGCAAGGGATGGGCGCGCGGGCTGCCGATCCACGCAGTCGCGCATGAAGACCTGCTCGTGTTTCGCCGGTCTCAGCTGCTGGCCCAGCTCGATCCTGGCTCTGCACTGGCAACCGTCCACGAGCTGGAGTAGCCCCGCGTAGCCCTGGTCCCCGGCCTGGCTTCGGGCCGGGCGCTGGGGCGCGGTCGTAGACCTGCGGATTTCGCTGGACGCACGCCATGGAGGTGGCGTCGATACCGCCTGCCACCCACCCATCCGCCGCGGTACCGAACCCCGAACCGGGGCTGTGGCCGCCCGTCGATGAACGGCGGTCCCACCCCCGCGCCCCTGGGCCAGCCCGGGCCCGGGTTTGGGGCGTGGCGCCCACCACAGCCCGCCAGGAACGTGCGGTCCACGCGACCCGCATGTCCTTGTTCATCAAATGCTCATGGAGGCGATGCATGACCAGCACAACCCCAACCAGCCACCCGGCACAGCAGGAGCCGGAGGTGATCAGCTTGCTTGCGGCCGGGCGGCTGCTCGGCATGGGCCGCACCAAGGCATACCGCCTCGCGAAGGCAGGTGGGTTTCCGTGCCGGGTGCTGCGTATCGGTGGCCGGTACGCGGTGCCGGTGCGCGGGCTGCGGGCGCTACTCGACCACATGAACGAGGGCGGCAGCGAGAGCCGCCCTGCACGCGAGGACGGATAACCCCCGATAGCGAAAGACCCTGATAAGGCGGCGAGCAAGGAGCTCAAAGTCGCCAAGGGCAGATTCCCCCGTAGCACGACCGCGGTTATGGCCAAGCGCCTGTCCGGAGGTGGGAGAGGAGGGTGAGGTGATCTCGCCCTCCTCCTCGATTGGGCTAGAAGTCGAATTCGCCAGCCTTGGCGCCGGCCACGAAGGCGCGCAAGACACTCCCGCGCACGATCCACGGCTGCACGTCGTCGGGTTGTTCGGTGTCTCGGATGCCGAAGTGGTCGCCGCTCAGCTGGGCCACCTCGATGCAGTCGCCACCATTGGCGCCGCTGAAGGAGGACTTACGCCACTGCGCTGTCTCCAGCTCGGCAGCCAGCTCGTCAGTCACGTTCATACATCACCATCTTCTCGCGTATCGCGTCTGCGGTCTCATTGACCGGTCGGGCATATGACCGGATGGCGTCGAATCTGACACTAACGGTGCGCACGCGGTCCACGCGATCTGTTACCTCGCCGTCCGCGGCTGAGTCCAAGTACACGGCGTCTGGTCCCTGGAGGAGTTGGGCGATGACGAATCCGCCCAACAGGCCGATCGTGGGTACGGCGGTCATCGGAACGATCTGCAGGGTGATGCAGGGGTGAGCCAGCAGTTCGAGGAGGTGGTCGAGCTGCTGTCGCATCACCCCGGCTCCTCCAATGGGGCGCAGGAGGACTCCTTCGTCGATGACCGCCGCGTACATGGGTGGCTCGGGACGGTCGAACACCACCTGCCTGGCGAGGCGCGCCTCAGCTTCTTCGTCGACGCGTTCGTTGCTGATGCCCGGCTGCCCGCTCAGGATCGCGCGAGCGTAGTTGCGCGTCTGAAGCAGTCCGGGAACCACGAGGGGTTGCCACGTCCGCAGGGTATGCGCGTTGGCCTCGATCTTTGGCCACTGGCGGAACCAGGTCGGTCCTGTCTTGATTACGAGGGGCAAGAGGCGGAGCAGGTCTCCCTTGAGGCCGAGAAGGCTCTCTACCTGCTCGGTGAAGTCTCGCTGCGGTGTGCGCTTGGCGTTCTCGATCTGGCTGACCAGGCTCTTGCTGACATGGGCGTAGTCCGCGATCTCTTCTTGCGTTACGCCTCTTTCGTCCCGCAGCCTCCTCAGTTCGGCCCCGAAGAGAGCGAGAGGACTGGCTCCTGGGTCGAGTTCGCTTGCGGCCATGGACGCATCACCCTCACGTTCACAAGTACACACACATCCGTGAACCCGATGTGTGAAGCAACTGTGTCGCCTGTTGACTACTCAAAGTAACTGGCGGGGGCCAGTCTGGGGAGTGTCTTCAACGAACCAGGCGAACTCGGGTTCACAAGAAGAGCCGATCTTGTGGACCTTGAGGCCAAGCCCCCGAGATGGTCGGTGATATCCATGCCAACGGAAACCGCGCCCGTGCCGGTGCAGGAATCTCGCCCGCCGACAGCGATGATCCTGATTTCGCAGATCAGCCTGCCTCGTAACGCGAGGGCACCTCGCCAGGGGCGACATGTCCTCACCCAGTGGATTGGCAAGGACGATCTGTTGCTCCCTTCGCTCCTCCAGGTGGCCAGCGAACTGCTCACCAACGCCGTCATCCACCCGGCACACGGCCTGGGGCGTGAGTCGGTAGTGCTACGCGTCAGCCGCGGCCGCCGCTTCCTCCTGCTGGAGGTCATCGATCCCGGCACCCTGGACATGTCCCCCTTGCCGCAGCCGCATTCGCCTGCCTTCACCTCGGAGACAGGTCGCGGCCTGGGCATCGTGGCGGAGTACGCCTCTGCCTGGGGCACCTACACCTGCAATGCCGGACGCCGCAATGTGTGGGCTGTACTGGGGGAAGACGCGTCTGCGACAGGCCACGCGAGAGTCGATGGTCCCGTTGAGCCTTCCCAACTCCAAGCGGCAGGTATCGCCGACGGCGGGCGGGGGACTGCAGGCTGCCAGGCCCTCCACGGTCTGGCAGACCAACCTCACAGGTGTGTCGGCAGGGACATCGCTCATGGTCAATGACCACGGCAAGAGGATCAATAGCCCGCACACCTACAGGCTCGGAGGGGCCCCCGTAAGTCAACGGCACCGTCCTGGCGTACGCATCGATCAGCGATGTGGGGGACGCGGCTGCGGTGCGAGACATGAGCAACCTCAACGCCGGCACGCCACTCGTGCCGTGCAATGCGCCGAGCAAGCTGGGCGTGGCGATCTAGGGCAGGACGAACCCTCGGACCGGAGATGCGCCTCCTTCGGCCCCGGACCCGTGGCAGGCGCGGCAGTGATATGGCCCACACGCCGCCAAGTGCCGCCGCACTCCTCCATGATGCGGTCGGATTTTCACCTGTTGGGAGCGCACCCCGCGCACGCTGGTAACGCGACATGAGCGCCCGACGAGCGTGCTGCCGCGAGTGCGGCAGGGACGTGATCAAGGTGTACCTGTTCGATCGCGGTGGTCTCCGCATCGATCTCGATCCCGAGGCGGTCGTTGGCGGCGACTACACGTACTGGAACCCCACCTATGAGCGTGACCCGCAGATCTGGCGTGCCACCTACCGGCCGATCAAAGTGGCGGCCCCTCTCAATATCTCAAATCAGGACCTCAAGGATTGGGATGGCCGGAAAGCCGCAAACAGCCGCCGATGGTATGTAGAACACGTGTGCGGGCTGACGGCCGCGCAGATCGTGGCAGGACGACGCCGAAGAAGGAGCGCATAGACTGCCCGGCCGCTTGCGCAAGATTGCAGACTGGCCCGGCTTACCCAAGGCCGGATCGTGAGATCCAGGTGGAGGGGCGGCAAAAGCCGTATTTACGACCTTCGCAGAGCTTGAAGGCGGTGATGCGGCTGAAGAAGGTGGAGTCGGTTTTGCAGCCCCAGCGGGCGCCGTTGGAGTCGACGATGGTCCATGTCTGCAGGTAGGAGGTGGCGTATTCGACCCGGACGGCACGGCCGTCGTTGCTTAGGTCACAGACGGTGATGCGGTGGCGGTCGGCAGAGACGCTGACCGATCCCCAGCCGGCGTCATCATGCCAGCCGTCCGAGGTCTGGGCCTTGGCCGGCGAAGGAGCCAGCAGGACGGCGAGAGCGGCGGCTGACAGGGCGATGCGACGGAGCATGGGCTATCCGTTCCGTGTGAGGAGATCAGAACGGAGCTACTGTGAACCTCCTGCGTGTCTGGGGCCCGCAGCCCAGCATCCCTGGCGACATGGCTTGATCAACATTTGGGCGGTGCTTCACAAGGCCATCGATCCAGCGTCATTGCGAGCCGCTCCGGGCTGGGGAGAGTTGCCGTTGCTCAGGTCAACCGATCCTGGCGGTGGCGTCCATTCATGTTGAGGCGGCGCTCTGCGCATGTGCGCCTGCCGCTTGCCGCCGCAGGCGCCCGCGTGGTCGACGACGAACTGGAAGCGCTGACCAGTTGGTCTCGCCGGCTAAATATTTGGCCGCCCGGCGCAGGATGTCACGTCCCAGCTCCAGTTCTTCGAACTGGTCGAAGCATGTATGGGTTGGGTGCGTGGACTGCCGATCCATGCCACCGCGCGCGAAGATCTGCTGATCTTCCGCAAGCCGCCGATATCCCACTCCTCGCCGCTTATCCGCCCGACGGTTGGATCAGCGCTGAGCTGCCGTGACACGTGAGCGCACCAAATCGCTGGACTTGACGACGCGGCCAGAGGTGAGGGTCCATAGCCCGTGCCTCGGCCGTCCGGCGATCGCTACCACGCGGGTGATCACGGGGCCATACGTCCGTCAGGACACCCGACGGGTCGAGGCCAGAGTAGATCACTGGAGAGGAAAGACGCGTACCTTGGAGAACCTTGCCCATTCCCGCGCCGCCATGGAGACGACGGACCGGCTCAACGGCCGGACTGACGACTGCTGGGCCAGCCACATCCGCAGAATCGGCGGGCCCCGTCGACGCATTCACCTACGTGGCAGTGTGAAGCGCCCCAATCGCACCCCAAGCGGGCTCCTGCGCCACGACAACACCACCCATGAGCCGGACAGCGCACACGGCGTCCACTGCAAGATCCGACGTGTCCGTACGCTATCCGGCCCTGCGGACAGCGGTTGCACCGGTATCTGCGATCCAAACACGGGAGTTGGTCGATGACCAGGCATGACGAGTTGCTGACCGTTCCTCAGGTCCTCAAAGAGCTGGGCGGTGTGTCCCGCCGCACGTTCTACCGCTGGCGTCAGCTTGGCCGGGCACCGGTCTGCCTCCAACTGCCCAACCTCGAACTCCGCGTCTGGCGGAGCGATCTCATGGCCTGGCTCGACTCACGGCGGGAGTCGAGGTGAGCACCACGTACGACGTGAAACTGGGCTGCGTTCAGCAGCGCTCCAATAGAAGTGCACCCACCTACATCGCTCGCTGGCGAGTGGCCGGCAAGGAGAGGTCGAAGAGCTTCCGGACCAAGGGCCTGGCCAACGCCTTCATGTCCGACTTGCGGCAGGCGACCAAGGTGGGGGAGGAGTTCGACCTCGCCACCGGTCTCCCAGTGTCGAAGCGCGCGCGGCAATCCTCCGGGCCGTCCGTCCTGCAGTTCGCTCAGGCGTACGTCCTTCGGCGCTGGAACTCGACAGCGCCTCGAACTCGAGAGACAGACGCGTACGCACTGCTGTCTCTCGTCCCTGCGCTGGTCATCGATGCACCGCACCGTCCCACCGCTGGGGAACTCAGGGAGGTTCTCCGGATCCACGCGCTGCTCCCGGAGAAGCGGCGGGCCGACCTGACACCGGCACAGGCCGTGGCTTTGAGCTGGTTGGAGAGGACCTCTCTACCGCTGACGGCCTTGGAAGAAGCACAGGTTCTTCGCAAGGCCCTCGACGCCATCTCGATCACCTTCTCCGGTACGCCGGCGGCAGCCAACACGGTACGGCGCAAGCGCGCCATCCTGCATCACCTGCTGGAGCATGCAGTCGAGGAGCGACTGTTCAACAGCAACCCGCTGGACAAGATCAAAAGGAGAGTACCCAAGCCTGTAGCACTCGTTGATCCCCGCACGGTGGTCAACCCCGCCCAAGCACGGCAACTCCTCGACGCAGTGCCCAAGGTAGGCCGCAAGCGCGGCCCTCGGCTCAAGACGCTGTTCGCATGCGTCTACTACGCCGCGCTTCGGCCGGAGGAAGCGGCGGACCTGCGGCTGGCCAACTGCACGTTGCCGGACGCGGGCTGGGGCCTGATCGTCCTGGAAAAGGCGCGGCCCCAGGGAACGAAGCGCTGGACCAACTCCGGCGAGACCCACGAGTCGCGCAACCTGAAGCACCGTGCGGACAGGGAAACACGAGAGATCCCCATCCCGCCCGTCCTGGTCGCCATGCTTCGCGAGCACATCACCGAGTACGGTACCGCCGCGGACGGCAGAGTTTTCCACACAGGCACCGGTGGCACCTACTCCAGTTCGGCGCATTCCTACGTCTGGCAGGAAGCTCGCAAACTCGCGCTCACCCCCGCGCAGTTCGCCTCTTCTTTGGCTGCTCGACCGTACGATCTGCGGCACGCGGCAGTTTCTCTTTGGTTGAACGTGGGCGTCCCGGCCGTCGAAGTCGCCAAGCGCGCCGGCCATAGCGTGGATGTCCTGCTGCGGGTTTACGCGAAATGCGTGGACGGTCAGCAAGAGCACATCAATGGCAAGATCAACGAGGCTCTGGACGAATAGCCTACATGTATCTGCTTTCGGCCCCGGCCCGACCGGGGCCCTTTCACTTCCTGCCCCGCGTCATGTCGGTGTTCCCGCCACGAGACGCCGCGCTCGGTATGCCTGAATGATTCGCCCTGTCGGCTCCCTGCACAGTCGCCACACGGCATCCGCCCGCTCGATGCCTCCGTGACACCATGGCCGGGCAACCCTTAGAGGCCAAAAAGCCTGCTCAATCACCGGCGTGAATGGATATCAGGGCGGACTGGCAGGAATTCGATACCGTCGTTTGATGAGCCGCTCCATGCGCCTGGTTGCTATGAGGTGGAGGTAGATACCTCCGTCCGAGAGTCGGTGGAAGTGGCCAAGCTGGTTGTCGCCCTGCTGGTGAGGCAGTCGGTAGTCTCGGCCTTCGATCGACTGTGTACGCGTGAGCCCATCACTGGCGTCGGCCGGAAGCCCGCGTCGATGCTCTGTCCGTGTCGAGAACGATGGGCCTGAGCTGACGAATGAACTCGGCGGCGTCCTTCTGCGGATCCCTGTTCGACGGGGTCTCGGCGAGCGTCACGGTGAGCATGCTGCTGCCGTCCCGCGCCCATGCCCAGCCGGCGCTCTCGTATTTTACCCCGGACTCCACGAGGGTGAAGGTGAATCCGGGCCCGGCGTCGGCGGGCAGGTCGACTCCATCACTGGATGCTTTGATTTGCTCAATATTGCTTAGCGGGAGTGGTGACGTATCTATCTCGATTCTGAGGCGATAGCCGCTTTTGTTGCGGGGTTTGGTGTAGATGTAACAGGAATCGAGGTACTTGCCATCGTCGGACATGTACTTCTCGACAGTGAAATCGCCGAGGCCGGTGGCGCGCTCGATGGACTGCTTCGAGACCAGGCCACATTCCTTGGGCGCAGTGGTGACATCGCCGAGCGGCCGCGTGTCCGGTGTGGGTGAGGGAGGCGATGATGGAGAGGCCGAGCAGGCAGTCAGCAGGCCTGCCGCAAGAAGTAATGCCGTGGGCGGTAACAGGCTTCTCCTCGTGCTGAAGGAGGTTTGGCTCATGGGGGGCCTCTGTTGTGGATCAAGAGTCTCGGGTTATGGCGGAATTTGCGCCATAGAAGACACGTTTCGTATCATCGTTCAGATAGAGCCATTCACGGTAGGCCCTTCTTTGGTCTGCGCTCATTTCATCCTTTGACATGATCTCCCCATTTACCAGGAAGTCGCCGGGAGAGCCCTTTGGGAACTGCTTGGAAGCGTATGGATGAGTTGGTGCTGGTGCCGATCCGTCACCGAAAAGTCCGTGCCGCATCATGGCTGCCGCGGTGGCATCCCGGAACATGACCTTGGCGTCCTCGATCGCGTTCCCGGCCGCTACTTTTGCCTTGTCCTCTGAGTTGGAGGTGAATTTTCCGTAGATGTGATCCTTCGCTTCGTCCACCAGCAGGCCGACGAACTTGCCCTGCGGTCCCGGAGCCAGGTCGATGATCTTTGTCACCATGTTCTTGAACGCCGCGTATCGCTCGTCGTTCTTCTTGGCCTCCTCGATCTTGGCGATGTTCGCGGCATCCGTGATCGCGTACGTCGTCTCGCTGAGGTCGTTCACCGCGCCCTGGAACTCGAAAGCCCCGCCGCCGCCTCCCATCTTCTTCTCGAGGATGTCCTGCCGCTTCTCGTCGATCTGCTTCTTGGTCGCGTCGGGATGCGACTTATGCCATGCCGCGAACTCGGCTCTGACCTCCCCGGCCAGCTCGGACGCCGTCTCGTCCAGGACCTTCACCGAGTACTGCGCGTGGGCCGCCGCCACGGTCATGAACGCGTCGTTGTCCTTGAACGCCCACGTCATGGCCTTCTTCAGTTCGTCCTTGTTGAAGACGGCGCCATAGGGCTGTACACCGGACAGGGACTTGTCGGGATCGTAGGCGGCGTCCACGCCTATTTCCGTGGTCGGCGGCGCCTGGTAGGCCCGGTGAACGTCGCTGATGTAGTTGGCGTGGATGGAGGCGGCCCAGATCCGGGTGTTCGGCAGGTTCTGCTGCACCTTCTCCTCGGCCCAGTAATGGCTCGCCCATGAGGTGATGAGCGCGGCCTTGTATCCGCTCGACTGCTCCCGGGGCATGCCGTGGTCCCGGAACTTCGTTGACGCCTCGTAGAGGGCCGCGCCGAGCAGGTTGTCGCTCTCCGGCCCCCACCGCCGCTCGCGCATCAGGTAGGCCAGCGGCCTCCGCTGGGGGTCGGTGAAGAAATCCTGGGCCACCTTCGGATGATGGATCAGAGCACTCAGCACCGTGCTCATGGGGCTCACGTCGGGGGCATGCCGAACCTTGTCCTGGCCGGGAAGCGGCAACTCCGGCTCTCTTGCCCGCGCCTGCGGGTGAGCCACGTCGAAGTCGTAGACCCGCTTCACCACATCGAGCATGAACGCGTGGTCGAACTTCCCCTTGCCGAGGAGCTTGCCGATGGCGAAGGCGCTCTGCGGGTCGTCCAGGTCCTTGAGCAGTTCATCGGCGTAGTTATTGGGCAGCTTCCTGGCCCGGGAGGCGGTGCCCAGGATGGTGCTGAACAGCCCGGCGACCTTTTTCTCCGTGCCCAGGTCCTTCTCATCCGGGCGGCCGGCGGGGGGAAGATCTGTTCTGAACATGCGGGAGATCAATCGCTTGAGCTCATCAGGCGGGATCTCCTTGGCGAACGCGGCCGCGAAGAGAGGATCGTTCTTGTGTTTCTCAAGTTCGGCGATCGTCTGGGCGTCGAAGGTCCCGGATTTGGCCTGCGCACGGACTTTCGCCGCCACCGCCTGGGCGAGAGCGGCGCCTTCCGTGGTGCTGGACTGCCAGTCCGCGCCGTCCGCCCAGATGATGCCGTCGCGCTCGAGCTCCGCGTCGGGGGTGGCGAGGATCAGGTCCAGGCGACCTTGAAGGTCCGGTGGCTTCTCGCTCATTTGGTCGGCGACCCTGCGCAGCGCGGGCGAGGTCCAGAACTCGACGCCGAGACGGCCGAGCGCGCTTTCGACCTGGCGGCTGGACTCCCGGAACTCCGGTCCCGTGCGCTTGAGCATGGCTATGACCTTGGTCATGAGTTCAGGGTTGATACCCACGCGAGGACTCATGGAGACACCTCGGACGCGGGAAGGTTGTGGAGCGTGTCCAGGGCCGCCCGGAAGTAGTTCTTGGTGTCGCGCTCCCACTGGCGGATATCGGCGGAGAGTTTGTCGCCCTCCGGCCCTTTCAGCGCACCACCCTCGGCGAGGCGGATGAGCTCGCGTAAATCCGCCTCGCACTGATCGGAAAGACGCTCGATCTGTCGGCGAGCGGTCTCTACCTCATCTTTCGTCGGCATGACGGCCTGACCCGGGAAAGACGACTGGACGCTTGAATGGTAACCATGGATGGCACATCTGGGACGAGTCCGACCAAGTGGATATCGCTCGAACCCGAAAGCTCCGGCCGTACGTACAAGGTGGGAAGTGGCTATGGCGCGGACAGACCGTGGATGGTGCGCCTGTCGAAACTCCATCCGTGCAGTTCAAGTGGCATGCGAGTATTCGTGAAGGGCTCCACCGGGCCAGTCTCGCCTCGGTGAGTTCAGGTCGGCGATTCGCATCAGAGCGGCGATGGAACCCGGGACGGCGCGTAGAGGAGCCGCCTGTGCGCTGGCTACGTCCCGTCGGGTGGTGTAGATCCGGCCTAAAGCCCACAACATGACTTTGTCTGCGCGATAAGCGTGATTCTGGGATCGGTATCTGGCGCGACCGGTCACTGTGAGACGCACAACCACATGGCGCGATGGACTGGCTGGCTCTGCGCTGCCAACTGCCCCAGTCGCACCGTTTGGCGGGGGGCGTTCAGGTGCTGTCGGGGTTGGTGAGGTCGTCACGGGCGATGACGACGCGGGTAGCCTTACCGGCCTTACTGGCGGTGGTGGTCGGCGGCAGGACACGGACGTGGATGAAATACACCCGGACACTGGCTAGTTCGGTGAACGGCGGCCAGGCGCCGGGGGTGCCGTCGGTAGGGAAGTCTAGGAGCTTGTCGGTGACGTTGTAGACGACGAGGTAGGCGGTGCGCTCCCCGTAGTCGTGGGCGTACTTGATGATCTGGTGCAGGCCCTTGATGAGGTAGGACTTGCCCCGCCCGTCACCGTCGAAGATCTTTCCGTCGCAGATCAAGGGCTCGCGACCGTCGAGGTCGCCGATCAGGTCCGCTTCACCAGAGGCTGATCGCGGCTTGGCATGCGTGATGTGATCGCCCTCGAGGAACAGAAAGCGTTGAAGGTCGAGATTGTAGATCTCCTCACCGTTGCGGGTGTCCGCCGTGTATCGCGCGTGCAGTTCTTCGCGATCGAACCACTCGATGCGAGTCCGATAGCGCTGCAGGGTGTGCAGGATGCTGCTCTCAGCGCCGACGCGCTCGCTGAGGAAGTCGAACAGCGGCTGCAAGATGTCCTCGGTGAACTCCCGCCAGCTGTCCTGCAAGTTGGGCTTCATGCTGTACTCCGAGGCGGTCCGGAACCCGGCCTGGGAGTCGTGCTCGTCCTCCGCCGCGATGTCCTGCATCACAGAAATGAAAGTTCGGGGTGTCATCTCGATCTCAGGTCTGTGATCAGGCCGGTGTGTGCCAGGAAGGCGTCTAAGAGCTTGGGGCGGTACTGCATCT
>NZ_JBEXMW010000009.1:0-494581 GCF_040610775.1 Nonomuraea sp. NPDC003709 | reverse complement strand
CGCGCGAAGATCGAGGACGACTCGGCGGCGCCTGTCTATGTGCAGACGGTGCGTGGGTTCGGGTACCGGTTCGGGCCGGTGTGAAGCGGCCGGTGACGACTCGGCCGAGCCTGGGGCTGCAAACCCGGCTGCTGCTGGCATTCGCACTGCTGTGCGTGGTCACCGCGGCGGCGGTGGCCGGCGGGCTCTACGTCCAGGCCCGCAACGACATCCTGCAGCGGACCCAGGATGCCACGGTGCAGGCGATGAGGAGCCGCCTGCAGGCGCTCTACCCGTTGCGGACTCCGGCGCCGGGCCCCGACGAGCTCGACGACATCGCCACCGCCGTGCCCGACCAGAACGGCGTGGAGTTCGCGGTCGCCGTCTACCGCGAGATGTACTCGCCGGTCGCCCCGCCGGGGCGCTTGAGGCCGGGCGGGAGGGTGCTGGCCTCGGAACTCGGGGTGATCTCACCAAAGTTGCGGCAGATGGTGGCCGACGGCAACATCGCTTGGCAACGCGTGGTGCGGGAGGGCGTGCCCTGGCTGATCATCGGCACGCCGTTGCTGGTCGTCGAGGGGGACCGCACGACGCGGGTCTCCGGCATCGAGGTCTACGCTGCGCGTAGCCTGATCGCCGAACAGCGCAGCATCGACGAGCTCGCCGTACGTGCCTGGCTCATCGGCGTGGCCGCCCTGGCGTTCGCGGTCGTCCTGGCATCGCTGGCCACCCGCGGCGTGCTACGCCCGGTACGCGAACTCGGCCGGGCGGCACGCCTGCTGGGCCAAGGCGAACTACGGACCAGAATCACGGTCCACGGCTCCGACGAACTGGCCGAAGTCGCACACACCTTCAACAACACCGCCGCCGAACTCGAACGACACGTCAAACAACTACGCGAAATGGAGGCCGACGCCCGCCGATTCGTCGCCGACGTCTCCCACGAACTACGCACCCCCCTGGCCGCACTCACCGCCGTCGCCGACATCCTGGACGAAGAAGCCGCCCGGCTGCCCGAGCCCGCCGGCAGAGCCGCCCGGCTGGTCAGCCAGGAAACCCTCAACCTCACCGCCCTGGTCAACGACCTCATCGAGATCAGCCGATTCGACTCCGGCGTCGCCGCCCTCGCACTGAACGAGGTCGACGTGGCCGAACTCGTCTCCGCCACCCTGCGCGTCCGAGGCTGGACCGAACAGGTCCACACCGACCTCCCACCCGCCGTGACCACCCGACTGGACCCACGCCGCGTCGACGTCATCCTCGCCAACCTGGTCGGCAACGCCCTACGCCACGGCCAACCACCCGTGACGCTACACCTGACCGCCGACCCGCACTGGATCACCTTCCAGGTCCGCGACCACGGACCCGGCCTGGACGAGGCGGTGCTGCCACACGTGTTCGACCGCTTCTACAAGGCCAGCGCCGCCCGGACCAGATCCGAAGGCAGCGGCCTCGGCCTGGCCATCGCACGGGAGAACGCCCGCCTGCACCAAGGCGACCTCACCGTCACCAACGCCCCGGACGGCGGCGCCCTCTTCACCCTGCGCCTGCCACGCCGGGCGGACGCTCCCGACGGGGGCCCCGAATGACGGCCAGACCCACCCGCCACCTGCTCGCCGCGGCCCTGCTGACACTCGCGGCCGGCTGCGGCGTGCAACCCAGCGACGCCATCCCCGCCGGCGACCCGCCCAGCGGACCCGTCGCACCACCCCTGAAGGTCACCCTCTACCTGGTCAAGAACGGCCGGCTCAGCACGGTGACGCGACCCGGCTACCGACTGTCCCCAGCCGACGCGCTCGCGCTGCTGGCAGCCGGACCCACCCCGCGAGAACGAACCCGGGGGCTCACCACCGACGTCCCACCCGAAGCCGGCCCGTTCTCGATGACCGCCGAACCCGGCGGCCACCTGGTGGTGACCCTGTCCACCCCGCCCGGCCAACTGCCCGCGCTGGCCATCGACCAGATCGTGTGCACAGCCGCCGCCATGGCACCGGAAATCCCTGCCGGCCAGGTCACCGTCGTCGGAGCCGGGCAGGACAGCGGCCCCCGGAGCTGCCCGAGGTAATGCTGGGCGGCTCGTGACGGGGGAGCGAGCACGGCGATCAGCTGGCAACCGCCGCCAGCTCCCGCGCGTAATCACGGGGCCGGTCGTGCAGGTCGAGCAGGCGGCGGTGCATCCGCGCGAGCGGTTCCAGCGAGAAGCCGGTGTCCCGCCACGCCTCGAACGTGATGCCGATGCCCAGGTCAACGCAGAACTGCACGTTACGATCCTCGTGCTCGCCGTACCCCTCCAGGCAGATGATCGGCGTCGCCGCGGTGAACGCGTCGAGGATCGTGCCTCCGCCCAGCTTGGCCATGATCGCCACGGCGTGCCTGGTCAGGTCGAGTGCCTGGTGATGGTCCTCGGCCTGCTCGTACACGGGGGGCGCGTCGGCGACGATCTCGCCGAAGGGCGGGAAGCCGTCGTCGTGCCAGGGATTCCAGGACGGATCCATCATGAAGCGACGCGAGCCGGGAGCCAGGTCGGGGGCCTCGCCGACGTCGCGCACCACGAGGTCGAGGGGAAGGCCTGCGGCGTTCAGCTCGGCGGCCCGCTCCAGGTACGTGCCCATCGACCAGCCGCCGCCGTGCGCCAGGACACGCCTGTCCCGATCCTCCCAGCGCAGCGGCGGCTCGGTGGTGGCCCTGATCGTCCAGGGGATGTCGTTGCCGGCGGAGTCGAACAGCCACACCTCCCGATGCCTGTCCAGCGACTCGGCCCGGCGGGCGAAGGACGGCGAGTTGGCCGAGTCGGCGTGGCACACGTCAACGGGTACGGCCCCGAACTCCTCCGCGTAACTCTCCACGACGGGCAGCCAGAGACCGCTGAAGACGACGAAACGGTGGACCGCGCCATCATGCCAGCGCTTCTTCGCCGATTCGATCAGCATCGGGTCGAAGGCGTCCGACAGGTTGCGGAAAAGGCGCTGGCCGACCCGGGCTAGACGGAAGTCCCGCTGGTACGCCTCCTTGCTCGCGGAGATCCTGTCGCGCCGTTCGGGCTGCCAGAACGCCTCGGCCAGGAAGACCTCGCCGGACGCCCCGAGCTCCTTGAGCCGCCGCCTGAGCAGCAGGCCGGTGACGTGGGCGCCGAGCCCCGGGCCGCCCGTCAGGATCGCGATCATGCCAGGGCGTTGACATGCGACAGGACGAAACCGCAGAAGGCGCGGATGGAGTACAGCCCTTCGATGTCCAGCCGGTCGAAGTCGAGCTCCACGTTGAACCTCTCCTCGACCATGAACAGGAAGTTGATCAACTGGATGGAGTCCATGCCCAGCTCGCGGATGATGTCCGCGTCGTCGCCGAGCTCCTCCGCGGCCCAGTCGTCGCCCAGGGCCTCGGCCAGCATCGACTTGATCTGCGGCAGGAGGTCGTCCATCTCGTTCACACTCCGTTTTCGTAGAGCGATGAGCACTTCGAGCAGACGGGCATCAGGCCCGTAGCGCGCAGCGTGGTGCGCACCCGGCGGAAGGCGGGGCTGTGCCAGACCTCCTCCAGCGTCCCGTCCCTGATGTCCCCGACGATGAACTCGGGGAAGAACTTGCACGAGCTGACCTTGCCGTCGGCGTGCACCTCCAACCGGCTGGAGACCGCCAGGCAGGTGGACTTGCCCGCGACCAGACGGCTGCGGCCGAGGGCGAAGTCGGTGACGTCATCGAGCGTCACCTCGGGCGTGTAGCGGATCCAGGGCTTCCACACGCGTCCGGCGAGCCTTCTCATCGACTCCAGCAGGACGGGGATGTTGTCCGGTTCGAGGTGGTAGGTGTAGGAGTGCCAGGTGGCCTGCCCGGGCGGGGGCGGCGGGTTGAGCCAGGCGAAGTCGCGCGCGTACACCTCGTCCATCCGCGCGGCGGCCTCGGGAGTGATCCACCAGGGCAGCTGGAAGAAGACCGAGTGGAGTTCAAGCTCCTCGGCCCACTCCATGAACTCGTACAGGCGGCCTGCCGTCGCGTTGCTGACCATGGAGTTGACGGTGACCTCGCCCTGGTACTCCCCGCTCCTGCGCAGGTCGAGCAGGGTCTTGAGGTTGCGTTCCGTCCTGGAGAACGACCTGGGCCCGCGCAGCGCCTCGTGGTCGGCTTCGAGCCCGTCGAGGCTGACCGTCAGGTTGAGGTTGCTGCCGAGCTTGAGCAGGTGCTCCAGGTTGCGCTCGATGAGCAGGCCGTTCGTGCAGATGTTGACCTTGCGGGGGTAGCGGAGAAGGAGCTCGACCAGTTCGGGCAGGCGGCGGTACATCAGCGGCTCGCCGCCCCACAGCCAGGTCTTGGGCCTGGTCGCGTCCGTCTCGCGGAGCAGCCGTTCGAGCACCTCGATGTCCAGCTCGGCGGTGACCCGGTCTCTGCTGTAGTCGCGCAGGAAGCCCTGGTCGTTCCACTGGAAACAGTGGTCGCAGCGCAGGTTGCAGGAGTAGGTGAGCTGCAGGCTGAGCTCACCGGGCAGGTCGGTCGCATAGCCGGGATCGGCTCCGACCCCCCTCCTGGTCCGCGACCGCACCGTGAGCTTGCGCCGGACGTCGGCGAACTCGGCCGGGGTCAGCGTCCTGCTGGATCGATTCTCCGTCAGCTTTCTTTCCACCTTGGTCATCTCCCTGCGCGGTTCAGCGGATGAGCTGTTCGAGGAGCTTTTTCACGACGCGGTCATGGCGGTCGGCGTCATCGAATCCCCGGGGCTTCTCCTCGATGATCATGATCAGGTAGAGGTAGGTCCGGTAGAGGGCGAGCCTGGTTGGCGCGCTCCCGGTGAGCTCGAGGTGTCCGCCGGCCTGCCGGTAGCCCCGCAGCAGGTCCGGGTCGTGCTCGGCGCGGCCGTACACGTCGAGGGAGACGAAGTCGGCCAGCGGATCCCCCCAGAACGCCCGTTCGTGATCGATCAGCGCCGCGATGCGCGGCGGCCGGCGGTCGAGGTCCAGCAGGATGTTGCCGGGCCACAGGTCGAAATGGACCAGGGCGGGCTCGGTGACCTCGTCGAGCGCGCCGGCGTCGGCCCGTACGGCACGCGCGATCTCGTCGGCCGGCCAGGGAAGGTCGGCGTCGAACCGGACGGCGTCGGCGAGGAGGCCGTCGACCATGGCCAGGAAGGCCTCCCGCCAGGTGGCGGCCCTCATCCCGGGCAGATGCGGGTAGCCGAACTCCGTCCCCTTGATGCGATGCAGCGCGGCGACGTACTGCCCGAGCGTGGAGCGCAACTGCCGGGACTCCTCCTCGGCCAGCCGCTCGGCCGCGTCCCACCAGGGGACTCCCTCGACCGCGGTCATGATCAGATGCGGTACGGGGCCATCGAGGCAGGCGTGGAGCAACCGGGGCTGCGGGACGCCGGCCCCCTCGGAGAGGGGGTAGAACAGCGCCTCCGTCCGGATGATGTCCCGCTCGTAGGCGAGGAGTCCGGCATCGCCGGGAGGGCTGAGCTTGAGGACCACCTCGGAACCGTCGTCCAGCCGGACGCGCCACAGCGCGGCGAACGTACCCGCTCCCAGCTCTCGCGCGGCGACGGCGCGGCGTCCGAGGGCGCGCTGGACGAGCCCTCTGACCTCGGCCTCGGGCAGGCGCCTCTTGGTGTGCGCGTCCATCAGTGATCACCGCTGTCCAGCAGCTTGCCCAGCAGGTCCAGGCTCCCGAGGACCGCGGACGTCTCCAGGCCGAAGTCGATGAGGCAGGCGATCTCGTCCACACCGATCGCCGCCAGCCGGCGGACCCGTTCCGCCGCGACGGCCGGCTCGCCCAGCAGGCCCGCCTCGTCGAAGAACCGTTTGACGGCCCTGCGCGTCATGAACTCGACGCCCTTGGGACCGAGCGCGGCGGGGTCGACGTCGCGCGCCGAGCCCGCGCTCGAACCGAGGTGCAGGCCGACCGAACTCCGGACGTACGCCGTCAGCGCCTCCCGCACCGCGTCGGTCGGCGGCCCGAGGTGGGTGTGCAGCATCACCACCACGTCGCCGGGCCTGCCGTCGAGTCCCGCGCGGTATTCCTTGATCTTGAGTGCCAGCTCGTCGACGCTCTGGCTGAGCAGGTTGGTCAGGACGCCGACGCCGAGGGTGCCGGCCGTGCGGAACGTCCCGACGCTGCCGGAGCTCGTCAGCCAGACCGGGAGCTCCGGCTGGACGGGAGGCGGGAAGATGCGGACCCGCTGTTCCTCGCCCACCCCGGTGACGACGCTCACCTCCTCCCCCCGCCACAAGCGGCGGACCTGTTCCAGCGTCTCGACGGTGATGCGGGTCCTGTCGGCGTACCTGTCGGGGTTGAAGGCGAAGTCCACCGCGTGCCACCCGGAGGCGAAGGACACCCCCACCCGCCCGCCGGACAGGTTGTCGACCACGGCCCAGTCCTCCGCGATGCGGATCGGGTGATGCAGCGGGGCGACCACGCTGCCGGCGCGGACGGCCACGCGTTCGGTGACCGCGGCGACGGCCGCGCCGGTCACCGCGGAGTTCGGATAGAGCCCGCCGAACGCGTGGAAGTGCCGCTCCGGCGTCCACACGGCCGTGAAGCCGTGCGCGTCCGCGTAGCGTGCCCCCTCCAGGAGCAGCTCGTAGCGGTCGGCGGAAGGTTGCGTGCTGTCGTCGGCGAAGTAGAACAGGCTAAAACGCATCGGCTCCTTCTCTTCCGCGGGTCTTCTCCGGAGGCTGGGGCAGCCGCGGGCGGTCGACCTTCCCGCTCAAGGTCCGTGGCAGCTCGTCGAGCCACACGAACACGGTGGGAACGACGCCCGGCGGGAGATGTTCGCGCAGATGGCGCAGCACCTCCTGCTCGTGGCGGCCGTCATCGGCGACCACGTACGCGCAGAGCTTCTCATCCACGAGGACGACGTGGGCGTCGTGGACCCCGGGGGAGCGCATGAGCACGTTCGCCACGTCGTCGAGCTCGACGCGCACGCCGTTCACCTTGACCTGCCCGTCGCGTCTGCCCAGGAGCTCCAGGGAGCCGTCGGGCCGGAACCGCCCGAGGTCGCCCGTCCGGAACCGGTGCGGATCGGACGGGTCGAAGCCGCCCTGCCGTCCTCCGAGGTAGCCGTGGAGCGGGAACGGCGTGCGCAGCTCGACCTCGCCCGACTCCAGGAGCCGCACCGTCACACCTGGGAGGGGTTCGCCGACGGGGACCGAGTCCGCCGTCGCGTCCGCGGCGGTGATCCGGTGGAAGAGCTTGGTCATCGTGGTCTCTGTGGGGCCGTAGAGGTTGATCAGCTCCTTCTCCGTCCCGAAGAGCTCCTGCCAGGAGCGGACGTCGGAGGGACGTACCGGCTCTCCCGCCAGCAGGACGGCGCGCAGCTCGCGCAGCGACCCGGGTGTCAGGTCCGCCGCTCGGAGGGTGCGGAAAACCGTGGGGACGCAGTGGAGGATCTGCACGCGGTTGGTCTCCAGCCAGTGGGCGAGCCCCTGGCCGCTGCGGGCGCTCTGCGGGGCCACGACCATCGTCCCGCCCGAGCACAGCGGGACGAAGGCGTCGCGCAGGAAGGCGTCGAATCCGGCGGAGGTGAGCGAGGAGACGCGCGTCCCCCTGCCCGCGCCCACGAGGTCGATCTCCCAGGTGACGAAATGCGTGATCGCCGGGAGGCTTCCCACGACCCCCTTCGGCCGGCCCGTGGTTCCCGAGGTGAAGTAGACGTAGCCGGGGCCGTTTGGCTCGCCGGGGTCCCATCGTGCCGGATCCACCGCGTGGTCTCGTACGTCCCGGGCGTCCAGGGTCCGGAACCCTTTCCTGCCGGTTCCGGCCAGGACCGGAGACCCGGCCCGGTCCACGACGACGGCTCCCGGCCGCAGGTCGTCGATGGCCATGGCCAGCCGCGCGGGCGGCGTTCGTACGTCCACCGGAGCGAACACGCGGCCGCAGGCCATGGCCGCGAGCGTCGCGGCGACGGTCTCCACCGGATCGGCACACGCGATGAGCACCGGGTCGCCGCCCGGGACGGTATCGAGTTCCGCCAGGTGTCCCGAGGCCCGGACCGCGAGGTCGTGGTAGGTGGCGACCCGCTTCCTGCCGTGGATCGCGATGTCCTGGGGATGGGCCCGAACGTGGCGCATCCACCGGCCGACGACGCCGGTCATCCCGGCTGCCCTGTCGTACGGCCCGCGCCTTCCGCGACCACGGGCCGGCCCAGCCAGGCGTCCAGGTCGCTCACGTCGTCCGGGGCATGATCGCAGAGCACGTAGCGGCGGGGCGTCATCGCGGTGGGACGGCGGCGCAGGCCCTCCATGCAGAGCGCGTGCGCCTCCTCGGCGGATCGGACCTGCGGGCCGCGGGCGAGGAAGGCCACCAGCGGCTCACCCCGGACCTCGGGGAAGACCTGGGCGGGGAGCGGCGTGAGGACCTCGTCCAGGAGTCGCTGCACCTCGCCGACCTGGATCCAGCACGAGTCGACCGGCAGCCAGTCGCCGTCCCGTGGAAGCGGGCCCAGCCCGGTGACCTCGTCCATCCGCGGGCGGCTCAGATCCTCCGAGGCCGCCGACAGGAGGAGGTGCTCGATCGCCAGCAGGATCCGTTCGAGCTCATCCCTGGGGACCCGGTCCAGGTGGCCGGTCCACAGCCGCAGGCGGAGCGTCTGCTCCGCGGCGAACAGGTCGAACCTGAGCATGACGTCGCTCTCCACCATCGGTGTCCAGGTGAGAGCGGTCTCGGCCGGCGCTTCCGGAGACTGGGAGTCGAGCCGGCCCACCACGAGATTGTTGAACAGGGGCTCGAAGCAGAAGCGGACACCTCGCCGGTGCTCGGCTCGTGCGGAGATCTGCGAGCGTTTCTCGACGTCGTAGATCCCGTGCTTGCCCGCCTTCACGGTCGCCAGCCAGGCCTGGTGGACACATCTGTCGAAACTCATGGATTCCAGGTCGACGCGCATGGGGGCCGACTGCACGAGAGTCCCGAGGTAGTTCGCCGAACGGCTGTCGTACCGGTTGCTGGAGAGCGTCAGGAAGTCACCGGCGGAGTGCCCGGTGCGCTGGGAGAGCACGGCGCAGATGGCGGCCAGGACGATCGCCGGGCGGCCGAATCCGACGCGCGCCTCTATCTCGGCCAAGGCCGTCGCCGCCGCCTGCGAGCACAGTTCGGCGGCGACCGAGTCGCGCGGCGAGCCCGTGGAGGCGGCCGTGTAGAGGTGGTGCGGCGCCCGGTTCAGCACGCTCTCCCACAGCGCCAGAGCGCTCGCCGTACGGCGCGCCAACGGCGGACGCCGCTCGGCCCAGGCCTGGTCCAGCGGCTGATGACGGGCCTGCCCGATCTCACGCTCCGCGGGGTGGCGCACCAGGTGCGCGAACTCGCGGCCGAAGACGGCGAGGCCGAGGAAATCCGCGGTCAGATGAGAGAGGTCCATGACGCCGGCGAGGACCTTGCCGCCGCGCGTGGCCAGGGCGACGCGCAGCGGATGCGTCTTGGGACTGTACGGCGGGCGTGTGTCCAGGAGGGTTCCGAGCTCCGCCGCCAATGCGGCGGACTCCACCGGCCCGGCGCCGGCGTCGAAGCGGTGGATGATCAGCTCACCCGCCGCGGCGACCCGCTGGGCCGGGGGAGGGCCGGCCGCGTAGGTGGAGCGCAGCCCCTCATGACGGGCCAGCAGAACGGCGAAGGTCTCGGTGACGTCGTCCAGCTCGGTGCCCTCGGGCAGCTCCAGCGCCCACCGCATCCAGCCGTGCGCGTCGGGAAAACCGTCCAGCCACCGCAGGATGTTCAGCTGGCCGAGGGTCAGGGGCCCGTCACCGGCGCGATCGCCCTGGAAGGAGACGGCGATCGGTTCGCACTCCGTCAGCGTGAGCTCGTGAGTGAGCGCGGTGAAGACATTCGGCATCGACGCAGATCACCCTCGCAGACACGTGCTTCGCGTGGACCGAAGGACCTTGTTCCTCTGCATTCAGCCCATCGCAGAGCCCAAGTTGCCGAAACTTTCGGACTGCCCCCGATAAGCTAGCCGGAGCGTATGTGAGCATTTTTTGATCGTCAAGAGCCATCGGAAGCCTTGTCAAGGACATGGAGCGAGTGCCGGCCGCACGGGAAGGCTCCATTGACCGACCCGCGGAATCGGACATACGCTGCGCAAGATTTCGCGAGGGAATGGAAAGTTTTCATCGGCCTTGCCTGAGGGATGCCCATGCGAGAAAGGCTGGACCTGCTGAGGCTCTTCCGCTACGCGGGCCCGGCGGTGTCCATCGCGTTGACCGTGATGGTTCTCATCGATGCGGTGGTGCCCGCGGGCATCGCGATCGCCGTCCAGGAACTGGTGGCGGCGGACGGCCGATCCGCGCTGGCGCCGGTGCTGCTCATGAGCGGCGTGGTCCTGGCCGGGCAGCTGGCGCTGGCGTTCCGGCTCCCCGTGGGACGGCTGGCGGCCGACCGCATCGACGGCGCGCACCGCACGCGGATCGCCGCCCTGGTGATGGGCGTGCCGACCGTGGACGTGGCCGAGAGGCAGGACGTCCAGGACCGGGTGAAGACGACCACGGCGGAGCCGCGGGACTGGGTCGACAGGACGTCGGGCGACGGCGCCGTGAGCCAGCTGGAGCTGGTGGGCCATGCCGTCGGGATGGCGTCGTCCGCGGTGGTGCTGGCCTGGTGGTCGTGGTGGCTGGTGCCGGCGACGGTCATCCCGGCGGTGTGCTTCCGCATGATGCACGGCCGCCAGTGGGTCCGGCATTTCCGGATCTGGGTGGAGGGCGTCCTGTACCACCGGCGGTGGAAGTACTGGGGTGAGGTCGCCACCACGCCGGCGGCGGGCCGCGAGCTGCGCGTCTTCGGAGCGGGCGAATGGCTGCTCGGGCACTACACGCGTGACATGCGCACCCACGTGGACCCCGTGTGGGAGGACGATCGGCGGGTGCTGCGCCAGTTGTGGCTGGCGCTGCTCCTCCCGCTGGCCGGATGCACCGTGGCCTTCACCTGGGTGGCCCTCGGCACGGCGGCCGGCCAGGGCAGCATCGCGCTGGAGGTGGCCGTGGTCACCGCGGCCTGGTCGGTGTTCAGCGTGGCCATCAGGACCGACGACGTGATCTCCCTGGAAGGGGCCCGGCCGGTCAGGCGGGCCGCCGGTGAGCTGGAGCGGATCAACCCCGCGCCGATCCCGCTGCGCGCGCACGCCGAAACCCCCGCGGGCCCGCCGCCGCTGCTGCGCTTCGAGAACGTACGCTTCGGCTACCCGGGCCGGCAGGTGCTCAACGGCGTCGATCTGGAGATCAGGCCGGGGGAGTCGCTGGCGCTGGTCGGGCTCAACGGCGCGGGCAAGTCGACGCTGACCAAGCTGCTGGCCGGGCTGTACCGGCCCGACTCGGGCAGGATCCTCGCCGACGGGACGGACATCGCGGACATCCCCGACTGGCAGTCCCGGCTGAGCGTGGTGTTCCAGGACTTCCTGAAGTACCCCCTCTCCCTGCGCGACAACATCGCCCTCGGGGCCGCCGACCCCGATCTGCTCTCCGGCGTCGTCCGGGACGCCGGGCTGGTCCCGGTGGTGAGCCGATTGTCCGGCGGGTACGACACGCCGCTGTCGCGCAGCCGTACCGCGGGGGTGGACCTGTCGGGCGGCCAGTGGCAGCAGGTCGCGCTCGCCCGCGCGCTCTACGCCACCCGCCGGGGGGCCAGGATCCTGGTGCTGGACGAGCCCACGGCCCACCTGGACGTCCGCACCGAGCACGATCTCTTCCAGCGGCTGCCGGACATCACCGAGGGGATCAGCGTGGTGCTGATCTCGCACCGCCTCTCGACGGTACGGCAGGCGGACCGGATCGTGCTGCTCGACGGCGGCCGGATCACCGAGTCCGGGACGCACGAGGAGCTCATGGCCGAGGGCGGGCAGTACGCCACCATGTACGCGCTTCAAGCCCAGCGCTTCAGCCAGGGATACGACGACCGGCTGGACGAAGGAGATCTCGCGTGAGGGAGTACGCGCGCCTGTGGCGTGAGCTGATCGTGCTGTGCCGGCAACGCCATCCCGGGGCGACGGCCTTCCTGATCGGCTGGCACGTGGCCTCGACGGTCATGTTCGCGGCGGTGGGGCTCACGCTGCGCGCGCTGGTGGAGGCCACCCAGGCGGGCACCGCCACCGCGATAGGCGTGGCGGCGCTGGGCGCCGCGCTGGTGCTCACCCTCAACCTCGGCGTCGAGCACATCGCCTACCTGCGGACCATCCACCTGGTGGAGCGGATCAGCCTGACCGAGGTGGAGCCCCGGATCCTGCGCGCCTGCGCCGAACTGCCGCAGGTGGGACATCTGGAGGAGCCCGAGTTCCTGGACCGGGTCACCACGTTGCGCGGCCAGTCCGGCGCGGTGGTGGACTGGGCGTGGGCGGTCCTTCAGGCCGTCGCCGCCACGATCGGACTGCTGGTGGCGCTCGCGGTGCTGGGCGGCGTGAACCCCTGGCTGCTCGCGCTGCTGCCGTGCGCCGCCGTACAGCTGGCCATGGAGCGGCACGGCCGCAAGAAGATCGCCGAAGAGGACCTGGAGTCGGCCGAAGACCTGCGGCTCCACCGGGACCTGTACGACGACATCTGCGTGAACCCGGCCGCGCTGAAGGAGCTGCGCGTCTACGGCGCCGCGGCGGAGGCGCTCAAGCTGCAGGCCGAAGCCTGGGACCGGGTGACGCGCTCACGCGCCCGCGCCGCCCTGGTCGCCGCCGGCTGGTCGTCGGCGGGCTGGCTGGTCTTCGGCGCCGGTTTCACCCTGGCGATCTTCCTGGTCACCGCGGCGGGCCACCCGGGGGACATCATCCTGGCCGTGTCCATGGGCGTCCAGTTCCGCAACGTGGTCGAGCACGCGCTGCACCGATCCATGCAGGTCGGCGGGTACCGCCGGCTGCTGCGGCCCTACCTGTGGCTCATGGAGTACGCCCGGACGCACCGCGACACCGCCGACGCGGCCCCGCCCGTCCGGCTGCGGCGCGGGATCGAGCTGCGGAACGTGTCCTTCACCTACCCCGGGACCACCGAGCCCGTCCTCGAGGACCTGTCGGTGCACCTGCCCGCCGGAGCGGTGGTCGCGGTGGTCGGCGAGTACGGTTCCGGCAAGACCACGCTGGTCAAGCTCCTGGCGAAGATGTACGCCCCCGACTCGGGCAGCATCCTCGTCGACGACGTGGAGCTGTCGGCCCTGGACACCGCCGGCTGGCGGGCCTCGATGAGCGCCGCCTTCCAGGACTTCGGCCGCTACTGCACCACCTTCGAGGACTCCGTCCTGATGGGCGGCCGAGGCGATCTGAACTCCACGGTGCGCGACGCCGACGCCGGAGAACTGGTCTCCCGCCTGCCCGACGGCCCCGCCACCGAGCTCGGTCGCCGCTTCGGCGGGATCGAGCTGTCGGAGGGCCAGTGGCAGAAGGTGGCGCTCGCCCGCTCCGGCGCACGGGCCCGCCCCCTGCTGTTCGTCCTGGACGAGCCCACCGCCTCCCTGGACGCACCGAGCGAGCACGCCATCTTCGGCCGCTACGCGCGGCGTTCCCGCGAACTCGCGGCCCTGAACGGGGCGATCAGCGTCATCGTCTCCCACCGTTTCTCCACCGTGGCCGACGCCGACCTCATTCTGGTGATGGCGGCGGGAAAGCTGGTGGAGTGCGGCAGACATGACGAACTGCTCACCCGGAACGGCATGTACGCGGACCTCTACGGCATTCACGCCGCCGCGCACGCCTGAGCTTCTTCAGAAACGGTAATAGCGGTCGATGACGCTTCGATAGTAGGTCGGCGAGAAACCCATCCGGGCCGTGGCCGGCGCGTGCTGCGCCATTCTCTTCGTCGACACGTTGTAGTCGTTGGCCGGGGTGTCCACATAGACCTTGGTGACGGCCCGGCCGGACAATGTCGTCAGATAGGAGACGATTTCCTCGGCGGTCACCGGATGGCCCGAGGCGATATTGACCGTCGCGTGACGAAGGCCGCCGGAGAGGAGTTCGGCGGCGATGGTCACGAGGTCCGCGACGTCGATGAGATCGCGGCGCGCGCCCCGGTAGACGGTCACCACGCCGTCGTTGACCTGGGAAACCAGTGCGGGCAGCAGTTGGTGCGGCCGTTGGTGCGGTCCGACGACCTCCGTCACCCGGAGGATGAGATGGTCCACCCCGGACGCCCGTATCGCTTTCTCCATCTCCACCTTGTGGCGCCCGTACGCGGTGGTGGGATGAACCGGGTCCTCTTCCGAACACGGCGATCCGTCGCCGTTCCCGTAGAGATGTGCCGACGCCGTGGAGAAATAGAGGAGCCGGCGGGCGCCGCCCATCGCCTCATGGAGCAGAGCGGCTTCCCGGTGAAACTCCGTCGCTTCGGTGGTGGTCGACCGCGACACCCCGGCGGCGAACACCACCGTGCCATCCATCTTCATCGGTGAATTGACGAACGCCCGGGCAATCATTCCGTCGCCGACGACCTCCATGGAAATCTATTCTCGTATGAAGACCGGCATTCGGCGAGGTTTCTCGACCCGGATTCACGGCGTTGTTTCCCGTTTCTCGGCAGAGAGCCGTTCGCCGCAGTTCGGGCAGTCGGGCCGCTTCGGGATGGGCCGCGAGCGGATCTCCAGCGGCCAGAAGTCCACCTCGCTCCACCGCCCGCTCAGCGCCGGGGGCAACCCCGTCAGGACCCGGATCGCCTCCCAGGCCAGAATCGTGCCGACCAGCCCGCACAGCGCCCCGATGGCGCCCGCCTTCTGCCTCTTGCCGACCAGCGACTCCATCCGGCCGCGCCCGTGGTCGGCGAAGGTCTCGGCGCGGACGCAGGTCCAGCACGCGGTCTCCCCGGGCAGGACCGTCGTGCCGAGCACCCCGATGTGGTACGCGTACCCGGTGCCCAGGATGTGCGGCACGTCCGGCCAGCAGGCCTCGCTGACCCAGGTGGACGTGTCGTTGGGCGTGGGCAGGTCGATCGCGTTGATCACGATGTCCGCGCCGTCCACCAGGTCGGCGAGGTCGGCGGCGGAGGTGACGCGCCGGTCGAACGTCTCGACCGTGACGAAGGGATTGGCGGCCCGCAGCCTGGCCGCGGCCGCCTCGACCTTGGACGCTCCCACGTCGGCGACGCAGAACAGGGTCTGCCGGGTCAGGTTCGACGGCTCGACCCGGTCGAAGTCGCACAAGCGGATGGTGCCGACGCCCGCGTTCGCCAGGGAGAGCGCGACCCAGCCGCCGAGCCCGCCGACCCCGCACACCACCGCGGTCGAGCGGTCGACACGCTCCTGCAACTGCACGCCGCTGGAAAGGTCGGTGAGGCCCTGGTCGCAGAAATCCTGGAGCAGCCGCAATTGGCGGTCGTAGAATTGGGCGCGATCGTCGCCGAGCCGCGCGAACGACCCCTCGAGGTGACCGACCCGGCTCAGCAGCTTCTCTTCCGTGAGGATTTGCAGCACCTCGCCGAGCGGCTGCGAGTCACCGACGGACCGCTCGATCTCGGCATATGTGCGAGTGCCGTCCAGAAGTGTTATCACCCGTTTCACAAAGGCGTCGGCGGCGAATCTCTTCACCGTTCTGTCCGCCGTGCAGAGGAAGAGCAGTTCGTCGCCCTCGGTCTGGACGATCACGCTTTCCCGCAGGCGGGGGCGCCAATCCGTCACGTGGTCCTCCGAGTGCGGGTGAGGTGAAAACACCTCACCCGCACGCTGTCAGTTGCCGGCGGAATTCGACGCGGTGACGGCGCCGACGCGCATGCTCGTCTCTTCGAGCTTCACCATGACAGGACGTCTTCGCATGGCCCCACCTTACGTCCGGACGGATTCCTTCACTGCATTCTCTCCAGGACAGAATTTTTTACAAGGGAAACTCGGACAACTCCTGAATCGCCTGGTCGAGGTCGTCGGCGACGCCGCCTTCGTACAGCTGGACGTAAAGCTCGTCGGGGCCGCGGCCATATCTGCGTATCTGGCCGGCCCGCACGCGCAGGCGCGCCTGCGCCTCGCGGACGATCTCCTCGGGGCCGCCGCGCCAGCCGTACTCCTCGAGGAACAGGCGCAGCCGCTCCGGCCGGGCGGCCTCGTCGCGGAATCCGTCGGCCGTCGCCGCGCGCCGGGCGTACAGCGGCACCCAGGCGATGGCCACCCACGCCACGTCCGAGTCCGGGGTGACCGGCCCGGCGAAGTCCCAGTCGAAGAAGCCGGTCAGCCTGCCCTCGTGCCACGCGGCGTTGAACGGCCCGGCGTCGTTGTGCGCGATGATCGTTCCCGGGGTCCAGGACCCGCCGAGCCGCCAGCGCGCCGTGGGAGCGGGCACGTAGTCGGCCACGGCCTCGTGGTAGTCGCGCAGCCAGCGGGCCACCTGGACCAGCGCGTCCTCGCTCCACGCCCACGCGGGCCACGGCGGCGCGCCGGCGATCTCGCCCACCAGGTAGGTGAGGATCTCCCGGCCCTCCGCGTCCACGCCCAGGACGCGGGGAGCGCCGCCGAACCCCTTGCGCTCCAGGTGCCGCAGGAGCTCGTGAACCGACGCCGACCACGCGCGCACCGGCCGCCGCACCGTGGCGCCGATCCGCACCACGGCCTGGTCGTTGCCGCCCATGAGCCGGTCAGCGGCCATGGCCGTCCCGGGTCGCGAGCTCGGCGGCGAAAGCGCGTACGGTGTCCGGGCGGGGGTGACGGCTGGGAACGGCCGGCCAGATCTGCCGCAAAATCCCCATATCACCGGTCCCCGGGTCAGCCATGTGTCGGCCAGCGATCTCCACCCTAATTTTCTCGCCCGAGGCTGTCCATGATCCTGTGAAGGGCGCGATGACATGCGATCATCGGCGCCATGACGTCCCCCCTTGATCAGCGCGGCCGCCGGTCCGGCGCCGTCGGCTTCTCCGTCTTGTGCGTGGCGGCCCTCACCGGTTGCGGGCTGTTGGCATGGAGCGTCTACGCGCTGGAGTGGATGACCACGGAGCTGATCATGGGCAGCGTCATCGCGGCCGTGGCCCTTCCTGCCGCCGGCATCGCCGTCGGGGGAGCCGTCACCGCAGGGCGGCCTCGTGACACGCGGATCTCAGGGTTAGAGTCTGCCGGATCATGAAATATCACGGAGAAGGCGGATATGTCGGCTATCGAGCAGCTGAAGTTAACCGACCCTGACCTGGCGGAACACCTGCGCAAGAGCATGGCCGAAGTGGAGGCCAGGCTGCACGTGGCAGCCGCGGAATCGCCCGACCCCCTGGTGAGCCAGACCGCCGGCTACCTCCTGGGCGCGGGCGGCAAGCGGTGGCGCCCGCTCCTGGTGCTGCTGGGCGCCCAGTTCGGCGACCCGGAGCGCGACTCGGTGCTGGACGCGGCCGCCGTCGTCGAGCTCGTCCATGCCGCCTCGCTGTACCACGACGACGTGATGGACGAGGCGCCGCTGCGCCACGGGGTGCCCAGCGCGCACACCCGCTGGAACAACAAGATCGCGATTCTGGCCGGCGACCACCTGGTCGCCCGCGCCGCCACGCTCAGCCTGGGCCTGGACGAGCAGGCGCGCCGCGCTCAGGCGGAGGCGTTCGAGCGGCTGGTGATGGGGCAGATCAGGGAGGTGGCGGGCCCGCGTCCCGGCCAGGAGCCCGTCGCCCACCACCTGGAGGTGGTACGCGACAAGTCCGCCTCCCTCATCGCGCTGTCCGTACGGCTGGGCGGCATCTGCGCGGGCGCCGACGCCGGCACGGTCGCGGCGCTGGGGGAGTACGGCGAAGCGCTCGGCGTGGCCTTCCAGCTGTCCGACGACCTGATCGACATCGTCTCCGGCGCGGACAGGGCGGGCAAGGCGGCGGGGACCGACCTGCGCGCCGGCGTGCTGACCCTGCCCGCCCTGCTGGCGCTGCGCGAGGGCGGACGGCTCGGCGAACTCCTGGCCGCCGGCCCGCTCCAGGACGCCGAGCTGCACGCCGAGGCGCTGGAGCTGTTGCGCTCGTCGGCGGGCTTGGCCGCCGCCGGGTCGGAGGCGGCCAGGTACGCGGCCGAGGCGCGCTCGGCCGCCGGGCGGCTCCGTGACTGCCCGGCCAAGCAGGTCCTGGAGGCTCTGTGCGAGCTGGTGTCCTCCCGCGCGGCCTGACAGCAACCCGCGAACGCCGACCCGGGACGCGTGCCAGGCCGGGGGCCCAAGTGCTGACACGGGATGCGCGCCGAGCCGGGCGCGAGGACGCTCGCCGGGGTGGGTGCGGGGGACGCTGACCCGGGACCGTCGCCGCGGGCCGGGTCAGCGTCCCGTGGGGTCCCGGTCAGAGGTTGAGCGGGATCTTCACGTACGAGCCGTCGATGTTGCCCGCCTTGTCGATGCTCCGCAGGTGGAGCGTCCAGGTCCCGGTGGAACCGGTGGGCTTCATCCAGTAGAACGGCAGGCCGTACGTGGAGTACTGCGGGGTGTCGTCCGGATCGCTGGACACGATGGCCCACTCGATCCGCCCCACGCCCGACCCGCCGGTGTCCGTCGCGGAGGCGTCGACGTGCACCCGCTTCCTGCCGTCGTACTCGTCGTACCCGAGCGTGACGTCGGTGTCGGGCGGGGTCTCGTCGTCCGCCGCCGAGCCGGTCACCGTGGGCAGCGGGTCCTGGGCCGGGCAGCCCGAGTCGCACGGCGTGACGGAGACCCGGGTCGCGGGGACCGTGACGCCGCCGCCGTTGAGGGTGATGTGGTCGTTCGGCCCGATGAGGATGGGCTCGTACGGGATGGTCGAGGTGATGACGCCGTTCTCGTACGTGCGCAGCCGGAGGTAGACGTAGCCGAAGTCCGTCGAGGTGATCGTGGCCGCGGCCCTGCCCTGGCGGAGGAAGGCGGAGATGCGCTTGTACGGGCCGACGCCCGCGGCGTAGGAGCTGCCGGGGATGTCCTCCAGCTCGACCTCGGTCGCCGGGTCGGTGAACCCGGTGCGCAGCCCGCCCGCGTCGGTGAGCAGCAGGTTGACCGGGCCTCTGATCTCCACTTCGGTGCCCGTGAGCCCGCCGGCGGCCGCCTGGACGCTGTCGTCCTGCTGTGCCGCGAGGGCGGCCGTGGCGGGTCCTTCGCCCTGGATGGCGTTGACGGCGTCGTAGACGACCTGCGACTCGTTGGGCAGTTCGACGTGGCCGATGCCCGAGTAGGCGGGCTGGACCACGGAGTTGCCGCGCAGCCCCGCGGTGAGCCGGGCCGAGCCGAGCGGCACGGTGCCGTCACCGAGGTCACTCCAGTTGATCATGACGCCGGTGCCGTTGACGCAGCCGTCCCACCAGCCCTTCTTCTCGTTGCAGTGCGCCTCGGGGAACTCGTCGAAGCTCACTGGGGTGGTCACGCCGGTGCCCACCAGGCGGGTCAGGCCGACCCTGGACTCGGCGGGGTTCCAGGCGTCGGACGCCCGGTGCCAGGCGCGGGCCTTGTCGATCAGCGCCAGGTTCTTGTCGCTGAGCATGTCGCGCACCTGGTCGGGGGTGAGCGGGCCGCCCGGTATGCGGTTGACCGGCGGCTCGACCACGGTGTGGTAGTTGTCGGAAGGCAGGAGCTCCAGGAAGCCGGGGAAGTTCTTGGTGATCTTCGCGGCCTGGTTCCTGTTGAGCAGGCAGCGGCCGGCGGTCAGGTCGATCACGCAGGGCGTCTTGTAGTGCATGACGCCCAGCGCCTTCGCGGCGCCCAGGTACGGCGTGGCGATGGTGGAGATCCGGTTGATCTTGCCGACCGAGCGCTGCATGCGCGTGGCGGCCAGCGTCACCAGCCCGCCCTGGGAGTGGGCGATGATGTTGACCCGGTCGGCGCCGGTGGTCTGCAGGACCGACTCGATCCGGTCCAGCAGCTGGTCCGCGTTGTGGTCCGACGACTTGCGCCAGTCCACGGGGTTGAGGAAGAGGTTCTCGCCCGGCTGCGGGTTCTCGATGTCGCCCAGCACGTACCCGGCGTTCTGCAGGTGGCTGACGGTGCCCGCGTAGATGGACTTGATGTTGAGGATCTTCATGATGACCTCGGGGGCGTAGACGCCGTTGCCCTTGGCGTCGGTCTCCCCGTCGTCGTTCAGCATGATGTTGTCGAGGTGCGAGTCGCTCAGGCTGAGCAGCTTGGTCAGGGTGCCCGGCCAGTACTCGGTGCTCGCGTCCCTCAGCTTGGACCCCATGATGCCCGGCACGAAGATCACCGGCTTGGTGACGGGCTTGGCGCCGGTGCCGCACTCGGCCGGCTCGTCCTGGGTATAGGTGAGCTTGCGCACCAGCGCGGCCGAGTCGTAGACCGCGTCGTGCTGGTCGAAGATCGACAGGTACAGCTTGTGCGACCCGCCGGTGATGGGGGTGGAGGCCTTCATCAGCGGCGTGGCCCCGTCGTACGTCGTCCCGGCCGAGGCCGAGGCGGTCATCGCCAGCAGGCCGGTCGTGTTGGTGGAGATGACGTTGCCGGAGGGGTCGAAGGCGAAGTTGTCCGGCGCCAGGATGGTCGACTCGTTGGTGGTCCAGGTGGTGCGGTCCAGCTCGGCGACGAAGCCGTCGTTGTAGGCGGACCTGACGAACTCGGGGAACTCCTCGCTGAAGTACTTGACCTCGAAGGTCATGCACTTGGCCCAGGACGGGACGTCCAGGTCGACCCGGAGCACGGTGACGTCGTAGGCGCTGTCGCCGCGGACCTTGCCGCCGCCCGAGTCGCGCCCGTCGGAGTGGAACTGGTTGGCCTGCGGCGCGAGGGTGGCGTCGCCCGTGGTGAGCAGGGCGCCGGTGCCGGAGAGGCCGCCGATGCCGGTGCCCAGGCCGTTGGTCCCGGTGGCGGGCGGGGTGGTGACGTAGGAGGCCGTGACCAGGCTGCTGTCGCCGACCAGGGCGCCGGCCAGCGCCCTGGCGCCGTCGGCGCCGGTGTCCACCGGGGTCACGCTGCCCGCGTCGACGTCCAGCGTGGTGACGTCGGCGGAGCGGGTCTTCCGGGCCTCGCGCGCCTTGGCGGCGCGCTCGCGGGCTGTCTTGCGGTCGGTGGGCCTGCCGACGGAGATCGTGTGGCGCTCCGAGGAGGGCGCGGCGGTGGACGGGGCGGGGGAGGGGCTGACGGGATCGGCGAGGGCGGGGGCGGGGGCGGTCATTCCGGTCCCTGCCATCGCGACGGCGAGCATGACCAATAAGAACCTGCGGCGCATCGGCTGCTCCAGGCTGGGTCGGGCCGTGAGAACGGACTTCGCTCCGGGCGTTCGTGTCACGGCGGGCCGGGACCAGCGACACCAAGATCAAAGCGGAGAAAACGTATACATCAACACGTACGCGGTCAAGTGCGAAAAATGGATATTGACGGAACATGAAGGAGGCTCAATACTCCAGGTGATCAATCCCCTGGCCTCCCTACAGCCCCCGTGAGCACTGGTCGACGCATGCCTGTGTGCTGGCGGTCTGCACCCTTCCCGTTACCCCCCGCACCTGTGTGGAGCATGCCATGCGCTTGGCCAAAAACGTTTTCCGTGCCTTATGGGCGGGTGGGCTCGCAGCCGCGGCCTGCGTCGCGGTGACCTGGGGGATGCTGGCGCTGCTCGTGAGCGGCGCGGAAGGACTGGTCGGGAGTTTCCTGGCCAGGAGCGTGAACGGGGTCACCACCGCGGCGGCCGCCGCCACGGGCGGGCCGGTGGACTGGTGGTCGGCCACGCTCTCCTCCGGCGGCCGGATCTGGCCGCTGCGCTTCCTGCTCCAGGGCTCGCCGATGGTGCTGCTCGCGCTCGGGCCCGTGGCGGCCGGTCTGACGGCCGGCCTGCTCACCCGGGGCAGGGCCCGGCTGCTCGCCGCCTCAGCCGGGTATGCCGCCGTGATCACCACCACGGCCACGGTCACCGCCCTGGTGGCGCCCGGCGAGCTCGCCGCCGTCAGCACGCCCTGGCCGATCGCGTTCGTGCTCGCCCTGGCCTGGTGCTTCGCCGTGGGGCTGGCCGGCCAGGCGGCGCGCCGCGTGAAGGTCGTGGCCGCCGGCGCGGCCGTCCTGCTGCTCGCGCAGCTCTCCGTCTCCGGTTCCGCGGTCGCCGCCCCTCCGGCCAAGGCCAGGACCGAGCTGCCGGTGACCATGGCGGCCGCGGGCCCGCCCGAGCCCGCCCCGGTCGGCTACTTCCGTCCGGGCGTGACCGAGGCGCTCGCCAAGGTGGGGGTCTCCAACGCCGCCGACGGAGCGAAGATCGCCGCCGACACCGGCGTCACCATGGCCAAGGACCCCTGGCTGGGCGTGCCCACGATGCTGAGCCTGCAGAGCCCCGCCGGCAAGGACGTCAAGAGCTGGCTGCGCGCCAACGCCGGGCTCCTGGCGGCCAAGGACCCCGTCGCCCAGCTCACGGAGCTGCCCGCCAGGCCCAAGGACCCGCTGGGACTCAAGCACGACTGGTTCCAGCAGCAGGTCGACGGCGTGCCGGTGTACGGCGCGCGGGTCGGCGTCCACCGCGACGCCAAGGGCAAGACCGTGCTCAGCCTGACCAACAACTTCATCCCCGACCTGGCCCCCACCGGCACCAAGCCGACCCTCGACGCCGGATCCGCCGTGACCGCCGCCGGCCGGGCCATGCCGGGCGCGAAGGCGGGCGCGGCGCCCGAGCTCCTGCTGCTGCCCGACGAGCCGGACCCCGGCAAACCGGTGGCGGCCACGCTGGTCTGGCGGGTGCCGATGGTCGCCGACGACGGCCGTTCGACGGTCTTCTACGTCGACGCGCTCAGCACCGGGCGGATCGTCAAGTTCGAGCCCGGCCACCTGGAGTACAAGAACCGCAGCGTCTGGGACCTGAACAACAACCCGCGCCCCAGCGGCGGCCCGGCCAGGACCGAGGGCGAGGGCCCGGTGTCCGAGCCCGACGTCAACGCCGTCTACGACCACAGCGGCCGCTTCTACGACTACCTGTCGAGCACCTTCGGCCGCGACAGCTGGGACGGCGACGGCGCCAGGATGAACTCCTACGCCCGCTACTCCAACGACCGCAACCACCAGCCGGTCAAGAACGCCTTCTTCGACCCGCTGACCGGCGAGACCATGTTCGGCGAGGGCACCGCCACGCTCACCATCGTCTCCCACGAGTGGCAGCACGGCGTCACCCACTCCAGCGCCGGCCTGTTCTCCTTCTTCCAGGGCGGCTCGCTCCACGAGAGCTTCTCCGACGTCTTCGCGGCCTTCACCGAGTACAAGGTCAAGGGCAGCACCAACTGGAAGGCGGGCGAGGGCAGCTCGCTCGGCGTCATCCGCGACCTGGCCAACCCCAGCGCGCTCAGCTATGACGGCAAGCCGCACCCCGACCACTACAGCAAGTACTGGCTGGGCTGCGCGGACGGCGGCTGGGTCCACTTCAACAGCCTGATCCCCAGCCACGCCTGGTACATCCTGGCCACCCGCATCGGCATCGAGAAGACCCAGGAGATCGCCTACCGCGACCTCACCACCCAGCTCGGCCCGCGCTCGCGCTTCTCCGACACGCGCGCCGGCGCCATCCAGGCGGCCTCGGACCTGTACGGCAAGAACTCGCCCGAGATGCTGGAGGCCTGGCGTGCCTTCGGCGCGGTCGGGATCGACGGCAACTACGAGTCGCCGCGCCAGGAGTGCATGTGCTTCGCCGACGAGTCGCTGACCGGCGTCGGCCTGGAGGCGTTGGACCCCGCCGGCGCCGGCACCGACGCGACCGTGGCCGGCCTGCTGCGCGTCCGCGACATCTTCGAGAACGCCGAGTCCGGCGCCGTCATGCACTACGCGCAGCTGTACGCGCGGGCCAACAGCCGCGCCATGGAACTCCTCACCACCAGCGACACGCTCCGCAGGCAGACCGCCCACCTCATGCAGAGCATGGAACCGGCCTTCCGCACGGTCAACACGCCGCAGGGCGACCTGACGACCGTCACGCAGGGGCAGATCGACGAGATCAACGCGCTGGTCGACGCCTACCTCGAGGCTGACATCGACG
Organism: Nonomuraea sp. NPDC003709; assembly: GCF_040610775.1. Classification (NCBI taxonomy): domain Bacteria; kingdom Bacillati; phylum Actinomycetota; class Actinomycetes; order Streptosporangiales; family Streptosporangiaceae; genus Nonomuraea; species Nonomuraea sp. NPDC003709. The sequence continues at coordinate 470,832 of NZ_JBEXMW010000009.1, read as the reverse complement.
CGGGCAGCGACGGCACCTGGACGGCCCTGGCCCGCTCGGAACTCGAGTACGCCAACATCCAGTCGATGGTCGGCATGTCGGTCAACGAGGCGTACGCCTACCTCGAATCACTCTTCGACTAAGGAAACACATGCGCCGCCGCCTCCTGACGGCCCTCTGGCTGGTGCCCGCGTTGTTGCTGGGCTCTGCCGTACCGGCCGCCGCCGCGAACGACCCCCTGCCCGACCGGCTCGACCGAGCGGTCGCCGCCAAGCTCGCCGAGCACGACACCACCGACGTGTTCGTGATGCTCAAGGAGAAGGCGGACCTGTCCGGCGGGAAGTCGCTACGCGGCCATGCCGCCAAGGCCGAGCACGGGTTCCGCACGCTGCGCTCGACCGCCGAGCGCAGCCAGCGCGGCCTGCGCTCCTTCCTCCAGGACTCCAAGGCGATCTTCACGCCGTACTGGCTGGTCAACGCCGTGCTGGTGCGCGGCGCCGACGCCGGCCTGGTCAAGCGGCTGGCCGAGCGGCCCGACGTGGCCCGGGTACGGCCGGCCGGCAGCGTCTCGCTGCCGGAGCCCGAGCGCGCGGCCAAGGCCGCGGCCCAGGTCGCGGGCGTGGAGTGGGGCGTGGACTCCGTCGGCGCCCCGCGCGTCTGGTCCGGCTTCGGTGCCAAGGGCGAGGGCATCGTCGTCGCCACGATCGACTCCGGCGTACAGTACGACCACCCCGCCCTGGCCGGGCAGTACCGCGGGCGCAAGGCCGACGGGAGCTACGACCACAACTACAACTGGTTCGACCCCACGCTGGTCTGCGGCGTCCCCTCGGCGACGCCGTGCGACAACAACGGGCACGGCACCCACACCATGGGCACCATCGTCGGCGCGGGCGGGATCGGCGTGGCGCCCGGCGCCACCTGGATCAGCGCCAAGGGCTGCGAGACGAGCAGGTGCAGCGACGTCTTCCTGCTGGAGGCGGGCCAGTGGATGCTGGCGCCCACCGACCTGGAAGGCAACAATCCGCGCCCCGACCTGGCGCCGCACCTGGTGAGCAACTCGTGGGGCGGTGACGCGGGCGACCCCTTCTACCAGGAGATCGTGAACTCCTGGGTGGCGTCGGGCATCTTCCCGCTCTTCGCCGCGGGCAACGCCGGCCCCGAGTGCGCCACCGCGCACTCGCCCGGCGACTACGCCGACACCTACGCCGTCGGCGCCTACCAGTCCGACGGGAAGATCGCCGACTTCTCCAGCCGCGGCGACCCGGAAGGCACGGCGATCAAGCCCAACATCGCCGCGCCCGGCGTGGCCATCCGCTCGTCCGTGCCGGGCAGCGGCTACTCGGCCTACAGCGGCACGTCCATGGCCACGCCCCACGTGGCGGGAGCGGTGGCGCTGCTGTGGTCCGCCGCGCCGACCCTGCGCGGCGACATCGCCGCCACCAGGCGGGCGCTGGACGAGACCGCCGTGGACGTGACCGACTACAGCTGCGGCGGCGACAGCGCGAACAACCGGGTGTGGGGGCAGGGGCGGCTGGACGCCTTCGCCGCCGTCACCTTCGCGCCGCGCGGCCAGACCGGCACGCTCGCCGGAACCGTCCGCGACGCCACCGGCGCGGCCGTGCCGAAGCCGACCGTGACGCTGACCGCCTCCGGCGTCAAACGGACCCTGACCGGCGGCGCCGACGGGACCTTCAGCATCCCGCTGCCTCCCGGCTCCTACGAGGTCACCGCCTGGGCCTTCGGCTTCGCGCCCGCCACCGGCACCGCCACCGTGGTCGCCGGCGCCACCGCCACCCGTAACCTGTCGCTGGCCACGGTCCCGCGTTACGACGTCTACGGAGAGGTCCGGCAGTCCGGCGGCGAGCCGCTGCCCGGCGCGGTGGTCAGCATCGAGGGCACCCCCTACGCCCCCGTCACCACCGAGTCGGACGGCGCCTTCGCCATGCTCGGCGTCCCCGTCGGCACCTGGCGGGTGAACGTGCAGGGAGCCCGGTGCGGCGCCTCCACCACGGTGACGCTCGTGGTCGATTCCGACGAGGTCCTCCAGATCGACACCCCGCTGCGCAAGGACGCCTTCAACAACAAGTGCGACGTCATCCCGGCGCTCACCTGGGAGTCGGGCACCACCCCGCTGGCGCTGACGGGTGACGACGCGGGCGTCGCGGTCACCCTGCCCTTCTCCTTCCCGCTGTACGGCAAGCCGTACACCAAGGCGTGGATCTCCACCAACGGCTTCATCAACTTCCAGCGGCTCAGCACCCTGTCCATCAACAGCGCGATCCCGAGCGGCGGCCTGCCCAACTCCGCGATCTACGCCTTCTGGGACGACCTCGTCGTGGACTCCTCGGCGCAGGTGCTCACCGCCACCCTCGGCGCCGCGCCCAACCGGCGCTACCTCGTCGAGTGGCGCAACGTCACCCTGGTCTCCCAGCCCACGGCGCGCCTCACCTTCTCCGCGGAACTGCACGAGAACGGGCAGATCCTCATCCAGTACAAGTCGCTGTCGAGCGGCCTGATGCCACGCGGCTCCTCGGCCACGATCGGCATCGAGAACAGCACGGGAACGCTCGGCTTCGAGTACTCCAGCAACGTGCCCGTGCTGCGCTCGGGCATGGGCATCCGCTTCTACGGCGCGGGCGTCGTCCAGGGCGTGGTGCGCGACCCCGCCGGCACGCCTCTCAAGGGCATCGAGGTCGGCTACGCGATGCCGAACGACTCGACGCTCATGGAGCAGGCCGTCACCGACGCCACCGGCGCGTACCGCCTGTTCCCCCTGCCGGGCGAGTACACGGTGTCGATCGCTGCCGCCGACTGGGAGTACTACTCCTCCAAGGTCACGCTTGGCGAAGAGGGGCAGGTCATCGACCTCGACATCACCCTGTATCCCAGCAGCAGCGACATCTCCGGCGTCATCAGGGACAGCTCGGGCAAACCCCTCCCTGGGGTGAGCGTGGCCGTCATGGACCGCAACATCGCGGCCGCGACCACGGACGAGACCGGCGCCTACCGGCTGACCGGCGTCCACGGTGGCACCCAGTGGATCCAGGTGTTCGCCCGGGCCTGCGAGGTGATCGTCCAGAAACGGCTGACGGTCACCGGCGACCTGGTCGTCGACCTGACCCAGGGCATGCCCGTCGACGACTCCGGCTTCGCCTGCACGCGCAAGCCACGCGCGTGGGTCGAGGGCACCGAGGTGCGCGACGTCAACGCGACCACCAGCGAGATGGTGCCGCTGCCCTTCTCCTTCCCGCTCTCCGGCGACACCTTCACCAGCGTGGGCGTCACCGGTCTCGGCATGCTGCTCTTCTACGACGCGCTGACCGGCGAGTGGTCCTGGGCCGCGCCGTACACCGACAACCTGGACTACGACGACCAGTCCTCGGTGCGCACCGCGACGGTGAACGGCGCGTTCGTCGTCGAGTGGCGCGGCGTCCTGCTCAAGGGCACCGGCCTGCGCCTCACCTTCGAGGCGGTGCTCCACCCCGACGGCCGCATGGTGTTCCAGTACGGCGACCTGCCCGACGACCCGCGGATCCGCAACGGGGAGGGCGTCGTGGCGGTGTCCAACGCCTACGGGCCCGACGTGCTGCTGATCCGCGGCACGCTCGACCCCGAGACGGCCTTCGAGGTCCGGCCGGCCCCTCAGAGCTGAAGGCCGGACGGCGACCGCCCCGCTGACGGGCGGTCGCCATGCCCGGGCGGCGTCACCAGGATCGGATGAGCGCGGCCAGCAGGTCGGCGGCCGGGGCCAGCGCGGCCTCGTCCAGGTCAAAGGTCGGCGAATGATGCGGTCCGTACGTTCCGGCGCCCACGAGCAGGTATCCGGCGAGCCCGCCGCGTTCCTGGACGTGCCGCATGAACAGCGTCGCGTCATCGCTCGCGCGCAGGGGACGCGGCGGCAGAAGCCGCAGGCCGTGGCTCGGGGCGAGGGTCTCGATCCTGGCGAGGATCGCGCCGTCGGTGGTCGCGCTGGTCGCCCAGCCGGTTCTGGCGATGTCCACGGTGACACCGTGCATGGCGGCCGCGCCGTGGAGGACGGCGCGGGCCCGCTGCTCCAGATCGTCGTGCTCGGCGGCGGCGTCGGCCCGGACCTCCGCGCCGAGGACGGCAAGGGCGCTGACGATGTTCGCCGCACCGGGCGCGTGCAGCGTCCCGACGTTGACGCGGGTCGTCGCCGTCGCGTAACGGGGCAGAGCGTGCAGGCCCAGAACGGCGGACGCCGCCGCCAGCAGGGCACTGCGGCCCTGTTCGGGCGCCCCGCTGGCGTGGGAGGCGATCCCGGTGAACTCCGCCCGCAGTTTCGAGGTCCCGTACAGCTCGGTCGCGGCCGCGACGCATCCGTCCGGGGTGCCGAAGCCGAGGTGGACGGCCAGCAGGACGTCGACGTCGTCGACCAGCCCGGCGGCCAGCATGGGAGCGGCGCCGCGGACGCCCTCCTCGGCGGGCTGGAACAGCAGCCGTACGGTGCCGGCGAACTGCCTGTCGGACAGCAGGGCCGCGGCCCGCAGCGCGATGGCCACGTGCCCGTCGTGCCCGCAGGCGTGCATCGCGCCGTCGATGTCCGAGCCGAAACCCCCGGCCGCGGGGTGGTGGCCACCGGAGCGGCTCTCCTGGATCGGCAGGGCGTCCATGTCCACCCGCAGGCCGACCAGCGGACCCGGGCGAGTGCCTGGCAGCTCCGCGACGAAGGCGGTGTTCCCGTCACGGAAACGGTGCACCGACTCCGCCGGCACACCCTGCGCGGCGGCCCGCCGGACGGCGGCGTCGAGCTCGTCGCGGCCCGGCACACCGGGGTGACCGGGCACGTCGACGAGATCGCCGCCGCCGCGCAGCCGCCAGCCCAGGTCGGACAGGAGGCTCCAGGCGAGATCCGCGGTCTCGATCTCGAGGAAGCCGACCTCGGGACGCCGGTGCAGATGACGCCGGACGGCGGTCGCGTCCAGCGGATCCGGCCGGGCCCCGGATCGCCGGCGCGTGCTCACGATGTTCCAGCGGCGAGGGCGTGGACGACGGCGGTCGTGAACTGCTCGGTGCTCGCCGTGCCGCCGAGATCGGGGGTGGCGGTCCCCGCACGGAGGACGTGCTCGAAGGCGGACACGAGACCGGCCGCGGCGTCGGATTCGCCGAGATGATCCAGCATCATGGCCGCCGCCCAGAGGGTGCCGACCGGATTGGCGATGCCCTTGCCGGCGATGTCGGGCGCCGATCCGTGCACCGGCTCGAACATCGACGGGTACGTCCTGGTCGGGTCGAGGTTGGCGCTGGGCGCGACCCCGATCGACCCGGCCAGAGCGCCGGCGAGGTCGGAGAGGATGTCGCCGAACAGGTTGGAGGCGACGATGACGTCGACGCTCTCCGGCCGCAGCACGAGTCGTGCGGCCAGCGCGTCGATGAGGACCTTCTCCAGCCGCACCCCGCTGCCGTCGGCCACCTCGGCCACCACCTCGTCCCAGAACGGCATCGTGTGGATGATGCCGTTCGACTTCGTCGCCGAGATCAGCCGGCCCGAACGCCGCAGGGCCAGGTCGGAGGCGAAGCGCGCGACCCGTTCGATGCCGGCCCGGGTGAAGACCGCCTCCTGGACGGCGAACTCGCCGGGCCGGCCGCGGTTGACCCGGCCGCCGACCTCGCTGTATTCGCCTTCGACGTTCTCGCGTACGACGACCAGGTCGATCGGGGCGTCCGAGCGCAACGGCGAGCGGATCCCGGGCAGCGAACGGACCGGCCGGAGGTTGACGTACTGGACGAACTCCCGGCGGATGGGGATGAGCAGACCCCACAGGGTGATGTCGTCGGGGATGTCCGGCGCGCCGACGGCGCCCAGCAGGATGGCGTCGGCGGAGGCGAGCTGCTCGAGGCCGTCGACGGGCATCATGCGCCCGTGCGCCCGGTGGTGGTCGCACCCCCACGCGCGCTCGCGCCACTCGACGGTGAATCCGAAGGTCGCGGCCAGGTGGTCGACGCAGCGCACGGCGGCGGGGACGACCTCGGTGCCGATCCCGTCACCCGGGACGACATCGACGACGTAGCGCCGTGCCGTCCCGGGGCCGGTGTGTTCCGGGGAGGTCGTGGTCACGACAGCTTCGTGTCCTTCGTGAGGAGGGTCCGCTCCAGCGGGTCGGTCGGCAGGCCCTTGACGGTGTCCGCGACGCCCATGGTGAGGCTCTCGTGGACGAGCGGGACGAAGGCCACGTCGGTGGCCAGCTGGGTGGCGATCTGACCGTAGAGGTCGTGGCGCTTGGCCGGGTCCGCCGTGCTCCCGGCCTCCTTGACGAGCTCGTCGACCTTCGGGTTGCAGTAACCGGCGAGGTTGAAGCTGCCCTTGCAGGTTTCGTCCGAGCGCAGAACGCTGATGGGCTCGGGCAGGTCGATGAGGTGGTTGCGGGACAGCAACGTCGCCTGGAAGTTGCCGCCCATGAGGTCGTCCTCGACCGAGGCGTAGTCCCCGGTGCGGATCTTCACGGTGATGCCGGCCTCGGCCAGCTGCGCCTGGATCACCTGGGCGAGGTCGGCGAACTCGGGCCGGTCGGAATAGGCGATGAGCTCGAAGCCGAGCGAGCCGGGGTCGATGCCGGCGGCGGCCATGGCGGCCTTGGCGTCGGCGGCGTTTCCCTGCACGGGCTGCAGCCCGGCCGGTGTCCAGGGCTCGTCGGGGGTGAACGGTCCGGCGGCCGCGGTGGCGGTGCCCTCGTAGACCGCCTTGACGATGGCGTCGAGCCCGATGGCCTTCTGGATCGCGCGGCGCGCCTCGACCTTGTCGAAGGGGGCCTTGCGGGTGTTGAGGTACAGGCCGGTGGTGCGGGGCAGCGCGACCTGCTGCAGGGTGATGTTGTTGTCGCCCTTCAGGGTGGTGAGGGTGGTGACGGGGAGGTTGGCGGCCACCGACACCTCACCGGCACGCAGCTGCGTGGCGCGGGTGGCGCCGCTCTCGGCGTAGCGGATCTCCGCGCTGCCGAGGGCGACGTCCCCGCCCCAGTAGCCGTCGTTGGCGGCCAGCGACAGCGACTGGCCGGTGCCGATGCTGGTGATCTTGAACGGTCCGGTGCAGGTGCCGACCGGGTTCGTGGTGGTGCCGGAGAACGCCTCGGGGGCGAGGATCCCGGTGTTCGGGACGCTGACCCGCAGCGGCAGGAACAGGTCCTCCTCCGGCGTGTCGATCCGTACGGTCCGGTCGTCGACGGCGGTCACCGCGGAGATGACGCTGGGGGCGAAGCTGCGCGGCGGCGCCGTGGCCTTCAGCAGCCGGTTGAGATCGTCGGCGACGACCTTCGCGGTGAGCGCGGTGCCGTTCTGGAACTTGGTGTCACGGATGGTGAACGTCCAGGACTTGGGCTCCGTCTGCTTCCATTCCGTCGCCAGGGCGGGCTGGGCGTGGTTGTCCTTGTCCACGGCCACCAGGGTCTCCAGGCAGCCGGCGCGGGTGAGGGTGAAGGCGTCGTCGGTCTCCAGGGCGTACCCGGAGTCGGGCGCCCACAGGTCGGCGATGATCAGCTTGGAGCCGCCGCCGCTCGCGGTGGCCTCGGGACTGCCGGAGTCGAACGAGCAGCCGGCGAGCACGACGAGGGCTGTCGACATGCCGGCGAGGGTTTTCCAGGTGCGTGCCATGCTGGTGTTCCTTCTGAACGTCGTTGGGGGGAGAGCAAGGGAGTGGGCACCACGACATGACCGGTTGACGCTCGTGTGTCCCGGTCGGATGGGCGGCGGATGAGGAGTTGCCGGTGAGGGAGCTCAGCTGATGGAGGTCAGCCGGGCCGCGATGACCTTGGGTGCGGTCATCGCCACGACGGCGCTGGTGACGCCTTCCCGGCCGATGCCGCTGCGGTGGAAACCGCCGAACGGCATGGCGTCGATGCGGAAGTCGGAGGTGTCGTTGATCATTACGGCGCCGGCCCGCAGCCGGCGGGCCGTGCGCAGGGCGGCGGTGGTGTCGCGGGTGAAGACCCCGGCCTGAAGGCCGGTGGCCGCGCGGTTGGCCTGGTTCACGGCGTCGTCGAGATCGGCCACGGGCAGCACGCTGACCACGGGGCCGAAGATCTCGTCGGTGACGATGGGGTCGTCGGGGGCGAGGTCGGTGAGGATGGTCGGCTGGTACGTGGCGTCCTGGCGGACCGCTCCCGCGCGTACGACGGCGCCGCGGGCGACGGCCTCCTCGACCCGGCGCTCCACGCGGCGCGCGGCCGCCGCGTCGATCAGCGGCCCGACGTCGGTCGTCTCGTCATGCTTGCTGCCGACGCTCAGGTGAGCGGTCATATGGGTCAGGTGGCCGAGCAGTTCGTCGTAGTGCTGGGCGACCACGTAGACGCGCTGCACCGACAGGCAGTTCTGTCCCGCGCACCCGAACGCCCCTTCGGCTATGGCCTGCGCGGCCGCCATCAGGTCCACGCCGTGGTCGACGATGACGGGGTTGGACCCGCCCAGCTCCATCAGCAGGGTTCGGGCGCCGGCCAGGCGGGCCACCTCGTCGGCGGTGCGGATCCCACCGGTGAAGGAGACGACGTCGACGCCGGGGTGCGACACCAGCTCCCGCCCGGCGGTCGGGCCGCCCGGCAGCACGGCGATCCGGTCGCCGGGAACGCCCGCCTCGAGGAGCAGCTCGGCGAGGGCGAGCGCGGACAGCGGCGTCGCCTCGTGCGGTTTGACCGCGATGACGTTGCCGGACAGCAGCGCCGGGCCGACCTTGTGCGCCACGAGGTTCAGCGGGTCGTTGAACGGGGTGATGGCGGCGACGACCCCGAGCGGTTCCCTGCTGCTCCACCCGAGCCGGTCCGCGCCACGGGAGGTGTCCTCGAACGGCACGCTGGCGCCCTGCAGGGCGTGTCCCGCACCGGCGGACAGCTGCAGGGTCTCCGCCGCCCGGGCCACCTCCCGGCGGGCATCCCTGATCGTCTTGCATCCCTCGGAGCCCACGATGGCGGTGAACCGTTCGGCCTGCTGCCTCAGCAGGTCGGCGGCACGGTGCAGGGCCTCCCGGCGCTGCCACAGCGGCCAGTCGGCACGGTCGGCGGCGGTGCCGGCCCGGAAGGTGTCCACGAGCGCGTCGACGGCCGCGCGTACTTCCGCGGCGGTGCTGTCGGCGACCTCGCCGAGGAAGGCGCCGGTCTCGGGGTCGATCACGGCGGTGTGCCGTTCGGTCTCCCGCCAGCGTCCGCCGGCGAACGCCTTACCGGGCGGAGTCCAGCGGGTGGCGACGGACGGGGCGGTTTGTCCGGTCATCAGGCTCATGCGGGGATCTCCTCAACGACCAGCCGGCTCCGGCTCTCCGCGGAGCGGTGACAGCGGACGTGGTGGCCGTTTCCGTTGTCGACGAGGTCGGGTTGCTCGGTGCGGCAATGGTCGGTGGCCAGCGGACAGCGGGTGTTGAAGCGGCAGCCGGGAGGCGGGGAGACGGGGCTGGGCGGCTCGCCCTTCAGCTGGTCAGGCTCACCGGCGTCGATGCGGTGTCCCTGACCGGAGTGCAACAGCGCCAGGGTGTAGGGGTGCAGGGCGCCCGTGAAGATGTCGTCGTGCGTGGCCATCTCCACGATCTGCCCGAGGTAGAGAACCGCCACCCGGTCGGCGAGGAACTTCACCACCCTCAGGTCGTGGGAGATGAACAGCATGCTCAGCCCGCGCGACCGGCGCAGATCGACCAGCAGGTTCAGGATGGTCGCCTGCACCGAGGCGTCCAGGGCCGACACGGGCTCGTCGCAGACGAGCAGCTTGGGTTCCAGCAGGAGGGCTCTGGCGATGACCACCCGCTGCAGCTGCCCTCCGGAGCAGTCGCCCGGCCGGCGCTCCAGGAAGCTGTGGTCCAGGCCGACCTCCGCCAGCGCGGTGGTCACCCGCCGCAGGCGTTCCTGCGGCGTGCCGATGCGGTGTTGCTGCAGGGGGGCGAGCAGCGATTCCCGCAGCGTCATGCGCGGGTCCAGGGCGGAGTGCGGGTCCTGGAAGACCAGCTGCGCCGACCGGCGCAGCTGACGGAGCCGGGCGCCGCGCAGCTTGCCGACCCTCAGCCGATCGACCTCGATCCGTCCGGAGTCGACCGGTACGAGGCCGAGCAGGAGCCGGGCCAGCGTGCTCTTGCCCGAGCCCGACTCACCGACCAGCCCCAGTACCTCCCCCTCGCGGATGGTCAGGGAGACGTCGTCGACGGAGTGCACGTGCGGCCGGCGCCCGAAGCCGTTCCGCGCCAACGGATAGTGCTTGGTGACGTGGTCGATGACGGCGATGTCGGAGCTCTGCGTGGGGTCGTTCATGCCGGGACCTGTCGTCGGGGGTCGATGGTGACCCAGCAGCGTGAGTTGCGACGGGTGCCGCAGCCGGCGAGATCGGGTTCCTCGGTGTCGCAGTGGGAGCCCAGTTCCCCGTCACTGGCCGCGACGTCGCAGCGCGGGCGGAAGCGGCAGCCGTGACTGACCGCGCGTGCCGCGGTGGCGTTGCCGGGGATGGTGTGCAGATGGCCGGTGTCGTCGGTCTGCAGGGTGGAGCAGCGCAACAACGCCTGGGTGTAGGGGTGCTCGGCGGCGGTGATGACCTCGGCGGCCGGTCCGTCCTCGACGATGCGGCCCGCGTACATGACGGCGATGCGGTCGGCGATGGAGGCGACGGTGGTGACGTCGTGGGAGATGAACAGGACCGACATTCCGGTCTCGACCTGCATGGCGGCGATCAGCCGCAGAATCTGCGCTTCGACGGTGACGTCGAGGGCGGTGGTGGGCTCGTCGGCGATGAGGACGTCCGGGTGGGCGGCCAGCGCCATGGCGATCATGACGCGCTGGGCCATGCCGCCGGACATCTGGTGTGGATGCTCACCGGCGCGGCGATCGGGATCGGGGATCCCGACCGCGGCGAGCAGCTCCACGACCCGGCGGCGGGCGGCCTGCCTGCTCATGCCGAGATGCCTGCGCAGCGGCTCGGCGACCTGGCTGCCGACCGTCGCGGTCGGGTCGAGCATGCGCTTGGGCTGCTGGTAGAGCATGGCGATCCGCCGGCCGCGTACGCCGTCCAACGCCCGTGAGGAGGCGGCGAGCAGGTCCAGGTCGCCCAGCCGCAGGCCCTCGGCGTGCATGTGCAACCCGGCCGGCAGCATGCGCAGCACCGAGTGGGCGGTCATGCTCTTGCCCGACCCCGATTCGCCGACCACGGCCAGCACCTCGCCGGGATCGAGGGTCAGGCTGATGCGGTCGAGGATGGGTGGGGCTTGTCCGGGCCGCCCGGCGTGAACGGTCAGGTCGCGGACCTCCAGACGCGCGCTCATGTCTGCTCCCGGGGATGCGGTGGGGCTTCTTGGTCGTCGCCGTGGCGGTAGCCGTCGGCGTGTTCATGAGAGGCCGACGCATCCTGGTGGCGATGCGAGTGAGGGCGAAGGCGCTGCTTGAGCGGCTGGTCCGAGGCCCCCGGCTGGAGCTCGCCGGCCTCGGCGAAGTGACGGTCCAGAAGCGCCTTGGCGGCGGACCTGTCACCGCTGGCGATGACGTGCAGCAGCTGCTCGTGCTCGGCCCACAGCTTGGAACGGTCGCTGTAGCTGTCGACGATCATCCGGAAACACAGCTGCATCTCGTTGGCGATGAGGCCGTACAGCCGATCCAGCCGGGTGCTGCCGGCGGCGCTGACCAGCCGGCGATGGAAGGCGAGGTCCAGGGCGGCCAGCGCGCTCTCGTCCGCGTGGCCGACGGCGTCCCTCATCCGCGCGACGATCACCTCGAGGTCGGCGACCAGGCCCGCGGAAACCCCTCGGGCGGTGACCCGGCGCAGTGCCTCCCGCTCGATCGCCTGGCGGGCGACGAAGATGTCCTCCAGGTCCTCTGCGGTCAGGGTGGGGACGAAGACCCCTTGACGGGGGTAGCTGACCAGCAGGCCTTCTTGCACCAGACGCTGCATCGCCTCGCGCAAGGGGCCGCGCGAGACCTCGAAGTACGCCGCGAGCTCGACTTCGTTCATCTGGGTCCCTGGCGGGAACTCCCCACCGAGGATGCGGTCCCGCAACAGCCCGGTGACCACCTCCGTCAGCGTCCGCTTCGAGGTCCTGCCCGCCGGGGCCGGGGTCTGTTGGCTCATGAGTGTGCTTCTCCGGGTTCGTGTTCCGTTCCCACCGCTCGCGCTCTCCAGCCGCAGGAGCGCGTGATCGTTTCCAGTGTGACCGCCGCGCGGGTGCGGCGGGACTCCGCAGCTCATGTGGACCGCCCCGCCCGGGCCCGGCGCGTCTCCAGGCCGCGACCGGCGAGTGTGACGCTGAGAGCGGCGATGAAGATCGCGGCACCTGGGGCCAGGACCAGCATCGGCAAGCGGTCCAGGTAGGGGATGGCCTCGGACAACATCGACCCCCAGTCGGAGAACGGTGGCTGGACGCCGAGTCCCAGGAAGGACAGGGCGCCGACGGTGATGAGCTTGTGGCCGAAGCGCACTGCCGCGTGGGCCAGCAACGGGGGCAGGGCGTTGGGAAGCAGGTGGCGGCGGATGATGAACCACCCCGAGCACCCCAGAGCCTGAGCCGCTTCGATGAAGTCACGGCCGTTGATCTCCAGCGCGACGCCACGGGCCAGCCGGCAGAACGGCGTCCACCCGCCGATGGTCAGGGCGAGCACCAGCGTCAGGTCACCGGTGCCGAGGATCGCGACGAGGAAGAGCGCGACCACCATCTCGGGGAAGGCCAGCAGGATGTCGGTGACGCGCATGACGACGGTGTCGAGCCAGCCGCCTCGCCGCGCGACGACGAACCCCACGAGAGTGCCGGTGACGGCGCAGATCAACAGCGTGACCGAGGCGACGGCCAGGGAGAACCGGCCCCCGTCCAGCAGCCTGCTGAGCACGTCGCGGCCCAGGTGGTCGGTGCCCAGCAGGTGGGCCGCGGAGCTGCCTTCCAGGCGCGCGACGAGGTCCTGCTGAGCCGGCGGATAGGGCGCCAGCCACGGCGCCAGCAGCAGGAGCGTGGCGATGACCCCGAACAGGATGGACCCGGCCAGCAAGGCCGGCGGCCACGTTCCGCGCCTGCGGCGCGCCGGGGCGGCGGCGGTCTCGGCCGGTGACGGCGGAGGCGCGGCGCCGGGTTCGTCGCGACGGGCGTCGTCGCCGAAGACGTCAAGCACGGACACGGCTCGTCCTCGCGTTCGGGTTGATGGCGGTGTACAGGACATCGGTGAGGGTGGTGATGAGCACGGCCAGGCCGACGACCGCCACGACCCCACCCTGGATGAGCGGGACGTCGTTGTTGATGACCGCGTCGTACATCTGCCGCCCGACGCCGGGTACGGCGAAGATGACCTCGACGACGACCGACCCGCCGAGCAGGCCGGCCAGCCAGACTGCGAACAGGGTCAGGACCGGCAGAACGGAATTGCGCAGCCCGTGTCGCAGCATGGTCTGGGCGAAGCTCAGCCCGCGCCCGCGGGCGGCGGTGATGTAGGGCGCCTCGAGCACCTCGATCATCGACGAGCGGGCGACCTGGGTGAAGTAGCTCATCGGCCGCAGCGCCACGGTCAGGCAGGGAAGCACCATCGACTCCACCCCGTGCCAGCCGGAGGAGGGCAGGACGCCGAGCTGCAGGGCGAACACCAGGACCAGGACCGGGCCGAGCCAGTACTCCGGGACGGCCACGAACGCCTGCGTGACGCCGGTGATCGCCCCGTCGAGCGGGGTCCCGCGCCGTACCGCGCAGACGGCTCCCAGCGGGACCGCCACGAACAGGGCGAGCAGGAGGGCGATGACGGCGATCGAGGCGGTGACCGACAACGCCCGCATCAGCTGGGGGAGGACCTCCGTGCCGTTGGTGAACGACCGGCCGAGATCACCCTGCAGCGCCGAGCCCAGCCAGGACAGGTACTGCTGGAGCAGCGGCCGGTCCAGCCCGTACTCGACCCGGAGGCGGGCCAGCGTCTGCGGGTCCTGGACCAGGTCGCCCACCCTGGCCCGCAGGATGCGCGCGGCCGGGTCGCCGGGCGTGACGTAGGGGATGAGGAACACCAGGAAAGAGGCGACCAGCAGGGTCGTCACGAGGACGGCGAACCGTCTCAGCACGTACAACACTCGGGTACCTCCGGGTCGTCACACGTTCGCGGATCGATCAGCGCACGGCGTCGAGCGCGCGGAAGAACGCCCCGGCGGCCGGCAGGAACCAGGGCGGCCCGAAGTGGCCGGGAACCGGCGGGAACGCCAGCCCCTTCCAGGGGTTGACCGTGGGGTCGCCGCCGATGACGTCGGCCATGACCTTGCCCATGTGGGTGGCCATCTGGACCCCGTGGCCGCTGTAGCCGACGGAGTAGTGCATCCCGTCCCGTACGCCGGCGTGGACCATCTGATCCATCGTCATGTCGACCAGCCCGCCCCAGCAGTAGTCCAGCCGGACGTCACGCAACCGCGGGAACACCTCGGTGACGGCCTTGCGCAGGATCTCGCCGCTCTTGAGGTCCGACTGGGCGTCCGACAGGGCGAACCGGGCCCGCCCGCCGAACAGCAACCTGTTGTCCGGCGTGGGACGGAAGTAGTACAGCAGGTTCTTGGTGTCCGACGCCATCCGCCGGTGCGGCATGAGCTGGGCGACGAGGTCGTCCGGCAGGGGTTCGGTGACGACGATGAAACTGCCCACCGGCACGATGCGGCGGCGCAGCCACGGGGTCAGCGACCCCGTGTACCCGCTGGTGGCGATGAGCACGTCGGAGGCGGTCAGGACGCCGCGCGTGGTCTGCACCCGATGCCCGTTGCCCGGGCCGACGCGGCGGACGCCGGTCACCGCGGCGTTCTCCGCCACCAGGGCCCCGTGGCCGACCGCGGCGCGGGCCAGCCCCATGACCAGCTTCCCGACGTGGGCGCCCGCCCCGTTCGGGTCGACCTGCGCACCGTGATAGCGGTCGCTGCCGAGCTCGTCCCGCATGCGGCCGCGGGGGACCAGCTGGACCGAGCGGCCGATGAGCCTCTCGATCAGCTCCGCCGACCGCTCCAGCGCGGCGTAGTGCGCCGGTTTGGCGGCCAGGGTGAGCTTGCCGGACCGCACGAAGTCGCAGGCGATCTCCTCGTCGGTGACGATCTTCTCGACGGTGTCGATCGCGTCGTCGTAGGCGGTGAACATCGCCGTCGCACGCTCCGCGCCGTACCGCTTGACCGCGGCGGGGAAGGAGATGGCCAGGCCGGTCGTGGCCATGCCGCCGTTGCGGCCGGAGGCTCCCCAGCCCACGGTGTGCGACTCCAGCACGGCGACGCTGGCGCCGCGGCGGGCGAGATGCAGCGCGGCGGACAGGCCGGTCAACCCGGCGCCGATGACCGCGACGTCGACCTGTTCGGGGAGTTCGGCACGGCGGAAGTCGCCGGCCGGTTCGGCGGTGTCGAGCCAGTAGCTGGTCAGCTTCACGACGTCCTCCTTCCGATCAGAGACCCAGCACAGCGGGGACGCCGGACAGGTCTGTGGTCTCGGCGTACCGGTAGAAGGGGGTGGAGGGGTCGTAGCCGCGGTTGACGTAGACCTTGTGCGGGATCCGCAGCTCGTGGGCGGGGATCAGGTCGTACCAGATGTGCGAGGAGACGTGCACGATCTCGTCGCGTTCGCAGCCCAGCTGGTCGAGCATGTACTCGAAGGCCTGGTAGCGCGGCTTGTACGCCCTGGCCTGCTCGGCGGTGAACACCTTGTGGAAGGGGGCGCCGAGCTGGTCGACATTGTGCCGCAGCGTCTCGTCGACGGCGTTGGAGAGGATCACCAGAGGGTAGGCGTCGGCGAGCTTGGCCAGGGCCGGGGGTACGTCCGCATGGGGACCCCAGGTCGGCACGCAGGCCACGATGGCCTCGCCGTCGGAGGCACGGTAGCCGATGCCCCAGCGTTCGCAGGTGCGCCTGAAGGAGTCCTTGAGCACGTCGGGGTAGAGCTTGAACTCGCCGAGCACCTCGTCCATCCGGTACGCGCGGTAGTCCTTGAGGAAGAGCGGCATGTCCTCCTCGGAGATCCGGTCGGCGACCAGCGGCTTGACGGTGAGGTTGAGATCGAAGCTGGTCAGGGTCCCATAGCAGTCGAAGGTGATGTATTTGGGGCGCACGCTGGTCAGGTCCACGAGCAGTTCCTCCGGTGGGGGTCGGTCCGGTGGGAGTGGGAGCGTCGGTGCGAGCGGCGAGATGTCACGCTCGGTGTCAGCCGCCTGAGGCGACGGGCCGTGTGGTGTCTGGAACGCTAAGCATCCGATTCTCTGCTGTCAACAATTCCAGGCTGCCTGCTTGTAAAGAGTATGTTTCCCCAGCTTCTGTCGATCTTCAGGAGCTGATTGCCTGGTGTTGGTGCTGATTTTCACTGCCCGTACGGCCTTCGTCTCCGGAAGATTGTTGACAACAGTTGACCGTCGCTGGCTGTTGTGGACAAGATGTGGTGGCGCGGCAGACGCCACTCGGCAGCCGACCGCCCCTCTCCCGGTCCCGCGACTCACCCTCTCGGCCCCGCGACCCCCCTCCCCGGCCCCCGCGACTCACTCACCCAGTCCCGCGACTCACCCTCCGCCGGCATGAATGGACTCTCGATGCGAGCTTCCACGACCCCAGACGATCACGGCCACGGCCACGGCCACGGACATGGCCACGATCACCCGCACGATGACGCTCCCGCCGCCCCCGTGAACGGCCACGGGCACGGCCACTCCGATCACGATCACCACGAGCCCGAGGCTTCGGCCGCCACCGGCCACGGGCACGGCCACGGGCACGGACATGGCCACGACGACGACCACGGCACCGGTCTGTGGGCGCGGGTCAAGCACACGCTGATCCCGCATGCCCATGACGCCAACGACGCGATCCAGAGCGCCGAGGAGTCGGCCCAGGACGGGATCCGCACGGCCTGGATCGGGCTGGCCGGCATGATGGCCACCGCGATCGGCCAGATGGCCATCGTCGCGGTGTCCGGCTCGATCGCCCTGCTGGCCGACACCATCCACAACCTCGGGCACGCCGCGACCACGATCCCCCTGATCATCGCCTTCCGGCTGGGCCGGCGCGCGGCGACCAAGAAGTACTCCTACGGTTACCGGCGCGCCGAGGACCTGGTCGGGCTGTTCATCTCCCTGGTCATCGTCGCCTCGATCGGGTTGATCATCTGGGAGTCGATCGACGCGCTGATCAACCCGCACCCGCTGACCAACCTGTGGTGGGTCTTCGCCGCGGGGCTCGTCGGTTTCCTCGGCAACGAGATGGTGGCCGTGTACCGCATCCGGACCGGCCGTCGCATCGGCTCAGCCGCGCTGATCGCCGAGGGCCAGCATGCCCGCGCCGACGGATACACCTCGATCGCCGTCATCGCCGGCGTGGTCGGCGTGTGGCTCGGGTTCGACCGCGCCGACGCCATCGTCGGCCTCCTCATCGCCGTGGCGATCAGCGGCATCCTGGTCAACTCCCTGATCATCATCGTCCGCCGCCTCATGGACGGTGTGGAGCCGGAAACGATCGACCGGATGCGCACCACCATCGCGGGCGTCGACGGCGTCGTGTCCGTGGGCGAGGTCCGCGTCCGCTGGTCGGGGCACCGCATGGAGGGGGACGCCGAGATCGGCCTCGACTCCGGGCTGAGCATGATCGAGGCCCACGCCGTGGCCGAGAACGTGCAGCACTCCCTGATGCACGCGGTGGGCAACCTCGACCGGGTCACCGTCCACGTCCACCCCACCTTCGACGGCGTGATCCCCGACGACCTCCACGAGTTGTCCGGCCACCACGCCTCGAAGGAGGCCAGGGAGGCGTACCGGGCCAAGCTCGCCACGCAGGGAGCGGGGTGACCCCCGTGGAATGGTCGATCCACCCGCTGAGCGAGCGCACCCTGCCCGGCGCCCAGTCGGTGATGCGGCGCAGCATCGCCGAGGACTTCGGCGACGCCTACGACCCGCGGATCCACGCCGACGTCGACGACCCCATGACCCACTACGCCCCGGGAAACGGCCCCTTCCTCCTGGTGGTGACCGACGACGGCACGGGTGAGGTCCTGGCGACGGGCGGCATCCGCAGCGGACGGTTGAAGCCCGGCCGCACCCCGCAACACGTCGTCGACCGCTACGAGGACGGCCGGCACGGCCAGCTCGTACGCGTCTACGTCCGCAAGGAGGCCCGCCGCGGCGGCATCGCCAGGGCCCTGGTCCGCGCGGTGCTCGACCGCGCGGACCAGGAGGGGCACTACGAGGCCATCGCTCTGCACACCTATCGCCACTCCCCGGGCGCCATCGCCTTCTGGGAGTCCTTCGGCGCCCAGCTCGTCCATGACGACACGCAGGGAGCCAGCGGCGCGGTCTTCTACGACCTGCCGCGCAGTCCTCACAGCCACCCCCACCGCACTGGCGAGACAGGAGAACACCATGTCCAAGCGTCGTGACGTCTTCATCTTCGTTGCCGAGCCCACCAAGATCGAGGATGCCCGCACCAGCCTCGTCGACTGGCTGCGCAGCCTCGAGGGCCACCCCGGCTACCTCGGGGGCTCGGTCCTGCGCGAGTGCGCCGGGGAGCTCATCCCGAACACGCTGGTGATGACGCTGGAGTTCGAGAGCACCGAGGCCGCCCGGGCCCTGTGGCCGAAGATCGAGAACACGATCAACCCGCTCTACCCCGATGACAAGTCCGACAAGTCGATCGACCAGGGTGCCGCGTTCTTCACCGGCGCGGACGCTCCCGTGGCGCCGGAGGACCTGAGGTTCACCCGCGGCAACGGCCTGGTGGCCCGGATGCTGCACATCCACGCCGAGGTCGTCGAGGACGTCGTGGTCGCCGCCTGACCTGCACCGTTCCCCACCCGTAGTCCCCACCCCGATGTGATGAGGAGCCTTTCTTGACGAGCACCAGCCTGTGGCATCCGCAGACCGCGATGTCCACCATCGAGGAAACCCTCACGGTCATCGCGTCGGGGCGGGGCGCCTCGGTGCGTACCGAGGACGGCCAGGACCTGCTCGACCTGCCGGCCGGCCTGTGGCACGCCAATGTCGGACACGGCCGGACCCGCATCGCCGACGCCGTCCGTCAGCAGATGAACGTTCTGGAGACGTACCACCTGTTCCAGGGCATGGCCAACCGCCCCGCCATCCGGCTCGCCGAGCGCCTCGCGGAGCTGAGCCCCATCCCCGACGCGAAGGTCTTCCTCACCAGCGGCGGCTCCGACTCCGTCGACACCGCCTGCAAGCTCGCGCGCCGGCACTGGCAGCTGGCCGGGCGGCTCGGCAAGCGCGTCATCGTCTCCCGGCAGCACGCCTACCACGGTCTGCACGGGTTCGGTACGAGCATCACGGGCATCCAGAGCAACCGCGACGGGTACGGCAGCGACTCGCTGATCCCCGAGACCGCCCGCGTCCCGTGGAACGACCTGGCCGCAACCGAGGCGGAGTTGCTCCGGCTCGGACCCGACAACGTCGCCGCCGTCATCGCCGAACCGATCATCGGCACCGGGGGTGTGCTGCTGCCCCCGCCCGGCTACCTCACCGGGCTGGCCGAACTGTGCCGTCGCCTGGACATCCTGCTCATCGCCGACGAGGTCATCACCGGTTTCGGGCGGGTCGGGCAGTGGTTCGCCTGCCAGCGCTTCGGCATCGAGCCGGATCTCCTCACCATGGCCAAGGGCATCACCTCCGGCTACCTGCCGCTGGGCGGCGTGCTGGTGTCCCGGCGCGTCTGGGAGCCCTTCTTCACCGAAACCCCCGACGCCCCGACGTTCCGCCACGGTCTGACGTACTCGGGCCACGCCGCGGCCTGCGTCGCCGCCGAGGTGAACCTGAGCATCCTCGAGGAGGAAGGTCTGCTGGAGCGCGTCCTGGACCTCGAGCCCGTCCTGGCCCGGGCCCTCACCCCGCTGCGCGACCACGAAGCCGTCGTCGACGTCCGGGCCGGTGCCGGACTTCTCGCGGCGGTCCAGCTCGCCCCCGACGTCGACGCACGGCCCGTACTGCGCGCCGCGCGGGAGCGGGGCGTCCTCACCCGGCTGCTGGCCGACAACTCCCTGCACGTCAGTCCCCCGTTCGTCATCACCGCCGAGGAGATCTCCCGTGCCGCCGACGTCCTCAAGTCCGCTCTCGACCGTGCCCGTACCCTCGAATCCGCCTGAGCCCGCGCAGGCGTCGGCGCTGCGGCCGGCTGACATCGCCCGGCACCGCGACCTCACGGAGACCGCGGCCGCGTCGCTGCCCGGCGGCTTCCTGGCCGCCGAGTGGACGGCGCCGCGCTCCGGGCGGACCTTCGACGTCGCCGATCCCGCGCTCGGCCGGCCGGTCGCCGCCGTCGCCGACTGCGAGCCGGGTGACGCCCTGCTCGCGCTGACCGCGGCGAACGACGCGTTCCCCGCCTGGGCGGCCGCCCCGACCCGGCGGCGGGCGGACATCCTGTACGGGCTCTACCAGGCGATGCTCGCCGACGAGGAGCGCCTGGCGGCCCTCATCACCCTCGAGGTCGGCAAGACTCTCGCCGAGGCGCGCGGCGAGGTCCGTTACGCCGCCGAGTACGTCCGCTGGTACGCCGAGGAGGCGGTCCGCAGCTCCGGCCGCAGCACCCCGACCCCCGACGGCAGCTGGCACATCGTCACCGCCCCGCGCCCGGTCGGCCCCTGCCTGCTCATCACCCCGTGGAACGTGCCGCTGGCGATGGCCACCCGCAAGGTCGCGCCCGCCCTGGCCGCCGGCTGCACGGTCGTGCTGAAACCGGCCGAGCTGACCCCGCTCACCACGCTGGCCTTCGCACAACTCGCGCGGGACGCGGGCGTCCCGGCAGGAGTCCTCACCGTGGTCACCACCACGGACCCGGGGTCGGTCTGCGGCACCCTCATCGCCGACCCACGACTGCGGAAGGTGTCCTTCACCGGGTCCACCCCCGTCGGGAAACTGCTGCTGCAGCAGGCCGGCGCGCACGTGCTGCGCACGTCGATGGAACTCGGCGGCAACGCCCCGTTCCTGGTCTTCGACGACGCCGACCTCGACCTCGCGGTCCGTGAGGCGGTCATCGCCAAGATGCGCCTCGGGGGTCAGTCGTGCGTGGCGGCCAACCGGTTCCTCGTCCAGGAACCGGTGGCCGACGAGTTCGCGGCCCGCCTCACCGAGGCTCTCACCGCGATCAGGGTCGGGTTGGGAACCTCGGACGTCGACCTCGGCCCGCTCATCGACGACCGCGCGGTCGCCAAGGCCGACCGGCTGGTCGACGACGCCGTCGCAAAGGGGGCGATGCTGCTGGGGCGTGCCGACGCACCCGGCGGACCCGGCAGCTGGTTCGCCCCTGTGGTGCTGGACCACCTCAGCGCCGACGCTCTCCTGCAGCAGGAGGAGGTCTTCGCCCCGGTCGCGGGCATCCGCCGGTTCCGGACGGAGGACGAGGGGGTGGCGCTGGCCAACGACACCCCGTTCGGGCTCGCGGCGTACCTGGTGGCGCGCGACAGCGACCGGATCGCCCGGGTCGCCGGCCGGTTGGACAGCGGCATGGTCGGCATCAACCGGGGGCTGCTGTCCCACGTGGCCGCGCCGTTCGGCGGGATCAAGGAGTCCGGGCTCGGCCGGGAAGGCGGCGCCGAAGGACTCGTCGAATACCAGAACCTCAAGTACCTCGCTGCCCCGGCGCTGGCCTCATGAGACTCGCCGGAACCGCTCGAAGGAGGGCGGCGGTCATCGGGACCGGAGCGGTGGGGAGCATGGCCGCCTGGCAGCTGGCCGAGCGCGGCCTGGAGGTGCATGCCTTCGATCGCTGGGGCGTTCCGCACCACCGCGGGGCCTCCGGCGGGCAGAGCCGCCGGTTCGCGGTCATCAGCATGGGCGACCCGGACCTGCCGCCGCTGGTCCTCCGGGCCGAGCAGCTGTGGCGCCGGCTGGAGGAGGCGACCGGACGGCGTCTGCTCGAGCAGACCGGCGGACTGATCCTCGGCCCCGCCGGCAGCACCTCCGTACGGAAGGCCGTGACCAGCTGCGAGAACTGGGGGCTGTCCCATCGCATCCTCGACGCACAGGACGTGCGGCAGGCTTTCCCCCAGCACGCCGTCGAGGATGAGGACATCGCCGTCCATGACCCCGCGACCGGCTTTCTCCGTCCCGAGCCGGCGATCCTCGCCGCGATCGAACAGGCCGCGACGCTCGGGGCGACCGTGCGCCACGACACCGAGGTCCTCGACATCGACGTGAGGTCCGAGACCGTCTGGCTGACCTACCGAAGCGGCGCGGACCGACCGCACAGCGAGACGTTCGACGCGGTGGTCCTCGCCCCCGGCGCCTGGGCGGCCACGCTGCTGCCGGACGGGCTGCGGGAGGCGATCGGAGTGGCCGGGCTGACCGCCCGCCGGCTGGCGCAGACCTGGTTCGTACCGCACGACCTCTCGCTGTACGGCGCGGAACGCTTTCCGGTCTTCGAACGCGTCGCCATGCCGGAAGGCGCGTCCATCTACGGCTTTCCCAGCCTGGACGGCGCCACGGTGAAGATCGGCGTGAAGAGCCGCCCGCACCCGGAGGTGGCCGACCCGGCGCGCCCGGATCCCCACCTCACCGCCGACCACCTGGCGGAGATCCGCGATGTCGTCGGGCACCGGCTACCCGGGCTCAACCCGCGTCCGGTGCAGACCTCGGTGCACGTGGAGTCGTACACAGCGGACGGCCGGCCCGTCGTCGGGCTGCTCCCGGGCGCGGCGCACGTTGCGGTCGCCGTCGGATTCTCGGGCGGAGGATTCAAGTACGCACCGGCGATCGGCGAGGCCCTGGGCGACCTCCTGGCGGACGGTGCCACCGAGGCCGGTATCCGGCAATTCGCACCGGGCCGCTCGGCGACGGTGTGAGCAGATCGCCCAGCCTCAGGGGACGGTGAGGGCGTTCCCCAACCCCTACGCCATCGCCAGGGCGATGGCGTAGGGGAGCGTCACTCCGGCCGGGCGCGAGAGGGACGGGAAGATCGCTTCCGCTCGGGCTCATGTCGGAGCAGGGCGGTAGGTGGCCAATTCTCCACTGGCGTTCCTGTTCAGGGGGCCACAGGCTCACGGCTGGACGCCTATGTACGCCATGTTCTTCACGGGCAGCCCTGCGCCTTTGACCTGCTCGCGCAGTTTCGTCGGCCGGAACGCCATGTCGTGGCCGCGCTGCGCGACTTCACCGCTACCGGGCCGAGCCAGGTGAAGCCGAACGTGCCTCGAGGTACCGGCGGAGCGCCTCCTGCCCATCTGGAATGAACCGGTGCTGCTTCACGAATTCGCTCAACTCGGCACTCGTCAGCCAGCCCACCCAGCTCACCGCCTCGGGATCGGGCGAGACGTCGCCGACGATGACCGCTTCGTGCACCCCGAGCCAGTACGAGCAGATCTTGCCGTGGCACAGGAACTTGACCACCTCGTGCACCGGGACGTCGATACCTAGCTCTTCCGCGAGTTCGCGCGAGGCCGCCGCCTGGTAAGACTCCCCAACACTGAGTGCCCCGCCGAAGGTCACCTCGTGATGGCCGGGATATCTGGACAGTCCCTCGGCCCGCCGGTACACCAGGAATCTTCCCAGCTCATCGCGGCAGACAGTGGTGGCGATGCGGTGTAGCCAGCCACGACGAATCGCATCATCGCGGTCCACAACACCCAGCACACGGTCCTGACCGTCGACACGTTCCACGAGTTCGGTCACCATGGCACGATCCCAGCTTCAGAAGCGAGCCGGAGCCCCCGGGATGCCGCGTTCCGTGTCATGGCCGGCATCGGGACGCCGTCACATAGTGCGGGGTCACTTCGCCAGCACCCGGACTTGATCGGCCGGAGGAGCGGCCACCGTCGTGTCATCCCAGTTGGAGAAGGTGATCTCCATCGGCGTCTTCGCGGTCAGTCGTTGCCGAACCGGCCGCCCCTGGCCATCGAGCCAGAGCTCGTAGGTGGCCTGCGCGCCGAACTCCTCGAGCAACTTGTCGCGCAGCCGCCCCTGCGCCGCCTTGTCGCCGGCCCGGACCATGGCGTACTCGTCCTCGGTGTCCTGCAGCATCGGCAGCGGGTCGTACACCTCCAGGAACGCGCTGAGGTCCAATCCGTCGAGTGCCGCCCGCACGTCGATGGTGACCGTGTAACGGTCGAGCCCGCCATCGAGTGCGGGGCCGCTCACTCGTCCCCGCGCTGCCAGCAGTGCATGCACCCGGTGGCTGTTCACCAGCGTCGTAGCCTGGCTTGTCACCACGCTGATGCCAAAGAGATTGTATGGCTCGTGCTCTTTGGTGATCTTGTCCCAGGTCTTGCCCGGTGCCACTTCCTCCTCCAGCATCTGCATATACGTCGCATCGCCCGTCCGGATGAGCCGTCCGCGCAAGCCATCGCCCAGATCGGCGGAGACATCCTGGTCCTGCCCCTTGATGACCACGGTGGCGCTCTGGGCCCCCTTCTTCGCCATCCGCTTGACGTCAGGGTGCGCCTGCAAATACGTCCCGACATATCCGGCGACCTCGGGAGCGGTCTTCGCTCCCGAACCACAACCCGCCGCCAGCAGCGCCAACACGGCGATCATCACATATCTGCGCGCGCCGGGCATGCTTGCACGTCTGCGTGCAGAACCCTGCGGGCGGGACGTGCAGATCGCGTGCAGAAAGATCTGTCCACAGCCCCGAAACCGCGGCGGATCCGATTCGGAGCGGGCGGTCCGAGCTTCTCCTTCCACGGGTGAACCAGCAGCGCCTCCCGAACCCGGTCGGTCTGCCGCCCCTTGTCGCACACGTTCGCGGCCAGCCACGAGGCCGTCTTGTCCAAGCCGGCGAGTACGCACTCCCGGAACCTGAAGTATCGGCGGATCTCGCTGCGATGCTTTCCGTGTCGAAGAGAAGCCGCGGTGAGGGCCGCCTGTCAGCGTCAGGCCAGGACGGGGCCACGCTCCGGCAGCGTTTTGGAACCGGTGGCCGAGCCCATCGGTGCCGGCCGTCAGCTCGGACACCACCACCATCATGATGGCAAGGATTTGAACCCCTGACTCCTTCGATGCGAAGGAAGACAGGCAAGTCTGATCATGTCGATCTGAGTCGATCGGACGCCTCTCGCCTTACAAAAGGCTCCGGGGAGGACGCGGTCAGTCTGAGGGAGCTGCAAGGCGGTGGCTCCCAAAATTGGCTCCCGTGGCTCCCGGAGTAGGAGAGGAACCCCTGATCGATTACCTCCTTGACGACAATGATGGGCGCTTCCCCGAGGACAGCCCGTGCTCGTCAGGCACCCCCTCCACGATGACCAGAACAACGACCGCGACGCGTGGCCGTGAGTACCAGGCACCGTCTTGGATCAATGCGGTCCCAACGAGCGGCGGGGCCTCTTCGAGGTGCGAACTCTCGCCACACCTGACCCCAGCGCGCCAAACGGCAAGCCGACGAGGCCCGAGCTGGAGCGGTTCTTCTTCCTCGATGACGAGGACCGGAAGCTGATCGCGAAGCGGCGTGGTGATCACAACCGGCTCGGCTTCGCTCTCAAGATCTGGACGACCCGCTACATCGATGCCGCCGTCGTCCAGCTTCGCGCGGAGGGTCATGAGATCTGTGACGAGGACGTGGCCCGGCTGTCCCCGCTCAAGCACAAGAACCTCAACGTCCTGGGCCGCTACAGCTTCACCCCCACCCAGCCGGCGGGCGGCACCCTGCGCCCGCTGCGCGACCCGGACGCGGCCGGACTCGATGACGACGAGGACGGCGCTGAGAACTGACGGCGTCAGGTGCCGACCAGGCGCACCGATCAGCTTGTGAGCCGCCGCCTTGGTCGGCCGCTTCGCAGCCGTGACGGTCTGCTCCCCTCGCGGCCCCGAGGCCACCCCGGCGTGGTTGTAGCCGTCGGCGGGAGGCATGCCCCGGGGCGTACGAGGTGGCGCATCGTCACGTCCTACTCACCCGGGTCCCAGGCGCTGAGTTGCTCGAAGATACGTCGGTCGCCGTCGAGCTTCAGGGAGTTGATCGGGATACGGTCGTGCAGGATGAGGACCAGCTCGCTGGCCGTGCCCCGAGCGGAGAAGAAGGCGGCGGCCGCGTTCGGGTCCTGGCCGGCAGCGGTGGCCGGCATGGTGCCGGGCCCGGGGAGGCGGGCGGTCCGTGCGCCGTCGGCGGAGAGCGAGAGGCGCCAGGAGCGGCCCTCGGAGGCGTGGAAGTCGACGGCAGCGGGCTTGTGCGGCCAGGCACTTGTCGTTGCGACGCAGGTGGACAGGAACTCGTCGACACCGTCGAGCGCCACCTCCTCCGGCAGCGGCTGCGGGGCACCTACGGTGATCTGGGCGTCGTACGTGTGCACCGCCATCTGCTGGAGCTGGTGCCTAGCTACGGCACCGGAGGTCGGCGGCGACTGCGACGTCCCCCACCACGTCCAGCAACCGCGATCCGGGCCGGCCTTCCGCAAGGCGTCCACCAGTTGCTCCGTGGACTCCGCCAACCAGGCCAGCAGGGCCTCGCGCTCCCGAGGCGCAGCCGGGGCGCCCTCCGCTGCGGACTTGGCCGGAGCAGGCCCTGCGGCGACGGTGGCGGCCCAGTCGCGGCGCCCCTCGCCGATGTGCTGCGCCAGATCGAACAGCGTCCACTCGGGGCAGGTCGGCACCTGTACGTCGAGGCTGGGCGCGGAGGCGATCGCGGCGCGGAAGGCAGTCGACCGTTCGTCGATCAGTCGCAGCAGAACGGGGAACTCAAGTGTCATTGTCACCCTGAATCTCTATCACTGCGTTCCGGCAATCGGCGATTTCACAGCCGCCATCGCGGGCAGACCCGCACCACCGCGGAGAAAAGAGCGCCGACAGCGCATCGGAGGCCTGCTGCGGTACCACCGCCTGCTGCACCCCGGACGAGGAAGCCCTCGATCCGGCCCAGAGCCCGGCCGAGGCGGAGGCCGCCGCCGGCTGCGCGTGCGGCAGCTGAGGCACAGACCGGACGGGAGGCCGGTGAGCACGGCGACGACGCCGGGCCGTGGTGCTGACCGGCGCACCCGTCGGCAAACCGGACATCGTGCGACGAAATATGACGTCAGACGGCCGGCCCGGCTCGTGACAGGAAAATCGGGCTCCAACCCTTCCCGAGGAAAGCCCGGTGCAGATCGTCTACTCCCGCGTCTCCACCGCGACCCAGTCTCTGCTCCGGCAGCGCCACATCCTCACCGAGGCCGGCCTTCTCGTGCGGACCGAAGGCGTCGCCGAGGGATTCCGGCCCGCCGACGGCGTCCTGCTGTTCGAAGACTCCGCCACCACCTCCAAGACCCCCGCCCTCGACCGGCCCGCGTTCGGCAAGATCGCCGCCAAGGCGCATCCGGGCGACGTCCTCATCGTCTCGGAGTTGTTCCGGCTCTGCCGCGACCTGCTGGACATCCACGCCGTCCGCAACTGGTGCCAGGCCCGCGGCGTCGTCCTGCGGGTCCTGTCTGGCCCGCTGCCGAACTTCCACGATCTGGCCGCCGACGACGCCACCACCGCCGTCATCATCAACGTGATCACCGCTGTCGGCCGGTTCCAGCGCGACATCCAGAACGAGCTCACCGTCGGGGGATCGCCGCCGCCGAAGCCGAAGGCCGCTACCGCGGCCGCCCACCCGCACTCCCCGGCAACGACGTGGAAGTGGTGAGGTCGACCTACACCCAGCAGGGCACCTCGATCGCAGCACTCGCCCGCGCTCACGGGGCCAGCCGAGCCGCCATCCGAACCGCACTCTCCGATCTCCTCCCCGACCGAAGCATCCCGGCCCCTCGGTCCTCCTGATCGGGACCACCCGCATCGCCACCGAAGCCGGAGGAACCTGGAACCACTCTGACCCCGGCGACCACACGAAGTGACCACCAGAGGCTCCGCCCTCACAAATACACGCTGAACGGCTACGCCGGCTCACCAGCATTTCGCTTCGGCGCAGGCCCGCCGCCATAGTGGATGGAGGGGCCGTGACCTGAGGGGAACCGATCTATCCGCGGGCGAGCTGCGCGGCGGGCGCGGGGGCGGCGGTCTCCCGAGCCTTGCCGGTTTCGCGGAGTATCAGCAGGCCCGTGATCGCGATCAGTGCCGAGGTCAGGCCATGGACGCCGAACGCGGCGGCCGTGGAGCCGTGGTGGGCCAGGACGTTAACCATGTCGCCGAACGGGGCGATCGCCGTCATCAGCAGGACCCAGCCCAGGGCGCGGCGGTGGCCGGTCACCAGCAGGATGCCCATGGCCAGTCCCATCGCGATCTCGCGGCTGCCCTTCACGATGGGGAAGCCGCTGTCGTCGGAGGGCCAGTTCGGCAGGCCCGGGAATGACGTCCCCAGCGGCAGGACGAAGGACAGCCCGAGATAGAGGGTGAACAGAACGATGGCGGCGGCCAGGACAGTGTTGATCTTGCTTGGCGGCATTGTTCTTCTCCTTGCGAGTCTTCGTGAGCTTTGGAGCCGGTGAGCCGTGCGCGGCTCGTGCGTCGGCTTCGGCGGTGGCAGGCTGCGAGGCCTCATGACCCGGCGTCGCCCGGGGTGAGGATTTCCAGCAGATGCCCGTCGGGGTCGTGGAAGTAGAGGCCCCTGCGGCATTTGACGTGCTTGCTGTGATAGATCTGCCCGGCTGCTCGGCATGCGGGATCGCTGTAGTGGGCGATTCCGTCGTGCCGGAGGCGGGCAAGGGCCGCGTCGAACTCCTGCTCGCCGACCATGAACGCGTAGTGGTGCGGCTCGAAGTCGTCGGCCTGGTCATAGTCCAGGGTGACCTGGTTGGCCAGCGTGACCGGGGTGAAGTGCGCCACCGGCGGACCGACGGTCAGGCCGAGGATGTCGGCCAGCAACCGCGCCGAGGACTTCGGGTCACGGGCGGGGACGATGGTGTGATTCAGCTCGATGGTCACACGGACTCCTCTTCAGAGACGCGGTCGCGCGGCGGGGTGCGCGCTGGGGGCCGCTCTGTCATAGGTCGATCGGCTCGAAGATGTGCGGGTACGACACGATGTCGTCAGGGAACTCGGCGGCCATGCGCTGGAACTCCGGGCTACCGAGCGCCGTGGCGAGAGCCTCGGTCGACTCCCACACCGCGACGTTCATCAGAAGCCGGCTGCCCGCCGTTCCCCTGTGCATCTGCAGGGAGACGAATCCCGGCTGGGCCTTCATGAACTCCGCCTGCCTGCGAAACAGGTCCAGGAACGCTTCGGCCTCGCCCTTCGGGACGACGAAGGTGTTGGCCAGGACGATGGGCCCGGTCTCCGCCTTGAACTGCGCGAACATCGGCGTGTTCGGATCCAGGCTCCGCAGCTCGGCCATCTCGGCACTTCCTCTCGCTGTCTACTGTTCTGCACGGGCACGATTGTCAACGATTGTTGGCCAACGCTTGTTGGCAAACGGAGAGTCGCGATACTAGATCTGTCAACACATGTTGGCCTACACTTGTTGGCATGACGGACGTTCCGGAGAACCATCGGGCCGCACGGCGTTCCGACGCCACCCGCGCCACGATCCTCGCCGCGGCCCGCGAGCGGTTCGCGGCGGACGGCTACGAGAAGGCGACCATCCGGGCCATCGCACGCGACGCGAAGATCGACCCGTCGATGGTGATGCGTTACTACGGCAGCAAGGCCGACCTGTTCGCGGCGGCCGTCGCGATCGACCCCGGGCTGCCCGGCCTGTCCCTCGAACCACGAGAGGCGATCGGCCGCACGCTGGTGAGCCACTTCCTCACCTTGTGGGAGGAGAACGGGGAGCTCACCGCGCTGTTGCGGGTCGGCGCCACCGACCCGGCCGCCGCCGATCGCATGCAGAGCGTGCTGCGCGATCAGCTGATCCCGCTGGCCCGCCGGGTAGGCCCCGAACCGGAACAGGCACCGTCGCGGGCGGCCCTATGCGCCTCGACCGTGCTGGGACTCGCCATGACGCGCTATGTGCTGCGCTTCCCGGCGAGTGTGGCACTCACCCGCGAGGAGATCGTGAACTGGCTCGGACCCACGATCCAGCGCTATCTCACCGCACCCACGCCCTGAAGAACACGTCGAGACGACACCGTGGCCTCGATCACCGTGCCAGACAGCGCCATCCACGCCGGCACCGAAGCCGGAGGAACCTGGAACCGCTCTGGCCCCGGCGACCACACAAAGTGACCGCCAGAAGCTCCGTCCCCACGAAATGCGCGCTGAACGATTACGCGAGCTCACCGGCACCGAGGCCGGACTCGGCTGCTGCCCGATCTTCACCAAGATCGCCTCCCGGGTCCATCGGTCCCGCGACACCCAGGTCCGCTCAGGCTTCACCTGCGTTCTGGACTGCACCGCCGCCCTCGCCTGGTAGGAGGGCGGCGATGAGGACCTGGGTGGTTTGGTGTTGCCATTGGTCGAAGGTCCAGCCGCAGATGTCGCTGTAGCCCAGGTAGCTGTCGATGTTGGCCAGGACGAAGGCGACGTCGCGGGCGTGGTCCAGGGTGAGGGCGGGGTTGAGCGCGCCGCGGTCGTTCAGGAGCTGGACGAGTACGGCGTAGGCGGCACGGGTCTGCTGCTGTTTGATGTGCCATTGGGCGGCCAGTTCGGGGTCGGTGCCGGTGGCGCCGCGGACGACGCGCATGAGCGGGGCCGCACGTTCGAGGATGGATCGGCTGTTGGCCAGCCACATCCGGATGATCTGCCGTGGGTCGGGTTCCTGCCGGATCGGGATCAGCCAGGGGCGGTCCAGCAGCGGGACCGGTTCGTCGTCTCCGGCGGCGGCCACGTCCAATGCCTCTTTGAGCAGGGTGTGCTTGTTGCCGAAGTGGAAGTACACGGTCTGGATGGCGACCCCCGACTGCTCGGCCACCTGGTCAAGCCGCGTCCCTCCGTAGCCGTGGGTGACGAACAGTTCGGTGGCCGCGGCGATGATGCGCCGACGGGTGGCCCTCGCCTGTTCGGCCCGCCGTGTTCCGCGCTTGACTGGATCCGTCATTCACTAGAGGCTACTCTAGTGAATGACTAGAGACGCCTCTAGCGAAACTAGGGAGAAGATCATGAACGACTTTTTGCGCATCGACGGCTCCGAGATCTCCTACACCGACTCAGGCGGAGACGGCGCGCCCCTGTTGCTGATCCACGCCGCCGGATCCGGCGACTGGTTCACCCCCCTGGCCGCCACCCCCGAGCTGTACGGCTACCGCGTGATCCGCATGGTGCGCGCCGGATACACCGGTACCCCCGCGCCGGCCGGCCTGACCATCGGCGACCATGCGGGGCACGCCGCTGCACTGTTGCGGCACCTGGACGCGGCGCCCGCCCACGTGCTCGCCCACTCCTCCGGCACCACGATCGCGTTCCAGCTCGCCTTCGACCACCCTGAGCTGGTCCGAACGCTCCTGCTCAGCGAGCCCCCGCTGCTCGAAGCTCTGGCCGACCCCAAGGACCTGGACGTCATCGGCGCCACCCTCGGCGCGGCGATCGGAGCCGCGATGGGCGCCACCGCCCGGGGCGACCTGCCGGCGGCGTTCGACCTGTTCATGACGGGCGTGTGCGGACCCGCCTACCGCCAGGCCATGACCGAGGCCCTGGGAGCCGACCTGGTCTCCCAAGCCGAAGACCGCTGCCGATACCTGTTCACCGACGAAATCCCCGCCCTCGGCGCCTGGACGTTCACCCCAGAAGCCGCCGCCCGCCTCCACCCACCGGTGATCCTGATCCAGGGCAGCGCCAGCCCACCCCCCTTCCATCGCCTCATCGCCCGCCTGGCCACCCTCATCCCCGGCGCCACCACCGCCACCATCGCCGGCGGAGACCACCTGTACCCCTTCACCGCCCCCAAGGACCTCGCCAAACTCATCACCAACCTCTGCGCCACACCCTGAGAACCCACGCACCCGGACCTCCCCCGCGAATCCGCCGGAGGCAGGAAGCGCCGACGGCGGTGGCCTGGCCGAGGCCAGCGCGATTGCGGCGGCTGGTCCCGAAGAAGCCACGGTTGATGGAGATCCTGTCGTGGTGCACGCCGAGGGCCTGGAGCTGCTCAGTCCGCATGATCACGTCTTGCTCATCGGTCGAGCAGCGGGCGTAGCCGGCACGCGTTCCGTCCGTCACCGGAGCAGCTTGCGGAACTCTTGTACGGAGGACCCTGACCTGGGGGCGTATGCGGCGGCCGCGGCCAGGACCGCGAACGTCAACTTGTGGTCTGGTCAGCTTGCGGCCCGCTCGCCGCAGAACGCCGTCTTGACGAGCCCGTCCAGCAGCTTGGGACAAGTGGTGAGGCCGAATGCGGCGTCGCCGGCGGTTATCGAGGCGGTCAGGGTCTTGGCGCCGTCGGGCGAGCTGTACATCAGCGCCGCGTAGCCCGCCGGAGGGCTGCCGTTGTGGTTGAGAACGGTGCCGCAGCCAGAGCCCACGTCCCTTGTCCGGGTTGGCCGGCTCGATCACGTTGAGAAATTCCCTGGCGTTGTTCTCCATCGGGGTGCCGCGCCCCCGAAGCCCCGCAAACTCGCCGAACCGACCCAGAACGGGCCTTGTACCGGCTCGACCGGTCTCCATGAACGTCGGAGCGGTTCAGTGAGCCCCGGTCTCCTCGCGCTGTGGGCCACCCCCGCGGAACCACGGCAACAGCGGCACCGGAGGGCCGTTCGGGCCTCTGCACCGTTCCCAAGAAGTCCATCTGGAAATAGTTCGTTCCACTAAAGAATAGGGTCTGGCGTGGTTTCTCTTTGTGATCTACCTTTCGGGCAAATGATCAACGTGGTCGCCCGACGCGCGACCCTCGAGAAGGGTAGGGCTCCATGGCCCGGACGATTGCGCGGATTGCCGCTATCGGCACACTCTTCATCGCCAGCCTCACCATCACACCCACGACCGGCGCGTGGGCGGCGTCCGCCTGCTCCTCGCCGCAGGAGAAGACCTTCTCGCTGCCCGGAAAGCCGGACGTGTGGGTGGGCGCCGAAATGTGCATCTACACCAGGGGTACGGGCAACAATCAGAAAACGGGCATGCTCAGCATCAACTGGTCAGGGTCGTTCCTGGGCGGCAAGCGGTTCGACAAGTTCATCGCGGAGGCACGCGTCGAGCGCAACGACATCATCTACGGGAACGAGCAGTGCGACTGGACGAGCGATCTCAATGGCATCAGCGACTCCGAGGGCGTGATGTGGGACTGCTACGCGTACTACAACTCGTCTCTCAACGGCGGGTGGACCGCCGACGGGAGGATCATCTACAACATCAACAACGACGGCAAGGGCGACTACGTCTGGAACCTCACCGGCTCACCCCGGGTCGCCATAGCGCCGGACGGCACTGAGACCCTGGAGCCCTCGGCCGAGGCGCCTTCGGTCGAAGAGGCACCCGACGATCCGACCTCCTGAGCCCGAACCGGGTGGTCCGAAGGCCCTCACCTCCGGGCCACCCCACCGTGGTGTTCGGGCCTGTCAGGGAAGCGGCTTGGCGGGCCGCAGGAAGGCTCAGTTGGGATGCCACCCTGGCAGGGGCCAGTGATCGAGTGATCGAGTGATCTGTGTTCCTGCCTGATCGCCTGAGAGGTGTCACTGTTCGTGGTCGCCGGGGGCGTAGCGGCTCCAGGGGCTTCCGGCTACGGTGGCGAGTCGGGTGGCGGTGTCTCCGCTGGGCCGTGTCCTGGCCGGTGCCAACCGCCACGACTCTCCTCCGCTCGCCCCGACTCTGGACCGTCTGGACAGCCACGGCCCGTTGCCCGACACCAACACCGTGCACCTGGACGCCGGCTACGACTCGGAGATCACGCGCGCTCTGCTCAGCGAACGCGGCCTGCACGGACGCATCGCGCACAAGGGGGAGAAGACGCCCATCCAGGCCGGTCGGCGTTGGCACGTCGAACGCACTCACGCGTGGCAGAACGCCTTTTACCGTCTCGCCCGGTGCTACGAGCGTCGCGTCACTGTCATTGATGCCTTCTTCGACCTCGCCGACACAATCATCACCGTGCGCAGCCTGGTCCGGCGGTCCTGGACAACTCACCACTGGGACGAACGCCCGAACCGCCGACCGTGATCCTTCTGCTCCGCTCCGGTCATTTCGGTAGATCGGCGGAGAGGAAGGGAGCAAGGAGCGCGAACAACGCGTCGGGGCGGTCAAGGGGGATGATGTGGCCGCAGTTCTGGAGATGGTGTCCGACCAGGTCATCGGCGATGGGACGGAGTTGGCGTTCGAGGCCGGTGCCGACGGGGTGAGAGCCGACGGCCATGGTGGGCATGGTCAGCCGAGCCGTCGCGACGGCGTCCTGGATCTGCTGCGCGCTGGTGGGCAGGGCCCGGTAATAGGAGAACGCGCAGCGCAGGGCCTCGCTCCCGGTGTACGCGTGGACGAAGGCGGCACGGATGTCGTCGGGTACTCCTCGCCCGAGCGTTCCCGAGTCGAGGAACCAGTCGATGTACGGGGCCTCGTTGCCGGCCAGGACGGTCTCGGCGAGGCCGGGGACGGCGTGGAAGCCGAACCACCACGGGGCGCCGCCCGCGACGACGTGTTCGGCACCGGGCAGGCGGCCGAGCAGTGCTTCCATCACGACCAGGCGGCGGACGAGGCCGGGCCGGCGCAGCGCGAGCAGGACGGCGGGGGCGGTGCCCGCGTCGATGCCGACCACCGCTGCCGAGGGCTCGCCGAGTGCGTCGAGCAGCCCTTCGGCGTCGGCGGCGAGGGTGCCTGCGTCGTAACCCTCGACGGCACGTGCACTGGCACCGAAGCCTCGCAGGTCCGGGGCGATGACCCGGTACCGCCCAGCCAGCCGGCCCATGATGCCGCTCCAGAGTTCCCAGGTGTGCGGGAAGCCGTGCAGCAGGAGAACCGCGGGCCCCTCCCCGGCGATTGCGACGTTGAGTTGGACGCCGTTCGTCGCGATGCGGCGCAGTCGGCGTGAGGTGGTGACGGGCATGACGGCTCCCCGGCTTGTGGTTACCATTGGTTACCATAGAACGATAGGTAACTGTCCGGCCGCTTCCTAGACGGCACTTTCAGGGAAGGTGGTGAGCCACAGGTGACCACCCGAGGAGCCGGGGCCGCCGGTCGTGGGGTACGTGGCGATCTGTTCGATCCCCACTGCCCGACGCGGCAGTTGCTGGACCGCATCGGTACGAAGTGGACGTCCATGGCCGTCAAAACGCTCGCCGATGCCGCACCGGACGAGGTGCGCTTCGCGGAGCTGAGACGCCGGATGCCCGGCGTCTCGCAGAAGATGCTGTCCGTGACGCTGCGAAGCCTGACCAGCGACGGGCTGGTGTCGCGCCGGGTCGAACCGACCGTGCCACCGCGGGTCTTCTACCGACTCACCGGACTCGGGCTGTCCCTGGAAGCCGCGCTTGCGGAGCTGCGGACCTGGGCGGAGGAGCACATGGCCGAGATCGACCGCGCCAATGAGGCCAACGGCCAGGAGGTCGATGAGGGATAGGCAGGCAGCTCCGCGCTCAGCACCGGTGGCTCGGGGGCAGGCGGTGTCACGGGGCATCACCGTGGCCGGAGCACCTGGATACGCGTTAGCCCGCAACATGCCGGGGACGCCAGCCCAGGTACCTTACGTGCCTGACAGGGGTGAGACCGGAATACGAGCGAAACGTGCCACGTGGCCCACGGCCGGGGCGGATGGCCGCGCGGAGGAAGCAGAGTCGGGTCACGTGCACCCCGACGACGGCCTGAGGCGCGACGCGGCCGAGCTCGGGACAGATGTGCGATCCCCAGTCGTTGCCGACGGCGCCATAGCGTCGATAGCCGAGGCGGTCCATCAGGGTCGCCCACGCGCGGGCGATCCGGCGCGCCTTGGCCAGCCGTTCACGCAGGCCAGTTCGCTGTCTGGGACGTCGATCGTGAACGGACACGCTCCTCGCCGTGGTGTGCCCGCGTCTGCTTCTCCCTGTCCATCAGTCGCCCTGGAGTGTCTGGGCGACCTCCCAGACGTTGCCATCCGGATCGGTGAACGCGGCCGTGCGGCGGCCCCACGGGCGGTCGACCGGGCCGTTGAGCAGACGTACGCCGTGCTGCTCCAGCTCGGCGCAGACGCCGTCCACATCCGCCACCTGGATCGTGAACAACGCCCGGACACCGGACCCGCTGCCTGCCACCGTGGTGGGCTCGACCAGCTCAGGTGCCTGCTCGCGCCGGAGCAGGTTGATCATCATCGGGCCGAGTCGGACGACGGCCGACGCCTCGTCCTGGTAGACGACATCCAGCCCGAAGACGCCGGTGTAGAACGCCCGCGCCGAGGCGAGATCCTCGACGAACAGGGTGACGACCTCGACCTCGCTCAGTGCTTTGATCATGATGAGCTCCTTGATTCTTTATTGCTGGACTTCGACAGTGGACGCGACAACCGTGCTCCAACCCCCGCCCGGGGAGCGAGGCTGTCGCATCCGTCGCGCACGGTGTCGTAGACGTGCAGCGTGCGGCCTGCCCCCTGGACATCCAGCTCGATCATCTCATCGCCCCTTTCATGGTCAACGATCATGGTGATCTGCTCGCCGCGTCTCTAGATCGAGATCTGCGGGCGGTAGTACAGCAGGACGTTGCCGGACTGGAACGGGCGCACGCGGATCAGTTCCAGCGGCACCGTCCCGGCTTCGGCGAACAGTCTGCTGCCGCCGCCTAGGATGATCGGGTTGACCATCAGGCGCACCTCATCGACGAGGTTCGCGCGCAGCAGGGCGCCGGTGAGCGTGGAACTGCCGAGGACTGCGATGTCCTTGCCGAGGGTGCGCTTGACCTGCGCGAGTTCATCCACCGAGGTCAGCGCGATGGACGAATCCGCCCACGAAACCGTGCCGAGCGTGTCGGAGACGACGAGCTTGGCCAGGCTGTTCATCCGCTCGGCGATGCGCCGGTCGAAGTTCGCGCCGAGATCTCCGGTCCAGTACGCGGCCAGTTCGGTATAGGTGGTGCGGCCGAGTACGAGCGTGTCGACCTCATCGAGTTGCTCGACCGAATAGTCGGCGAACTCCTGCCCGAAGGTCTGCCAGCCGAGCCCGCCGTCGAGGTCGGCGTGATAGCCGTCGGCGCTGACCGCCATGAAGGAGAACATCTTCTGCATTTCGCTATTCCGCTCAGTAAGAGATGGTGACCTGGTGCGATTCACCCTGGCGGCAAAGCGGGCCAAGGGGAACGCCGCATTCTGCATGACGCTCATGCAGAATGTGCAGGACCGCAGCTCAAATACCCGATCATGGTTAGGGTGAGCGACGAACCACTCCGCGAACAAACGCCGGACAGCCTGGAGCTGAGGCACCTGCGCGCCTTCGTCGTGGTGGCCCAGGAGCTCAACTTCGGCCGCGCCGCAGCCCGCTTGTTCGTGTCGCAGTCCACGCTCAGCCGCCAGATCGCCGCGCTCGAACGCAGCCTCGGCTGCGTGCTGCTGCGCCGCTCCACCCAGTACGTGGCCCTCACACCCGCCGGGCGGACCCTGCTCGAACAGGTGCCGGCCGTGCTCGACGACCTCGACGACGTCATCCAGGCCACCCGCTCGACCGGCGGGGAACTGGCCGAACGCATCCGGCGGCTCGGCGACCAGTTCGCCGACCTGACCTACGCCGACGTGGACGCAATCCGCGCCGCCGCCGAACGGCACTACGCGCTGATGCCGATCGCGCCCGAGATCGCCTTCGCCCCGGTCAACGCCGGCGGCGTGCCAGGGCTCGTGGCCAGCCCGGCCCAGCCCGGTCGCGCCTGGGTCCTACTGCTGCACGGCGGCACCTACACCAGCGGATCGGCCTACGGGTTCCGCTCCCTGGCCGGCGCCCTGGCCGACACCGTGCACGGCAAGGTCCTCACCCCCGACTACCGGCTGGCACCCGAACATCCGTTTCCAGCGGCTCTGGACGACGTCCACGCCGCCTACACCTGGCTGATCAGCCGAGACGCCGCACCACACGACATCGTGCTGGCCGGTGACACCTCCGGCGCGGGCCTCGCACTCTCCCTCCTCCTGCGGCTCAAGGACCGCGGCCAGCCGCTGCCTGCCGGGTCGGTGATGTTCACCCCCTACGTCGACCTCAGCGCCGCCGCCCCGGGAACGTTGCCCCACCTTCCCGCGCCGAGCGCCACCCGCCAAGGCACCGCATGGGGCATCGCCCGCTACCTCAACGGCCACCGGCTCGATGACCCCCTCGTCGATCCGCTGCACGCCGACCTGCGCGGGCTGCCGCCCATGCTCCTCCAGGCGGCAGCGGGCGACGAAGGCCTCCCGGACGCCGAACGGCTGACCGACCACGCGCTCCCTGGCGTCAGCGCGCCCTTCGACTCGCGTCGGCCCTTGCGCGGTACGCCTCTCGCACCAGGAAGCTGAACGTGATCACGCACTTACCGTCTGCCGCACACACCGCCGCCAGACCGCATGCGCCGTACGAGTGGAGTAATCCTTCGCAGGCTTTTCATCGGCCGCCCTTCTGCGATTCACCGGGAACCGCATATCTGGCCGAGTGAACGGGGCTGTTCACCAGTAGTACGGCGCTGGACAGCGAGCTCGACGCTGGTGCCATGGCCTGCACCGCGAAATGATCAAACCTCCGCTCAGCACGACGATTCGGCGGATAAAGAACAGCTGATTCGGCGTTCCTGATCCGCAGGATCCGTCACCGTCAGCGTTAACGGCGGTGACCCGTCTGGAGCCGGGGCTGTGGAGGAGTAGACGGACGTATGTGGCCGGCGATGTACTGTCCGACGTGATGGGTGTACAGCAGCATGCGGTGTCGCCGCACGAGAACTTCTATCGCGCCTACTCGGCGACACAGGTGGGTGCCATCGTCGATTCGCTCAACGACCGTGCCGAGTTTCCGTACGAACTGACCTACCTCGGCGACGGGAGCGAGATGTGGCGCGAAAGCGAAGTGCCGTCCAACCCCGAACTCGCACCGATGCTGAGCGACTTCGACACGCTCCTGACGTGCCACGCCGAGCAGCTCCTCGCCCTTGCGCCGTCATCATCGCCGGTGCAGATCGTCGATCTGGGGCCGGGAACGACGCGTCCCGTGCGCGGGCTGATCCGCCACCTGCTGGACAGGTCCCGCCTGACCGGCTATCGCGCGATCGACATCAGCGCAGAGATTCTTGAGCTGGCCAGGGAGAACCTCCGAGCTGGCTTCCCCGCTCATGTGGAGCGCTTCGAGCTGTGCCGCGGCGACTTCACCGGCCCCGATCTCGCCCGCGTCCTCACCGCCAAGCCCATGCTCGGCCACGATGGTGCCGATCCGGTCCGCTTCGTCGTCCTGGCCGGCGGGACGCCGTACAACTTCGCCGAGCCGGCCCAGGTCCTGCGCCACGTATGTCACGCCATGAGCGACCACGACGTGCTGTTGCTGACGCTGCGCATCGACACCGGCGTCGACAGGCCCCCGTTCATGGATCAGGTCAGCGTCGGCGGCCCGTACAAGCCCCAGCAGCTGGTGGGACTGGACCTGCTCGCCATCGACCGCTCCTGGTACGTCACGGAAACAGGGTTCGACCGCGTTCGCAGCGAAGTCTTCGTCCGGGCACGGTTCATCGAGCCGGTCACCGTGACCTTCGACGTCGGAGATGACCAGAGGAGGGTGTCGTTCGAGCCGGGCGACACAGTGCTCGTCTGGCGCTACCTCTACCACGACAGCGCGGCAGTGGCCGACCAGCTCACCCGCTGTGGGCTCCAGGTGCGCCTCTTCGAACACGGTCAGGACAGGCAGGTGGTCCTCGTCGCCGCGACGCCGGCGCAGTGAACGTCGAAGCCCGCGCCCGGATTCCGACGGGAAAGATCTTCTCAGGAAGATCAGACTTGGCTACGCTCAGCGTATGATCGCCGGTGCGCTACCGGCCGACGACAGAAAGGTTGGCGGATGAATCTCAACTTGCCCACCGCAACCCAACTCCGTGGCGAGCTGACCAACTTGCTCCAGATGACGAGCAAGGACACCGTCTGGAGCGTCAAGCTGAAGGACAACGACGACCTCGAGCCCGCCGACGTCCACGGCGCGTGACGGTTCAGATTGAGCCGTCTCACCACTGTTGACCACACCGACAGCGGCATGGCGGACAACCTGTCGGACGGGGACGGAGTGCCCGCACACCCCGTTCCCGCCCTCGACGAGATCCGCAAAGCCTGCGTGTCCGGCACCCACCGCGTCCTG
The DNA here is from genome assembly GCF_040610775.1 of Nonomuraea sp. NPDC003709. Lineage (NCBI taxonomy): Bacteria > Bacillati > Actinomycetota > Actinomycetes > Streptosporangiales > Streptosporangiaceae > Nonomuraea > Nonomuraea sp. NPDC003709. The sequence goes on along the minus strand of NZ_JBEXMW010000009.1, from coordinate 430,988 downwards.
ACCCCCACAGACACGCTGCGCCGGATCCAGCCACTCTTCCCGATCGTCGGTATCACCCGGCTCGCCGACGTCACTTGGCTCGACGAGATCGGCATACCGGTCCACCAGGCCGTCCGCCCGAATTCCCGGACGGTGTCGGTGAGCCAGGGCAAAGGCCTCACTCACGACCTCGCCCAGGTCTCGGCTGCCATGGAATCGATCGAATCTTGGCACGCCGAGCGCATAGATCCCGGCGAGACGACCGCGACCGTTGCCGACATGGAACGCGCGTGCGGCTACCGCGTCCACGAACTGCCCCTGGAACCCCGCCACCACCTCCGGCCGGGCCTGGAGCTTGAATGGACCAGAGCAAGCCGCCTGGACGACGGAACGGACACCTTCCTGCCGACCGACCTGCTGCGCCTTGACGGCCGTGTGCGCGACACCTGGGCACCACCCCTGTTCGCCCAGAACAGCAATGGACTCGCCAGCGGTAACACCTTCGCCGAAGCAGCACTCCACGGCATCTACGAGGTCATCGAACGCGACTGTCTGACCCGCGCCAAGAGGAACCCATCACCGGCCCTGGACCTGGCCACCGTGGACGGTCCAGCCCAGGAGCTGCTGGGCCTCATGGACGCGGCCGCGGTCGAGGTCCGGGTCGAAGTACTCCCGTCGCCCACCGGGCTCGCCTGCTTCCTGGCCACCATCTGGAGCGAAGAGTTCCCGGTGCTCTTCGCCGGCGCGGGTGCCCACCTTGACCGTGACGTCGCCTTGTGCCGCGCCCTGACCGAAGCCGCGCAGTCGCGCGCCACCCAGATCGCCGGAGCCCGGGACGACCTCACCACGGGGGCCTACCGGCGCGCCGTCTCGAGCGGGTCCGCGCGTCCCGCACCGCTCTCGAAAGCCGACCGGCTCAGCTACGACGAGATCGCCTCCGTCCGCAACGAAACCCTCGCGGACGACCTGCGCACCACGGTCACCCGCGTCCTCGCCCTGACCGGGCGATCTCCGCTGGTCGCGGACCATACCAGGCCCGACCTCGGCATCCCCGTCGTACGAGTGGTCTGCCCCGGGCTTCTCTGCGAACCGGCGTTCATGTGATGACCCGGTACCTCTTCGTCGGCCCCAGCCTGCCGGAGGCCGCCGACCTGCTCGCGGCGGACGACATCACCGTCCTCCCACCGGTAGCGGCAGGAGACCTGCTGAAACTCGCGCCCCAGCAGGGAGACGTCGTCGGCATCATCGACGGCTACTTCCGCCAGACCCGCGCCGTCCGGCACAAAGAGATCCTCTCCCTCATCCAGACCGGCGTGACAGTCCTCGGCGCTGCCAGCATGGGCGCTCTGCGCGCAGCCGAACTCGACACCTTCGGCATGCACGGCGTGGGACGCATCTACCGCGACTACCTGGAAGGCCGGCTGACGGCCGACGACGAGGTGGCCCTCCTGCACGGTCCAGCGGAGGAACGCTACCGGCCGCTCTCCGAAGCCCTCGTCAACATACGCGCGACCCTGAGCCTGTGCATACAGGAAGGGATCCTCGACGAGCCCACCGCCGCTCACCTCGTCGCCGTGCTGGCCCGGCGGCCGTACCGCCTGCGCTCCTACGCGGAACTCATCCAGCTCGCCCGCGAGGCGGCCGTACCAGCCGCAAAGGTCGAAGCGCTACGGCATCTGTGCGCGACCCGGGCCGTCAACCTCAAACGCGACGACGCACTGCAACTGGTCCACAGATTACGCATACCCCACGAAAGCCACGCGAACGGCACCACTCACCCCTCGCCCACCTTCACCATGGCACCCACCATCTACGTGCACCGCTGGCAGCTGGGAGCACGCAGCGTCGACACCGAGGACGGCCGGACCGCCGAGATGAGCGTCCTGCGGATGTGTCAGCTCTTCGCCCGGGACTACCCAGACTTCTACCGGGACCTGGTCTTCAACCATCTGGTCCAGGAATGTGCCTCCAACTGCCGGACCCAGCACACGGAGGCGACCCTCGACAGAGCGCTGGAGCACGCACGGCATCGCAACGTCATCCCGGATCCCCGATCTGACAACCTCGAAGAGCTGAGCTTCCTCGACCTGTGGCTGACCCCGTCAGAGCGAACCTCACGCCCGCTGAAGGACCAGCTCGGCACCTTCCTGGTGCGCAGCTTCCAGCTGACGCCTGGGGCTCCTGCGGACGGCCTGGCGCTGGACGCGCTGCGCCGGCGGCCAATCGTCTCGACAGCGGCGAAGCTCGTCAACGCCGCGAAGTCGGTGAACGAGCACGCACAGCAGACTCAGTCCATCTTCGACATCCATACCTTGTCGGCGGACCGCATTCTGACCCATATCAGCGAACGATGGGGCGCCGAACCCGGAGCCCTGGAACTACACGCACTGGACCGGGGGATAGGCTCCCGGGACGTCCTGGTCGCTGCGGCCCGACCGTACTACCTCCTGGCAAGGTACAACCCGGACCTCATGGACCTGCACATCGACCACTCGAACGTGAGCCCTTCACCGCCTGCGGAGACTCAATCGTCAGCGCCCGGCAAGATGTAGATCCTCGTCCCAGCACACCATCATCCTGCACTCCGGGCGACCTCGGCCACCTCGACAAGTTCCGTCCGGATTTGCCTTGCCTCAGCCCCTCCTGGCGAAGGACGTACTCCACTGCCAGGGCGATGACGGAGGGGTTGAACGGCCGTCTCAAGGGCCACGACCTCGACCTGAGCAACCCGAAGAACCGGCTCGCCCGCGCCCGCGTCGCCCAGACCATCCTGGTCGCGCTGCTCGTCACCGTCGCCAACGACCACTTCCTCGACCAGTGGCGCCACATCCACGAGCCCCAAGACGAGCCCGTCACAGTCGCTGACACGCCGCAGACTCCAGCCCATCCCTTCGACGACACACCACCCGCAGGCCAGAGCAGGCCACCACCCGCCCCATAAGCCGCAAAACCCACCACCCCACCCCACCGCAGCGCCCAGCCCACCGTCGGCTTCGCCATGCCCAACGGCCGGATCTCGGTCCTCCACCAGCGGCCTGACACCACCCGGGCCTTCCCAGACACCCGCTCCGCAGTCCCCAAACCAGGACGAACCCGATTCGGAAACCCCTGAAACGACAAGATCCCGCCCGATCGCGATGATCAGACGGGATCCGTCAATTTCAGTCCAGCCGCTTCATGAACGGCTCCTGGTGGAGATGAGGGGATTCGAACCCCTGACCCCTTCGATGCGGATGAAGGTGCCGCCGAACGTGGTGTCGGCAGGGGCGGAAACTCGGATGACGTGCCGCGGGTCAGCGATCACGATAGGGGTCATGCTGGTCGATCACTTTCCGCCGGCCGGGTTGCGGCTGACCACGCCGCGGCTCGAGCTGCGGCTGCCATCCCCCGAGGAGCTGGCCGAGCTGGCCGGGCTGGCCGCCGACGGCGTCCATGACCCCGACGCCTCGCCGTTCCTCGTACGGTGGACCGACGCGCCGCCCGCCGAGGCCGCCCGCAGCGTGGTCCGCTACCACTGGCGGCAGCTCGGCGCGTGGACGCCGCAGGAGTGGTCGCTCGACCTCACCGTGTTCCGGGACGGCGTGGTGGCCGGGCAGCAGAGCCTCTCCGCCCGGGACCTGGGCATCACGCGTCAGGTACGCACCACCTCCTGGCTCGGGCGCCGCCACCAGGGGCAGGGGATCGGCACCGAGATGCGGGCGGCCGTACTCCATCTCGCCTTCGCCGGTCTGGACGCCGAGGTGGCGTTGTCAGGCGCGCTCGAGCACAACGTCGCCTCCCTGGCCGTCTCCCGCAAGCTCGGCTACGAGCCCGACGGCCACTGGCGGCACGCGCTGGACGGGAAGATGGTCGTGGAGCACCGGTTGCGCCTGACCAGGGACGCGTGGGAACGGCACCGCACCGTTCCCGTCCAGATCGACGGGCTTGAGCCCTGCCTGCCCCTGATGGGCCTCGACGTGCCGTCGAGCCGCTGAGTCTGTCATCGATCGCGTGCGCTGTGCCGCATGAAACCGACGGTCTGCGTGACCAGAACGAGCAGGCGACTGGCGGTCAACGCGATCCACAGACCCGCCAGGCCCCAGGCCGTCGTCACCGGTGTCATGGCCAGAGCGAGCAGGCCGTTCCCCACGATGGCCGAGCCCAGGGTCCAGGTCGAGCGCTTGAGACCCGTCAGGCCGGTGGCCATCACGATCCCGCAGTTGTCGGCCAGGGTGTATGCCGCCAGCAGCGGTAACAGGGGCAGGGTCAGGGCGAGCACCCGGGCATCGGAGGTGAACAGGCCCAACACCGGCTCGCCGAGCGAGAGGACGATGAGCGCGCCGGTGAGTACGCCGATGGCCGCGACCGTCATGGCCGCCCGGTTGACGCGGCGGGCCTCGCCGGGGGAGGTCGCTCTGGCGATCTCCGGCGTCGCGGCCTGTCCGACGGCGAAGGCGGTCAGGCCGAGGGGTCCGGCCAGCGACGTGAGGATCGCGTGGGCGGCAGCGCCCTGAACCCCTGTCCGCGCGGCGGCGTAGGCCGCGCCACCCATGACCGTGAACTTGATGACCACCGTGGCCGACATCGGGAGGCCCACCTTGGCCATGCGCCAGATCTCGCGCGGGCGGGGGCGGCCGGGCCACGGCGATCCTCCCGCCAGTCCCGGCAGGCGCAGCAGGAGAACGTTGGACACGGTGACGGCCAGGGCTGTGGAGGTCAGGAGCGCGATGGCGGTGCCGTGGATGCCCATCCTGGGCACCAGGAGGAGGAGCAGGGTCACCTGTACGGCCGTGCTCGACAGGCTGGACCAGAGCACCAGCCGGCTGCGTCCCAGCGCGATCAGCACCCCGTTGGCGCCTCCGCCCGCGGCGGCCAGCAGCACCTGGAGGGCGAAGAGCTGAGGCACCGCCCCGAACTCGGCCGTCACCTCACGAGACACCCCGCCGACCCGCGCGATCAGGGGGACCCCGAGCATGACGCCTGCGCCGATCGCTCCGAGCACGAGGGACAGCCAGCGCGCATCTTTCAGGATGGGCAGCGCATCGGCGGGACGATCGCGGCAGGCGGCCACGAACGGGGCCATGCCGCGCAGGCCGCCGGACACGGCCGCGGTGACGGGGGTCAGCACCGCGCCGACGAGGGCGAAGGCCGCCAGTTGAACCGTCGCCTGGTGTCCGAGCAGGGAGGTGCCGACGAGCTGGGCGATGACCCCGGCGCTCATGGACAGGAAGAGAGGCGCGGCCGCGTTCAGGATCACGCGATGAGGAGTGGGCATGAAAAGCAAAATCCCGGGCGGCCAATCGCTCGGGACAACCTGATTATACCCCGGGGCGAGCTCGGGCCGGGTGGTGGCAGCGGCGGTCGGCAGGCACGTAGGGTGCCCGGATGGTCGGGATACCGGAGGCGTTCGCGCGGAGCACGGTCGAGCGTGAGGGAGACCCGGGCGCGGCGTGGCTCGCCGAACTGCCCGGGATCGTGGACGAGTTGCTGGAGCGTTGGGGGTGCGTGCCCGACGGCGAGGTCATGCACGGGGGTGTCGGCGTCGTCGTCCCGGTGCGCCGGCGCGGTGATGGGGTGGACGCCGTGCTGAAGGTGTCGTTCCCGCACCCGGGCAACGTCCATGAGCCGGACGCGTTCGCGGCGTGGGGCGGGCGTGGGGCCGTCCGGCTGTACGAGCGCGACGACGAGCGTTTCGCCATGCTGCTCGAACGGGTCCAGGCGTCGACCCTGGCGGAGGTCGAGGACGGCGACGAGGTCGTCACGGTCGCGGGACGAATCAACCGCCGCCTGGCCATCCCCGCGCCGCCTGGCCTGCCCCGGCTGCGGGAGCGGGCCGGCTCCTGGGAGGAGCAGCTGCGCAAGGACGCCGAGGAGCTGCCGCACACACTGCCGCGCCACGTGGTGGACGCCGCGGTGGCGACCGTATGCGAGCTGGGCTCAGTCCAGCCGGACGTCCTCATCCACGGGGACCTCCATCCCAGGAACATCCTGCGCGCCGACCGCGAGCCATGGCTGGCCGTCGATCCCAAGGGGCACGCGGGAGACCCCGCCTACGACGGCGGCACGCTGCTCAAGTCGCGCGCGCTGACCCTCCTCGAAGCGGACGACCTGCGCAGGGCCCTCCACCGTACGCTGGACGTCTTCGCCGAGGCCGCGGAGCTCGATCGCGAACGCACTCGGCGCTGGGCCCAGTTCCACGCCGTCCAGGCCGCGTTCTGGGGCCGGCGTCACGGGTTCCGCATCGCCCGCGGTGGGCCGCGATTGGACTGGCTCGTCGAGTTCGCGGATCGTCTGTCGGAGTTGCTCATGGAACCCTCGTAGCGGAACCCGACCACCGCTTCGGCCCACCGCCTCGTCGGTCAACGGGTGGGCGACGCCCCGGTGAACGCCCGCACCGGGCTCAGTGCATGAGCTTGGTGGTGAGGGCCACGCGTGAGCTCACCCCCAGCTTGGCGTACGCGTTCCCCAGGTGGTACTCGATCGTCTTCACGCTCAGCACCAGCTCCCTGGCCACCTGCCGGTTCGTCATCCCCGTGGCCACCAGCCGCGCCACCGCCTGCTCCTGCGGGGTCAGCCGCAGCAGCGGCGAGGCGCCCGACCCGGCGCGCGGCAGCCCGCACGCGCTCAGCTCCCGCTCGCACCGCCCCACGTACGGCGCCGCGCCCAGCTTGGTGAACAGCCCGAGCGCCAGCTCCAGGTGCGACTGAGCCTGCCTGCGGCGGCCCAGCCTGCGCAGGAACCGCCCGTACGCCAGCCGCAGCCGGGCCTCGTCGAACGGCAGCCCGGCCCCCGCCCCGGCGTGTGCGAGAGCGGTGGTGAAGGCGGTGTCGGCCAGGGCGTTCTCGTGGCGGGCCGCGTGCAGGCCGCCCCGGCAGCGGGCCGCCGTGGCCAGCGCCGAACGCCTGCCGCGCCGCCCCGCCAGCCGCTCGACCGCGACCAGGCAGGTCTCGGCCCGGTCCAGCTCGCCCAGCCCCACCAGGGCGTCGATGAACAGGTCGAGCCACTGTACGACGCCGGGCTCGTACACGATGTCGTGCACCTCCACCGCCCGCAGCGGCTCCAGCGCCGTCACGGTCGCGGCGTGGTCACCCCTGGCGGCGGCCAGGTGCGCGGCGGCGCTGCATCCGTGCGCGAGCGCCGCCACCGAGTCTGCGCCGGCGACGGCCGCCCGGACGTGGGACTCCGCGAGCGGCCAGTCGCCGCGCGAGGCCGGGACGAGGGCGGCCAGCCCGTGGCAGATGGGCGAGAGCCACCGCTGGTCGGCGTCGTCGGCCACGGACGCCGCGGTCTCGGTGTGCAGGGCGGCGTCGTCCCAGCGGCCGGAACGGTACTCGACCTGCCCCAGCATGGCCATGGCCAGCATGCGGAACGGCACCGAACGCTCCCCGCACGCCGCCACCACCCCCGACAGGTCGGCCAGCCCGCCCGCCAGGTCGTCGGAGCAGGTGCGCAGCAGCCCGCGGCCGAGCAGCGCGTCCAGGTCGGCGATCGTCGCCGACGCGGGCGGCGGCAGGTCGGCGGTCGCGGCCAGCGCCGCGTCGATCTCGCCGGAGACGGCCAGGCCGGTGAGCTGGGTGAAGCGGTTGTAGTCGATGCTGAGGCGGTAGCCGGGGGAGTCGCGGGCGCGTTCGGCCCAGCGGGCGGCCTGCCCGCCCTCGGCCTTGACCAGGCAGAGCATGGCGAGCTGCTGCGCCGCCCGCGCCGCCAGGCCCGACTCGGGCGGCCCGGCCTGCTCCCAGGCCGTGATGAGCTGCGCCCGAGCCTCCTCGACCTGGCCGCGCACCATGGCCAGGTGGCCGAGCGCGTAGCCGCGCACCGCCGGGTGCGCGTCCTCGGGCAGGCTCGCGGTCAGCCCGGCCGCCTCGTCGACCCGTCCGTCCAGCAGCAGCGCCTCCACCGCCTCGGCGGCCAGCGGCGCGGGGTCGCCCGACAGCTCCGCCGCCGCCTTCAGGTGCTCGGCCGCGCCGCCGAACGCGCCCAGCCGTACCTGCGCCCGGCCCAGCTCCGCCAGCTCGGCGGCCAGCTCCGGGCTCGGGCCCGCCACCGCCTCGATGCGGTGCCGCAGCCGCGCCTGCTCGCCCTCCGCCACCAGCGCCGCCCGCGCGTGCAGGGCCGAGCGCCGCGCCGGGCCGAGGTCGCGGTAGACGGCCGCGCGGATCAGCGGATGCGCGAACGCCGCCACGGGTCCGCGCGAAGAGGACCGTTCCAGCAGCACGCCCTCGCGCACGGCCTGTTCGAGCGCCTGCAGCGGCTCCGCCACCCCGGCCACCCGCGCCGCCAGGTGCAGCGGGCACGACATGCCCAGGACACTGACCGCGCCGACCAGCTCGCGCACCGGCGGCGCGCACCGGGCCACCTTGGCCAGCACCAGCATCGTGTACGACCTGGGCGCCGGCAGCGGCTGGGCCAGGTCGTCCAGCGCCTCCAGGGGCACCTCCTCCAGCAGCGCCCGCAGGTGCAGCGGCACGCCCTCGGTGTGGGCGACCAGCCTGGCCACGGCCCGCTGCGACACCCGCCCGCCGACCAGCGCGGCCACCTCCGGCTCCCGCAGCCCGCGCAGCCGCAGCCGGTGGGTGGTGTCGGCGGCGATGAGCCGCCGCAGCCCCTCGGGGCCCGGCAACGTGGCGGCCTCGCGCAGCATGAGCACCGCCATGACCCGGTCCACGCGCAGCCTGCGCAGGCAGAACGTCAATGCCCGCAACGTCGGCGCGTCCGCCCAGTGCACGTCGTCCACGACCAGGCAGAGCGGCTCGCTCGCCTGCCGCTCGCTCAGCTCGGGCAGCAGCGCCGCCCCGACCGCGAGCGGATCGGGCGGCTCCGCCGTGGCCGGCGCCTCGATCTGCGCGGGGAGCCCGCCGAACAGCCTGGTCAGCGTCCCGTACGGCAGCAGCGCCTCACCCTCGTCGCCGTCGGTGAACAGCACGTTGCCCGTCCCGCACGTCTCCAGGAACCGCTGGACCAGCGTCGTCTTCCCGATCCCCGCCGGTCCCTCGACCACGACGAGCCTGGGCAGTCCGGCGCGGGCGCGCTCGAACTCCGCGGCCAGGCATCGGAGCTCCTGATCCCGTCCGACGAACGTCATACCGGCCTCCGCACGCTGGGAAATCCAACGTTGCGCGGCAGGGCGGGCGGCTCAAGTAAGACTTGCCTGTCCCCTTGTCCAGAGGTCGCGCGAAAACCAGGGGTTATCCCCAGGTCGCCGGGGCCGGTCCGGGTCCCCGCCGCCGTCGTACGGGTGGCCGGATCTGCCGCGCGGGCGCGGAGACCCGCACTCCAGGGGAAATCCCCGGGGCGCTCCCTGAAGCGCGGGGCCCCCGGGGCGGCGGATCATGTGAGGCGGGCCTCATCGGGAGGGGTGCGGGCGAGGGCTGCCGACGGTTCGCGCAGGGCGGTCACGGTCCTCGCCGCGCAGGAGGGCACGCCTCCCGGACCCGTGTCACCATCGCCACACGGGAGGCCCGGCGGGGCGGTCACGAGCGTAGCCACAGGTGGCCGCCCCGATCCCGTTCATCGACTCGCGCCAGACCCGGCCGCGGGCCCGCGGTTGCCCGGGCCTTTACCGATCTGTGCTTCGCGCCATCATTGCACTGTGTGATAGTAATGTGACGTTGCGTATCCGATGAGTTTCGGGAGATTCTTCATGGTGGCGTACACGCTCTCAGTCGTGGCGGCGGTGGGCGCGGTGGCGCTCACCGCGCTGATCTTCAGGAAGGTCAAACGAGCCGAAGAGGACCGCGACCCCGGCGGGCCGTCGGTCGCGCACGCGGGAGCGATGCTGTCGGCGATGTTCCTGCTGGTCTTCGCCATCGCGATCATCGTTCCCTGGACCACGGCCGACGCCGCCCGCCTCAACACCCACACCGAGAGCCAGGCGGCCGTAGACGCCTACTGGGCGGCCGACGCCCTGCCGGGCACCGCGCCCCAGGACGTGCGCAGGGCGCTGCGCGACTACATCACGTTCGTGGTCAGGGACGAGTGGCCGCTCATGGGCGAGGGCAGGATGGACCCGGTCGGCGCCGCCAGGATGGACGAGCTGCGCGGCCGCGTCACCGACCTGCAGGTGACCGGCGACAAGCAGGACGACGCCAAGAGCGCCGTGCTGGAGAAGCTCAGCGCGATCTCCACCGCGCGGGCCCAGCGCACCGCCGACGCCGCCGCCACGCCTCCCGCGGGGCTGCTGCACCTGACCATCCTCACCGGGGTCCTGGTCACCATCTTCCCGTTCCTGGCGGGGGCCAGGCCAAGGGGGCTGGCGCTGCTGCCGCTGCTGGCGACGGCCGCGCTGCTGGGCTTCGGCATCTACCTGACGTGGGACATCTCCCACGCCTTCGCCGGGCCGCTGGCCGTCGGGCCGGAGGCGTTCCAGGGGGCGCTGCAGGAGTTCACCCGCATCGGCGGGGGAGTGTGAGCGTGGGCGTCCGGCGTGCTCCGCTGCTGTTCGCCGTCGCCCTGGCCGCCGTGACCGTCGCGGGCCCCGCCGCGGCCGACGGGGTGCCGGTGCCGCGCCCGGTGCCGCGGGTGACCGTACGTCCCCCGGCGCCGCCGGCACCCCCGAAGAACGTGACCGTCGGCCCCACGGTGACGGTGCCCCGGGTCCGGACACGGCGTTCGCCCAGGCCCAAGGTGTCGATCTCGGTGCCGCCCCGCAAGCGCTGGGCGCCGCCCGCGGTCGTGCTGCCGCACGTGACGGTCTACCGCGACGGCGTGTGCACGGCGGAGGTCCACGTGGGGGAGTGCCCGCGCAGGAGAGCGGGCCGGGTGCGCCCGTCCGCCCCCTGGGCGGCGCCGGTGCCGGTGCCGACGCCCACCCCCACGAAGACGACGCCCAAGCCGAAGGCGGCCGTCCCGCTGACGCGCTACCAGCGGGCCGCGGCAGGCCCGTCCCGGCGCAAGAGCCCGCTCAACACCGTGCTGGTGATGACCGTGGTGGTGTCGGCGATCACCTCGACGACGGCCGTGGCCTTCCGCTCCCGCCGCTGAGCCGTTATTCGGATGCCCTGCCCCGGTGCCGCGTGACACACTGACCGCCGGGCCCCGGAGATCATCGTCCGGGCCCGGCGGTGATCGGGAGAGGCGGCCGTGGCCGACGAAGAGGTGCTGACCGGTGGCGGCGTCAACCACGTGGCCCGGGGCGACGGCCGGTTCTACGATGCGGACATGGCGCACCTGGCCCGCTGCGAACCCGCGTTCCGGTCCGCCCTTGTGACACCCCGATGATCGGGCCGGCCGCGGCACGCCCGTCGAGGCGAGGAGGCACGATGCCGGACACCCCCAGGCGCGCCACCCTGGCCACCGTCGCCGCCTCGGCCGGCGTGTCGGTCGCGACCGTCTCCAAGGTGCTCAACGGCCGCAGCGACGTCGCGCCCGCCACCCGATCGCTGGTGGAGTCGCTGCTGCGGGAGCACGAGTACGTCCCGGCCACGGCGCGGCGCGAGCTGTGCGGGAGCGTCGAGCTGCAGTTCGACGACGACCTGAACGCCTACTCCATCGAGATCATCCAGGGCGCGGTGCAGGCCGGGGCCGAGATCGGCGTCGGGATCGTCGTCAGCATCAAGAAGGACGCCGGCCACAGCACCGCCTGGGTCCGCGACCTGGTCGCCGCCGGCCGCACCGCGCTGATCGCCGTCACCTGCGAACAGCTGGCCGCCCAGCAGGTGGCCGCGCTGGCGCGGGCCCGTCTGCCGCTGGTGCTGATCGACCCGCTCAACCTGCAGAGCGCCAGCGTGACCAGCGTCGGCTCCACGAACTTCGCCGGCGGGCTGGCCGCCACCCGCCACCTGCTCTCGCTCGGCCACCGCCGCATCGCCTACGTCGGCGGCCCGGCGACCGCCGCCTGCAACCAGGCCCGGCTGCACGGCTACCGCGCCGCCCTGGAGGCCGAGGGCGCGCCGGTGATCCCCGGCTACGTGTGGACCGGCCAGTTCCGCTACCACGACGGGCTGCTGGGCGGCGCGGCCGTCCTCGATCTGCCGCGGGCGCCGACGGCGATCTTCGCGGGCTGCGACGAGCTGGCCCTGGGGGTCATGGAGGCCGCCCGGGCGCGCGGGCTGCGCATCCCCGAGGACGTCAGCGTCGTGGGCTACGACGACACCCAGGTAGCCCGGATGGCCTCGCCGCCGCTGACCACGGTCCGCCAGCCGCTGCGGGAGATGGGCGGGATGGCGCTGCGCACCGCGTTGCGGCTGGCGGCAGGCGAGAGGATCGACTCCCGTCACGTGGAGCTGGCCACCGAGCTGATCGTCCGCGGGTCCACGGCACCCGTGCCCGGGTGAGGCCAACCAATCGAGCCCCATCCGCATCAAAAGTCACGTGGAGAGTCTGGCGCCGGGTGATCCGGTCAAGATCGGCAAATACTGGCTGGCCGGGCGGCTCGGCTCCGGCGGCCAGGGTGTCGTCTATGAGGCCTACGACGACGACGGCGGCCGCTACGCGCTCAAGGTGCTGCACGCGGAGGTACGCGACCGGCTGGCCAAGGAGGCCGCCGCCGCCCGCAGGGTCGCGTCGTTCTGCACCGCCAGGGTGATCGACGCCGACCCGGCCGCCACCCCGCCGTACATCGTGAGCGAATACGTCGAGGGCGTGGACCTGCGGCGCGCCGGGCGGCGGTTCGCGGGCGACGACCTGCACCGGCTGGCCACCGCAGTGGCGACCGCGCTGACCGCGATCCACGAGGCCGGGGTCGTGCACCGGGACCTCAAACCGGACAACGTCCTGCTCGGACCCGACGGGCCGCGCGTGATCGACTTCGGCATCGCCCGCACCGAGGAGATGTCGCGCACGGCCGGCGACTACATCGCGGGCACGCCCACGTACATGGCGCCGGAGGTCTTCTCCGGAGACCGGGCCGGCGTCGCGGCCGACGTGTTCGCGTGGGGCGGGATCATGGTGTTCGCCGCCACCGGGCAGGACCCGTTCAGGGCGGAGACCCTGGCGGGGGTCATGCACCGGGTGCTCACCTTCGAGCCCGACCTGGACACGCTGCCCGCGTCGCTGCGGCCGCTGGTGGCGGCGGCGCTGAGCAAGGACCCCGGGCGGCGGCCGAGCGCGCGCGGGCTGCTGCTCGCCCTGGTCGGAGGCGCGATCGACCCGCTCGGCGAGGGCAGCCAGCGCGGCGGGGGCCTGCGCGCCGCGGCGGCCGACCCGGGGCTCGGCACCCTGGCCGAGGACGCGTACGACCTGCTCGCCCCCGAGGAGCGTGAGCTGGTGCCCGACCTGCTGCTGCGGCTGATCACGATCGACGGCGACGGCACGGAGACCGTACGGCGCGCGTCCGTGGACGACCTGCTCCCCGAGCGGCCCGCGCAGCGGCGGCGCATCCTGGACGTCTTCGGCTACATCCTCACCGAACGCGACGGCGAGGTGAGCATCGTCCGCCCGGCCGTGCTGCGCGCCTGGCCCCGGCTGCGCGGCTGGGTGGAGGCCGACCGGCAGGGGCTCGGCGTCCTGCCCGAGATCTCCCGCGCCGCCCACGCCTGGCACGACCACGGCCGCAAGGACGGCGACCTGCTCCAGGGCAGCAGGCTCGAGGCCGTGCTCGACTGGGCCGCCACCGGCCGGAACCAGGTGACGCTGACGCCGCTGGAACGCGACTTCCTGGGCGCCGCGAGCGGCGTCACCCGGCGCCGGGCCGGTCGCCGCCGCCTGCTGACCGTGGCGTTGGCGGGACTGCTGGTGGTGGCGGTGATCGGCGCCGGGGTCGCGGTCCAGCAGGGACGCCAGGCCGCCGAGCAGCGCGACCAGGTGGCGGCCGAACGCGACCGCGCCCGTGGCCGCGAGCTGGTCCACCAGGCCGCCGACCTGCGCACGGTGAACCCGGTGCGGGCCATGCTGCTCAGCGTCGCCGCCTGGCGGCTGGCCCCGGGCACCGACACCCGCTCCAGCCTCACCTCGGCCGTCTACCAGCGCGAGACCACGTCGTTCAGCCCGCCCGCCGACAAGGGCGCGGCCACGCGGGCGGTCAGCGGCGACGGCCGCGTCCTCGCCGCCGTGAGCGAGCGTGGGGTGCGCGTGTACGAGGTCGCGACCGGCCGCCAGATCGCCTCCTGGTCCTCGCCGCGGCTGGCCGAGGGCGTGAACCAGGTGGCGCTGAGCCGCACCGGCCGGCTGCTGGCCGTCGCGGCCGGCCAGGCCGTGACCGTGTGGCAGACGCGTACCGGCCGCCTCGTCGGCGTCAAGAAGAAGCCGGGCGACGACCCGGAGCTGCTCCGCCCCGATTTCGGCGACCAGGACTCGCTGCTGTCGATCAGCGTCACCGACGGCGTGACGGACCTGTGGGACGCCGAGCGCGGCCGCGAGATCCCCACCAAGGAGTGGGGCGAGCTCACCCAGTTCACCGTCGCCTCCTCGGGCAGGCTGGTCGCGAGCGTGGCGCCCCCGGGGCAGACGATCCGCGTGTGGCGGCTGCCGGGCATGCGGCGCGTGCCCGCTCTCGAGAAGAGCTGCGGCATGGAACCGGTCGTGGGATTCAGCGCGGACAGCCGGCTCATGTACTGCGCCGGGGAGCGGTTCCAGCTCCGGGACACCGCCTCGGGCAGGCTGGTCGCCGACTCGGAGGCGGAGGAGGACGGCCTGACCTGGGGGGATGCGGTGAGCCAGGCGGCCCCCGGCACCCGGTGGGCGGTCCGGCTCAGCACCGACAACCAGCTGGTCGCCGGCGCGCGCGGGCAGCGCGTCTGGGTCTGGAACGTGACCACGCACCAGGAGATCCTCAGATACGAGGCGCCGGGCGAGGTCACCGAGGTGTGGTTCGACCCGACCGGCCAGACGCTGCGCTACCGGGTGGACGAGCGCATCGTCAGCCTCGCCCTGCGGTCCGGCACCGCGAGCGCCCGGGCGCCCTCCGGAGCGCGGATCAAAGCGATCAGCCCGGACGCGCGCCGGCTGCTGATCAGCACGCCGTCCGCGTACCGGACGTGGGACGTGGCCGCGCAGCGCTCGATCGCGTCGTTCCCCAATCCCGGCAACCCGACGCCGTGGCTGTTCAGCCCCGCCAACGACAGCCTGGTCTTCCAGGACGGGGAGGCGGTCATCGCGTACAGCCTCACCGACGGGCGGCGGCTGTGGTCGTTCGGGGGCATTCCGGCGTTCCTCCCCATGGGCGGGGCCTACAGCCGGGACGGCCGCCTGTTCGCGGCGGTCTTCGCGCAGAACAATCAGAAACAGGATGACTTCCGCCTGCGGGTGTGGGACGCGCGCACCGGGAAGGAGGTCAGCAGCGTGAAACTGCCGTTCGTCACCCGCGACTTCGTCTTCCTCGCCGACGGCAGGACGATCGCGTCGGCGGGCGGGCGGTTCTACGACATCATGACCGGCAAGCCCGTCGGCACCGGGTTCGGCGCGGCGCGGAACCAGGGTTTCATGGTCGTCGATCCCGCCGGGCGGCGGCTGGCCACGCACGACGGGCACCGCCTCAGCCTGTGGGACCTGAGCGCCCGGCAGCTGCTCGTACCCGACCTGCTCGTTCCCGGCCAGGAGTTCGACGCCGTCGTGTTCGCCCCCCGAGGGGACGTGGTCGCCGTCTCCGACGCGGGCGGTGGGATCCATCTGTGGGACGTGGCGACCCGGCAGCCGCTGGGCGGGGAGATCCGGCTCGACAACAACGGCAGCGTGCACCTCATGGCCTTCACCGGCGACGGGAGACTGCTGCGGGTGGTCGACGTGTCGGAGCGGGTTCACGACCTGCCGGTCGCGCCGGAGGCGATGGTGGGCCAGGTGTGCGCGCGGGCCGGCCGCACGCTCAGTGTCCAGGAGTGGCGCGAGTATCTGGGTGCCACGCCGTACCGGGACGTGTGCGCGAAGACGTGAGGGAAGAGCGCGGGCCCGGCGGCGGTTTCACCTGATCGTGGAAGAGACCGAAGTGGTGGTGATCGGCGCCGGGCAGGCCGGGCTGTCCGGCGCGTACTTCCTGCGCCGGTACGGATTCGAGCCGGTCGTCCTGGACGCGGCCGACGGCGCGGGAGGGGCGTGGCGCCACCGGTCGCCGTCGCTGACCATGGACAAGGTGCACGGCATCTTCGACCTGCCCGGCATCGCCCGTCCCCCGGGCGTGGACGGGCGCCGTCCCGCCGCCGAGGTGGTCCCCGCGTACTACGCGGCCTACGAGGACGAGCTGGGGCTGGACGTCGTACGGCCGGTGCGGGTCGCCTCCGTCCGGCACGGCGACGGCGGCCGGCTGGTGATCGGCACGGACACGGGGGAGTGGTCGGCCCGCGCCGTGATCAACGCGACGGGCACCTGGACCCGGCCCCACTGGCCCTACTACCCGGGCGCGCCGGACTTCGCGGGCCGCCAGCTCCACTACGCGGGTTACCGGGGGCCGGAGGAGTTCGCGGGGCGGCGCGTGATCGTGGTGGGCGGCGGGGCGTCGGCGATGCACGTGCTGTCGGAGATCGCCGGGGTCGCCGCGACCACGGCCTGGGTGACGCGGCGGCCGCCGGTGTTCCGGGACGACGACTTCGGCGAGAACGCCAGGCGCGACGCCGTCGCGCTGGTCGAGGCGCGCGTGCGCGCGGGGCTCCCGCCGCAGAGCGTGGTGAGCGTCACGGGCCTCGGCTACAGCACGGTCGTACGCGAGGCCCTGGCCAAGGGTGCGCTGGAACGCCTCCCCATGTTCCGGCGCATCACCGCGGACGGCGTCACCTGGTCTGACGGCCTCCACCTGGAGGCGGACACGATCGTCTGGGCCACCGGCTTCCGCTCGGCCCTCGACCACCTCGCGCCCCTGCGGCTCAGGGAGCCGGGCGGCGGGATCAAGGTGGACGGCACCCAGGCCGTCAGGGAGCCGGCCCTGCAACTGGTCGGGTACGGCCCCTCGGCCAGCACCATCGGCGCGAACCGCGCCGGACGCGCGGCGGCGCGCAACGTCCGCGGCTACCTGGCGCGGCAGGCGGCCTGACCGAACCTACTATGCGAAGTAGTAAGAATACCGATTGCGGCAGCGGTCCGGTTACTCCCGCGAAGGGGCTCGACACGGGGTGTGACCCCAGGTTAGCGTCCTGACATAAGGATCTTTATCCGGTCAGGAGGTCCCACATGGAGGTTCCCGGCTACACCGAGATCCGGGAACTCGGACACGGCGGGACAGGCCGGGTGATGCTCGCCGTACGGGACTCAGACGGGCTGGCCGTCGCGATCAAGCACCTGTCCGAGCCGCTGCGCGCGGACGCGGGGTTCGTCGAGCGGTTCCGGGCGGAGGCCGAGGTCATCCGCGAGATCGACAGCCCGCACACCGCCCGCCTGCTCGAATACGTCGAGGGCCAGGACGACGCCGTCATCGTGATGGAGCTGGTCGACGGCGTCACGCTGCGGCGGCTGCTGGAGCACGAGGGCGCGACGGGCCCGGAGGCGGCGCTCGTGGTGCTGAAGGGCGCGCTGCTCGGGCTGGCCGAGGCGCACCGGCGCGGTGTCGTCCACCGGGACTTCAAACCCGAGAACGTCATCATCACCCAGGACGGCCAGAGCAAGCTCGTCGACTTCGGCGTGGCGGCCCACTTCGGGGAGACGGCCGCGCTCGTCGGCACGCCCCCGTACATGGCGCCCGAGCAGTGGGACGACGGGCCGGCCAGCGCCGCGACCGACGTGTACGCCGCCACGCTGGTGTTCTTCGAGTGCCTGACCGGCCACCGCGCCTTCCAGGGTGAGAACGTGGCCGCGCTCGCCTACCAGCACCAGCACATCCTGCCGCCGCTGGGGGAGGTCGAGGAGCCGCTGCGGCCGCTGCTCGAACACGGCCTGGCCAAGGACCCGGCCGGGCGGCCCGCGTCGGCGGAGGCGTTCCTGGCCGAGCTGGAGGGGGCCGCGCTCGCCGAGTACGGCGAGGAATGGGAGACGCGCGGGCGGGCCGGGCTCGGCATCCTGATGCTGCCGCTGGCCGCGCTGTTACCGAGGCCGCAACCGGTTGCCGAGAGCACCACCAGCGTGGTGCAGAGCACGCTGGCGCCGGCGGCCAAGTTCGCGGTGACGGGCGGGCTGGTGCTGGCGACCGCCGCCGCGGTCGTGTCGGCGTTCGTGATCCTGGGGGACTCGCCGGAGCCGGGGCCCGGGCCGGGCGTCGCGCTGCCGCCCGCCACGTCCGCCGCGCCAGGGCCGTCGCGGACCCCGGCGCCCGCCTCGCCGACCTCCGCGCCGCCGACCTCCGCCGAGCCCACCCCGAGCGGGTCGATCACGGGGACGCCGCCCGTCACGTACGCCGGTCAGCCGACGGCTCCCCCTACGGCTCCTCCCGCGGCTCTTCCCACGGGCGGCCCCGGCTCGCGGCCTCCCACCGCCACCCGGGAGCCGACGCGAGAGCCGACCCGGGAGCCGACCCGGGAGCCGACGCGGTCCGGCCGGCCGACCGAGCGGCCCACCGAGCGGCCCACCACGCGGCCGCCCACCGGCGAACCCCCGGCCACGAGACCCCCGGAGACCAGGCCGCCAGCCACCCAGCCGCCCGCCACCCGGCCTCCGGCCACGAGCGCGCCCGACCCCGGCACGCCGCCCGCGACCAGGAACCGGGAGCCGCTCATCTCCGTCTCCGTCAAGGTGTCGGTGAACCTGCCGATCCTCGGCGGCGGCGGCGATGACGGGCTGCTGGACGCCGACATCGACCTCGGTCTGGGGTCGAGCCTCCTGGGGATGGTGGTCGTGCCGGGCTCGGTATTGGTCGGACGGCAGATCGTGGCGCGAAGGGTACGACGGCCGCGCGATACCGAAAAGTTGTGAGTTGTGTGCGGAGCGGGATGATCCCCTACTATCAGCAGTCGGATAGAGGGCGTCCCCCCGGCCTGGATTACTGCTGACCGGAACCTGCCCTGCGGCTCGGGGTGAGGAGAAGTGTGGCGGTTGCGTCCCACGCCGACCGGCTACGCGGACTGGTCCGTACGCTCTCCGCGGCGACGCTCGCCGTGGCGCTGCTGACGGCGGGGGCTCCGGCGCAGGCCGCGCCCAAGCCCACGGTGAAGCAGCTCAAGAAGGAGCTCGCTGCGCTGCAGAAGGAGTCGGACAAGCTCATCACCGACTACTACAGCAGCAGAGTCGCCCAGCAAAAAGCCGATAAATCGGAAAAGTCGGCGCGGGAGAAGCTGGCCGCGGCCCAGGCGGTCTACGACCGCGAGTCCGCCGAGCTCCGCGCCATGGCCGTCGCCCAGTACATCGGCGGCGACCCCGGCCAGATCTCCATGCTCACCTCCGACCGGGACCCGACGTCCCTGCTCGGCCGGATGGCGCTCAACCAGCACCTCGTCGTGCTCCAGGAGACCCGGCTGCGCGGCTACGCCCAGGTCAGGGACGCCCACCAGCAGGCCAAGGACGAGGCCGACGCGCGCGCCAAGGAGCTCGCCGAGACGGTGGACGAGCTGGAGAAGCGCAAGAAGAAGGCCGAGAAGCAGATCGACCGGATCAAGGAGAAGATCGACCAGCTGTACGTCGGGCCGGGCGTGCGGCGGCCGGACGGCACGTGGGTGCCGCAGCTGCCCGGCGGGGCCGACAACATCACGCCCCGGATGCGGCTGGTCAAACAGCTCGTTCAGGAGCGGTTCGGCGTCCCGAACGGGATCGGGTGTTACCGGGCGATCCAGGACGGCGGCGAGCATCCGCTCGGGCGGGCCTGCGACTTCATGCTGAGCCGCGGTGGCGCGATGCCGTCGGGGGCGGAGGTCGCGCGCGGCAACGAGATCGCGGAGTGGGCGATCAAGAACTCGAAGCGGCTCGGGATCATGTACATCATCTACCGGCAGCGGATCTGGCACGCCAGAACGGGCTCCTGGCGCACCATGTCGGACCGGGGCGGCACGACGGCCAACCACTACGATCATCCCCATATTTCGGTCTATTAGGGGGTTCGGGCGATGCGCTATCGGCTGCTGGGCAACACCGGGTTACGGGTGTCGGAGCTGTTCCTCGGGGCTATGACGTTCGGGGAGCAGGGCGGGGTGGGCGCGCCGATCGAGGAGTGCCGCCGCATGCTCGACCTGTACGCCGACGCGGGCGGCAACGTCGTGGACACGGCGATCAACTACCGGGGCGGGGCCAGCGAGGCCATCGTGGGCGAGCTGCTCGAAGGCCGCAGGGATCGGTTCGTCCTGTCCACCAAGTACACCGTCAGCCGGGACGGCGCCGACCCGAACGCGGCCGGCAACCACCGCAAGAACCTGCGGCTCTCCCTGGAGACCAGCCTGCGCCGGCTCCGGACCGACTACGTGGACATCTACTGGGTCCACCTGTGGGACCGGCACACGCCGATCGAGGAGACGATGCGCGGTCTCGACGAGGCCGTGCGGTCCGGCAAGGTGCTCTATGTCGGCATATCCGATGCTCCGGCGTGGGTGGTGTCGAGGGCCAACACGGTCGCCGAGTTCCGCGGGTGGGCGCCGTTCGCAGGGCTGCAGGTGCCTTACAGCCTGCTCCAGCGGGACATCGAGCGGGAGTTGCTGCCCATGGCCGAGTCGTACGGGATGAGCGTGACCGCCTGGAGCCCGCTGGCCGGAGGGATCCTCTCGGGCAAGTTCACCCGGGGGACGGCGCAGCCGGGGACGCGGGTGGCGGCCGACTCGGTCAGCGAGCACGACCACGCGGTGGCGCGTGCGGTGCAGGAGGTGGCGGACTCGCTGGGGGCGTCGAGCTCGCAGGTGGCGATCGCGTGGACCCGGGCACGGTCGCGGGCGGTGCTGCCGATCGTGGGGGCGCGGACGGTGGAACAGCTGGCTGACAACCTCGGGGTGGTGGACGTCGACCTTCCGGAGGATGCCGTACGACGGCTGGACGAGGCGACGGGCTTCACCCTCGGCTTCCCCGCCGACTTCATCGCACAGACCTCACCCTGGGTCTTCGGCGAAGCCTCCCGCCACCTGGACGCCTGACCCTCCCGCCACGTGGGTGCCTGGCCCTCCCGCCCTGGCCCGCTGCTGCTCCCGACCTGGGGCTAGTCCTTGGCCAGGGCCGCCAGCAGCCGGTCCTCCGTGAGCTCGGGCCCGACGAGCTGATCGGTGATCGCCCCGTCGCGCAGCACGACCACGCTGTCGCAGTTCTCCACCAGCTCGCTCACGTCCGACGAGATCAGCAGGATCGCCAGCCCGTCCACCGCCAGCTCGTCCAGCAGGGCCTGCATGTCCACCTTCGTCGCCACGTCCACGCCTCGGGTCGGCTCGTCCAGCAGCAGCACCTTCGGGTGCATGGCCAGCCACCGCGCCAGCAGCACCTTCTGCTGGTTCCCGCCCGACAGCTCCCCGGCGGGCTGCCGGGGGGAGACAGCCTTGATCCCGAGCCGCTTCATGAACGTCGCCACGATGCTGTCCACCCGCGCGTCCGACACGATCCCCGCCCGCGACAGCCGAGGCAGGGCCGCCAGCGCGATGTTGTCGCGCACCGACAGCGTGGGCACGATGCCCTCGGTCTTCCGGTTCTCCGGCACGAGGCCGACGCCGGCGCGGATGGCGTTCCTGATCGACCACTTGCGGGAACGCGCCCCCGCCACCGTCACCTGGCCCGCGTCCACCGGCAGCACGCCCGCGATGGCCCGGGCCGTCTCGCTGCGCCCCGCGCCGAGCAGCCCGCCCAGGCCGACCACCTCGCCGGCCCGCATCGCGAGCGACACCCCGTCCAGTACGTGATGGCGGGTCAGACCCTTGGCCTCGAGCACCGGCAGGTCGGCGGACTCGGCCGGCTCGCCGGTGTGCAGGGCGGGCTCCACGGGGTGGAACGGCCGTCCCAGCATGAGCGAGACCAGTCGTAACCGGTCGAGCCCCGCCAGCGGTCCCGTGTGCACGACCCGCCCCTCGCGCAGCACGGTGACCCGGTCGCAGATCCCGTACAGCTCCTCCAGCCGGTGCGTGACGTACACGACCGACCGGCCCTCCTCGCGCAACCGCCGCACGGCCCCGAACAGCGTCTCCAGCTCGCCGTGCGCCAGCGCCGACGTGGGCTCGTCCATGATGACCACCCGCGCGTCCGCCGAGGCGGCCCTGGCCAGCGCGACGAGCTGGCGCGCGCCCTCGCCCAGCGCGCCGAGCGGCCGGCGCACGTCCACCTCCAGCCCGTACGCGGCCAGCACCCGCTCGGCCTGCGCGTGCACGGCCGCGGAGTCGATCAACCCGAGCCGCCCCCTGGGCTCCCTCCCCAGGAGGAGGTTACGGGCGACGCTCATGGTCGGTACGAGGTTCGTCTCCTGGTGGACGGTGGCGATCCCGGCCCGCTTGGCGTCGGCCGGGCTGGCGAACCTGACCGGCTCACCCATGAGGCGCAACTCGCCCGCGTCCGGCTGGTGGACCCCGGAGAGCACCTTCACCAGGGTCGACTTGCCCGCCCCGTTGCCGCCGATCAGCGCATGCACCTCGCCGGGGCGTACGGACAGGGTGACGTGGTCGAGGGCGGTGACACCCTGGAACGTCTTGAGAACGCCTGCCACCTGTAGCACGGTTGCCTCCGCCTCGATCGTGGTCGAGGAAGGAAACATTACAGTAACGGCCTTGTCACATTCGATCAGAAACGAGCGCAACCCGTCACGCCTACTCCGTCGCTACGACCCCAACCGTCCACCCTCGGGGCTCCGGAGCCCCAGCGCCAATGGGGTCGAGCCCTCGAGCCCTGACGGCCGAGCCCCGTCGGCACAGCGTACGTCATCCAGTGCCGCCACCACCCACACCGGGCCGACGGGCTCGCTCCTTCGGCAGCATGCGGACCCTCCGCAGCAAGACGCCCTTGGCCACCGGTTAGCCCTAGTGGTGCCGCCGGTCGCGCCATCTGTCGGCGTAGCCTTTGGTGTGCCGAGTTGAGTACAGGTAAATGTGCAGAGTTCTCGTGAGGAGCAGAGGCTGTCCAATCCTGGGCTCCTTGTCGGATTAGGGCGGTGACATGGCAGATCATCCCGGTTTCGGCGTGCTGTTGACGCGGCTCCTCGACTATCGCCGGACGGATACCGCTTGGCTGGCCTCGGTGTCAGGCATCCCGGAATCCGAGCTGCGCTCGGTGACCGACGGCGCACCGCCGTCCCCGTCACAGCTCGACGACCTTGCCGCCGCGCTTGGTTTTCACACCGCAGATCTTTTCGTGATCGCCGGGCTCCCGGTGCCTGAGGCCCTTATGCCTTGTGAACCGACGGCGGGATCTACCCGCTCGTCTCTGGCCAAAGTCGCGACGGCGTTGCCGGAAGATCAGCGGGCCCACCTCAGTGAAACCATCGAGCACTTGCCCCAGTTGCCTTACGTCCGTCCGGCCGATCGGCCGCGCACCTACTATCAAGGGGACGGCGGCTTCGGGGAGATGCTCGTCACCATGCTGTGCATCAACCGGAACCTCCATTCCCCGATCGCCGCCGTCAAGACACTGGCCTTGTTGACCCAAGGCCGCGTGTATCTGTCCGCCTCCACCATCCATTCCATCGCTGCGGGCAGTGCGCCGCTGAAGCCGATTTGGCTGGCCGGCTTCGCGACCACCCTCGGCATCCCCGCCGCCGACCTCGCGGCTATCACCGGCATCGATCTCTCCGAGGTGGCACTGCCACACGATCCACTGGCGGCGGAGATGGCCAAGTTGCTCTGGAATTGCCGGCGTCTGACGGCGAGCCAGATCGAGAGCGTGTGCACCGAGGCGGAGGCGATGCTCATCGCAGTCCCCGACGACGCTTCCAGCGGCGACTGGAACCTCGTCTACCAGCAGGGCGGGACTTGGTGGGGTGCGCCGACGCAGTAATTCTCGGCCGCCGGACACCGATCAACTCTGCGCGTTTACCTGTACCTCGCTTAGCACTGGAAGCCGTACGCCGACAGCGTCACCGGGCGCTGGCGTGGTGAATCCCGAACCCTTCCAGGGCGTTCGGGGAGAGAGCTCGCGACCAGCAATCCCTATGAGGCGGTGAAGCTTGGTCGGGACCGCGTGAGACAGAGGATCGCGGGGATCGGGAAGAGCATGAGGTAGAGGTTCGGCAGCCACCAGACCAGCGAGAAGTCGCCGCGCAGTGTCCAGAACGCGATCGCCATCAAGCCGGAGGCCATGGTCAGCACGAGCGAGACCAGCATCAGTCCCGGCCCGGACGGCGAGCCTCGGCGCAGGAGGTACAGGCTGGCCAGGCCGGTGGCGCTGGCCAGCAGGTCGATCCAGAGAAACGACCAGTTCCAATCGGCCATCAGCGGGTTGGTGTAGTCGGCGAACGCCCATTCGGGCGGGATCAGCCCCAGCCCGGTGATGGTGAAGTAGATGACGAACGCCAGATCCGTGAGCAGCATCAACGCCTTAGTGACGCGTAGCACGGTCGATTTCCTCCATCAGGTAGCGCCTGGTCTGTTCGTGCAGTGCCGCGTCCGGTTCGCCGAGTCCGAGAAGCCTGGCCGCCCACCAACCGTCGATGGCCAGCCGTACCGCCGTCGCCGCGGCAGGGTCGATGCCGTCGTCGGACAATCTGGCCTGCCAGGCGGCGAACCGCTCTCTCAGCGGCGCAAGCCCTGCCGGATCCACGAGCACCGCGGCCAGCAACGCGGCGGTCACCCGGTCGGCCGGAGCGTTGGCCGCGGTGTGGTGTTCGGGGATCGTCGCGTTCAGGTAAGCGCGCAGAAAGTCGCCCGGCTCGGCACCGGTCTCGGCCAGTGCTTGGTCGAAAGCCTTGGTCAGGCGGTCGACCATGGCGGCGACCAATGCCTGCTTGGTGGGGAAGTGGTAGAACAAGCCGCCCTTGGACACGCCTGCCCGCCGCGCCACCGCTTCCAGGGGCAGGGCCTCGGCCCCCTCGGACAGCAAGACGTCGGCCGCGGCGTCGAGCAGTCGTTCTTTCGAGCTGGGTCGCGGCATGGAGGAAACTATACCGGCTGACCGGTACAGTTTCCAGGCGGTTGCCGTGCTCGATTACCTTGGCCGCCTCTGTACGCGGCTACCTTGCTCATGCCCCTGTGCTCGGTTGCCTCGTTGGCAGGCTGTCCGGCCGCCGTTGCTCGGCGCCCACACGCCCGTCTCCCGCGCTTGCCCGCCTGCGCCCGTCTCCGCGCTTGCCCGCCTGCGCTCGCCTCCCGCGCTTGCCCGCCTGCGCTCGGCTACCGCGCCAGCCCACCTCGTCGCCTGCGCCTCCGCTCGCGCCCGCTCAGGTCGCCTGCCGCTCGTCCGCTCCGGCTCGTTCGCGCCGCCCGCAGCGTCGCCCGGGGCCCGTCCCGCATGCCCGTCTGCTCGCGCACGCCCGTCTGCTCGCGCACGCCCGTCTGCTCGCGCACGCCCGTCTGCTCGCGCACGCCCGTCTGTTCCCGTGTCGGCCGTGGTCGTCTACCCGGCCATGCCCCTCCGTGCGTGCCGCCTGCCTTCGGCTGCCATGCCCGTGCGTGCTGCCTGCTGCCTGCTCCCGGCTCACGTCGGCTCGTCCGCGTCCGCTCGGCCGCCTGCGTTAACCGCCACCGAGCCCCGCCCGCCTGGGCCACCTGCCACCGGCCCGGCGCCCGTTCGCCAGCCTGCGTAAACCGCCTCCGGCTCGCGTCTGTTCGCCAGCCTCGGCGTCAACCGCCCCCGGCTCGCGACTGTTCGGCTGTTTGTGTCCGGCTGCGTTTGCCCGCCCGTTCTCGTGCGCCCGCCTGCGCCCGTGTCGGGCGTGGCCGTTCGTCCGGCCATGGTCGCCGCGCCTGTTTCGTGTCGAGCCTCCTCCCGCGGATGTCGCCCACCGGGGCCGGGTCCAGGGGCGTGTACGGGCGACTCGGGGCGCTCGGCCGGTCGGCCGGAAGGGGGTCAGAACTGGGCGATGTGGAGGCGGACGCCGCGGGAGCTCAGGTCGTCGAGTACGTCCCGGGGTGCCGCGTCGTCCGTGACCAGGTGGTCGATCCGGTCCGGCGGCACCGTCTGGACCATCGTGTCCACGCCGATCTTGGTGTGGTCGGCCAGCACCACGACCTCCTCCGCGGCCGCCGCCAGCGCTCGGTCGACACCCGCCACCTGCATGTTGGGTGTCGACAGGCCGCGCTCGGCCGTCAGGCCGTTGCCCGAGATGAACGCCCGGCGCACCCGCAGCCCCGCCAGCGAGTGCTCGGCGGCGCTGCCCACCAGGGCCAGGATCGAGCCGCGCAGCGTGCCGCCGGTGAGCATCACCTCGACCCGCGGCGTCCCGGCCAGCACTTGGGCGACCAGCAGGGAGCTGGTCACCACGGCCAGCTCGGAGTGCCTGGTCAGGCGGCGGGCGAACTCCTGCGTGGTGGTGCCGGGCCCGATCACGATCGCGTCGCCGTCCTCGACGAGGGCGGCGGCCAGGTCGGCGATGGCGGCCTTCTCGGCCGACTCGAGCGACACCTTGTGGGCGTATCCGGCCTCGCGCGACAGCTCGCCGGGCAGGGTGGCGCCGCCGTGGTGGCGGTTGAGCAGGCCCTCCGACTCCAGCGCGCGCAGGTCGCGGCGGACGGTGACCTCGGAGGAGTGCACGGCCTGGGCGAGCTCGCGCAGCGACACCGCGCCGTTGGCGCGCACCAGCTCCAGGATGCGCTGCCGGCGCTCAGCGGCGAACACGGGTCTGCGTCCGTCGCTCTGCGTGTCGCTCACGTCCCGATCATAGTGGACAGGCCAAGATGAGTTCACCTCTGATCGTATGAGAACGAATTTGATCGGAAATCTTGACCGGCTCGGTCCATCGGTGCTTACTTGAGAGCGTGTCAGGGTCAAAAGCTGTCCGAACCTGATCGGCGCGTTTCGAAAGGACCCCCCGTGCGCAAGCGCCTCGCGTTCCCGCTGGCCGTACTGATGTCACTGTTATGGCAGCCGTCGCTCCCCGCCACCGCCGCAGCTCCCGACCAGGCCGCCGCCGCCCCGAACGGGCTGCGCGGTGACTACTACCTCGCCTCCGGGGCGGGGAAGTTCGACTTCGCCGAGCTGAAAGCGAGCGTCGTCGACCCCAACCTGGAGCTGACAGACCTGAATCCGACGTTCAGGCTGCTGGCCGGCAGGGATGACGACGTCTCCGTACGGTGGACGGGTCAGATCCAGCCCAAGTACTCCGAGACGTACACCTTCTCCATCATCGGCGACAACGGCTTCCGACTCTGGGTGGACGGCAAGCCGATCATCGACCACTGGGTGGACGACTGGGACCGGGAGCAGACCGGCACCCCGATCGCCCTGGAGGCGGGCAAGAAGTACGACGTCAAGGTCGAGTACTTCGAGCACTTCGGCGGCGCGAACCTGCGGCTGCGCTGGCAGAGCCCGAGTCAACCGAAGCAGATCGTGCCCGCGGAGGCGTTCACGCTGCCCGAGGGGTTCGCGCCGCCCGGACCGTCCGACGCCAGGGTGAACGCGGCCGGTGACGTCGCGGCGCTGACGTTCGCCAAGCCCCTCGGCGCGCTGCCGGCGGATGCCCTCAGCAAGCTGGACATCACGGTCGCAGGCACCAAGTGGCCCACAAGCTCCGTAATCCTGAAGAATCCGCAAACGGTGGAGTTGAAGCTCAAATATCCGATCCCGTCCAAGGCCGGCAGCAGCATCCGCGCCGCCTACAACGGCACCGGCGGCCTCACCTACGCCGACGGCAGCGCGGTCGAAGCCTTCCCGTACGCCTACGTCGCCAACGGCTCCGCCTACATCCTGCGGACGAAGTGGTCTGACGACGTCAACCCGGCCGGCCCGCTGCCCGAGTACCCCCGGCCCCAGCTCGTCCGGGACCGCTGGCGCAGCCTCAACGGCAAGTGGCAGTTCGCCCCCGCCAAGGCGGACGAGGCCGCGCCCGTCGGCCGCGACCTGCCCGAGCGCATCGTCGTGCCGTACCCGGTGGAGTCGCAGCTGTCCGGCATCGGCCGGCACGAGGAGCGCATGTGGTACCGCAGGACGTTCGACGTGCCCCGCTCGTGGCGCGGCGAGCGGCTGCTGCTGCACCTCGACGCGGTGGACTGGCAGTCCACGGTGTACGTGAACGGCAAGCAGGTCACCACCCACAAGGGCGGCTACGGCCGGATCACCGTGGACGTGACCGACGCGCTCAGGCGCAGCGGCCCGCAGGAGCTGATCGTCGGCGTGTACGACCCGACCGACGCCGGCACCCAGGCCATCGGCAAGCAGCGGCTCGACCCGAGCGGCATCTGGTACACCGCGAACTCCGGCATCTGGCAGACCGTCTGGATCGAGCCGGTCGCCAAGCAGCGCATCGACCGCGTCGACACCGTGCCCGACCTGCGCGGCCAGGCGCTCTACGTGACCGTCCAGGGAACCGGCGGCACGGCGACGGTCACCGCCAGGGACGGCCGCCGCGTCGTAGGCAAGGTGACCGGCCCGGTGGGCCGCGAACTCAGACTCCCGGTGCCCAACCCCAAGCTCTGGACCCCCGACAACCCGCACCTGTACGACCTGGAGGTCAAACTCAAGGATGACAAGGTCGAGTCCTACTTCGGGATGCGCTCCATCGCGGTCTCCGGCAACCGCATCCTGCTGAACGGACAGCCCGTCTTCCAGCTCGGCCCCCTCGACCAGGGCTTCTGGCCGGATGGCATCTACACCCCGCCGACCGACGAGGCGCTGCGGTACGACCTGGAGCAGACCAAGGCGCTCGGCTTCAACGCCGTCCGCAAGCACGTCAAGGTCGAGTCCGACCGCTGGTACTACCACGCCGACAAGCTCGGCCTGCTGGTCTGGCAGGACATGCCGGCGGCGTTCCGTACGGATGACAGACCCCAGTTCGAGGCCGAGCTGCGCGAACTCGTCGACCAGCACCGCAGCAGCCCGTCGATCATCATGTGGGTGCCGTTCAACGAGGGCTGGGGCCAGTACGACCAGGCGCGCATCGCCGATCTGGTCAAGAGCTGGGACCCGTCGCGCCTGGTGAACAACATGAGCGGGATCAACTGCTGCGGCGCGGTCGACGGCGGCAACGGCGACGTCAAGGACTTCCACATCTACCCGGGCCCCGGCAACCCCGGCAAGCCGTCGGGTACGCGGGCGAACGTGCTCGGCGAGTACGGCGGGCTCGGCCTGCCGCTGATCGGCCACACCTGGTCGGGCGGCGGCTGGGGTTACGCGGTCGAACCCGACCCGGAGGCACTCACCACGCGGTACGTCGGGATGGTCAAGGAACTTGAGCGACTGCACGCCTGCGAGCAGCTCAGCGCCGCGATCTACACCCAGACCACCGACGTGGAGACCGAGCTGAACGGCCTGATGACGTACGACCGGGCGGTCACGAAGCCGGACGTGAAGCGCGTACACGACGCCAACACAGCCCTGACGAGCGCCATCACCCCAACCTGCACCTGAAACACCCCGCCTGGACCACCACACCCGTTACACGGCGCGGCTGAAACACGGCACCGGAAACGCCTGACCTGAAACACCGCGCTTCTGAAACGAAAACCGCGCCCGAAACGCTGCGCCTGAACCACGGGGCGAGCGCTGCACTTGAGACGCCGCGCCTGAACCGCGGGCGAGAAAACGGCGCCTGAAACACCGCACCTGAAACACCGCACCTGGACGACCGTGCGTGGGAGCCACGTGCGCAGATCCTGCTCGAACCGCGTGCGCCGAGCCCCGCCTCAACCGCGGGCGTGGACACGGCGCTCACGGGTGAACGCCGGTCGCCCGGGCCCCTGTGGCCCGGGCGCCGGGACTGATAGGAAAGGAACGCCATGACCCCCCATATCCGGACAGCCGCATTAACACTGGCCGTCCTCCTCACCGCGACCGCGTGCGCCAAGGCGGAGGCGCCGCAGAGCGCGCCCGCCGCCGCGAGCACGGCGGGGCAGCAGGTCGTGCAGTCGCCCTCCGGCTCGGCCGGGCCGACGTGCACGCTGGATCAGTTCGGCGGGACGAAGTTCGACCTCAAGACGGCCACGGTCGGGTTCTCCCAATCGGAGAAGGAGGCCAACCCCTTCCGCATCGCCGAGACCAAATCGATCAAGGACGAGGCCGCCAAACTCGGCATCGCGAACCTCAAGGTCACCAACGCCCAGTCGCAGTTCTCCAAGCAGATCACCGACGTGCAGCAGCTCATCGCCCAGGGCGTACGGCTCCTCGTCATCGCGCCCCTGAACTCCGACGGCTGGGAGCCGGTCCTCCAGCAGGCCGCCGCCAAGAAGATTCCGATCATCACGGTGGACCGGAAGATCAACGCCAAGGCGTGCAGCGACTACCTCACGTTCATCGGCTCGGACTTCTACGAGCAGGGCAAGCGCGCCGCCGACCGCATGATCGAGGCGCTTGGAGGCGAGGGCAGCAAGAGCAGGGTCGCCATCCTCCTCGGCGCCCCCGGCAACAACGTCACCACCGAGCGGACGAACGGCTTCAAGGACCGCGTCAAGGAGAAGGCGCCCGGGATCACGATCTCGTTCGAGCAGACCGGCGAGTTCGCCCGTGAGAAGGGGCAGCAGGTCACCGAGCAGCTCATCCAGTCCAACCCCGACATCAACGGCATCTACGCCGAGAACGACGAGATGGCCCTGGGCGCCGTCACCGCGCTGAAGGGCGCGGGCAAGGAGCCCGGCAACATCAAGATCGTGTCGGTGGACGGCACCCGCAGCGCCGTCCAGGGCATCGCGGACGGCTGGCTGCATGCGGTCATCGAGTCGAACCCCCGTTTCGGGCCGCTCGCCTTCGAGACCGCGCAGAAGTTCCTCGACGGGCAGCCCATCCCGGACAAGGTGGTCATCTCCGACCGGGACTACGACACGGGCAACGCCAAGGACTCCCTCGGTGAGGCGTACTGACTTGGAACCGGTTCTCGAGGCCCGGGCGGTCAGCAAACGCTTCCCCGGTGTGCTCGCTCTCGACGGTGTGTCCCTCGCCCTCCGCCCGGGCGAGGTGCACGCCCTCGTCGGCGAGAACGGCGCGGGCAAGTCCACGCTGATCAAGGTCTTCACCGGCGTGTACCGGCCGGACGGCGGCGAGCTGCGCTACCAGGGCGCTCCCGCCGTCTTCGGCACCCCCATGGAAGCGCAGCGCGCCGGGATCTCCACCATCTACCAGGAGGTCAACCTCGTCCCGATGATGAGCGTGGCCCGCAACCTGCTGCTCGGCCGCGAGCCGCGCGGCCGCTTCGGGGTGATCGACGCGGCCGCGATGCACGGGGAGGCGCAACGCGTTCTCGCCGGGTACGGGGTCGCGACCGACGTCCGCCGGCCGCTGCGCACCCTCGGGGTCGGGGCCCAGCAGATGGTCGCCCTGGCCAGGGCGGTCTCGGTGGACGCGCGGGTGGTCATCATGGACGAGCCCACGTCCTCGCTGGAGCCGCGAGAGGTGGAGACGCTGTTCGGGGTGATCCGGCGGCTGCGGGACGCGGGGATCGCCGTCATGTACGTCAGTCACCGGCTGGACGAGCTGTACCGGGTGTGCGACCAGGTGACGGTGCTTCGGGACGGCCGCGTCGCCCACTCGGGGCCGCTCGCCGAGGTGGAGCGGCTGCGGCTCATCTCGCTCATGCTGGGCCGCGACCTGAACGAGGTCCGTACGGGCGGCCTCACCCGCTTCTCCCGCACCCGCCACCGCACCACCACCCTTGCGTCGTCTACATCCTCCCCACCGGGTCCCACAGCACCGGCGGCCTTCGAGGGGTCTGCGGTGTCGGCGGGGGCTGCGGGTGCGCCCGGTGCCGGTGCTTCGGTGACCGGCGGCGCCTCGGCTGAGCCGCCGCTCGAGTCCGATGGGCTGGGCGTCGGGGTGGGTGCGCCTGTGGTCGAGGCGCGGGGGCTCACCCGCCGTCACGTCCTCGACGGCGTGGACGTGGCCATCGCGCCCGGTGAGGTCGTCGGGCTGGGCGGACTGCTCGGCGCGGGTCGGACCGAGACCGCGAAGGCCATCGTCGGCGCGCTCCCGCTCGACGGCGGCCAGGTGCTGGTGGCGGGCCGGCCCGTCCGTAAGGGGACGAAGGCGGCGATCAGGGCGGGGGTGAGCCTGCTGCCCGAGGACCGCAAGGCCGAGGGCATCATCCCGACCCTCTCGGTACGGGAGAACATCGCGCTGGCCGCCCTCCCCACTCTGGGTACGGCAGGCGTGGTGTCCGATGCGAAGATCGACCGGGTGGTCGAGATCTTCATGCGGAGGCTGAGGATCAAGGCGGCGTCGCCGCATCAGCTGGTGTCCGAGCTGTCCGGCGGCAACCAGCAGAAGGTGCTGCTCGCCCGCTGGCTGGCCGTGCGACCCAAGGTGCTGCTGCTCGACGAGCCCACCCGGGGCATCGACGTCGGCGCGAAGGCCGAGGTGCAGGCGCTGATCGACGAGCTGGCCGAAGAGGGGCTGGGCGTGCTGCTGATCTCCTCCGACCTGGAGGAGCTGGTCGAGGGCGCCGACAGGATCCTGGTGCTGCGCGAGGGCGCGGTCGTCGGGGAGCTGTCGGACGACGAGGTCACCGAGGAGAGGATCATGGCGACGATCGCGGAGCACACGGCCGTGGGGCAGTCGGGCGAGGAGCCGGGCGATGGCTGAGCTCACCGTGCAGGGGCGCGTCGCGGTGCTCAAACCGCGCGTGTTCGCCTGGGTCCAGGACTACGGCGTGTACGCGGCGGTGCTGGCGCTGCTGCTGTTCAACGTGCTGTTCACCCCGCACTTCCTGGACGCCGCGAACTTCCGCACCCAGCTCGTCCAGGTCACCCCCATCGTGATCGTCTCGCTCGGGATGGCGCTGGTGATCGGCACCCAGGGCATCGACCTGTCGGTCGGCTCGGTGATGGCACTCGCGGCCGCGCTGGTCGTGCTCTACCTCGGGTACGGCTGGCTGCCCGCGCTGATCGTGGCCGTGGCCGGAGGCGCCGTGGTCGGGGCGGCGGGCGGGGCACTGGTGGCGTACGTCGGAGTGCAGCCGATCGTGGCCACCCTGGCGCTGCTGGTCGGTGTTCGCGGGCTGGCGAACGTCCTGGTGCCGCAGCTCGTCGAGTTCCGCAACCCGGACCTGATCGCGCTCGGCAGCAGTTCGGTCGCCGGGATCCCGGTCATCGTGCTCATCGCGGCGGCGCTGACGGTGGTCGTGCTGTTCGTGGTGCGGCGGACCACGTTCGGGCGGCAGGTGGTGGCGATCGGCGGCAACCGGTCGGCCAGCGAGCTGTCCGGGCTGCCGGTCAAACGCGTGCTCCTGACCGTCTACGTGATCTCGGGGCTGCTGGCGGCGCTGGCCGGGGTGCTGGCCACGGCCCGGCTGCAGGCCAGCGACCCGACCTCGCTCGGGCTCTTCATCGAGCTGTCGGCGATCACGGCGGTCGTGGTCGGCGGCACCCCGCTGACCGGCGGCCGCATCAGGGTGCTGAGCACGGTCATGGGCGCGCTGCTCATGCAGTTGCTGTCGGCCACGCTGATCAAGCACAACCTGCCGCAGTCGTGGACCCAGATGGTCCAGGCGGTCATCATCCTGGCCGCCGTCTACGCCACCCGGGAGCGCCGATGAACCGTGAACAGGTGAGCCGCATCCTCCAGCAGCACGGCGCCATGATGGTGCTCGGCCTGCTGGTGATCGTGGGCAGCCTGGCGTTCGACTCGTTCGCCACGCCGGAGAACGCGGCCAGCGTCGTCGTGTCCTCGTCCTTCCTGGCGATCATCGCGATCGGGATGACGTTCGTCATCATCAGTGGCGGGATCGACCTGTCGGTGGGGTCGCTGTTCGTGCTCGGCGGCGTGCTGGCCGCGTACGGGTCGCAGTACGGGCTGATCGTGGCGCTGCTGCTGCCCCTGGCCGTGTGCGGGGTGGTCGGCCTGCTCCAGGGCCTGGTCATCGCGCGTACGGGGATGGCGCCGTTCATCGTGACCCTGGCGGGGCTGCTCGGCGTGCGCGGGCTGATGCTCGCGATCTCGAACGAGGGCGCCACCACCTATCTCGTGAAAAATCGGGCCTTCGCCACCCTCGGCCAGGGCGAGCTCCTCGGCCTGTCGTACCCCGTCTACATCACGATCATCCTGGCTCTGCTGGCGATGGTCCTGCTGCAACGCACCGGCTTCGGCCAGAACGTCTACGCCATCGGCGGCAACGAGCAGGCGGCGGCCTTCATGGGCGTCGCGGTCGTGCGCACGAAGGTCTACGTGTACGTGATGTCCGCCCTCCTCGCGGGCCTGGCGGGGGCGTTGAACGCCGCCCGGCTCTCCTCCGGGGTGACGATCCTCGGCATCGGCCTCGAACTGGACGCCATCGCGGCCGTCGTGATCGGCGGCACGTTGCTGACCGGGGGAGCGGGCGGCATCACCGGGACCGTGGCCGGCGTGCTGCTGCTCGGCGTCATCCAGAGCCTGATCAACCAGGTGGGGAGCCTGACATCGGCGTTCCAGCAGGTGGTCAGCGGGATGTTCCTGGCGCTGGTCGTGGTGGCGCAGCGGCTGCTGAGCAAGGCGCAGCGGCTGACGTAGGGCGAGCCGCTCTGCCGCCACGCGGACGGGAGGAAGGCTCACGATTGATGTAAGCCGTTTGCAAGATTCGGCGCTCATAATGCGCGCATGCCGCCGATAACTGAACTCAGAGCAGGAGATCCCTCCGGTCTCGGAGGCTACGAGATCCGGGGACGGCTGGGAGAAGGCGTTCAGGGTGTCGTTTATCTGGGCGTCGACGAGCAGGGGAGGCAGGCGGCCGTCAAATGGCTGCGGCCTGAGCTGGCGGGTGACGGGGCGGCGGCGGAGCGGTTCGCCAGGGAGGTGGCGGCGGCGCGGCGGGTGGCGCCGTTCTGCACCGCGAAGGTGCTGGACAGCGGCGTGCACGAGGGCCGCCCGTACATCGTCAGCGAGTACGTGGACGGCCTGGCGCTGGAGCGCGCGGTGCGCGAGGAGGGGCCGCGCACCGGGCCCGCGCTGCACCGGCTGGCCATCGGCACCGCCACCGCCCTCGCCGCGATCCACCAGGCGGGCATCGTGCACCGCGACTTCAGCCCCGGCAACGTGCTGCTGGGCAGCGAGGGGCCCAGGGTGATCGGGTTCGGGATCGCCAGGGCGCTCGACGTGACCTCCGGCGACACGACCGTGCCCGTGGGCGATTCGGCGTTCCTGGCGCCCGAGCAGCTTTTGGGGGATCCCGCGGGGCCGGCGGCCGACATGTTCGCCTGGGCGTGCACCGTCGTCTACGCGGCCTCCGGCGCGGGGCCGTTCGCGGGCGGCACCATGCCCGCGACCGTGCAGCGCGTCCTCAACGCCGAGCCGGACCTGGGGCGGTTGACGGGGACGTTGCGCGAACTGGTCGCGGCCTGCCTGTCCAAGGACCCCGGGCGGCGGCCGACTGCCGAGCAGGTGATCCACCGCCTCCTGGAGCACCCGACCTCGAACCCGGACGCCCTCCACCAGGCCGCCGCCGCCTTCGGCGCCACCCCTCCGACGGGTGGCGAGCCTTCGGCCGGGGACGGGCCGCCGGTGGGTGGGTGGTCCCAGGCGGGCGGGGCGCCTTCGGCGAGTGGCGAGGTGCCGGGTGGTGGTGCGGGCTCGGTGGGACGCGGGGGTTCGGGGGGTGGGAGGTCTGCGTGGCGAGCGCCGGGCGGTGATCGGGCCGGTGGGTCTGGGCCGCAGGCGTGGGCCGGGCAGGCGCCGTACCCCCAGGCGCCGTATCCCCAGGCGCCGTACCCCCAGCAGCCGTACCCCCAGCAGCCCTACCCTCAGCCGCCGTATCCCCCGCCGACCCCGCCGCCGCCCCCGGGGCAGTATCGGCCGTTGGGTGGGGATCAGCCGCCGCCGCCCGGCGCCCGGCCGGGGTTCGAGCCGCCCGCCCCCTTCCAGCAGCCGGGCACCCCACCCAGAGGCATCCCGTACGGTGGCCCGCCCCCGCCCCCGTCCGGCGGCAACCGGAGGAACTGGCTGATCGGCGGAGCCATCGCGGGCGTGGCGCTGGTGGCGGCGATCGCCATCGTCGTGGTGACCGTCATCAACCTGCCGCCCAAGCCGCAGGCGTTCCCCACCCCCGTTCCGAACACCGCGACGGCGTCCCCCAGCCCCACCGTGTCCCCGGTCCCGACCGCGAACCTCACCCCGGTCCGGCTGCCCGACACCGACGCCACCGTGTACGAGAGCCCGGACGACCCGGTCAGGCTGACGACGTACATGGTCAAGGACACCAAGTCCAAGGACTGGGTCTACTACGCCCGCGACTCCCTGACGGGAGGTTTCACGAAATATCAGGACCAGTGGGAGAGCATGCTCTCCCCGGACGGCCGCTACCTTGCCCAGCGCGGCAAGAGCTTCATCGACCACTACGACTCCGTGGAGGTCACCGACAAGACGACGGGCGAGCGGTTCTCGGTCAAGACCTCGCGGCAGCCGCTCAGCGCGTACATCCAGGCCTGGTCCCGCGACAGCACCCGCGTGCTGCTCAACGTCGGCAACCCCGTCAAGGACACCTGGCAGTCGACCGGCTTCGCCATCGTGGACGTGACCACCAGGAAGGCCACGATCGCCTCCCTCAGGGAGAGCTCGCTGAAGGACATCAGGTACGGCTTCGACGACACCGACACCGGCGTGGTCGCCATGTCGATCGACGCCGAGCAGCAGGCCCTGCGCTTCTTCGACGCGAGCGGCCTGCGCGTCCGCCGCATCCCGAACATCGGCGCCGGCATCGCCGACGAGCTGTTCTCGCCGTCGGGCAGGCGGTTCGTCACCGACTGCCCGGGTCTGGAGAGCGGCAACAACTGCGTGTACGACAGCCGCACCGGCGCCGAGGTGAAGCGGATCGAGTCGGCCTGCGGCGGCCTGGCCGCCTGGTTCGACGACGATCACCTGCTCTGCTGGGTGCGCCCGGACGGCAGCTCCGACAAGCAGCAGGTCCAGGTGATCGACTTCGCCGGGAAGATGGTGCGCCTGCTGGCCGAGGTGCCGACCAGGGGCGACGACATCGAGGTCGTCTACACGTTCAGGAAGGACTAGCGCACCCGCCCGCGCGGCTTCAGCCGGATGGCGGGCAGGACGGGCGCGGGGAGCGGCGCCCCGTCGAACCCCTTGACGGCGCCGAACCCCTCGCCCTCCATCCAGTCCTCGCGGAACGCGGCGATCTCGTCGTGGGAGCGGCCGACGAAGTTCCACCACATGACGATCTCCTCGCCGAAGGGCTCGCCGCCGATCAGCAGGACCCGGCCGCGCCCCGACAGCCGCAGCGCGGAGCGCCCCGGCGGCAGGTACACCAGCGGCCCCGGCTCCAGCTGCTCGACCGCGCCGTCGAGCAGCAGCACGCCGTGCTCGAACCCGGGCGAGAGCGGCACCTCGCACGTGCCGTCCACCGCGACCTCGGCCCCCACCAGCGGGCTGAACGCGGTGGCCGGCGATTCGACCCCGCCGAGCGACCCCATGGCGACGATCGCCTCGAAACCGGGCCCCGCGAGCACGGGCAGCGCCGGATGGTGTTCGAACGCGGGCCCGGTGTGCCGGTGCTCGCCGGGCAGCGCCACCCACAGCTGCACCCCGTGCAGCACCGTCTCCGGCGACTCCTCCGAATGGGAGATGCCCCGGCCGGCGGTCATCAGGTTGAGCTGGCCGGGGCGGATCTCCTGAAGGCTGCCCAGGCTGTCGCGGTGCAGCACCTCGCCCTCGACCAGCCAGCTCACCGTCTGCAGCCCGGTGTGCGGGTGCGGCGGCACCCGCATCGTGGCGCGCTGGGGCCCGTAGGCGTCCACGAAACACCATGCGCCGATCATGCGCCGGTGCACGCCCGGCAGCGTCCTGCTCACCATCATCGCGCGTGGCCCGCCCAGCGGCACCTCGCGCCCCACCAGCACCTCGCTGTCCGCGCCCGCCTCGGCGCCGCAGCGGATCTCCTGCGGGTCAAGCTCCAGGTTGCTCACGCCATGACTGTACGGGCAGCGGGGGCACCGCCGGCGGGCAGGGGCTCAGCCGAGGAGCTCCCACCAGCCCTCCACCACCTGGTCGGCGGCGGTGTCCACGGCCTCGCCGGGCCGGGGGACGGCGATCTTGACGTCGCGTGCCTTGGACTCGCGCCACAGCCGTTCCACCGGCTCGGACCACGGGTGCAGGGCCAGCGTGAAGGTCGCCCAGTGGACGGGGAGCAGCAGCGAGCCACCGAGGTCGAGGTGGGCGTTGACGGCCTCCTCCGGGTTCATGTGGATGTCGGGCCAGGCGGGGCTGTAGGCGCCGATCGGCATCAGCGTCAGGTCGAACGGCCCGTGCGCCGACCCGATGCCCCGGTAGCCCTCGAAGTATCCGGAGTCGCCCGCGTAGAAGACCCGCTTGTTCGCCCCGGCCACCACCCAGGACCCCCACAACGTGTCATTACGGGTG
The DNA here is from genome assembly GCF_040610775.1 of Nonomuraea sp. NPDC003709. Taxonomy (NCBI): domain Bacteria; kingdom Bacillati; phylum Actinomycetota; class Actinomycetes; order Streptosporangiales; family Streptosporangiaceae; genus Nonomuraea; species Nonomuraea sp. NPDC003709. The sequence continues at coordinate 392,951 of NZ_JBEXMW010000009.1, read as the reverse complement.
AAGGCCCGGCCGGAGAAGTGCCGGGCCGCCGTGGCGACGAAGCGCAGCCCCGCCACCACGGCCTCCTCCTCCCAGTCGAGCTCGATGATCCGGAACGCCGGCACGCCCCACCGCTCCAGGTGCGCCCCGATGCCCAGCGGCACCAGGAACGGGGCCTTCTGCGTCCTGAGCAGCGTGCGCACGGTCGCCAGGTCGAGGTGGTCGTAGTGGTCGTGCGAGATCGCGATGGCGTCGACCATCGGCAGCTCGCCGAGCTCGACGGGCACCGGGTGGTGCCGCTTGGGGCCGACGAACTGCGACGGTGAGGGCCGGTTGCTCCACACCGGGTCGAACAGCACCCGCTTGCCCTCGATCTCCACCAGCGTCGAGGCGTGGCCGTACCAGATCGCGCGCACGCCGTCGGCGGGCGGCGGGCCGGACGGCGGGACGCGCAGCGGGATGGGGCCCGCGGGGCGGCGCTGCTCCTTGTTCTTGGCCAGCTCGCCGAGCAGGCCGGCGGGCGGGGCCGTCATCATGGTGGTCGGCTCCGGCATCGGGTTGAAGAACGTGCCGTCCCTGAACTGCGACGAGCGGCGCATCCGCGCCGCCCGGTCCGGCCCCGACGTCAGAGGCCGTACGCCCAGCTCGGCGGGGACATCGCGCAACGCCCAGCCCGCAGCCGCCAGGGCCACGCCGCCCGCGAGGACCCGCCGTGCCGTACGCATTCCTGCCATCAGCCACACTCCCCTGGAAAGTCTGTGCATCCCGCTCAACCGAGCGGGATTCCCCGGTGTTCCCGTCCTACGATATATCGCGATAGGTCAGGCTGCTTCGATCGTTTCGCCGACGCTCCCCAGCGTGCGGCGACCTCATCGACCGGAAGAACCTACCGGTCGTCATCCTCGCGCCTCGCGGCAGCCCCTGCCGTCACCGGGCGGGGTGTCGCCGCACCCGGGTTCACGGCCCCGGTCGGGGAAGGGCCACGGGTTGGGGCGGCAGCGGTCCAGCGACTTCGACTGCTGGGTCATGACGGGGGCGAGGCGGCCGGGCCCGGGACAGGGCTCGTGGCCGTGCCCCAGGCTGTGCCCGACCTCGTGGCTGATCAGATAGGCCCGGTACGCGGTCAGGTCGCCGCGGTACTGCGGGACGCCCTTCGCCCAGCGCAGGGCGTTGATGACCGAGCGGGTGCCGTTCCAGCAGGACAGCTCGCCCCCCGTGCGCAGCGGCTCGCACTGGAGGGTCGTGAGCAAGGGACTCGACAGGGCGACGCGGACCTGCACCGGGCCGTGGTCGACGCGTTCGAAGCGCGCCCAGCCGCGTACGTCGTTGAGCACCCGATGCACGTCGGCGGCGAACGCGGCCGGCTCGAACGGCAGGCCGGACTCCACCTCCACCAGGTACCGCACCACCTCCCCGGACCCCGGCCGGGCCGGCGCGCCGCCGGGCACGACCGTGTACCGGCCCGAGGCGGCGTACGGGACCCACACCTCCTTGGCGGGCGGGCGCTTCCTCGGAGTCGGGGAAGGACGACTCGGTGGGGGCGAGGGCACGGGAGCAGGTATGGGGTCGGGCGGCGCGGAGGCGCAGGAGGTCACCAGCAGGAGCAACATCAAGAGAGCGAGCAGCGGCAACGCGGCCTCCCCACGGCGTCACGGTGGGGAGGAATCTGATGTTACGTGAGTGCTTGCTGTGATTATCCGACGGCGGGCGCGTACGGCGTGATGTCGATCGGCGGCTCCTCGCCGAGCGCGAGCGCGGCGGCGATCTCGCCGGTGAACGGGCCCGCGGTGAGCCCGTACGCGCTCAGGCCCGTCGCCACCACCACGCGCCCGGTCAGCGGCCCGATGAGGGGGGAGCCGGGGGCGTACACGGGACGCAGTCCGACCCTGGTCTCCGCGACGGTCGCGTTGAACAGCCCGGGCGCCACCCGCAGTCCCGCCCGGATCACCTCGTCCAGCCCGCCCAGCGTGACCCGCGGGGCGAACCCCACGTCCTCCACGGTCGCCCCGATCACGACGCGGGAGTCGGGGAAACCCAGCAGGTAAGGCCCGACCCTCGGCAGCACGATCGGCCACCACGCGGTGTCCACGCCCTCCAGCGTCACGTGCATGATCTGCCCCCGACGGGGGAACACCGGCAGCTCCACGCCCAAGGGCCGGCACACCTCGCCCGTCCAGGCCCCGGCGGCCACGATCACCATGTCGGCGTCGAGCGGCTCCCCCTCGCCGGCGAACCGGCGCGCCCCCGTCGGCACGGGAGGCTCGGCCGCCCGCGCGGTGGGCGCGCCCTGCCGCCAGGACCCGCCCTGATCGAGGGGCTCGCCGGGCACGCCCGCGGCCGCGTGGGCCGGGATCCACGGCTCGCCCTCGGCGTGTGCCTCGCCGGCCGGGGCGTGCACGAACACCTCGCCGCCCGGGGTGAGCCGCGCGGCGCCCACGCGTACCTCCGCCCCCTGCGCCACGGCGGCGCGCAGGAGCTCGTCGCGGACCGAGCAGCCGTCCACGCGCGCCGCGCCCGGCACGAGGATGGCGCTCAGGTCGTCGGACAGCGGCGGGAACAGCTCGGACGGGGTCGCCACGTCGACGACGTCGCCCATCTCGGGCGCGCCGGCGTGCCGGCGGCGCAGCAGGGCACGCACCGGCTCCAGATCGACCGGATCCGCGGCGACCAGCAGCGCGCCCACCTTGGCGTAGCCGATGTCCTCGCCCAGCGCCTCCACCAGCCCCGGGTAGCGGCGGGTGCCCTCGCGGGTCAGCTGATACCAGTCGTCGTCCTCCGGGTGGTCCACCCACGGGCACACGATGCCGGCCCCCGCCTGGGTGGCCTCGCCCGGATATCCGCCGTCCACCACGGTCACCGCGGCGCCCCGCCGGCTCAGGTAGTAGGCCGCACCGGCCCCGACGATGCCGCTCCCGATCACCACAACACGCATGCGTCCCATGATCCCAGTCCGCCTGGCCTCGGCTGATACGGGGATCGCCCCCTTACCTACCGCATACCCCCGCGCGGGCCTCTCAGTGCTCGGGCACGTCGTTCGGGGCGGGGGCTGGCGCGCGGGGCCTGGACGGTTATGGTCAGCGCATGGACGTCGCCGTCACGAGGATCGATCTGCCGTGGCCCGCCCGGGTCGCCGCGTCGGACGGGACCACGGTCTGGTGCTCGGCGGCCGGCCGGATGCGGGTCTACACCGCCTCCGGCACACCGCTGGACGGCGGCGAGGCGGTGCGGCTGCCGGAGCTGAGCTCCCTGGCGGCTGTCCCGGCGACCGTGCCGCGCACGGCGGGCCTGCCGGGCACGTTGCCCGAGACCGTGGTCGTGCCCAGGACGTTCGCCGGGCCGCCCCACCTGGGCTCGTTATCCGAAAGCCCGCTGCGGGGAACGCTGGCGGGGACCGCGGAGGGCCGGGTCCACTGGCTCGACCCCACCGGCGCCCCGCTCGCCGACGCGTCCTTCGACGGCCGCGTGCTCGCGGGCGGCGGCGAGATCTGGGCCGTCGGCGCGGAGCGGGCACGCAGGCTGACCGCGCCCGGCGACTTCGGCGAGCCGGTGGAGTTACCCGGCCTGGACCGGTGCGCGGTCGAGGGCGAGCGGCTGTGGTGGACGTCGAAGCGGGACACCTGGCTGCGCGGCGGCCCGCGGGAGGTGGACCTCTGGACCCGCGAGCGCGGCGGCATGACCGTCTGCGCGGGTTCCCTGTGGGTCAGCGTGGCGGGCGGCCTGGAGCGGGTGTCCGCCTGGTCGGGGGAACCGCGCCGGTTCGTGAAGGTGCCGAAGGGGCCGGTGCCGTTCCTGGTCTGCGCGAACGGGGTGCTGGCGGGCGGGGAACGCGACCTGTTCGTGCTGGATCCGGCCGTGGGGCCCGCCCTCCGCGTGGTCCGGCTGGGGCTGAAGGCCCGCCTGGCCTTGGTGGTCGCGGCCGGCAAGCACATCTGGGCCTTCCCCGCTGACCGTCCCCAGGCGCTGATCGTGCCGTTGTGAGCTGCCGGTGCCTCCGTAGCCGAACTCATGCCTCCTGGCCGGGCGGCGCCGGATCCGGTCAGGCGCCGGCGGCGGCGGTGGCTCGGAGGGTGTCCGGGGTTGTCCCGGTCCAGGTGCGGAACGCCCGGTAGAAGGAGTTGGAGTCGTCATAGCCCAGGAGGTAGGCGATTTCGGCGGTGCGCATCGCGCTGTGGCTCAGATAGTGGCGGGCGAGGTCCTCGCGAGTGCTGGCGAGGACCTCTTGGAAGGTGGTGCCCTCAAGTTGCAGCTGTCGCTGCAGCGTGCGCGCGCTGACGGCGAGATGGCGGGTGACCTCCGTCATGGAGGCGCCGCCGGCCGGCAGTGTCTCGTGCAGGGCCGCGCGCACGCGGTCGGCGACGCTGGCCGCGGCCTGCAGGTCGGAAAGGCGTCGGCGTAGTTCGGGTGCGAAGAAGCGCCACATCTGCTCGTTCTCGGTCAGGAACGGGCGGTGCGCGTCGTGGCGGTCGAAGGTGATGGCGTGGGCGGGCCCGGTGCGTACGCGTACCCCGAAGAAGCCCTCGAGTGCGAGGCGGTCTGCGGGTGGCTGCGGGAGGCTGACGTCAACCGGCCGTACGTGGTGGCGGGTCGCGATCCGGGCCAGGGCGGCCCAGAACACCAGCTCGGCCGTGGCCAGCAGCTGCGGCGGGGTCATGCCGGCGGGCCAGTGGCAGGTGATCGTCAGCCCGTCGCCGCCCTGGTCGAGCTCCAGCCGCATGGGGCCGATCAGCGGCTTGTACGTCGCGATGCGCTGCGCGGCGGTCGCGAGGTCGGCGCTGCACAGAGCGGCGAAGATGGGCGGGTTGAACATCTCGACCGAGATCGACCGGCCGATCGCGACAGCGAGATCGCGATCGCCGCCCTCGGCGTCGAGCGCCTCCCAGAACCGGAAGTACTCCTCGGGCGCGAGGGCGATCGGCCCGCGGCCGAACAGGTCGGTCGGCAGTTGGGCGCGGCGCAGCACGCGTGTCGGCGATACGCCGAGATCGTTCAGCAGTGCCTTGATGCTCGGGTCGAGGGTGAATCGCCGGCCGCTCATCGGTCCAGCCTAGAGGCCGCGAGCTCCGATGGTACTTACGGATCACGCCACCATACTTGCCGATCACGTCACGGTGTGCAGTGGCGCCAGATGCAAGTGGATCGGCGCGCTGTGCTAGCCGACGAGCCCGGATGGGCTCCTAGCGTTGGTGGCGAAGGTCGAGATCCCCTCGGAAGGCCGGCGGGAGCGGCAGGACGGGTGCGCCCGCGCGCCGACGACAACCAAGCTCCGACACGTTCGAAGGAACCACCATGACTACCAAGGTCGCACTGGTCACCGGCGCCTCCTCCGGCATCGGCGAGGCCACCGCGCTCAAGCTCCACGAGGCCGGCTACATCGTCTACGGCGCGGCGCGGCGGGTGCAGCGCATGCAACACCTCGCCGAGTCGGGCATCCGCCTGCTCGCGATGGACGTGACCGTCGACTCCTCCATGCAGGCCGGGGTCGAGCAGATCATCGCGGCGACCGGCCGGATCGACGTGCTGGTCAACAACGCCGGCTACGGCTCCTATGGCGCGCTCGAGGACGTGCCCATGGACGAGGCCCGCGACCAGTTCGAGGTCAACGTCTTCGGCGCCGCGCGCCTGACCCAGCTGGTGCTGCCGCACATGCGCGCGCAGCGATCGGGCACGATCGTGAACATCACCTCCATGGGAGGCAAGATCTACACCTCCCTCGGCGCGTGGTACCACGCCACCAAGTTCGCGCTCGAGGCGATCAGCGACTGCCTGCGCATGGAGGTCAAGCCCTTCGGGATCGACGTCGTGGTGGTCGAGCCGGGCGGCGTCAAGTCCGAGTGGGGCGGCATCGCCGCGCAGAAGGTCCGCGCCGTCTCCGGCACCGGCCCTTACGCGCCGCAGGGCAACGCCGTGGCCGATTCGCTCAGCTCCGAGGCCAACGAGGGCCGCCTCTCGGCACCCGAGCTGATCGCCAAGACGATCGTGAAGGCCGTCAAGGCGCGCCGTCCCAGGACGCGGTACGCGGTCGGCTTCGCCGCCAAGCCGATGATCTTCTTGCACGGTGTGCTGCCCAATCGCACGTTCGACGCGTTCATGCGCCGGGTCACCGGCGTGCCCGCGTCCTGAGGCACGGCGCGGTCAGTGGGTGCCTGGTCTGTGGATATGGATGCCGGCGGTGCGGAGCTTGGTCTCGACGAGTGCGACCCCCAGGCCGCGACCCAGCCCTCCCTGGTGGCCGCCACCTCCTCCGCGGAGAAGCCGAGGCCGGACAGCCGCTCCAGCAGCGCCACAGCGCGGCCGGGCAGCAGGGCCCGGTCCCCGTCGGCGAGCCGGCGCAGCGTGTCACGCCGCGCGCCGAGCATGTGGACGGGCCACGCCGAGCTCGTCGAGCTCGGCGTGGCCCCTTGAGGCGTACGGGTCACAGGTGCTCAGCTCGCCGGCTGAACACCTCGTTGAGGAGCCTCTGCTGGGCCTGCTGGAAGGCTGCCGCGATGGACAGGCCGGCGTCGTCCACGCAGCTCAGTGCGGCGGTCAGGGTCTTGCTGCCGTCGGGGGTGCTGTACATCAGCGCCGCGTGGCCCACGGCGGCGCCGTTGTGGGAGATGACCGTGCCGCCGTCGTCCGTGGTCACCACGAACACTCCCAGGCCGTAGTCCATGTTCGGGATGCCCGTCGGGTGCGGGGTGCACATCTCGGCCAGCAGCGGGGCCGGCAGGAGCTTGCCGCCCAGCAGCGCGGAGATGAACGTGGCCAGGTCCTGGCTGGTCGAGATCATGTCACCGCCGGTGGAGACCCAGGAGGGGTTCTGGCGGGTGATGTCGATCGTCTTCTGCTCGCCGGCGTCCTCGTACCGGTAGTAGACGTGGGCGTGCGGCTTGGGGATCTCCGGCGAGGCGTCCGGCACCACCGTGCCCGACAGGTTGAGCGGCCCCAGGATCAGCCGCCGCATCTCCTCGGCCAGCGAGCGGCCGGTGACCTTCTCGATCAGCAGCCTCGCCAGCACGTAGTTGGTGTTGGAATAGCTCCAGCCCGTCCCCGGCTCGAACCGCGCCGGCTTGGACAACGCCAGCTCCAGCAACTCCTGCGGCCGGTAGGTCTTGAGCCGGTTGTCCACCCACTCCTTGCCCGTGGTGCCGTAGGGGATGGGGATCCCCGGCACGATCGCCCCGTCGTCGTAGACCTCGCCGGTGAAGTTGAACAGCCCGCTGGTGTGCTGCAGCAGCATCCGCACCGTGATTCGCCGGTCCAGCCCGAACTCGGGCAGGTAGTCCGCCGCCGGGGTGTCGAGCCCGAGCTTGCCCTCGGCCACCAGTTGCAGCACCAGGGTCGCGGTGAAGGTCTTGGTGTTGCTGCCGATCCGGACATGCCCGTCGATCGGCGGCTTGGCGGTCCCGCCCAGCTCGGCCACCCCGGCGCTGCCGGCCCACTCGCCGCGCTCATCGTGCACGCGCAGCGACACCCCGAGGAATCCGGATTCGACGATCTCCTCGATCGCCTTCTGCAGTTCCGGGCGATCCGGCACGGCCCCGCTGTCCGCAACGGCTGCCCTGGCAGCGTCGAGGGCTTCGGTGATCTTGCGGGCCATCGCGGCCGTGGCGGGGCTCGGCGGGCCCTGGTGCGTCTGGGCGGTCTCGACAGCGATGAGAACGGTGCTGCGGAAGTTGCCGGCCTCGGCCGGATCCTGCTGCTTCAGCAGGTTCATGGCCGCGGTCAGGGCCGGCAGCACGCGGTCGGCGATCTCGGCCACGGACTTGCCGGTCAGGTCCGTGACCTCAGGGTAGTCGGCGAGCACGTGTCCGGTCAGGCCGGTGGCCGAGCCCAGCGCGATGCTGCCAGTGGTGGCGATCTTGTGGGGCTTGCCGGCGGCGCCGGCGGCGGCCATCAGCGACACGGCGCCGTACGCGGCGATCCGCAGGGTGCTCTTGTCCTGGTCGGAAAGGGTGATCGTCATGGTGGTTTGTCCTTTGAATCTGTTATGTCCATGTCGGCGTCGCGCCGCTGCGCCGAGCTTCCACCCTGACCCAAGGTCAACCTCAACCGTGATCTGGCTCACAGCTCCTTCGCGAGCTTGAAGCTTCGGGAGCGCGGCGCCGTCCCCGTCGGGTGACAGTCGCATCGCGCACGGTGGGCGGGTCGCATCGTGGAAGTTGCTGATCCGGCAACAGGATTCAGGCGACTGACCAGGTCGGCGGGATGATCGGTGGTAGCGCCCGCGGAGCAAAAGGGGACGCGGAGCCGGTGCCGCCGGCAGAAGCGGGCACGCCATCTGGAGGAGACCCATGTCGCAGCATGTCGCAGAGATCACGCATCGTTCGGTGTCCGTGCCGGGCGGCCGGATTCATGTCGCGGAGCAGGGGAGCGGACCGCTGGTGCTGCTCGTCCACGGCTTCCCCGAGTCCTGGTACTCCTGGCGCCGGCAGCTCCCGGCGCTCGCGCAGGCCGGTTACCGGGCGGTCGCGCTCGATGTCCGCGGCTACGGCCGATCCTCCAAGCCGGCCACGGAGGACAGCTACCGGATGCTCGCTCTGGTGGAGGACAACATCGCGCTGCTGCGCGCCCTGGGCGAGGAGTCCGCAGTGATCATCGGCCACGACTGGGGCTCGAACATCGCGGCCACGTCCGCCCTGCTGCACCCCGAGGTCTTCCGCGCGGTGGGGCTGCTGAGTGTGCCCTACGCGCCACCCGGTGGCCCCCGCCCCACCGGCGTCTTCGCTCAGCTGGGCGGTGACCAGGAGTTCTACGTCTCCTATTTCCAGGAGCCCGGCCGCGCCGAGGCCGAGATGGAACCCGACGTGCGGGGCTGGCTCGCGGGCTTCTACGCGGCGCTGTCGGGCGAGACCATGCCCGGCCCCGATGCCCCCGACCCGCACTTCGTCAGCCCCGGCGCAACGCTACGCGACCGGTTCCCCAGCGGCCGGCTGCCTTCCTGGCTCGCCGAGGACGACCTGGAGGTATACGCCGGGGAGTTCGAACGCACCGGCATGACCGGCGCGCTCAACCGCTACCGCAACATGGACCGCGACTGGAAGGACCTTGCCGACTTCAACGGCGCCCCCATCAAGCAGCCCTCCCTGTTCATCGGCGGCAGCCTGGACGCCTCCACGACCTGGATGGCCGACGCGATCAACGCTTACCCGGCCACCCTTCCCGGGCTGGTCTCCTCCCACATCCTCGACGGCTGCGGCCACTGGATCCAGCAGGAACGTCCCGAGGAGGTCAACCATCTCCTGACCGAATGGCTCACGGCCCTGCCCATCGCATGAAGGCCCTTCTGCCGCGTCCGCCCAGGCTCCCTGGCGCTCAAGGCCGTCGCCTTGCCGATGCCCGGCTCGCCGGTGATCAGCAGCGAGCCGGGCAGGCCTCCCGTCTACACGTCACTCTCCGCGAGAATCATCGTCCACGAGGCGGCGGGCAGCCGCGCCGTCAGCCGGTCACCGTCAGCCTGCACGGTCAGCGGCTGCGGAAGGGCCTCCACCCGGTGCGGGTCGTCCCCGGCGGCGATCACCGAGGCCGACACCGGCCTGACCGCCGCCGGGAGCCGGGCGGTGAGGTCGAGGTCCTGGTCGGGCGACCGGTTGACGGCGAACAGCGCCACCCGGGATCCGTCGACGGTGGCCACCGCCGACAGCGCGGGCGCCTCGCCGTACCGTTCGGTCTCCAGGAGCGGCCCGGACGGCTCCACCCGCAGCACGGTGCCGCGCGCGTGCCGGGCCGTCAGCGCGAACGGGTGGAAGATCGTCTGACGCCAGGCCGGGCCGCCGGGCTCGGTCCTGATCGGCGCGATGATGTTGGCGAGCTGCGCCTGGCAGGCGATGCTCACCCGGTCGGCGTGCCGCAGCAGCGTGATCAGGAAGTCCCCCACCACCACGGCGTCGGCGGCGGTGAAGGTGTCCTCGATCAGCTCCGGCGCCTCCTGGAACGGCGAGCGCTCGCGCCCGGCGAACCGGCTCTGGTACCAGACGTTCCACTCGTCGAAGGACAGGTTGATCTTCTTCTTGCGCCGGAGCTTCGCCCCGATGTGGTCGGCCGTGGCCACGATGGCCGAGATGTAGCGATCCATGTCCACGGCGCTGCAGAGGAAGCCGGGCAGGTCGCCGTTCTCCTCGTAGTAGTTGTGCAGCGACAGGTAGTCGACCGCGTCGTAGGCGTGTTCGAGCACGGTGGCCTCCCACGCGCCGAACGTCGGCATCCCGCTGTTGGAGCTGCCGCACAGCACCAGCTCGATGTCGGGGTCGACGAGCCGCATGGCCTTGGCGGTCTCGTTCGCGAGCCGTCCGTACTCGTGCGCGGTCTTGTGGCCGATCTGCCAGGGTCCGTCCATCTCGTTGCCGAGGCACCAGAGCTTGATCCCGTACGGGTCGGTCACTCCGTGTTTGACCCGCAGGTCCGACCATCGCGTACCCGAGGGGTGGTTGGCGTATTCGAGCAGGTCACAGGCCTCCTGGAGGCCCCGGGTGCCGAGGTTGACGGCCATCATCGGCTCCACCCCGGCGGCCCGGGTCCAGGTCATGAACTCGTTGAGCCCGAACGCGTTCGTCTCGATCTGCCGCCAGGCCAGGTCCAGCCGGGAGGGCCGGTCGGGGCCGACGCCGTCCTCCCAGCGGTAGCCGGAGACGAAGTTGCCTCCCGGGTAGCGGACCACGCTCACGCCCATCTCGCGGGTCAGCTCCAGCACGTCGGTGCGGAAGCCGTTGTCGTCCGCCGCCGGGTGGCCCGGTTCGTAGATGCCGGTGTAGACGCACCGGCCCATGTGCTCGACGAACGAGCCGAACAGGCGCCGGTTGACGGGCGCGATGCGGAAAGAGGGGTCAAGGGTCAGGTGTGCTTGTGGCACAGGTCAGGCTCCTCGGTAGACGCGTACGTAGTCGAAGTCGGCGTTGACGGCCGGCTGGGCCCCGCCGTGGGCGACCAGGCCGATGCGCACGGCCGTGTCCTTGGGGAAGGTCCAGACGCCGCCCCAGGTCCAGGTCTTGCCGTCGCGGCTGGATCCGGCGCGGAACTCGTGCTCCCCGTTGGCCGGGTCCACGTGGTGCGCCAGCCGCAGCCAGGTGGTCTTCGCGGGCGGGCCGACGATGTTGCCGCCGTAGGACAGGCGGCCGGCGAAGGTCAGCTCGCGGCCGTACTCGACCTGGCGGGTGTTCCAGATGGCGACCTGGGACAGGCGGGCGAAGTCGTCGTCGGAGGCGTAGGCGACCAGCCCGGCCTGCTGGTAGTTGCGTACGGCGTCCTCGCCCAGGTCGAGCGTGACCTTGGTCTCCACGACGTAGTCGCCCTTGGGGGCCTCGCGCAGCAGCACCGACGCCTTGTTGCCGGTCCCGACCAGGTCGGTGCCCTGGACGGGCCAGCGCAGCACGCCCTCCTCGTTCTTGGCCGCGGCGTCCTGCCGGACCCAGGTCCAGCGGGAGTCGAGCGGCCCGTCGAACTCGTCGGCGTCCAGCAGCCTGCCCGTGCGCGGCGTCGGCGCAGCCTTGGTGACGGCCTTGAACAGCGGGGCGGCGGAGACGTTGTCGAAGTCGGCGCCCCCGTCGGAGACCAGCCCGATCGGGCCGTTCGCGCTGCCCGTGACGGTGACGCTCGCCTGCGGGTCACGGAGCCGGGCCTCGGTCACCTCGGCGGTGATCGTCCGTCCCTTGACGGTGACGGCCAGGTTGTGCCAGGTCGCGGCCCCTCCGGGCAGCGCCACCGTACGGGACGCGCCGCCCGAGGTGAGCGTCAACCCGTCGGGCGAAACGACCGCGGTTGTGCCGCCGATGCGGATCCCGGCGGACTTGTCCGTCTTGAGGTCGGTCTCGACGCGGACGTCCCCGCCGAGCGACTTGCGGCTGATGAGCGTGCCCTGGCCACGGACATGTCCATCCTGTACGGCCCAGCCGGCCGTGTTCCGCCAGCCCGACAGATCGCCCGCGAACCGATCGTCCACGACCCCGCGGGTCACCGGCGTCTCCCGCGACTGCTCGGAAGGCCCGGCCCCCGCACGCACGGCCGGCCAGCCGTCGATCCAGTCCAGCCGGTCCAGCAGCATGGGCCGCTCGTTGATCCCGTACGGCTCGTCCAGGAACGGGTCGCTTCGATCGATGGCGTGGTAGAGCATCCAGTCCTGACCGGAAAGGTCGGTGAGCTGGGCGTGGTGGCCGGTGCCGATGAAGCGGTTGCCGTTCTGGTCCAGGACAGGGGTGCCACCGGCGCGTGAGGCCAGCAGCGGCACGCCCTCGCGGTCGACGAACGGCCCGCGCGGGCTGGTCGAGCGCCCGGCCAGCACCGAGTAGCCGGTGGTCGGCCCGGCGCAGCAGTTCGCCGAGGAGCCGAGCAGGTAGTAGTAGCCGTCGTGGCGCACCACGTACGCGCCCTCGAACTTGTTGTCGATCGCGACCTGCTGCGGCTGCCCGGTGGCGCGCAGCCCGTCGGCGGACAGCTCGGTCACCCACAGGCCGCCGAAGAACCCGCCGAAGTACAGGTACTTGCGCCCGTCCACGTCGGTGAACTGCGAGGGGTCGATCGTGTTCCAGTACGAGTTGCCCGAGGGACGCGGGGCGACGACCGGGGCGTCGATGTGCGTCCACGGCCCGGTCGGCGTGGGGGCCGTGGCGGCGCCGATCGAGTAGTCCCAGTTGGCGGGCGTGGTGGTGGTGTCGGTGACGGTGAAGTACATGACGTACCGGCCGTCGAGGTAACGGATGTCCGGTGCCCAGAAGAGACTGCCGGGCGCCGCGTACGACGGCAGGTTGTCCGGCCCGAACGCGTCGCCCACGTAGGTCCAGTTGACCAGGTCGCTGGAGCGGGCGATCGGTAGCCTGTGCAGGACCTTCTCGCCCTCGCGCAGCGGGTCCGACGTGCCGTAGGAGTACCAGTAGCCGTCCTGCCCGCGGATCACCGACGGGTCGGCGAACGTGTCGGAGAAGGAGCCGGACACCGGATTGGTGAAGAGGGAGAGGATCAGTGTGGCGATGACAGCCAGGTGCATGTGTCAGCCCTTCAGGCCACTACGAGAGATGCCTTCGATGACGTACCGCTGGGTCAGACTGAAGAGGATCAGGACGGGGATGCTGGCCAGCACCGCGCCCGCCATGATCACCGGATAGTGGATCGTGTACGCCCCCTGCAGGATCGACAGGCCCGGCGGCAGCGTGAAGTACTCGGGACTGAAGATCACGTAGATCGGCCAGATGAAGTCGTTCCAGTTGGACAGGAAGCTCAGCACGGCCAGCGTGGCCAGCGCGGGCCGCGACAGCGGCAGCGTGACCCGCCAGAAGATGTGCCAGTGGTTGGCGCCCTCCATCAGCGCGGCCTCGTCCAGCTCACGCGGGAGCCCGAGGAAGAACTGCCGCAGGAAGAACACCCCGAACGCGCCCGCCGCCCCCGGCACGATGAGCGCCGTCAGGCTGTCCAGCCAGCCGAGCTGGTCGACGATCAGGAACTGCGGGATGAGGAAGACGAACCCCGGCACCAGCAGCGTGCCGACGATCATCCCGAACATCAGCTTCTTGCCGCGGAACTCCAGCCTGGCCAGCGCGTACGCGGCCAGCGACGACACCGCGAGCACCAGCAGCATGTGCCCTGTGGCGGCGATGAGACTGTTGGCGAACCAGCGCAGCACCGGCGTGTCCGTGGTGCCCTGGAAGACCGTCCCGTACGCGGACGTCGTCGGCTCGGCGGGCAGCAGCGTGGGCGGCACCCGGGTGGCCTCGGTCTGCGTCTTGAACGACACGCCCAGGGCCCACACCAGCGGCCCCACGAACAGCACGGCGAGGGCCACCAGGCCCGTGTAGCGCTTCATGACCGGGTCCTGAACAGCCGGAAGTTGGCCACGCTGATCAGGATCAGCAGCAGCGTGAGCAGGTAGCTCATGGCCGAGGCGCTGCCCATCTTGTACTCCCTGAGCCCCTGCTGGAGCATGTACATGATCGCGGTCCGCGTGTCCCCGCCCGGCGCCCCCTGGGTCAGCAGGTACGACTGCCCGAACATGTTCGCCGAGGCCAGGATCGTCGTCGTCACCACGAACAGCGCGACGGGCCGCAGCCCCGGCAGCGTGACGTGGACGAACTCGCCCCACCGCCCCGCGCCGTCCACCTTCGCCGCGTCGTACAGCTCGCGCGGGATGTCCTGCATCCCGGCCAGGTAGATCACCGCGTTGAACCCGAGCGTCCACCAGACCGTCACCCCGACCAGCGCGATCCAGGCCCACGGCGTCGCGGTGGTCCAGGGGATCGGCGTGCCGAGTATCCAGTCGACCAGGCCGAGGTTCGGGTCGAGCAGCAGCCGCCACATCAGGCACACCACCGCCACGCCCAGCACGAACGGCGCGAAGAACAGCCCCCGGAACAGCGTCCTGCCCCGGAAGGGCCGGTTGAGCAGCAACGCCACCCCGAGCGGCAGCACGACCAGGAACGGCACGCTGAACACGGTGAAGATCCCGGTCGCCCGCATCGACATCCAGAAGTCGCCGTAGACGGGCGACTGGTCGTCGAACAGCGCCGTGTAGTTGTCCAGGCCGACGAACGGCTTGCCCTCGAGCAGGTAGTCCCAGTCGTGCAGGCTCACCCAGATTCCGAACAGGGCCGGGGCCAGCACGAACACGGAGAAAAGGATCAGGTACGGCGCCAGGAACAGGTACGGCGTCGCCTTGCCCGATCGGGGAACGCGCACCTCCCGCCCCAGCGTCTCTTCCGCTGAGATCGCGACCATCAGGCGCCGTACTTCTTCCGGTTGGCCTCAAGGATCTTGTCGGCCTTGGCGGCGGCCTCCGTGAGCGCGTCCTTGGGGCTCTTCTTGAGCAGGATCGCCGCGTTGATCGCCTGGTCGACGACCGCGGAGGCGTCCCCGATGCCCGCCACCGACGGCAGGAAGTACAGGTAGTCGATCTGGGTGCCGATCGTGGCCTGCTCCTTCAGCGCCGCGAACTCCGCGCCGTCGCGGATCGACTTGCGCGCCGGCACCTGGCCGCCCTTGGCCCACTCCAGCGAGTGGCCGCTGATCCAGTTGATGAACACCTTGGCCGCGGTCAGCTTGTTCTGGTCGGGCGTACGCTGCTTGAACACCACGAACTGGTGCGAGCCCGCCCACGCCGCCGGCTTCGACCCGATCTGCGGGAGCGGCGCGACGCCCCACTCCAGGTCCTTGATCTCTTTGAGCGTGTTGATGGACCAGATGCCGTTCCAGTTGAAGGCGGCCTTGCCGTTCTGCAGGGCGATGAAGTCGGCGTCCTGGCCGACGTTCTTGGGGCTGTAGCCCTTGTTGACGAGGTCGACGAGCCAGGTCAGGGCCTGCACGCCAGGGTCCTCGGCGAAGCGCGAGACACTGGCGTCGTCGGCGAAGAGCTGGCCGCCGTTCTGGTAGAGCAGCGTCCCGAACTGCATGCTTCCGGTGAACGGGAACGGCGTGGCCCAGTGCCCCTGGATGCCCGCCTTCTTCAGCGCCTCCAGCGCCGCCATGTACTCCTCGCCGGTCTTGGGCGGCTGCTCCGGGTCGAGCCCGGCCTTCTTCATGACCGTCTTGTTGTAGAACATGCCGAGCGGGTGCACGTCGAGCGGGATCGAGTAGCGCGCGCCCTTGTAGACGCCGGCCTTCCAGACCGGCGGGGAGAAGTCCGCCTCGGTGAGGTTGAGCGCGTTGGCCACGTCGTCGAGGGGCAGGACCACCTGCCGGGCCGCGTTGGTGGCGACGCTGTCGACGTGCATGATGCCGAGGTCAGGGCCTTGACCCGCGGAGACGGCCGCGGGGACCTTCGCGTAATAGTCTTCCCACTTGTAGACGTTCATCGACACCTTGATGTTCGGGTGCTCGGTGTTGAACTGGTCCACCAGCTTCTTCATGACCGGGCCGTCGCCGCCGGTGAAGCCGTTCCAGAACGCCAGCGAGACCGAGGGACCGGTGTATTCGGTGGGCGCCGCCGTGGTGGCCGGCGCGGTGGCCGGCGCCTGCGCCTGCTTGGGACCGCCGCCTCCGCCGCAGCCCGCGGCGCCGATGACCAGCGTGCCGAGGCCCAGGCCCAGTGCGCGCCGCCTGGAAAGGTCGTTTTGGGACATGCCAGATCACTCCTGACCGTGAGGTTACGGACGTTTTACATCGTTGGTTCCAACGTTGTAAATTGCCTGGCGCCAGTTCGTTACATCGTTGTAAACCAGGTAGGGTTCCGATGGCGAAGGGGGCATGGTGCGGCCGAGGCTGAAGGACGTCGCCGAGCTGGCCGGGGTGTCGATCAAGACCGTGTCCAACGTGGTCAACGACTATCCCCATGTCAGTGGCGAGACGCGGGCCCGGGTGGAGGCGGCGATAGCCGAGCTCTCCTACCGGCCGAACCTGTCGGCGCGCAGCCTGCGCGCAGGCCGCTCCGGCGTGGTCGCGCTGGCGGTGCCCGACCTGGACAACCCCTACTTCGCCGAACTGGCCACGAACGTCATCGAGGCGGCCGACCGGCGAGGCTGGACCGTGCTCATCGACCAGACCCAGGGCGACCGGGCCAAGGAACGCGTGGTGATCTCCGGGATCCGCGACCACCTCATCGACGGGCTGCTGTTCAGCCCGCTCGCGCTCACGGGCAAGGACCTGGCCGGGCGCGACGAGCGTACGCCGATGGTGCTGCTCGGGGAGCGCATCGGGACGGGCCGCTCGCCGTACGATCACGTCGGCATCGACAACGTGGCCGCCGCGCGGGCGGCCACCCTGCACCTGGCCGAGCGCGGCAGGCGCAGGATCGCCGCCATCGGCGTGCAGCGCACGGCCGTCGCCGCGACGGGCCGCCTGCGGCTGAAGGGCTACCGGCAGGCGCTCGCCGAGGCCGGCCTCCCGGCCGACCCGTCCCTGGTCGCGCCGGTCGCACGCTGGGGTCGCGCCGACGGCGCCGAGGCCATGAGCCGCCTGCTCGAATCCGGCGCGCCGGACGCGGTCTTCTGCTTCAACGACACGCTCGCGCTGGGCGCCCTGCGGACGCTGCTCAAGCGGGGGTACGAGGTGCCGGGCGACGTGCTGGTGATGGGGTTCGACGACATCCAGGACGGCCGGTTCGCCACGCCCACGCTGTCGACCGTCGCGCCCGACAAGGCGCTGATCGCGCAGTCGGCGGTGGACCTGCTGGCCGAGCGGCTGAGCGGCGGGACGGACAAGGCACACGAGGTGTGCGTGCCGCATCGACTGGCATTTCGGGAGAGTACGGAATTGTCCGGGCAGCATCCCCGGCACCCAGCTCACGCTTGATGCCGGAGACGGTCGGCGGGCGGACGGTGCTTCACCGGCGCGGCGTCGGGAAACGTCGGTCACACGCATCTGCTGTGGGTCGGGGGAACGCTGGCGAACGTGATCGATCTGCGCCAGCTCACCCGGGCCCGCAGGACGAGGCATCCGCCCATCTCGTACGCGTTGACGAGCCGGCTCCGAGCGCTGTCATACAGATAGGCGAAGGCCAGCAGGCAGAAGGCGGCGACCACCTTGTGCGGGATCCTGGAGCAGATGAGCTGGGCCCCGGCCTGGGCGGTCCACTCCCTGGCATCCAGGGTGGTCTTGATCTTCGCGGTCTGTGCCCGGCTGAAGTAGTACCGGCAGGAGAGATCCCGGCACTGCAGCCCCACGGAGGCGGCCGTGTCCCGGGCGGTCGCCGCGGGAAGCCGGGGGCTGTGGAGTGTCGAGATCAGAGCGAGGGCCGCGAGGACGGCGAGTGCCTTGCCGGAGAGAGCGCGGAGCATGAGAGATCACTCGCTTTCCGTGGCCGGTCGAGCGATTGACTGGGACGAATCGGACGGGTCCGCGCAAAGGCGGTCCGCCAGGAGCCGCCGGCGGGTGGCAGCGCCGAGCAGGGCGAAACACCCGCCCCAGCCGCCGATGGCGAGCACGGCGGCGATCGGTCCGAGCATCGCCAGGGATGGTGTGAGGACGACGAAGACGTACAGGCCGGTGATCAGCGGGGTGAAGCGCCCGATGCCCGGCCAGTCGCCGCGGCGCACGGTGGCCACGCCCGCCACCAGCAGGCCGAGACCGGACAGCGGGGAGGCGATCGCGAAGATCATGCCTGCCGCGTCTGCCGAGACGAGGGCCGCGAGCTCGGCCGGAACGAACACGGCCACGGCCACGGCGGTCGTCCGGAAGCCGACCCTGGCGACCAGGCCGGATGCCGATCGTGCCAGCAGGGAGAACCCGGCCGCCTGGGGCACGTGCATGACGGCCAGGCACACCGTCCACCAGGCGGGTGAACGGCTGTCGAAACCGAGCGGAGGGACCAAGACCGCGACGAAGGCGGCCGCGGCCTGCAGCAGGCCGCCGATGATGAGCCAGGGAGCGGGGTGCTTCATGGCGTTCTTCCTTCCGTGAGGGCCGCGGGATCGCCCGACGGCCGCGACCGGGGTGTGAAGTGACATTCGGCGTCCGGAAGGTTGTCCGGCAACGGACGCGGACAGTTCGTCCGAGCGAGCCGTGGAGCCGCAGGTGATGGCCTACGCTTCAAGGCACGGGGGGTGTCCGGTGCCGCCGGACACCTGGTGGGGTCGGCGGTCGGCTGGGGCGAGGTGCTCGGGTGCTCGACGATTCGGATCCCCGGCTGCCGTTCGCGCGGCGGCTGCGGGCGTTGAAGGACGCCGCCGCGGTCTCGGTCCGCGAGCTGGAGGCGGCCAGCGGCCGAACGCCGCGCCGTCGTGCCGGGCAGCCGCCGTTGACGCTGAAACGCAGCACGATCGCCGGGATGATCAGCCAGACCCGCCCCGTTCGGCCGGAGCAGGAGCATGTCGAGGTCTTCGTCGACACCTGCCTGCGCCTCGCCCGGCAATCCGGCCGGAGCCTGCCCGCCGAGCTGAGCGAGCCCCAGGCTTGGGACGCGGCCTACTGGGAGCTGCTGGTGCGACTGGCCGAAACCCGCAGCGACAGGCGGCTGGCCGGCGAGGCCGCCAAGCGGCTGCGTTCCAGGCCGGAGGCACCGGGGCGGCCCGCCGGCGAACCGGTCGCCGACGGCACAGGGCAGCGGATCCGGCACGGCCACGGTTCAGCCGGTCCGGCCTCCGTTCGCGCGGCGGCCGAGGCGGCGTGGTGGCCCGCGCCCTCGGCGCCGTTCCACCTCCGGCGCAAGACGGGCCCCGCGCCGGTGACGGCGCAGGCGATAGCGGCCGCCAAGGAGGTGCTGGCCGGGCTGGTCGGGCAGCAATGGCGCGTGGAGGCGACGCTGCGGTCGCTGGACGACCCCGACCCCATCCCGGTGCGCTGGCGGCTGACCGACGACCTACGGCTGATGGACCATCCGGCCAACCTCACCCCCGCCTCGTTGCCGCTGACCGCCTCGAGCGACGACGTCTCCGCACTGGCCGGCCGGTTACGCGCGATGCGCCGCCAACGCCTGGTGATCCTGGGCGACCCGGGCACGGGCAAGACCACGCTGGCCGTTCAGCTGCTGCTGGAACTCCTGGCCACCCGCCACGATCATGAGGAAGAGCCGGTGCCGGTGCTGTTGCCGGTCGCCGACTGGGACACCGCGGTCTTCCCGCTGATGCACGACTGGCTGGCGGCGCGGCTCGCGCAGGACTACCCGGCGCTGCGCGCCACGAGCCTGGGCTCCGAAGCGTCCGCGGTTCTGGCGGCACGCGGACACATCCTGCCGGTGCTGGACGGCCTGGACGAGCTCCCCGCTGCGGCCCGGGCGGCGGTCATCACCACGCTCAACCGTTCACTCGGGGCAACCGACCAGCTCATCGTGACCGGCCGCACCCGCGACTACCGCAGCGCCGTCGAGGGCGCCGGTGACGTGCTCACCTCGGCGGTGGTCATCGAGCCCGACCCGCTGGACCCCGCCGTGGCCGCCGGATACCTGCGACGCTGCCTGCCGGGCCGGCCGCACCCGGCGTGGGAGCACATTCTCACCGGCCTGGCCGGCGCCCCCGCCGACACGGCGGACCCCATCAGCACGCTGGCCGGCGCCCCCGCCGACACCGCGGGCTCCATCAGCACGCTGGCCGGGGTCACCGCCACCCCGCTCGGGTTGTGGCTGCTCCGAGCCGTCTACATCGCCCCGCACGCCGACCCGGCCGCCCTGCTCGACGCCGCCCGGTTCCCCGAACCTGCCACGCTGCGTGCCCACCTGTTCGACCGGCTCATCCCGGCGCTGATCGACACCCGCCCGCCCAGTGCCCATCCGACCGACCTGTTCCGGCCCCGGCGCCGCCACGACCCCGCCCAGGTCCGGCACGTGCTCGGCTACCTCGCCCACCATCTCACCCATCCCCGCAACCCGGACGGCACCCCTCGTACGCGGGATCTGGCCTGGTGGCGACTGGCCGGCAGCACCCGTATCGTCACCCCCGTGATCCGGCTCGCCCTGGGGCTCATCGTCGCGCTCATGATCGCGACCGTCGCCACGGTCGCGACCGGGCTCGCCGAGGGCTTCGCACCGTTCCCGGTCCTCGGCCTGGTCTACGGGCTGGCGTTCGGACTCACCGCGGGCCTCGTCATCGCGTTCGCGGCGCGCTCCTGGGCGCGGCAGAGACCGGGTTTCGCCGACCTGCGGCTACGCGGGCGCCGGTTCAGACCCAGGTTCAGGCCGGTACGGGGGCTGCTCCTCGGCCTCGCCACCGGGCTGGCGATGGTGGTCATGATGTGGCTCACCGTCGAGTCCCTCGCCGCCGCGCTCGTCGCCGGGGTCTCCTCCGGCCTGGCGGTCGGCCTCGTCCACGGTTTCGCGGCCGGATTCGCCGCATGGGCCGAGGCCCCGTCCCCGGCCGGAAGGGCCAGCACCCCCCTGACCAGTTGGCGTGCGGACCGCACGCTCAACCTCGTCCGCGCCGCCACCGTCGGCGCCACCGCCGCCCTGACCGGCGGCCTGGCGGGCGGGCTCGCCGCCGGGCTCGTCGACACCCCCGCCTTCGGAGTCGCCGTCGGGCTGACCTACGCGCTCACCTTCGGCGTCACCGCCGGGCTCGCGGCCGGACGTCACCACGCCTGGATGGCCTACCAGATCGCCACCGCCCGCCTGGCCCTGGCCGGCATCCTTCCCCGCGCGCTGATGTCCTTCCTGGACGACGCTCACCGGCTCGGGCTGCTCCGCACGGTCGGCCCGATCTACCAGTTCCGGCACGCCGAACTCCAAGACCATCTGGCCACCCTCCCGACGTCTCTGCCGCCGACCTGGCGATGAAGACAGGGTGGAGCGTCAGGCCCACCCGCGCCGCTTCGCCGAGTCCCGCGAAGTCACACGGGCCAGCCCGGGCCGTGCAGGAGGTGGCGGCTATGGTGGGACCTCCTTGTGAAGCTTGTGAAGGGACACCGGCACGCAGGTCCCGAGCCGCTCGGCTCTGCTCGGCCACGCGTTGCGGAGAAAGGGGACGGGCTGCCGCATGGTGGGAAAGCCGCACTACCGGCGTGTTGTTGTGTTCGGGGCGGGATACATCGGTCTGGTGACCGGTGCCTGCCTCGCCGACCTCGGCCACCGGGTGGTGGTCCGGGACATCGACCCGGAGAAGATCAGGCTGTTGCAGGCCGGCGATGTGCCGATCTACGAGCCGGGCCTGGGCGACATGATCGCCCGGAACAAGGAGCGGCTGAGCTTCACGCTGGACCTGGATGAGGCCGTCACCGGTGCCGAGATCGCCTATGTCTGCGTGGACACGCCGCCGTCGGCTTCCGGCGATGCGGACCTGTCACGGGTCTGGTCGGTGGTGACGGCCCTGAAGGACGCCGCTCACCTGCGGGCCGTGGTGGTCAAATCCACCGTGCCGGTGGGCACCGGCGGCCGGGTGCGAGCCGCGCTGGATGCCGCCGGGCTCGGCCACGTCGGCTATGCCGCGAACCCGGAGTTCACCGCTGAGGGCCGCGCGGTCAGCGACTTCATGCATCCCGACCGCATCGTCATCGGGACGTCCGATGAGGCGACCGCCCGCCTGCTCACCGAGCTGCACGAGGGCGTGGACGGGCCGGTCGCGGTGATGAGCGTGCGCTCGGCGGAGATGGTGAAGCTCGCGGCGAACGCACTGCTCGCCACCAAGATCAGCTTTATCAATGAGATCGCCACCTTGTGCGAGAAGACCGGGGCCGACGTCGAGGAGGTGGCTCACGCCGTCGGACTGGATCATCGCCTGGGACCGCACTTCCTGCGGCCCGGCATCGGCTGGGGCGGCTCGTGCTTCCCCAAGGACAGCGAGGCGCTGCGGCAGCTGGCCAACAACACCGGCTACCACCTGCAGCTGCTGTCAGCGGTGATCGAGGTCAACAATCTGCAGAAGCGGCGGGCGATCCAGAAGCTCAAGGACGAGCTCGGCACGCTGGCGGGTGCGCGGGTGGCGCTGCTCGGCCTGACGTTCAAGCCGGGGACGGACGACATGCGCGAGGCGCCCAGCACCGTCCTGGCGGCCCGGCTGCTCGCCGAGGGGGCCGAGGTGCACTGCTGGGATCCGATGGCCCGCCCGGCCGCGGCCGAGCCCTGGACGTCGACAACGCGCCATGCGAGCGTGGAGCAGGCGCTGGAGGGCGCGGACGCGGCGATCATCGTCACCGAGTGGCCGCAGCTCACCCAGGTCGACTGGACGCAAGCCGTCGCGACGATGCGCCGGCCGGTGCTGTTCGACGGCCGGAATCTGCTGGACCCGGCGACGATGCGGGCCGCCGGCTACCACTACCTCAGCGTCGGCCGGCCCTGACGGGCATGACGCTCGCCTCCTGAGCCGCCCGTTCCCTTCGGCGGGCGGATCAGGTGCGCCCGCCCCGCCGCCGCGACCGGACTGCATCCGGAGTTCCGCCGCGCCCGGGTGGTCTCCAAGGGCGGCGTCATCGAGTACGTACACCGGGCCACACCCACCGCCCCCACTGCCAGGCCGACGGCGTGTGCGGCACGAGGCGCCGACTCGTGAGGTCGGTGCCGGCCAAGGGCTGCGCGGGTCTCCCCTTCGCCGTCGCGTCATAGCTCTTGCCGTTGCCCGCGATTGCAAGGCCCTCGACAGAACGCCCTGAGAGACATTTATTGCGTGTCATTCATCCGCGCGCTCGACTCAGCGGAGATGCCGCGAAAAATTCGGCTCCAAAGAGGCGTTGGGGTGAGCCCGGCTGACGTCGCAGGACATTAGAGTGCCGCTCTTCCGTTTTTCTTCCGCCTTTCTTCCGTCGCAGGTCAGCGATGGAATTCCCATCTGGGAAGCCGCTTTCCTCCGCCGATCGAACGAAGGGGATTGCTATCGGAGCGGTTCCAGAATTCGCCGCCGCCCGCAGATGTCGGGCGAATCTGCTATACCTCTCAAGGCCGCGCGAAATGTGCGTGGCATTAACGGCCGCGGAGTGCCTGACAGAGGTCGGTAATCACCGCGTCGTCGAGACACACAACGTTCCGGAAAGGGATCCGCATGTCCATGTACGAACGGCAAGCCCCCACCCAATTCGAAGACCGGCGCGCCGCCATGGCCCCCCAGAGGCCGGCGAACTTAACCCGAGCGGTGTACGCGGCCATCGCCACGGCGGCGCTCAACGTGATCAGCGCCATCGGAATCATCGTCTCCGGCACAGAGGCGATCAAAAAGCAGATCGCCGCGAATTCGGACATGGGCTCTGCCCCCGTGAGCCTCGACGAGGTCGACATCCAGAGCGACCGGTTCGAGGGGCTCCAGATGATCTACTCCGGGCTCGCCTACAACACGATCTTCTGGTCGCTCGTGCTCGTACTGCTCGCCTGGCTGGCGCTGCGCGGCGGCACCGCCGTCCGGATCTTCGCCACCATCATCGTCATCTTCTCCGTCCTGTTCAAGGTGGTGAGCCTGTTCATCACCCTGCCCACCCTCACGCTGGTCGCCGACGTGCTCGTCGCTGTGCTGGGTGTGGCCGCGACCATCCTGTTCTTCGGTGCCGGTGGCAAGGCCGCCCGCCAGGGAAGGTGACCCGCTCCGCCTTATGGCTGGGACCCCAATGTCCGGGTCCGAGCCATAAGGCGTGCAGTCGCACCACTGGAGCGGCGGCACCACCGCCACGGAGCGTGACCGTCGGTTCGCCGAGCTGGTCGCCGACCTCACGTCCTGGTCATGCCCGTGGAGTACGCCGGCTTCACGCTCAGGCCCGCCGGCTGCCTCGACCGCAACCCCGCGATGGCCCCTCGCGCCCGCCGCAGGTGACGGGGGCTGCCACGGGTGAGTACGGGCCTTCGCCGCCGTTCGGCGCAGGCCACGGTGGGCGGGCGACGGTGTGCCGGTCGGCGCCCGCGAGTGCCGTGGCTCGCGGAATGATCTTGCGGCTCGCGCGAGGACGCTCATCCTGGGCGGCGCGCCACGCGGCATGTGTCGCGCTCTCTCCCGACCGGCAGGCGTTCCTCTGCCCGCCATCTGGGACCCTGGCGTGTCGCTCGCCTTAAGTGACTAATCAACTACTGACTGTGCATGATTAGGGGGTTGTCTTCTTAGAAGGGATCCGCTATGCGTTCCATCCTCGCCCTGCTGACCGTGGCCGCCACGGCCGTCACGCTCACCGCCACCCCGGCCACCGCCGCCTCGGGAGCCGTGATCATCAGCAACCTCGGCGAGCCTGCGTGGGGGATCGGGGACCCACGGCCCGGCGATTGCCACGACCTCGGCCCGGGCTACCATGCCGTGATCAACGAAACCGACGGCCCGATCGTGGTCTACGCCGACCATGACTGTGCGGGGGAGCCCATGCTCGTGCACGCCTACGACAGAACCCAATACGGCCTGCACTACTCCTTCGAGGCGATGACCTGACCACCGCTGTCATAGCCGCGCGGCCGCACTGCGCCTTTTCGGAGCGGTGCGGCCGGCTCGGCAGAACGCCCCTTGCCGGGCGACGCGATCTGGCTAGACGCGCCGCATGCTCAAGGCGATGCCCCGGCCGGCGAAGAAGGACGCGAACACCTCGATGGGGAGCCTCGCCCGGCGGGCGTCGGGGGTGTGTCCGGATGGGTTGTGCAGATGCAGCAGCCCGTGGTCGTGGCCGGTGATGAGGACCAGGTGCCCGCCGCGGCCGGGTGCGGGCACCTCGGGCCGGCGGATCTCCTTGTGGACGGAGGCGATCACCAGGTGCCCGTCCGCGAGCAGGTCGGGCAGTTCGGCCGCGGCGAGATGCGGGTGCACGTCAGCGGGCATGCCGTGCTCGGCGCGTACGTAGTCGGCGAACGGGGCGTAGATCAGGCCCTTGATCTGGCCGTCGTCGTCCTCGACGTAGCCGCCGTAGTCGCGGCAGCCGCGCAGAAGCTCCAGAAGGGGCGGCGCGTGGCCATCGCGATGATCAAGGGCCATGTGCAGGCAGGCCATCCCGCAGCAGTGCCGGCACCAGCGGCCGTACTCCGCCTGGGTGCGTGCTCCCGAAAGGCGCCATCGTGGATCGTCGGCGGGATCGGCTCCGTCGTAGACGATGGCGCCGATCCGATCTGCGCTCATGAACTGGGTGTACAGGGTGACACCCTCATGAACTGCCTGCTGACTGCTGCCCACTCCTGGCGTGCAGGCCAGACACCCCACCATCTCTCCCAACAGCGGTTGCGCGGCCGACCGGCGACCGGAGCGTGGTCCAGGAGATCCAGCCCCCGGACAGGACCACGCCCATTGTGCCGGAAGTGATCTCGATCCGCCGCCGCTACCAGGCTCGACGATGACCTGGTTGATGTCGAACGGCGGTGACGGCAAGGTGCCGGCTCCGTACACCGGCTTCTTCGACCCACCCGGCCGCGGCCTCGGACGGAGGTTGTCACACCTGGTGTCGAACCCCTGGTCGAAGGCGTTATGATCAAAGCGACATTACGCCTGCGACGAGGAACGATGTCGAGCATCAAAGAGGTCGCCCGGCTCGCCGGGGTCTCCGTCGGCACGGTGAGCAATGTGCTCAACCGGCCCGACATGGTGGCCCCCGACACCCGGCTGCGGGTGCGGGCCGCGATCGCCCGCCTCGGCTACGTCCGCAACGGCTCCGCCCGGCAACTGCGGGCCGGCCACAGCCGGACCATCGGCGTGGTCGCGCTCGACCTGGCCAACCCGTTCTTCATCGACGTGTTGCGCGGCGTCGAGACCGCCGCGCAGCGGGCCGAGCTCACCGTGATGGTCTTCAACAGCAACAAGGACGCCGGCCGCGAGGCGGGGCTGCTGGAGACGTTCGAGGAGCAGCGTCCGCTGGGCGTGCTGATCACGCCGGTCAACGACAGCGCCGAGGAGGACCGGCTGCGCCGGCTCGTCTCGCGCGGCATCCCGGTGGTGCGCTTCGACAGCTCGGCCCCGCACAGCCACGGCTGCGCGGTCGCGGTCGACGACGTGCTCGGCGGGCGGCTGGCCGGCCGGCACCTGCGCGAGCGGGGGCACCGCCACATCGCCTTCGCGGGCGGGCCGTTCACCGTCCGCCAGGTGCGGGAGCGGCACGAGGGGCTGTCCGCCGTGCTCTCGCCGGACGACCGGCTGACCGTCATCCCCCTGCCCGACCTCACCATCGCCACCGGGCGGCTGGCTGGCGAGGAGATCGCCACCCGGCCGCCGTCCGAGCGGCCCACCGCGGTCTTCTGCGCCAACGACCTGGTGGCCATCGGGGTGCTGCAGGAGATGACGCAGCGCGGGCTGCGGGTCCCGGACGACCTGGCCATCCTCGGGTACGACGACATCGACTTCGCTGCGGCGGCCGCCGTGCCGCTGTCGTCCATCCGGCAGCCGCGCGAGCAGCTCGGCCACACGGCGGCCGTGATGCTGTTGGAGGAGGCCAACCGACCGGTCGGCCACGAGCACCGCCAGGTGATCTTCCAGCCCGATCTGGTGGCACGCGCCTCCACCAGGTAACCCCACCGCGCCGCAGCGCGCACCCCCCTCCGAAGGTGTGGGCTGGCCGGTGGCACGCCGCGCGCTGCACGAGATCGGCCGCCGCCTCGTCGCCGCCGGGGCGCTGGCCGATCAGGACGACGTGTTCTGGCTGCGGCTGGACGAGCTGGAAACCGCCGTGGGCGTGCTGGACTCCGGGCGGGGCTCCCCGGCCGGCTCGCGTGCCGTCGTGGCGGAGCGGCAAGCCACGTGGCGGGCGCAGAAGGCGATCGTGCCGCCGCACTCGCTCCCGGCCGACGGCGGCACGAAGCTGCTGGGCATCGACTTCTCCCGGCTCCTGCCCGGGCACCACGACGACGGCTCCTCCGGCATCATCAAGGGCGTGCCCGGCAGCCCGGGACGGGTGACCGCGCCCGCGCGGATCATCCACGGCCCCGACGAGTTCGACCGGATGCGCCCGGGTGACGTCCTGGTCGCGAGGATCACCACCCCCGCGTGGACCTCGCTGTTCGCGCTCGCCTCCGCCGTGGTCACCGACGTCGGAGGCCCGCTCAGCCACAGCTCCATCGTCGCCCGCGAATACGGCATCCCGGCCGTCCCCGGCACCGGCGCGCCGCCGCTGTTCATCTCGTTCGCCGGTGACGACGTGGGCGAGGGGGTCGTGTCGTCCGGTCTCGCGCTGTACGCGGCCTGGCACGCCGCCGGCCACCCGGCCGAGATGCACGTCTACGCCACGGGCGGCCACAGGTTCGCCGGGACCCTGCCCGGCCCGCCGAGCAGTTCGTGGACGGACCGGTATCTTGACTGGCTCGGCCAGGCGGGTTTCCTGGGCTGACGCGCCGTGACGGGGGCTACCGGCCGGCGTCCCAGCCGTAGGTCTTCATGAGCCGGGCCGCCACCCGCGCGAAGCGGTCGCCGTCGAGCACCGCGCCCTCGCGCCGGATGTCGTCCTCGTCCAGGACGAACACCCGGTCCAGCCGTACGTACGACACCCGCTCGTCCCGGCCCCAGGCGCCGAGCTCCACCCAGTCGGGCCCGTCGTCGCCCTTGCTGGAGAGCATCACGCCGAGGAGCCGGCGCCCGGTCCGGCCCACGACCAGCAGGGGGCGGTCCTTGCCGCGGGACGGGTCCTCCTCGTAAGGAACCCAGGCCCAGACGATCTCCCCCGGGTCGGCCAGGCCGTCGAGGTCGGGGGAGTAGGACAGGGTGGCCGAGTCGCCGAGGGAGTGGATCTCGCGTACCGCGCCCCGGACGGGCCGGGGGTCCTCACCTAGATCGCGCATTGGGGGAGCCTACGGCGGCGCGCCGCCGAAATCCAGCCGGGCTCGGAGAGACCGGTTCGCCCGTCACGACGCCGTGATAGTGGCCGACCAGCTCCTCGCACACCGAGGCCCAGTCGCGGTCGCGCACCGACTCCCTGGCCTGCCGGGCCATGCGGGCGCGGCGATCGGGGTCCCCGGCGAGGGCGGCGACGGCCGCGCGCAGCGCCGACGGGTCGCCGCCGGCGTAGAGCAGGCCGTTGGCCCCCGGCCGGACCAGGTCGAGGGGGCCGCCCGCGGCCGGGGCGACGACCGGCACGCCGGAGGCGAGGGCCTCCTGGACGGCCTGGCAGAAGGTCTCGTTGCTGCCGGTGTGGACGAACACGTCCAGAGAGGCGAGGACGCGGGCCAGGTCGGGGCCGGTGCGCAGGCCGAAGAACTCCGCCCCGGGCAGCAGCCCGCGCAGCCGCCGCTCCATGGGGCCGGTCCCCACGACGGCCAGCCGCACCCCGGGGACGTCGGCGAGCGCGGCGAGCAGCTGAGGCTGTTTCTCGGCGGCCAGGCGACCGGCGTATCCGACGATGGTCTGGCCGTTCGGGGCGAGCCGGCGGCGCAGCTCCTCGCTGCGGTGCCGGGGATGGAACAGGTCGAGGTCGACGCCGCGGCCCCACAACGACAGGCGGGGTATGCCGTGGCCGGCCAGCTCGCGCAGGGTCGGCGTGGAGGGGGCGAGGGTACGGGTGGCGTGCCGGTGCACCCGCCGCAGCCACGACCAGATGACCGGGTCGCCGCGGACGCCGTACTGGCGGGCGAATCCGGCCAGATCGGTCTGGAACACGGCCACGGTGGGCAGGCCGAGCCGCCGGGCGGCGGCCATCCCGGCCGCGCCCAGCAGGGCGGGGGAGGCGAGATGGACGACGTCGGGCTTGAAGCCGGCGAGCGTACGGGACAGGCGCATGCCGGGCAGGCCCACCGTGACGGAGCGGTAGAACGGCAGGGCGAGGCTGCGGACCGGGTGAACCGGGAAGCCCGCGTAGGACGGGGGAGCGGGGGCCGGGGCGACCACCATGGCGTCGTGCCCGGTGGCGGCCAGGTGGTCAAGAACGCGGCAGACCGAGTTGGTGACCCCGTTGACCTGGGGCAGGAACGACTCGGCCACAATGGCGACCCTCATGTGATGTTTCATCCCGGTTGGGGGCGACGTCCGGTTCACCGGCAGTCGCCCGTACGGCGAATTTCTCGTGCCAGATCTCCTGAGCGACGAGCCTCGCGAAGGCGGGCAGGAAGTCGCGGGACCGCCGGACCAGCCAGGCGGTGCCCGCGGTGGCCAGCCAGAAGGCGCTGGCCCAGGCGGTGGGCTCGGCGTTCGCGGGCTCCGGGTCCGGCAGCCGCGCCGGGACGCCGCGCTCGCGCAGTTCGGCGGCGAAGAGCCGGGCCAGGTGGCGGTGCCCGCGTTCGCTGGGGTGCAGGCGGTCGGCGCCCCACATGCGCCGCTCGTACAGGGCGGGTTGCCGGGCGAGATCGAGGTGGATGGTTCCGTGGCGGTGCGCGAGGCCGGTCACGATCGTGTTGACCACGTGGACGCGCCGGGCGAGGGGGCGGCGCAGCAGCTCCGGGATCCGCAGCATGAGGCCGGGGTCGGGCAGCGTGGCGGTGAGCACGGTGACCTGGTCCGCGCGCAGCCGGGTGATCAGGCGTTCCAGGTCCGCGTGGATCTGGCGGGGGGCGAAGTCGCCGCGCAGGGTGTCGTTCACGCCGACGAGCACGGTGGCGAGGGACGGGCGCAGGGCCAGCGCCCGGGGAAGCTGGTCGCGTACGACGTCGGCGACGCGGGCGCCGCAGACGGCGAGGTTGCTCAGCTCGGCGGGCGCCAGCGCCTCGGCCAGGAGCCCGGCCCAGCCGCGCCCTGGCACCGGATCGCCCAGTCCGACCGTGACCGAGTCGCCCAGGGAGACCATCCGCGTCATCGCGGCCTCGCGGGCGCGCCGATCAGGCCGTGCGCGTCCAGGAAGCCCCGGACCGCGGCGGGCCAGCCGTACCGCTCGGCCCTGGCCCGGGCCCGCTCCCGGCGCGCGGGGTCGGACAGCAGCTCCTCGATCGCGCCGGCGTAGGCCGCCGGGTCGTCGGCCACCGCCGCCCCCGCGGGGCCGATGACCTCGGGCAGGGCGCTGTCGCGCGTGGCCACGACCGGGGTGCCACTGGCCAGCGCCTCCAGCGCCGCCAGGCCGAACGTCTCCACCGGGCCGGGGGCGAGGGCCACGTCCGCGGTCGCGAGCAGCGCGGCCAGCGCGTCCCGGTCGGCGAGGTGGCCGAGGAAGCGGACCGGCAGTCCGTCCGCCAGCCGGGTGAGCCTGGGCCGCAGCGGCCCGTCGCCGGCCACCACCAGCACGGCCGGGACACCCCTGCGGCGCAGCTCGGCGAGGGCGCGGATGGAGCGGTCGGGCCGCTTCTCGGGAGACAGGCGGCCGCAGTGCACCAGCAGCGCCTCGCCCCGCGCGGCCAGGCGGGAGCGCAGGCCGGGGTCGAAGCGCTCGGGGGAGAACGTGGCGAGGTCCACCCCGAGCGGCACCCGGACCAGGTTCGGCACGCCCAGCCTGGCGAACTCGGCCGCGGCCCAGGCGGTCGTGCACACCACGGTGTCGAACCGGGCCGCGGTGGCGCGGTTGACGGGGTCGGCCAGCCGGCCGAGGGGACCGTACAGGCGCAGCAACGCCGACAGGCTCTCGTGCGAGACCATGACCGAGCGGACGCCCGCGGCCCTGGCCCAGGGGCCGAGCCAGCGCAGGGTGGTGCGGTCCGACACCTCGATCCGGTCGGGTGCCAGCTCCTCCAGGAGGCGTCTCAGCGTGCCGCGGGCGGCGATGACCCGGTAGCCGCCGAGACCGGGGACCACCGGGCCCGGCAGGGTGACGACCCGTCCGGCCGGGGTCCGCTCGTCGCGGGCCGCCGCGCCGGGGACGACCAGGACGGGCTCGTGCCCCGCCGCCGCGTAGCCGGCGCCGAGCTCATGCAGGGCGGTACGCAGCCCGCCCGACGTGGGAGTGACGAAGTTCGCTAACCGAACGATACGCACGTCTGGATGATGGCCGGAGATATGTCCTAATCGGCTAATTAACCATGAACCACTCCGTAACCCTCCTTGGCCGGTATTTGGCGGTGCCGTGGGTAGGCATGATGGCCGACAGGAGTTCACGGCCGGTTCATCGCCCCGGTCTACCGTTCTTGTGACGTCGAGACGATGGGGAAACCCTCATGGAGCATGTGACGTTCCTGGTCGTCGTGGTGATCATCACGGCGCTGGTGTTCGACTTCACGAACGGCTTCCACGACACGGCCAACGCGATGGCCACCTCGATCGCGACCGGCGCGCTGCGGCCGAAGGTGGCGGTGGCGATCTCGGGCGTGCTGAACGTGGTGGGCGCGTTCCTGTCGGTCGAGGTGGCCAAAACGATCTCGGGCGGGATCGTGGACGACACCCTGGTGACCCCACCGATGATCTTCGCCGGGCTGATCGGCGCGATCCTGTGGAACCTGCTCACCTGGCTTCTGGGGCTGCCCTCCAGTTCCTCGCACGCGCTGTTCGGAGGGCTCATCGGCGCGGTGTGGGTGGGCGCCGGCATCCAGGGCGTGAACTTCGGCACGGTGGTGCAGAAGATCCTCATCCCGGCGGTGGCCTCGCCGCTGATCGCCGGGTTCGTCGCGATGACCGCCACCTTCCTGGCGTACTCGCTCACCGCCAGGGCCCGGCACGAGTCGGTGACGGGCACGTTCCGGTTCGGGCAGATCGTCTCGGCCTCGCTGGTGTCGCTGGCGCACGGCACCAACGACGCCCAGAAGACCATGGGCGTCATCACGCTCACGCTGATCTCGTCCGGGGCGCTGGCCTCCGGCTCGAACCCGCCGCTGTGGGTGATCGCCACCGCCGGGCTGGCCATCGGGCTGGGCACGTATCTCGGGGGCTGGCGGATCATCCGCACCATGGGCAAGGGGCTCACCGAGATCGAGTCGCCGCAGGGCTTCGCCGCCGAGGCCAGCGCGACCACGGTCATCCTCGCCTCCTCGCACCTGGGGTTCGCGCTGTCGACCACGCAGGTGGTGTCCGGCGCGATCCTCGGCACCGGGCTGGGCCGCCGGCTGGCCAAGGTGCGCTGGAGCGTGGCGGGCCGGATGGCGCTGGCCTGGCTGCTGACCCTGCCGTCCGCCGCCGCGGTGGGCGCGGTCGTGGCGGCAGTGGCCACCACCGGCACCCTCGGCGTCGCCGTCACCGCGCTGGTGGCGATCGCGGCGGCGGGCGGCCTGTACGCGGCCAGCCGCCGCGAACCCGTTCACGCGGGCAACGTCAACGACGTGCCCGCCCCGGTCTGAAGGGCGGACGCCGATGGACATCAAATGGGACGCCCTCGGACAGGTCTTCGTCATCAGCCTGGCCGTCAGCGTGGTCGTCGTCGCGGTCTTCTCGCTCGGCGCGCTGGCGCTCGCGGCCCGTCAGTCGGCCCGTCAGTCGGCCCGTCAGTCGGCGCAGGAGCGGGGGACCGGCACCGGCGCGGGCGGCCTGGCCGCGGCCGTCCTGTGCTTCACCGCCTGCGCCGCGGTCGTGCTGTACGGCATCTACCTGATCGTCCCGCAGTTCCACTGACCTCCGGGGGCGTTCACAGCCCTGCGAAGAAGGTCCTGATGTCGGCGGCCAGCAGGTCGGGGGCCTCCAGGGCGGCGTAGTGGCCGCCCGTCGCGAACTCCGACCAGTGCACCACGTTGTGCACCTGCTCGGCGTACCGCCGGACCGTGCTGTCGCCGGGGAAGACCGCCACGCCCGTCGGGGTCTTGCCCGGCGCGTCCGGTACCGCCCAGTCGCCGCCGCTCTCCCGGTAGATGCGGGTGGAGGATCCGGCGGTGCCGGTGAGCCAGAGGATGGAGACGTCGGTGAGGACGTCGTCGGCGGGCACTCCGCCCACGTCCCGCCCCCAGGAGGCGAACGCGTCGAGGGTCCAGCCGAGCAGCCCGGCCGGCGAGTCCGCCAGGGCGTAGGCGAGCGTCTGCGGCCTGGTGCTCTGGATGGCGGCGTACCCGGAGAACTCCTTCCGCCACCGCTCGACGCCCCGGGCCCGCTCCGTCTCGGCCTCGGTCAGGCCCGACATGTCGTCCGTGACGAACGCGGTGAGGGCGTTCACGTGCACGCCGACCACCCGTTCGGGGGCCAGTCGCGCGACGGCGGGGGAGACCAGGGCGCCGAAGTCGCCGCCCTGCGTGCCGTAGCGCTCGTAGCCGAGCCGCGCCATCAGCTCCACCCAGGCGGCGGCGACCCGCCGCACGCCCCAGCCCGGCTCCGTCGTGGGGCCCGAGAACGCGAACCCCGGGATGGACGGGATGACCAGGTGGAAGTCCCGGCTGAGCGGCCCGGCGACGCGCGAGAAGTCCGCGAACGTGCTGGGCCAGCCGTGCGTCAGCAGCAGTGGCAGCGCGTCGGGCCGGGGCGAGCGCACGTGCGCGAAGTGCACGCGCTGCCCGTCGATCACGGTCGTGTACTGCGGGAACGCGTTGAGCCTGGCCTCGTGCGCGCGCCAGGAGTAGCCGTCGAGCCAGTACGCGGCCAGCTCGCCGACCGCTTCGGGCGGCACCCCGTACGACCAGCCGACCCCGTCGAGGGCGTCGGGCCGGCGGGTGCGCTCCAGCCGCTCACGCAGGTCGTCGAGCCGGTCCTGGGATATGTCGATGACGAATTTGTCCATGCCCGCAACGCTAAGAACCATTGCGGTCAGATTCGGGCCACAATGGTGTCCGTGTTGGACACCTCGGCGAGATTGCTGCGCCTGCTGGCCCTCCTGCAGGCCCGGCGCGAGTGGCCCGGCGCCGACCTGGCGGAGCGGCTCGGCGTCGCCCCCCGGACGATGCGCCGCGACGTCGACCGGCTGCGCAGCCTCGGCTACCCGGTCCATTCGACGCCCGGCGTCTCCGGCGGCTACCGGCTGGGCGCGGGCGCGCAGCTGCCGCCGCTGCTGCTCGACGACGAGGAGGCCGTGGCGGTCGCGGTCGGCCTGCGCACCGCCGCGAACGGCACCGTGACCGGCATCGAGGAGACCTCCCTGCGCGCGCTGGCCAAGCTCGAACAGGTCCTGCCCGCCCGCCTGCGGCAGCGGGTCAACACGCTGCAGCGGCACACCGTACGCATCGACCGCGCGGGCCCCACCGTGGACCCCGACGTGCTCACCGGCGTGGCCGCCGCCTGCCGCGACCACGAGCAGCTCCGCTTCGACTACACCGGCCACCGGGGCGAGAGCGCGCTCAGGAGGGCCGAGCCGCACAGCCTCGTCACCCAGGGCAACCGCTGGTACCTGGTCGGCTGGGACGCCGATCGTGGCGACTGGCGCACGTACCGGGCCGACCGGATGCGTCTGCGGACCCCGAACGGCCCCCGCTTCACGCCGCGCGAGCCGCCCGCCCCCGACGTGGCCGCCTGGGTGCAGCACCGCCTGGCGCACGAGATGTGGCCATACGAGAGCCGCTTCCTGCTGCGCGCGCCCGCCGAGCGGATCGAGGGCCGGACGGCGGGCGCCGTCGAGCCGGTGGACGAGCACACCTGCCTGCTCACCCTGCGCGGCGACGACCTGCGCATGATGGCCATGGTGGTGGCCTTCCTGGACGTGGACTTCGAGGTGCTGGAGCCCCTGGAGCTGAAGGAACACCTGCGTGCTCTCGGTGAACGGCTGCTCTCCTCTAGAATCTGATTCTGTGTCAGCGTTCTTCACCCAGAAGAAGGGCGAGCTGGTCCCCGCGCCGCACGCCCGAGGTCCCTGGTCCCCCGACATGCTCCACGGCCGCCTGCTCGGCGGGCTCGCCGCCCGCGCCATCGAGCGCCGCTACGCCCAGCCGGGGCTGCACTTCGCCCGCCTGACGGTCGACCTGTTCCGCAACAGCCCGATGGTGCCGGTCACGGTGGAGACCTCGCTGGTCAGGGCCGGGCGCAGGATCCTCGTGGCCGACGCGGTGATCATCACCGAGCAGGGGGTGATCGGGCGGGCCGGCGCGGTCCTGCTGCGGCAGGGGGAGCAGCCGGAGGGGGAGCAGACGTTCGTCACGCCCCCGTGGGACACGCCCGCGCCCTCCGAGCCGCCGGTGGACGGGCAGGCCACGTGGAAGCCGCCGTTCGACCTGTGGCGGGTGACCGAGTGGGGGGCGCCCGGGCCGGGGCGGGTGTGGATGCGGGAGTCGTATCCGCTGGTGGACGAGGAGCCTTTGACGCCGTTCGTACGCGCGGCGCTGGCCGCCGACTTCGCCAGCCCGCTGAGCAACTCCGGGGTGGAGGGGCTGCGCTTCATCAACGCCGACTACACGCTGACGCTCGCCCGGCTCCCGTCCGCGGAGCTGATCGGGGTCGAGGCCACCGGCCACCTGTCCGCCGCCGGGGTCGCCACGGGGCAGGTCACCATGCATGACGCGAGCGGGCCGTTCGGGTTCTGCGTGGTGACGGCGGTCGCCAACACGATCGGCATCGGCGGCCGCTAGTGCCGCAGGAGAATGTCGTACCCGCGGCGTAATGTTCCGCGGGTGCGTTCAGCTGTGCGTCTCGCTGCCGGGGACGGGTTCCACCTCGATGCCGTGACCTGCGCCGACGACCATCGCGGGTGGTCGGCGGCGGAGCTGGGCTCCGCGCACCGCCTGGTGCTGGTGCGCCGCGGCCTGTTCCGGCGCAAGGCGGACGGCCGGGCCGCCGTGATCGACCCGACGATGGCCTACCTCGGGGTGCCCGGCGAGGAGGAGCACTTCGCCCACCCGGCGGGCGGCGACGTGTGCACCTCGGTGTCCCTGACCCCGGAGCTGTGGCACACGCTCGCGGGGGAGGGCCCGCCGGGCCGGCCGACCCTGTACGTGGACGCCCGCCTCGACCTCGCCCATCGGCGGTTCCTGGTGGCGGCGCGGGGCGGGGACACGGCTTTCGAGCTGGCCGAGTCCCTGCTCTCCCTCGTCGCCACCAGCCTCGCCCAACTGACCCCAAGCCCAACACCGGCCTCTTCCGGCTCGGGCGCCATGGATGCGCCCCGCCCCGGAACGAGCACCACCGAG
Source organism: Nonomuraea sp. NPDC003709 (assembly GCF_040610775.1). Lineage (NCBI taxonomy): Bacteria > Bacillati > Actinomycetota > Actinomycetes > Streptosporangiales > Streptosporangiaceae > Nonomuraea > Nonomuraea sp. NPDC003709. Next base: position 356,977 of record NZ_JBEXMW010000009.1, on the reverse strand, counting down.
GCGTCCGTCCCCAAGACCACGGCGCCCGCCCTTGGGCCGGAAAGCATCGAAGCGCCGGCTCCTGGGTCGCGCGGCACCGAGGCAACCGCCGCCGCGGCCCTCGCTTCTCGGCCGGGCACCGCCGGCGTGATGCCCGGCCCTCGGCTGGTTACCGACGCCGCCGCCTCTCGGACGGACGACGCCGGGGTCGGTGGCGTGGGAGAAGCCGACACCAGGGGGCGGGGTGTCGCGAAGGCGTATGCAGCCAAGGGGAGCGCCTCCCGGGGCGGCGGTGGGCCGAGGTCCGGGGCGGTGATCGCCGACGCCGCCCGGGAGGCCATCGCCGCCGGTCATCCGGCGGCCGGTGGGCTGATGTCGCTGGCCGAGCTCCTGGCCGTCTCGCCGTACCAGCTCAGCCGGGCGTTCACCCGGGAGCTGGGCGTCTCCCTGACCCACTTCCGCAACCGCGTGCGCGTGGGCCGGGCGCTCGACCGGCTGGAGGACGGCGAGCCGAGCCTGGCCGGGCTGGCCGCCGACCTCGGGTTCGCCGACCAGGCCCACCTCACCCGTACGATCCGCCACCACGTCGGCCACACCCCGACCGCCCTGCGCCGCCTGCTCGCCCCCCGCACTCCCTGAACGAGAGCGCGAGGGACACCCAACGAGTCAGCCGCCCATGACGCAGAAGGGGTGGCCTTCGGGGTCGAGGAGCACCGTCCAGTCGCCGCCGCCCGGCTGGAAGTCGGGCACGGTGGCGCCGAGATCGGCCAGTTCCTTCATGGCGGCCTCGACGTCGGGGACCGTGAGGTCGAGGTGTACGTGCTTGCCGCTGTCCGGCCAGGCCGGGCCGCGGTAGCCGTCGATCCGCTGGAATCCGACCGAGACCGGGCCGCCCTCGAGGCTGACGAAGTCGGGGTCACCCGGGGTGATCCGCCAGCCGGTGGCCTGGGCGTAGAAGGACGCCAGGGCGGCGGGGTCGGCGCAGTCGATGACGATGGAGGTAAGTGTCGCTGTCATGCGCTCAGCCTCCCGGGGACCGGGCGGCCGGGTCTTGAACATCCTTGCACCACCCGCCACCCGCACATCGACCGCCACCGCATCTGGCCGAAACCGCACCGACCGCCCCTGACACGACCGCCAGACCCCCGAGACGCTCCCTGAGACGGCTGCCACACCCCCGAGGCGCCCCCCGAGACGGCCGCCGCCCACCGGCACGGTCGCCGCGTGCCGGTGGCGGTGCGGCCGGAGGGCGGATCGTTGGGCCGGCGGGTGGCGTGGCCGCCGGGGCTCCGGGGCGGCGGTCCGGCGTGGGTGGTGGTGGGTGTGGGTCAGGCCGGGTGTTCGGTGCGGTCGCCGGACCAGTCCGTGTGGAAGGAGCCCTCCTTGTCCACCCGGCGGTAGGTGTGCGCGCCGAAGAAGTCGCGCAGCCCCTGGATCAGCGCGGCCGGGAGCCGGTCGCGCCGCAGGCCGTCGTAGTAGGCCAGCGCCGACGAGAAGCCGGGCGTGGGCACGCCGATCTGCACCGCCGTCGTCACCACGCGCCGCCAGGCCTCCTGCCCCGCGTCCAGCGCGGCCGCGAAGGTCGGGTCGGCCAGGAGCGTCGGCAGGGCCGGGTTGGCGTCGTACGCGGCCCGGATCCGGTCCAGGAACTTGGCCCGGATGATGCACCCGCCGCGCCAGATCGTGGCCATGGCCCCCAGGTCGACGTCCCAGCCGTACTCACGGGAGGCGGCGGCCATCTGGTCGAAGCCCTGCGCGTACGCGACGATCTTGGACGCGTACAGGGCCTGCCGGACGTCCTCCACCAGCTCGCTCCCCCCGACCCCGGAAAGGCCGGGACCCTGCAGGGACGCGGCGGCGGCGCGCTGCTCCGGGTGGCCGGACAGGGCGCGGGCGAAGGTCGCCTCGGCGATGCCCGTCACCGGCACGCCCAGGTCGAGCGCGCTCTGCACGGTCCACCGGCCGGTGCCCTTCTGCTCGGCCTGGTCCACCACGACGTCCACGAACGGCCGGCCCGTCTCGGCGTCAACCTGGTCGAGCACCTCGGCGGTGATCTCGATCAGGTACGAGTCCAGCTCACCCCGGTTCCACTCGCGGAACACCGAGGCCAGCTCCGCCGGAGTCGCGCCCAGGGCCTGGCGCAGCAGGTCGTACGACTCGGCGATGAGCTGCATGTCCGAATACTCGATGCCGTTGTGGACCATTTTCACGAAATGTCCGGCACCGTCGGGGCCGACGTGGACGCAGCACGGCACCCCGTCCACCTTGGCCGAGATGTCCTGCAGGATCGGGCCGAGCGCCTCCCACGACTCCTTGGAGCCGCCCGGCATGATGCTGGGCCCGTTCAGCGCGCCTTCCTCGCCGCCCGAGATGCCGGTGCCGACGAAGTGCAGGCCGCGCTCGCGCAGCGCCGCCTCGCGCCGGCGGGTGTCGTCGAAGTGCGCGTTGCCGCCGTCGACGATCATGTCGCCGGGCTCCATCAGGTCGGCGAGCTGGTCGATCACCGCGTCGGTGCCCGCCCCCGCCTTCACCATGATGATCGCCCGGCGTGGCCGCTTCAGCGAGGCCACGAAGGCGGCCAGGTCCTCGGACGGGACGAACGTGCCCTCCCCGCCGAACTCCTTGACCAGCTGCTGCGTGCGCCCATATGTGCGGTTGTGCACGGCAACCGCGTATCCGTGCCTGGCCAGGTTGCGGGCCAGGTTGCGCCCCATGGTGGCCAGGCCGGTGACGCCGATGTCTGCCAAGTCCATCTCAAGCTCCTTTGTGGGGGATACGCATGATCCAGCTCGGTGGTTCCAGGGGATATTCCAGCATCAGTCGGACTGTCGGACGCCCAGCTCGTCGAGCCTGTCCAGCATGTCAGCCGGATCGGCGTAGACCCTGAAGGCGCCGGCGCGTTCGAGCTCGTCCCTGCCGTACCCACCGGACTGCAGCCCGATGCCCAGCGCGCCGGCCCGGCGGGCGGCGAGCAGGTCCCAGACGCTGTCGCCCACCACCATGGCATGCGCGGGGTCCACCCGGACCAGTGCCGCACCGGCCAGGAACAGGTCGGGGTCCGGCTTCGCCCGGCGCACCATGTCGCGCGTGATCATCGGGGTGTCGTCCGGCAGGCCCAGCATGCCCAGCGCGAGCCGCGCCGTGCGGGCGTACCCGCTGGTGGCGATCGCCCACGGCACGCCGCGCGAGGAGAGCTCCGACAGCAGCTCCGCCGCGCCGGGCAGCGGCCGTACGGAGTGGACCTGCTGCTCGTACGCCTCCATGTGCGTGGTCTGCAACTGTTCGATCTGCTCCCGCGTCAGCTTCAGCCCGGTCTCGCGCAGCAGGGCGCTGACGAACAGCCCGCCGCTCATGCCGATGCGCCGGTGGATCCGCCACACCGACAGGTCGATCCCCATGCTCGACAACGCCTGCCGCCATGCGATGACGTGTTGGTAAACGCTGTCTATCAGGGTGCCGTCCAGGTCGAACAGGAATGCCGGCGTCGGGGCCTCCGGAAACTCGCTCATGGGTCCATGACACCATGAGGGATTATGCGGATCATCATCGCGGGTGGTCACGGGAAGATCGCCCTGCTTCTGGAGGAGCGGCTCAAGTCCGGCGCGGTCGGCATCGTGCGCAATCCCGCGCATGTCGCCGACATCGAGGCCACCGGAGCCGAGGCCGTGGTGTGCGACCTGGAGCGGGCGACCGTCGAAGAGGTGGCGGCGATCGCCGAGGGCGCCGACGCGGTGGTCTTCGCGGCCGGAGCCGGTCCCGGCAGCGGCGCGGCCCGCAAGGACACCGTGGACCGGGCCGCGTCCGTGCTGCTGGCCGACGCCGCCGAGCGCGCGGGTGTGCGGCGGTTCATCCAGGTCTCCTCCATGGGCGCGGGCAGAGCGCCGCAGGGTGGCGACGAGGTCTGGGCCGCGTACATCACGGCCAAGACCGAGGCCGAGGAGGACCTGCGCGCCCGCGACCTCGACTGGACGATCCTGCGGCCCGGACGGCTGACCGACGAGCCCGGCACGGGCCTGGTGCGGCTGGCCCCCGAGGTCCCGCCGGGGGCGGTGCCGCGCGACGACGTGGCCGCCGTCATCGCGGCCCTGCTCGAAGCCCCCGGTACGGCCCGCAGGACCCTGGAACTCGTCTCCGGGGACACTCCCATCAAGACCGCCGTTGGGACAGAGTGACTTCTGTGACTGAATATCGCGTACTTGGACGTACTGGACTCAAGGTAAGCCCGCTCTGCCTGGGAGCGATGATGTTCGGCGGGTGGGGTGAATCCGACCCCGCGGAGTGCGCCAGGATCATCGACCGCGCGCTCGACTCGGGGATCAACTTCATCGACACCGCCGACGTCTACGCCCAGGGCCAGTCGGAGGAGTTCGTCGGCCAGGCGCTCGCCAAGTCGGGCAGACGCGACGACGTGGTGCTGGCCACCAAGGTCCACGGCGCCATGGGCGAGGGCCCCAACCAGCGGGGCAACTCCCGCCGCTGGATCATCCAGGAGGTCGAGAACAGCCTGCGCCGCCTCGGCACCGACTGGATCGACCTCTACCAGATCCACCGGCCCGACCCGGCCACCGACATCGAGGAGACCCTCGGCGCGCTCACCGACCTCGTACGGCAGGGCAAGGTCCGCTACATCGGCAGCTCCACCTTCCCCGCCCACCAGATCGTCGAGGCCCAGTGGGCGGCGGAGCGGCGCTCGCTCGAGCGGTTCGTGTGCGAGCAGCCGCCGTACTCGCTGCTCGCCCGCGGCATCGAGGCCGACATGCTGCCCGTGGCCGAGAAGTACGGCATGGGCGTCATCGTGTGGAGCCCGCTGGCCGGCGGCTGGCTGAGCGGCCGCTACCGCAAGGGGCAGGAGCAGCCGCAGACGCGCAGGGCGTCCCGGCTGCCCGAGCGGTACGACCTGACCAAGGAGGTCAACCAGCGCAAGCTGGACGCCGTCGAGCAGCTCGCCGTGCTGGCCGAGGAGGCGGGCGTCACGCTGGTCGAGCTGGCGATCGCGTTCACGATCAGGCACCGGGCGGTGACGTCGGCCATCATCGGGCCGCGCACCATGGAACACCTGGAGGGCCAGCTCACGGCCGCCGATGTGCGGCTGACGGACGACGTGCTCGACAGGATCGACGAGATCGTCCCGCCGGGCGTCACGCTCAACCCCGCCGACCGGGGCTGGCAGCCGCCGGAGCTGGGCGACGCGGGCCTGCGCCGACGTCCCTGACCTGGCCCGAGGCTTTGCCTGACGCTGGGTGTGACGTTCGGCGTACGCGGTAGGGGTCCCCCGAATCGAGGGGGGACATGCGATGTCGTTTTTCGGTGGGGACCCGTTCAGAGGGTTCGAAGAGCTCACGGGCCGGGTGTTCGGCGGCATGGAATCCTGGCCGCCGACCCGGCCCGGCGTGCAGCGGGTGGACGTCGGCCGGCTGCTGTCCGCCTCGGCGAGGGAGGTCCTGGCGCGGGCCATGGACGCCGCCGGTCAGCGCGGCGCCCCCGACCTGGACGTGCTCGACATCCTCGACGCCCTGACGGAGGACGACGCCATCCGCAACACGCTGCGGACGGCCGGGGTGGACGTGGGCCGGGTGCGCGACCGCATCGACGAGGTGGCCGGGCCGGGCGAGGCCGGCGAGCCGCCCGCCACGCTCTCACCGGCCGCCAAGAGGGCCATCCTCGACGCCCAGCGGATCTCGCGTGCGCTGCGGTCGTCGTACATCGGGCCCGAGCACCTGCTGCTCGCGATCGCCGCGCGCACCGACTCCGTCGCCGCCCAGATCCTGCAGGACCAGGGCGTCTCCGCGAACGAGCTGCAGGAGGCCATGACGGCCGTCCCGCGCCGGACCGACGGCGAGCCGCGCCGCCAGAGCGACACGCCGACGCTCGACGAGTACGGCAGGGACATGACCGAGGAGGCCAGGCAGGGCAGACTCGACCCGGTCGTCGGCCGTGAGGAGGAGATCGAGCAGGCCATCGAGGTGCTCTCGCGCCGCACCAAGAACAACCCGTGCCTGATCGGCGAGCCGGGCGTCGGCAAGACCGCGATCGTCGAGGGCATCGCCCAGCGCATCGTGAACAACAGCGTCCCCGACACGCTGAAGGACCGGCGCGTCGTCGGCCTCGACCTGACCGGCATGGTGGCCGGGACGAAGTACCGCGGCGAGTTCGAGGAGCGCATCAAGAAGGTCATCGACGAGGTGCGCGCGCACTCCGACGAGATCATCGTCTTCATCGACGAGGTCCACAACCTGGTCGGCGCGGGCGCCGCCGAAGGCGCCATGGACGCGGCCAACATCCTCAAGCCCGCCCTGGCCCGCGGCGAGCTGCACGTCATCGCGGCCACCACGATCGACGAGTACCGCAAGAACATCGAGAAGGACGCCGCGCTCGAACGCCGCTTCCAGCCCATCCTGGTCGCCGAGCCGAGCGTGGAGGAGACGGTCGAGATCCTGGCCGGGCTGCGGGACGCGTACGAGGCGCACCACCAGGTCCGCATCACCGACGAGGCGCTCGACGCGGCCGCGACCCTGTCCGACCGCTACATCTCCGACCGGTTCCTGCCCGACAAGGCCATCGACCTCATGGACCAGGCCTCCGCCCGGGTGCGGCTGCGCTCGCGCACGCCCGGCGCCGACGTACGGGAGCTGGAGGAACGGCTCGACGCGCTGCGCCGCGACAAGGACCAGGCCGTCTCCGCCGAGGACTTCGACCGCGCCAAGGATCTCACCACGCAGATCGACAAGATCAGACCGGAGGTCGAACGCGCCCGGCACGGCACGGACAGCGTGCCCCTGGTCACGGTCGAGGACATCGCCGAGATCGTCTCCCGCCGCACCGGCATCCCGGTCACCCAGCTCACCCAGCAGGAGCGCGAGCGCCTGATGCGCCTGGAGGAGCACCTGCACGAGCGCGTGATCGGCCAGGAGGAGGCCGTCACCGCCATCGCCGAGGCAGTACGCCGGGCGCGGGCGGGCCTGAAGGACCCGAACCGCCCGATCGGCAGCTTCCTGTTCCTCGGCCCGACGGGGGTCGGCAAGACGGAGCTGGCCCGGGCGCTCGCCGCGGCGCTGTTCGGCGGCGAGGACCACATGGTGCGCATCGACATGAGCGAGTTCCAGGAGCGGCACACGGTCTCCCGCCTCATCGGCGCGCCGCCCGGATACGTCGGGTACGAGGAGGCGGGTCAGCTCACCGAGGCCGTCCGTCGCCGCCCGCACGGCGTGATCCTGCTGGACGAGATCGAGAAGGCCCACCCGGACGTCATGAACATCCTGCTGCAGATGCTCGACGACGGCCGCCTCACCGACGGCCAGGGCCGCACGGTGGACTTCACCAACACGATCGTCATCATGACCAGCAACATCGGCGCCCAGCTCATCCTGGACTCGCCGGGCGACGTCAAGGAGCTCGAGGACCGGCTCATGGACCTGCTGCGGCACTCGCTCCGGCCGGAGCTGCTCAACCGCATCGACGAGACGATCATCTTCAAGCGGCTGGAGAAGGAACAGCTGCGCCAGATCGTGGACCTGATGCTGGAGCGCACCCGGCAGCGGCTGCGCGGGCAGGGCGTCACGCTGGAGGTCACGGACGCGGCCAAGGACTGGCTGGCCGAGCGCGGCTACCAGCCGGAGTTCGGGGCCCGGCCGCTGCGCCGCACGGTGCAGCGGGAGGTGGACAACCGGCTGGCCACGATGCTGCTGACCGGGGAGATCGAGGAGGGGGGCCGGGTGACGGCGGACGTCGAGGGCGACCATCTCGCCTTCCGCGCCACCGCCGCGCAGCCGACCCCCTGACCGCCGCGATCCCGCGGCCCGCCGCACGTGGCTGGTGTCCTTTGAGGGAGACGAAAGGAGGCGGGCGGCCGCACGCGCATCGCGGCATCATGCGAACGCGCGCCGAGGGACCCTGGGGGAGCCGGGGCGCGGTCAGGCGAGGGCGGCCGCGGCGCGTTCGCGGCAGTCGGCCAGCGTGAGGTCCGCCAGGGCCTCGCGCACGGCGGGGACGCACACGGGGGCCATGGACAGGCTGGTCACGCCGAGCCCCACCAGCAGGGGCGCGAGCAGCGGGTCTCCGGCCGCCTCCCCGCACACCCCGACCGGCTTGCCCGCCTCCCGCCCCGCGGTGGCGCACATGGCGATCAGCTCCAGCAGCGCGGGCTGGCGCGGGTCGAGCAGGTCGGCGAGGGCGGAGTGCTGGCGGTCGGCGGCGAAGGTGTACTGGGCCAGGTCGTTGGTGCCGATGCTGAGGAAGTCCATCTCCCGCAGCAGCCGCCCGGCCCGCAGCGCCGCCGCCGGGACCTCGATCATCGCGCCCACCCTGGCGATGCCCCTGGCGCGGGCGCGCCGCGCGAACCCGGTCGCCTCCGCCGTCGTGGTGACCATGGGCGCCATCACCCACGCCTCGGCGCCCGTCTTGCGGGCGGCCTCGGCGATGGCGTCGAGCTGGGTGTCCAGGACGTCCGGCAGCAGCCGGTCGACGCGCAGGCCGCGCACGCCGAGGGCCGGGTTCGGCTCGCCGGGCAGGCCGAGGAAGGGCAGGGGTTTGTCGGTGCCCGCGTCGAGCGTCCGCACGATCACGCTCTCCGCCTGGGCGAACACCTCGGCGTACGCGGCCACCTGCTCCTCGAACGACGGCGCCGTCGTACGGTCCAGGAACAGGAACTCCGTCCTGAACAGCCCGACCCCCTCGGCGCCCGGCCGCAGGTCCCCGGCCGAGCCGATGTTGAGCAGCAGCTTCACCGGGTGGCCGTCCGCCGTCCGGCCCGGGCCCCGGCCGGCCGCCAGCCTGGCCCGCTCCGCGCGGTCGGCCTCCTGGACCTCGGCCGCCTGCTGCTCGGTGAGGCCGACGGCGAGCTCGCCGGTGCGGCCGTCCACGCCGACCATGGTGCCGTCCGGGACGTCCATGATCCCCTTGCAGGCCACCACGGCGGGCAGGCCCCGGCCGCGGGCCAGGATCGCGGTGTGGCTCGTCGGCCCGCCCCGCTCGGTCACCAGCGCCAGCACGTCCGGGCCCAGGCCCGCGGTGTCGGCGGGGGAGAGGTCCTCGGCCACCAGCACGTACGGGTGGCCGGGGGAGGGGAGCCCCGGCATGGGGAGGCCGAGCGCGAACGCCACGGCCCGGTGCTTGAGGTCGTCGAGGTCGGCGGCCCGCTCGGCCAGGTAGCCGCCGAGCGCGGCCAGCGTGTCCCGGTGCTGCGCGAAGGCCGCGTCCAGCGCGTGGGCGGCGTCCATGCCCTCCTGGGCCCGTCCCTGGGCGTCCTCCAGCAGCATCGGGTCGTCGGCGATCATGGCCAGCGCCTCGAGGATGTCCGCCGCCTCGCCTGAGGCGCCGGCGGCGCGCCGGGTGAGGTCCGCGGCGACCGCCTCCAGGGCGGCGGCGACGGCGGCCGACTCGGCGGCGGGGTCGGCGACCGGCCGCGGCGGGGGCAGCGTCGGAGGGGCGGCCATCCGCATCGTCGGCCCCGCCGCCCGCCCCTGGCTGACCCCGAGGCCGGTCAGCAGCCCGCCCGAACCGGAGAAGGCGGGCCGGTCAGGCATCGAGGGCCTCTTCCGCGTCGAGGTCGCGCGCGAGCAGCGCCGCCAGCGAGTCCAGCGCCTCCTCCGCCCCCGGCCCGTCCGCCTCCAGCGTCACCTCCGTGCCGCGCACGGCCCCCAGCGACAGCACGCCGAGCATGCTCTTCGCCGGGACCGCCTTCTCCCCGAGCCGCACCGTCACCGGCACCCCCAGCCGCGCCGCCGCCTGCACGAACAGCTTGGCGGGCCGGGCGTGCAGGCCGCTGGCAGAGGCCACGATCACCGTTCGCTGTGCCATCCCGAACCTCCTAGGGCTCAATAGTGACCTTGATGGCCGCGCCCCTGCTGACGAGGTCGATCCCGTCGAGCACCCGGGGCAGCGGCAGCCGGTGGGTGATGAGGTCGGACACCACCACGTCCCCCGAGGCTACGAGCCGCAGCGCCTCGGCGTTGTGGGCCGGGCTGGAGCCGTTCGCGCCGACGATGGTCAGCTCGCGGTAGTGCACGAGGTTGGAGTCCAGGGTGACGAGCGGGTCGTCCTTGGGCAGGCCGCCGAAGAAGCTGATGCGCCCCTGCCGGGCCGCCATCCGTACCGCCTGCTCCTGCGCCGCACCCGAGGCCGCCGCCGTGATCACCACGTCGGCGCCGCGCCCGCCGGTCAGCTTGAACACCTGCTCGACCGGGTCCGCGTCGATCGCCGCGTCCGGGCGCACCAGCTCGGCGGCCATCGCCAGGCGCTGCGGGTTGACGTCCACGAGGAAGACGCGGGCGGCGCCGCGGGCCCGCGCGAGGCGTACGTGCAGGCAGCCGATCGGGCCCGCGCCCATCACCACCACGTCGTCGCCCGCCCCCACGCGCGCCAGCGACTGCCCGTTGAGCACGCAGGCGAGGGGCTCGGCCACCGACGCCTCCGCGAAGCCGACGCCCGTCGGGATGGCGTTGACGCCGTTCACGGCCAGCACCTTGGCCGGGATCACCATGTACTCGGCGAAGCCGCCGTCGTAGTGGTAGCCCATCGACTCCTGGTTCGGGCAGACGGTCAGGCGGCCGCGCAGGCACTCCGGGCAGGCGCCGCACGGGATCGCGGCGATCACCTGCACCCGCTCGCCCGTGTCCACGATCTCGCCGGCGATCTCGTGGCCCATCACGCGCGGCGGCCTGATGTGGTGGTGCCCGAACTTGAGGATCTTGGCGTCCGTGCCGCACGTCGAGCAGTTCCGTACGCGGATCTTCAGCTCGCCGGGCCCGGCGACGGGCTCCGGCGCGTCCTCGATCCGGATGTCGCCGGGAGCATGGAATCTGGCGACTTTCACGCTGTGAGCTCCTTCATCACTTGTGAGACTTCGGTGGCCTCGCGCAGCGTCCTGGCGCGGTCGGGGTCGAGCAGGATCTCGGCCAGCGCCGCCAGCAGCGGCACGTGCCCGTCGTCCTTGGCCGCGATGCCGACGCAGAGCGTGACCTGCTCGCCGTCCCAGTCGATGCCGCCGGGGAAGCGCACCACGCAGATGGCGTCGCGCTTGACGTCCTCCTTGGAGGCGTTGGTCCCGTGGGGGATGGCCACGCCCTCGCCGACGTACGTGGAGATCGTCCGCTCCCGTTCGAGCATCGCCTCGATGTACGGCTCCGCGACCGCCCCCACCTCGACCAGCGCCCGCCCGCACCGGCGGATGGCCGCGGCGCGGTCGGTGGCGCTCTCGTTCAGCAGCACGGCCCGCGGGTCGAGCAGGCCGTCACGCATCGACCGTGCCGCCGTTCTTGATGGTGTTGACCAGCCGGGTCACCGCCGGGTCACCGAGGAAGATCTGGAACGAGACCAGGACCTTCCCGGGGGCGGCGGCCCTGGCGCGGGCGGCCAGCCCGGCGTGGCACAGGACCACGTCGGCATCGTCGGGGATGGAGTTGACGGGCGTGTGCTCGACGCTGACGCCGGTGTCCTTGAGCTGCTTGCGCAGCGTGGAGGCGAGCATCACGCTGCTGCCCATGCCCGCGTCGCAGGCCACGATGATCTTGTGGATGTCCTTGCTGTCGATGCCGGCCATGGCTCACGCCTCCTTGGTGGCGGGTTCGGTGACGGTTTCCTGCGAGTCCGTGGACTCGTCCTTCTTCTCGCCGCGGCCGAAGCCGAGCAGGATCGCGGCGACGGCGAACGACACGCCCGTGGCCACGAGGATCCCCAGGCTGGAGCCGAGCCAACCGCCCTTCGGCGTGACCGCGATGTAGGCGAAGATGCTGCCCGGGGACGGCGTGGCGACCAGGCCCGCCCCGGTGACCATGAACGTGAACACGCCGGCCGCGCCGCCCGCGATGACCGCGAGGATGAGGCGGGGCTTCATGAGCACGTACGGGAAGTAGATCTCGTGGATGCCGCCGAAGAAGTGGATGATCATGGCGGCGGGCGTGCTCGGGCGCAGCTCGCGCGGGCCGAACAGCAGGTACGCCAGCAGCAGCCCGAGGCCGGGTCCCGGGTTCGACTCCAGCATGAACAGGATCGACTTGCCCGTCTCCGCCGCCTGGGCGACGCCGAGCGGGCCGAGCACGCCGTGGTTGATGGCGTTGTTCAGGAACAGGACCTTGGCCGGCTCGATCAGCACGGAGGCGACGGGGAGCAGGTTGTGGCCGATGAGCCAGCTCACCGCGTTGCCCGCGGCCGTGGTGACCGTCTGGACGATCGGGCCGATGCCGAACATCCCGACCACGGCCATCGCGCCGCCCACGATGCCGGCGGAGAAGTTGTCCACGAGCATCTCGAAGCCGGCCTTGGTCCGCTGCTCCGTGAACTTGTCCACATATTTCAGGATCAAGGCGGTGAGCGGGCCGATGATCATGGCGCCGAGGAACATCGGAGAGTCCGTGCCCACCACGACGCCCATCACCGCCACCGCGCCCACGACCGCGCCGCGCTGCCCGTGCACCATCCGGCCACCGGTGTAGGCGATGAGGATCGGCAGCAGGGTCGAGATGATCGGGCCGACCATCTTCGCGAGCGTCTCGTTGGGCAGCCAGCCGGTCGGGATGAACAGCGCGGTGATCAGGCCCCAGGCGATGAACGCGCCGATGTTCGGCATGATCATGCCGGCCAGGTGGCCGCCGATGCGCTGGATGGTGGCCTTGACACCGGTTCCGGTGACCGGGGGAGTGTAACTGTCGGCCATGGACTTGCTCCTTCGGGGGGATGAGCAGTTGATCAGCCGCTGTGCGGGACAAGGGGAGAGGTGAGGGGGCGGGACGGGTCGGGCGGGTGGACGGCGACGACGACGGGGTCGATGTCGGCGGGGCCGGGCATGCGGCTGCCGGGCAGGCGGACCGCCGCGGCGCCCCAGGCCAGCGCCCGCGCCAGCGCGTCGGGGCCACGCCCGCCGCCGGCCAGGAAACCGGCCAGCATCGCGTCGCCGGCGCCGACGGAGCTGCGCGGCTCGGTGACGGCGGCCTCGCCGTACCAGATGCCCTGCTCCTCGACGAGCACCGCGCCGTCGGCGCCCAGGCTGGCCAGCACGGCACGCGCGCCCGCGGCCCGCAGCTTGCCGGCCGCCTCGACCACGTCGCCCAGGCGGCGGATGAGCATGCCGGTGGCGGCGGACAGCTCCTCGAGGTTGGGCTTGACCAGCGCGGGCGCGGCGCCGAGCGCGCTGGCCAGCGCCGGGCCGCTGGTGTCGACGGCCATGTGGATGCCCGCCCCGGCGAACCTGCGGCACAGCCGGGCGTAGACGTCGGCCGGGACCTCGGGCGGCAGGCTGCCCGAGGCGACCACCCAGTCGGCCTCGTGGGCGGCGTCGAGCACGGCGTCGGCGATCGTGTCCAGCTCCTCGGCCGACAGCGCCGTGCCGGGCTCGTTGATCTTGGTGATGGTGCCGTCGGGCTCGGCCAGGGTGACGTTCGACCTGGTCGGGCCGGCCACCGGGACGGTGACCATGTCGAGCCCCTCGGCCGCGAGGAGCCGTACGAGCTGTCTGCCCTCGTCGCCGCCGAACGGCACCACCGCCCGGCTCGCCACGGCGTTGGCCAGCAGGGCGCGTGAGACGTTGACGCCCTTGCCGCCCGGGTCGAGGTGCGCGGCGGCGGCCCGGATGACGGCGCCGCGGTCGAGCGCGGCGATCTCGATGGTGCGGTCGAGGCTGGGGTTCAGGGTCAGGGTGAGGATCACGCCCGGATCACCTCCGGGCCCGCCGCCGCCAGGTCGGCGGCGAGGGCGACGTCCAGCCCGGTGTCGGTGATGAGCACGTCGATCTCGTCCAGGCCGGCGAACCTGGCCAGGTACGTGTTCGTGAACTTCGTGTGGTCGGCCAGCAGCACGCTGCGCTGGGCGGCCTTGACCATGGCCCGCTTGATCGCCGCCTCGGCCGGGTCGGGCGTGGTCAGGCCCCTGGCGAGCGAGCAGCCGTTGGCCGCCATGAAGGCCACGTCCACGTTGAGGTCGGCCAGCGGGCGCAGCGCCCAGTCGTCGACCGTGGCGAGCGTCTTGCCGCGCACCCGGCCGCCCAGCATGATCACGTGCAGGTTGGGGCGGGCGGCCAGGGCGGTGGCCAGCGGCGGCGAGTTCACCACGACGGTGAGCTCGCGGTCGGCGGGCAGCACCTTGACCAGCCGGCCCGTCGTGGTGCCCGCGTCGATGATCACGGAACCGTCCTCGGGCAGCTCGGCCAGCGCGGCCTTGGCGATGCGCTCCTTCTCGGCCGTCATCACCTCGTCGCGGGCGGCCAGCGCGGGCTCGAACCCCAGGCGCTCGACGGGGATCGCGCCCCCGTGCACCCGGCGCAGCACGCCCGCCCGCTCCAGCGACGTCAGGTCGCGGCGGATCGTCTCGGTGGTCACGTCGAGCTCGGCGGCCAGCGTCACCACGTCGACGCGGCCCGCGGCGCGCGCCCTCCGCAGGATCTCCTGGTGCCGCTCCTCGGCGTACATGATGTTGGTTCACCGCCGTTTCGTGTTGGTTTCATCTTTGTTTATACCCGCTTTGTTGGCCGGGTCAAGGCTTGGTAGGTATAGGCGAATGCGAAGCAAGCCCCTGGCCGCCGCGATGGCGGCCGTCCCCCTTGTCGTCGGGCTCGCCACGCCCGCCCAGGCGGCCCCGCGGGTGCCCGCGGGCACCACGGCGTCGTGGCTGGTGTTCGACCGGCAGGCGGGCAAGTTCGTGGCCACGCGTAACGCGCACCGGAAGTTCCGCTCGGCCTCGGTCGTCAAGATCCTCATCGCGATCGACTACCTGGAGCGGCGCAAGAGCGTGCCGGCCGCCGACGCGCGGCTGTTGAAGATCATGCTGCGCTCCAGCGACGACGACGCGGCCTCGGCGTTCTGGGACCGCGCCGGAAAGGGGCAGATCATCGTGCGGATGGCGCGCAAGCTCGGCCTGTCCGACACCGCGCCGCCGCCCGCCTCCAAGCCCGGCTTCTGGGGCTACACCTCGCTGAGCGCGTACGACATCGTGCGCACGTACCGCTACCTGCTCGACAGGGCCGAGCCCAGGGTCCGCGACACGATCCTGGGGCACCTGCGGCAGTCCACGCCGTGCGGGACCGACGGCTTCGACCAGACGTTCGGCATCCCCGGCGCGGTGCCCCGGCCGTGGGCGGTCAAGCAGGGCTGGTCGGGGTTCGGCGACACGCCGCCCACGCGGTGCTCCGGCGCCCGGGCGGTCGGGGCGCCCATCTCGTGGATCGCCCAGCGCGCCACCGGCTCGGGCGTGCCCGACTACGGCCGCCCGGTGCTGCACACGACGGGACTGGTGGGCAAGAACGAGCGGTACGTCATGGCGGTGCTGACGGCGCACCCGGCGGGCGGCACGTGGGCCTCCTCGGTCACCCGCGTCACCAAGCTGACGGGCGACCTGTATCGCGGCCTTTCCTGATGACGGGCCTGCCGCACGCCACCGGCGGCCGGCGCATCACCTGGGCCGAGGTGCCCGCCGAGGTGCGGACGGCGATCGAGAAGCTGCTCGGAAGCAAGGTGGTCGGCGCGGCCGGCCAGCCGGGCGGCTTCTCCGAAGGCGTGGCCGCCCGGCTGCGCCTCGCCGACGGCGGGCGGGCGTTCGTCAAGGCGGCGAGCTCGCTCGTGGCGCCGGGGGTGGCCCGGTTCCACCGCCGGGAGATCGAGGTCTCCCGGCGGCTGCCCGCCGGGGTGCCCGCGCCGCGGCTGCTCCACGCCCATGACGACGGCACGTGGGTGGCCCTGGTGTTCGAGGACGTCGAGGGACGGCTGCCGGCCCAGCCGTGGGTACGCGACGAGCTCGACCGGGTGCTCGCCGCCGCGACCGGGCTGGCGCGGGTGCTGACACCGTCGCCGATCGACCCGGCCCTGCTCGCCCGGCCACGGCTCGGCGGGTGGCGCGCGCTGGCGGACGAGGGCGGCGCCATGCTGTCGCGGTGGGCCGGCGATCATCTGGACGAACTGGTCGCGCTGGAGGAGGCGGCCGCACCGTCCCTGGCGGGTGAGACGCTCCTGCACGGAGATCTCTATCCGTTCAACATCATGCTCACCCCGGACCGCGTCCTCGTCGTCGACTGGCCCCACGCGTGGGTCGGGGCCGCGCACTGCGACGTGCTCACCCTGCTGTCGAGCGCCTCACTGAGCGGGGTGGACCCGCAGCCGTTCGCCCAGGAACATCCGCTGACCCGCGACCTTCCCCCGGAGGCGATCGACGCCTTCCTCGCCACGCACGCCGGCTTCCTGCTGCGGCTGGCGGCCGGCGCCGGGCCGGGCGCCGATCGCCACCTGATCGACATGGCCACCGCGCTGGGCAAGGCGTCGCTGCACTGGCTGCGACGGCGGCTGGCCGGGTTTGCCCCTTAGGCGCGGGGGCAGGTCCGCTGGAGGGGGGAAGCCATGCCGCTCATCAACGTGAAGGTCATCGAGGGCGTTTTCAGCGCCGCTCAGAAGGCCGAGATGGTGGAGAAGCTGACCGACGTGATGGTCGCCATCGAGGGCGAGAACATGCGCCCGCTGACCCTGGTCATCGTGGAGGAGGTCAAGAGCGGCGACTGGGGCGTCGGCGGGAAGCCGATGACGACCGCCGAGGTGAAGGCGATGGCCGCGGGCCTGCGGCCCCGATGAGCCGCCGCGGGCGCGTCACAGGGCCTGGGCCTGCTGTTCCAGGCGCACCTTCTTCGGCACGCACATCCGCCACGCCTCGAGGACCAGCTCCCGCATCTCGGCCGGGTCGAGGGCGTCCATGCGCGCCACCACCCAGTTGAAGCGCAGGTCGGACTCTCCGGGCATGAGGAACTTGTCCGGCTCGGCCGCCACCAGCGCGGCGCGCTCCTCCTTCGGGAACCCGAAGCCCATCAGCGTCTCGTCGCGCGAGAACGCCACGTAGACGATCTTGCCTACGCGGAACTTGACCCGGTCCCGGATGAGGTGCTCCGACGAGCGGGGGAGCGTGCGGGCGAACTGCCGTACATCGTCGACTGTGAACACGGGGCAAACGTTACTGGTTGCCCTCCGCGGCCGAAATGTCGGCGAGCGCGGAATGCGGGTCGCGCTCCAGGGCCAGGTCGCCGAGGCTGACGATGCCGACCGCGCGGCCGTCCTCCAGCACCGGCAGGCGGCGGACGGCGTGCGAGCGCATGATCCGCACCGCCTGGTCGATGGTGGTGTCGGGGTCGATGGCCTCGACGTACGGGCTGCACGCCTCGCGTACCGGCGTCTGGGAGGACTTCTCGGCCGCGACGACGCGCACGGCGATGTCGCGGTCGGTGATGATGCCCTGGATCCGGCCGTTCTCGTTGACGATCACGGCACCGGTGTCGTGGTCGCGCATCAGCGCGGCCGCGACGGACACCGGCTGGTCGGCCTCGACCGCCGCCGGGTGGGACGTCATGACCTCTGCCACGGTGTCGGCCATGGGGATCCTCCTGCCTGATCGGTCCCCGACCCCCTACCCGGGCGGATGCGCGGCTCACCGGCCTTTGCCGGGTCTCTGCGTTCGGCTAGAACGTCTTGGCCGCCAGGCGGATCTCCTCCAGCAGGACGGTCAGGTCCCGCTCGGTGGTGTCCGGGTGCAGGAAGCAGGCGCGCAGCGCGTCGCGGCCGCCCAGTCGGGTGCCGGTGATGAACGCGTTCCCGCGCGCCTGAACCGCGCCCGGGATCGCCCGGTTGAGGGCATCCAGGTCATCGGGGCCGGACCGGTAACGGAAAGCGGTGATCGAGGTGGTGACCGGAGCCAGCAGCTCGAAGTCGGCGGCCTCCTCAACCATGGCGGCGAGCGTGCGGGCCAGCCCGGTCGTGTGGTTCACCAGGCGCTCGACGCCGGAGCGGCCCAGGTGCGACAGCGTGGCCCAGGTCTTCAGCGCGCGGAACGGGCGGGTCTGCTCGGGCCCGTACTCGGAGAACCACCCCAGATCGCCCGCGTTGTCGTCGATCAGGTACGACGGCACCAGGCTGAACGCGGCCCGCGCCGCCCCCGGGTCGCGCAGCAGGGCGCAGCCGCAGCCCACCGGGACGCCGAGCCACTTGTGCGGGTCGAGGGCCAGCGAGTCGGCCCGCTCCAGGCCCGCGTAATGCGGCGCGGCGCCGTCGGCCAGGACGCCGAGCGCGCCGTACGCGCCGTCCACGTGGAACCAGAGCCCGTGCTCGGCGGCCACGTCGGCGATCTCGTCGAGCGGGTCGACCGCGCCGGAGTTGACGGTGCCCGCGCTGCCCGCCACGCAGAACGGCCGCAGGCCCGCCCGCAGGTCCTCCTCGACCATGGTGCGGAGCGCGCCCACGTCCATCCGGTACGCGCCGTCCACCGGGACCACGCGGACCTGCCGCGATCCGAGGCCGAGGAGCTGGGCGGCCTTGTACAGGCAGCTGTGGCCCTCCTCGGTGACGTACATGACCATGGGCGGCCGCCCGGACAGGCCCTCCTCGCGGGCGTCCCAGCCGTCGGCGAGCGCGGCCCGCTGGCGGGCGGTGGCCAGGCAGATCACGGTGGCCATGGAGGCGCCGCTGGTCAGCAAGCCGCCACCCGGCGGGTGCGGGAAGCCGACCAGCTCGGCCAGCCACCGCACCACCGCGCGCTCCAGGTGCGGGCCCGCGTGGTCGCCGCCGGCGCAGCTCGGGTTGAAGGCGGCGGCCAGCGGCTCGACGAGCACGCCCGCGGGGTTGGGCGGGGAGTTCACCCAGCCGAAGAAGCGGGGGTGGCCGTTGCCCATGGGGTACGGCAGCACATGCGTACGGGCGTCCTCGAGCAGCTCGCCGAGGGGCCGCCCGCGCTCGGGCAGCTCCTGACCGCTCAGCCAGGCCCGCTCGGACTCCGGCACGGGCCGCCACACGGGCCGCTCGCCGAGGCCCGCCAGGTGCTCGGCGGCGATCGCCGCCGCCGCGGCCACGTCGGTCGGGTGGAGATCAGCCATCGGAGGGCTCCTTCCAGGGGTCGTGCTGTCCGGCGCCGCCCAGCTCCATGGCGAGGTAGTAGACGCAGTCGTCGGCGCCGTCGTTGGCGAAGGCGTGGCGGCAGTCGCCGGGGTAGTAGGCCGAGTCGCCGGTCGCCAGCTCGTACGGCCTGCCGTTGATCGTCAGCCGCAGGCTGCCGCGCTCGACCGCGAGGTACTCCCGCGACCCCGGCGCGTGCGGCGCGAACTCGCCCGCGTCGACGCCGGGCCCGAGGGTCGTCCGCATGAACTCGAACTCCACGTCCCCGAGCACCGGCGACAACACGCGGCGCTCCCAGCCGGACGGGTCGCGCAGGACCCGCTGCCCGGCGTGGCGCAGCACGCGCATCGCCGAGTGCGCCGGCTCGTCGAGCAGCCGGGCGATCGACGTGCCGAGCGCCGTGGCCAGCCGGTCGAGCACCAGCACCGTCGGGGTCTTGGCGCCCCGCTCGACCTCCGAGACCATGCTCCGGCTGATGCCGCTGAGCGTGGCCAGCCGCTCGACGGTCAGCCCGCGCGCCCGCCGCTCCGTGCGGATCCGCAGCCCGAGCTCGGCCATCGACAGGCCGCTCGACAGGACCCCTTCGCCTTCCATTTCTCCACTATAGCGGTGCTTTGTCCGCGATAGTGGAACGGGCCTCCTCGTAGGCGGCCAGCACCCGCTTGCGGCGTTTGGCGGGAAGGCGGTCGATGTACAGGTAGCCGTCGAGGTGGTCGGTCTCGTGCTGGAGGCAGCGGGCCAGTAGCCCCGTCCCCTCGACCGTGACGGGCTCCCCGGCGGCGTCGAACCCGTGCACGGTGGCGTGGTCGGGGCGGGGGAGCGGCGCGTACTGGCCGGGCACCGACAGGCAGCCCTCGTCGTCCGCGTCGAGATGGCGCTCGCCCACCTCGGGGAGCTCCAGGGTGGGGTTGACGACGACGCCCTTGTGGTGCTCCCCGTCCGCGTCCGGGCAGTCGTAGATGAACACGCGCAGGGCCACGCCGATCTGGTTGGCGGCCAGGCCCACGCCCTCCGCCGCGTACATGCTCGCGAACATGTCCTCCACCAGCGCCGCCAGCGCGTCGTCGAACCGGGTGACCGGCTCGCACGGGTGATGCAGCACCGGGTCTCCGACGTGCACGATCGGCCGGACCTCTCCCACGACCAACGCCTCTCTCCGAATTTGCGAACGTTTCGCAACAAAGTTTACGGTCTCTTCGGAGTCTCGATATTCAAGACGTTTCTTCTTGGATGATGAGACAAGCGCTAGAGTGATCGGCGTCGGAGCGGAACCGAAGGAGTTTGCCGATGAACGCCGTCTACACGCATGGCCACCATGAGTCCGTGCTGCGCTCGCACCGCTGGCGCACCGCCGAGAACTCGGCCGCCTACCTGCTGCCCCACCTCAAGCCGCACATGAAGGTGCTGGACGTGGGCAGCGGCCCCGGCACGATCGCCGCCGACCTGGCGGGCCTGGTCGGCCACCTGACGGCGTCGGAGGTGACCGAGGAGGCGCTCGAGCTGTCCAGGGCCGAGATCACCGCCAGGGGGCTGGACAACGTCGGCTTCGCCGTCGCGGACGCGCACGCCCTCGACTTCCCCGACGACACGTTCTGCGTGGTCCACGCGCACCAGGTGCTGCAGCACGTCGGCGACCCGGTGCGGGCGCTGCGGGAGATGGGCCGGGTGACCAAGCCGACCGGGTACGTGGCGGCGCGCGACAGCGACTACGCGGCGTTCGCCTGGTATCCGCTGCTGCCGGAGCTGGACGAGTGGATGGCGCTGTACCAGAAGCTCGCGCGGGCGAACGGCGGCGAGCCGGACGCGGGGCGGCGGCTGCTGTCGTGGGCCAGGGCGGCGGGCTTCACCGACATCACCGCCACCTCCTCGACATGGTGCTTCGCCACGCCGGAGGACCGGGCCTGGTGGGGCGGGATGTGGGCGGACCGCATCCTGGGCTCCGCCATGGCCGAGCAGGCCCTGTCGACCGGCGCGGCCACGGAGGCCGACCTGCGGCGGATCTCGCAGGGGTGGTTGAAGTGGGCGGAGGCCGAGGACGGCTGGATCTCCATCGTCCACGGTGAGATCATCTGCCGCGCCTGACGACGCCCGGCGCCACGGCGCGCGGTCAGCGTCCCCGGCTGCGGCTGTGGAGCCCCCGGGCGTGCATCAGCGGGCGCGGTCGCGGCTGTCGAGCCCTCGGGCGCGCGTCAACGGCGCGGTCGTGTCCCCGGCCGCGCGTCCCCGGCACGTGCCGGATGGGTCACAGGCCCAGGGTGTGGGCCCGCTGCCACTGGGGGTCGCGGTAGAGGACCATGTCCGAGCCGATCATCTCGTCCGGCGCCGACAGCATGGTGATCTCGCCCGCGGCCTGCATCTCCAGCAGCAGGTCGCGTACCCGCGGGCCGACCGGCAGCCGTCCGGCGGGCAGCCCCATCCCGGTCCGCACCGCGTCGGCGGCCTCTGACAGGTGGAACGGGCCGTCGAAGGTCGCGACGATCCCGCGTACGACGGCGATCGTGATGAGGTGCTCGGCCTCGGCGTAGGCGAGCTGCCAGATGACCTGCTCCTTGCGGCCCCCGGTGGCCGCGCAGGCCGTGCAGCCGTGCGTCAGCCCGGGCGCCATCTCCTCCTGGCCGGACCCGAGGCAGACCGAGCACAGGCCGTTCTCGGCGGCGTGCAGCTCGGCCGTCATCCGCCCGGCGAGCACGGCGCCGCACTCGCAGGCGAACGCGTCACCCAGGATGCCGGTCTGCGGGGAGATCGCATGCGTCGTCACCGGGCCGACTCTACCGCCGCCCGCCGCCGTCCCGGGCACCCGGCGCACCCCGTACCGCCTGCCGCGCACGTCGGCGGCGCCCATCCGCCACGAGCGCCAGGCGCGAGCGCCGGGCCGCCGCACGTCAGCCGCGCAGGTCCGCGAGCCCGTGCAGCCGGCGCAGGGCCTTGCGGGCCGCGGCGGCGACGCGCTCGTCGGGGTGGTGGTCGATGAGCACCCGCAGCACCTGCCCCGTCCACGGATGGTCCCCGAACGCCAGGATCGCGATCGTCCCCGCCTGCTCCTCCGCGTCCATCCCCATGGCGATCGACTCGATCACCTCGCCCGCCTCGCCCCCGAACTCCAGCAGCGCCGCCGCCATGTCCACGAACACCCAGGCGATCTCCTCCGGGGCGGCCGGGCGGTCGTCGCGCTCCGTCCTGGTGGCGATCACTGCCCCGAGCCCGGGCTCCTCCAGCAGCCCGGCCAGCGCCCGCTTCCCCTCCTCGCCGAAGTCCGACGACAGCAGCTCCACGCCGACCGCCCGGCTGAGCGGGCTCACCGGGGCCAGCGCCGAGGCGATCTCGGCCACCGCCGCGTCCGGGTCCCGGCCCTTGAGCCACCCGGCCAGCTCCTCGCCGCGTTCCGTCTCCGGGTAGGAGCGCAGGCCGTGCAGCAGCTTGGTGGCGTCGGCGTCCGCGAGCGACCCGATGACCGGCACCTCCTGCCCCGTGGTCTCCGCGATGATCAGCCGCGCCGCCCACAGGCCGAGCCAGCTCAGCGTGTACGGCTCCGCCTGGCGTACCAGGCC
Organism: Nonomuraea sp. NPDC003709; assembly: GCF_040610775.1. Taxonomy (NCBI): domain Bacteria; kingdom Bacillati; phylum Actinomycetota; class Actinomycetes; order Streptosporangiales; family Streptosporangiaceae; genus Nonomuraea; species Nonomuraea sp. NPDC003709. Next base: position 334,608 of record NZ_JBEXMW010000009.1, on the reverse strand, counting down.
CAGCCCGGTCAGCACCTCGGGCACAGCGCCCGGATGCGGCTCGCGCGACAGGAACATCCTGATGAGCTCCAGCAGCAGCCCCTGGTCGGCGGCCAGCCGTTCGCGGCAGTGGCCCGCCCAGAAGGTCAGGACCTCCGCGTCGGAGCCCTCCGGCTTCAGCTCCTCGGCCAGGGGAGCGGCACGGACGGCCGCCGCGAGCGTGGCCTCCTCGGGCAGCCGGATCGGGGGCTGCAGGGGCAGGGTGTCGTCGTAGGACCTCACGAGCCCATCCTGTCGCGATATTTCCGCTACAGTGCCCCGTGACGCCGAAAAGCCGGAAGAAAGGAGGCGCTGAGATGTTCGGCACTACTTCGGGCACTCACCGTGCCCGCTTCTACTTCTCGGAGGAATTGTGCTTTTCCGTCCCGCGGTCGAGGACGATCTAGACCGCCTGCTCGGCTGCGTCGTCGACGAGTCCATCAGCTGGGCGCATCCCGAACGCCTGCTCTCGTTCCTGGAGAGCGGCAACTACCGATACGACCGCATCTGGCTCGCCGTCGCCGACGACGGTGAGATCCTGGCCCGCGCCGTCTGGTGGAGCTTCCCCGACGGCGACAGGCCCCTCGCGCTCGACTGCGTGTACGTCCATCCGTCGGTGGACGATCGCGTGGGGCTGGCCGCGGAGCTGCTGCGCCGCGCCCACGACGCGTACGGGCGGGCGATCGAGTACCACGTGTTCGTCACCCGCGGCTGGCGCGACCACCCGAAGGCATCGGCGGCCATCGCCTGGCGCTGGGAGGCGGCCGGTCGCGCCGGGCTGACCGAGGAGCTGGAACGGCTCCGGTACGAATGGACGGCCGGGCCCGTCCCCGAGCCGTCCGACCGGCTCGTCTTCCGTGGGGATGACGACGACGAGGTGTTCGTGGAGGCGTTCCGCCGGGTGGCCGTCGGGACGCTCGACTTCCACACCCGGCAGGCCCTGGTCACCAGGGACCCCCTGGAGCAGGCGCGCGAGGACGTCCGCGACAACCGGTCCATGCGGGGCGACCGGTCGTGGTGGCGGCTGGCGTACGACAAGAGCGGGGACCTCGTCGGGGTTGCCCTGCCGTCGGCCAACGACGGCGGGCCCGTGGTCGGCTACCTCGGCGTGGTGCCCGAGCACCGGGGCCACGGGTACGTGGACGACCTGCTCGGCGAGATCACCCGCGTCCACGCCGAGCGCGGGGTCCAGCGGATCCTGGCGGACACGGACTCCGGCAACATGCCGATGGCCAGGGCGTTCGAACGCGCCGGCTATCACAACTTCGCCATCAGGCTCGTCCTGTCGGCGAATCCCGTGAACGCGTGATGTGGGCGGGCCGTCGCGTACGAGATCGTCGATCTCATGACATGGGACATCGACAAGCTCGATCTTGAGGCGTACCTGGCCAGGATCGGACACGGCGGCCCGCTCGCGCCGACATATGAGACGCTGCGCGCGCTGCACCTCGCGCACGTGCGCTCCATCCCCTTCGAGAACCTCGACGTGGTCCTCGGCCGGGGCATCGCCCTCGACGTGGGCAGCCTCCAGGACAAGCTCGTCACGGGCGGGCGCGGCGGCTACTGCCACGAGCAGAACCTGCTGTTCGCCGCCGCGCTCGAACGCCTCGGCTTCGTCCTGACCCGGCACCTGGCCAGGATCCGGCTGGGCCGCCGCCACTTGCCGCGCTCGCACGCCACGCTCACCGTCGAGGCGGACGGCCGCACGTGGCTGGCCGACGTGGGCTTCGGCGGTGAGGGGCTGGTGGTGCCGATCGCCTTCGAGGACGGGGCGACGGCGCGGTCCGGCCCGTGGGAGTGGCGGCTGGGCCGGGACGGCGACTTCCGGGTGCTGCACGCGGGCCCGGCCGAGCTGTACGCGTTCCGCCCGGACGAGCCGCACTATCCGAGCGACTTCGAGGTGGCCAACTTCTACGTCGCCAACAGCCCCCGCTCGCCGTTCGTCCACCACGTGCTGGCCCAGCGCACCACGGCCGACGCCCGCGTCCGCGCCGAGGACCTGGCGGCGAGCACGCCCGCGGAGCTGGCCGAGGGCCTGCGCGAGCGCCTCGGGATCGAGATCACCGAGGAGGACGCCCGCGAGTTGCTGCCCGTGCTCCAGGCCGACCGCACGGGCTGACTCATTGGCAGGGCTCGTGCGCCAGCACCTGCCTGGTCAGCTCCACCCGGCTGTTCACCCCCAGTTTGGCGAACGCGTGGCGGAGGTGGCTGTCGACCGTGTGCGGCGACAGGAACAGGGCCGCCGCCGTCTCCCGGTTCGTCATGCCCTGGGCGACGAGCCGGACGACGCGTAGCTCGGAGGCCGTCAGCGCCGCCCACCCGCGCCCTGCCACCCCCCGCCGCACTCTTCCCGCCGCGGCCCCGCACGATCGGTAGACCTCGAAGGCCTCCTCCCGCCGCCCCGCCTCCTCCAGGGCCGCCGCCAGCCCGAGCGGCCGCGGGGCGCTCCGGTACAGCTCGACGGCCTCGTCCAGCCGGCCCTCCGTGTGCGCGAGCCCGGCGGCGAGGGACGTGACGCCGGGGTTGCGGCGGGCGAGGTCCCGCACGCACGCGACCACGCGCGGATCCGCCCGCCACCGCGCCGCCGTCCACGGCTCCTGCACGATCAGGTACGCCAGGGCCCCGCCATAGGACGGGCCCCCATCGGAGACGCCCATGCCCGCCGCCTCGCCGAGGAGCTCGCGCCCATGGGAGGCGCCCGTCGCCTCGCCGAGGAGCTTGTGGCCATGGGAGGCGCCCGTCGCCTCGTCGAGGAGATCGCGCCGCCACCGCAACTCCTCGGACACCAGGCCGGGCCCCTCCCCGGCCAGCTCGCGGCCCCGATCCAGGTATCCGCGTGCCGCCTCCGTCTCGTCCCGGAGGAGCGCCACATGGCCGAGGACGCCGAGCAGCGCCGGGGCCAGCGCCATCGCCGAGAGCTGCCCGGCCACCCGGAGCCCCGCCTCGGCCTCGGCCGCCGCGTCGTCGAGCCGCCCCCAGGCCAGCAGCAGCTCGGCCCTGAACCGGTGCAGCAGCGGCAGCGCCCACGCCGTGCCCAGCCGCCCGGCCTCCCGTTCGACCACCGCGTACTGGCCCTCGGCCTCCTCGAACCGGTCCAGCGCCACCATCGCCGCGCCCAGCCACAACCGCGGATGCCGGTGGGCCGCCTCACCGCCCGCCGCGTCGGCCAGCTCCACCGACCGTTCGGCGTGCCGCAGCGCGCCGTCGAGGTCGCCCCGGAACAGCGCCACGGTGGATCGCGCCTGCAACCCCACCACCTGGGCGAACACCTCGCCCTCCGCGACCGCGCCGGCCGCCGCCTCGGCGGCCGCGTCGATCTCGCCGGTCATCATCAGCGCGTGGGCCCGTACGGCCAGCAGCCGCGCCCGCTCCCGACCCGGCACGCCCGAGCGGCCCAGCACCTGGCCGGTCCGCCGGATGACGCCCCGGTCGTCGCCGATGTGCTTGAGCGCCTCGGCCAGCCCGAGCGCGACCCCCGCCTCCTCGGCCGCCGTGAGCGGTACGCCGAGGCGGTCGGCGAGCTCCCTGGCCTCACCCAGCCGCCCCGCCGAAGCCAGCAACCGCACGGCCCCGGCCACCAGCGGCGCGGTGTCGCGTGTGGCCTCCGGCGTGGTGCCTCGCGTGGCCTCCGGCGTGGCCTCTGGTGTGGTGCGGCGTGTGGCCTCCGGCGTGGTGCGGCGCGTGGCCTCTGGCGTGGTGCCTTGAGTCGCCTCCGGTGCGATGTCTCGGGGGTGGGCCAGTTCGAGGGCGCGCAGCATCAGGTCGGCGGCGGCCGAAGGGGCGGCGGCCGTCATCTCCTCGGCAGCCGCCCGCAGCTCCCGGACCGCCGCCGCGTCCCCCCGTCGGGCGCCATGCCTCAGGTGCTCGGCCAGCTCGGCTGGCGGCCGGCCTTCGGCCCGCAGCACGGACGCCGTCTCCCGGTGCAGCGCCGTCCTGATGGGCGCGCCGAGCCCGCCGTAGACGGCCTCCCGGATGAGGTCGTGCCGGAACGCCAGCCGATCCCCCTCACCGACGAGCGCGCCCGCCCTCACGGCCTCCTCCACGCGCCCGAACAGCGCCCCCGCCGTCACCCCCAGCACCCCCGCCGCCTCGTGCACCGAGAACGGCCGCCGCAGCACGGAGGCCGCCTCCAGCAGCCGCCGCGCCTCGGCGGACAGGTCGCGCAGCCGCCTCTCGACCGCCGCCACGAACCCGGCGGGCAACACCACCCCGCCACCCGCCCCGCCACCCGCCGGGCCGCTCATCCCGCCACCCGCCGGGCCACCCGCCCCGTGACTCGCCGCGCCATCCGCCCCGCGGCCCGCCCCGCCACTCGCCCCGCCACCCGCTGGGCCCGTGACCGGGTGTGCGCCGCCCGCCGCGACCTCGGCCACGCCGTCGCGCACCGAGATCCGGCCCTCGGCGCGCAGCCCCGTCAGCACCTCCTCCAGCAGGAACGGGTTGCCGCCGCTGCCCCGCACCAGCTCCAGCACCGACGGGCCAGGTGCGGCGCCGAGCAGGCGCGCGCCCAGCTCGGCCGCCTCCTCCGGGCCGAGCGGAGGCAGCGGCACGCGCCGGGCACCCTCCTCGATGAGCCGGTCCACCGCCTCCTGCTGGGGCAGCGGCCGCCGCCCCAGCAGCCACACCACGGGGGACCCGGCCAGTCCCGGTATGAGCTGCCGCAGCGCCAGGCAGGTCAGCTCGTCCGCCCATTGCACGTCGTCCAGGACGATCGCCAGCGGCCGGGTGCGCGTGAAGCGCTCGACCACCTCACCGACCCGCTCGACCACCCGGAACCCGTCACCCCCGAACCCCGGGCCCAGCGGCCCGCCATCGGAGGCGAGCGGCCCGCCATCGGAGGCGAGCGGGCGGAGGAGGGTGGACAGGGGAGCCACCCGGTCCAGCTCGGTGGCGCGGCCGAGCACCACCGCCGTCCCGCGCAGCCGCGCCCGCGCCGCGGCCTCCTCCAGCAGGCGGCTCTTGCCGATGCCCGCCGGTCCCTCCACCACCACGCACCCCGACCCCGCCGCCAGGACCCCGCCGACCACTCCGAGCGCGTCCGTCCGGCCCACCAGCTCCCGGCCGACGACTCCGAGCGCGTCCGTCCGGCCCACCAGCTCGCCGCCGACGACCCCGGGCGCGTCTGCCGGCTCCCCGCCGACGGCCTCGAGCCCGTCCGCTCTGCCCGCCGGCTCCCCGCCGACGACCCCGAGCGCGTCCGTCCGGCCCGCCGGCTTCCCGCCTGCCGACGTCACGTCAGGGAGCTCCACCCGCGCACGCGCGCCCGCACCACCAGGTCGTGCAGCGCCGCCTCCGCCGTGGCCCGCTCGGGCAGGACGGAGGAGTCGCGCGCCGCCTCCAGCGCGGCCGTCATCCGCTCCACGTCCGCCTCCAGGCCGAGCGTGGAGGGCGCGCGCACGTGCTCGGCCTCCACCTTGCGGGCGACCAGGTCCGGCAGGTACGCGGGCCCGTACGCGTACAGGCGCGTCAGGTCGGCCTCGAGCTCGCCGGTGCGCATGAGGTGCGTCCCGGTGGCCAGCACGCGGAAGGTGTAGAGCAGCGGCTTCAGCTCCAGACGCTTGGTGAAGAGCCGCCACTGCGTCCGCGCGAACCCCAGGTAGTGGTGGGCGTGGTGCCGCGTCAGGCAGCCGGGGGCCAGCGCCACCAGCCTCTCGTGCACCGGCGACGACGTCACGACCAGCGGCGACAGCAGCTGCTCCAGCACATAGCCGTTGCGCCCCAGCAGTAATCGGCAGAACTTGGCCAGGTCGTGCGTCACCAGGTCCACCTCGACGCCGTCGCGCGTCCACATCCGCTCCAGCGTCTGCGGCCCGTGCCGCAGCCCCGCCACCTCCTCCACCGGCAGCACGTGCACGCCGCGCAGGTCCACGTCGGAGTCCACCGAGGGGAACCCGTACAGGTGCGCCCCGCTCACCGTCGCGAACACCAGCGGGTACGGCTGCTCACCGGGGATCTCGGCCAGCCAATCGGGCAGCTTCACAGGTTCTCCTTTCGCACGCCGACCAGGAACTCCTCCACCCGCTCCCGGTCCGGCCGCTCGGGCAGCACGCTGCCGGCGGCGCCCACCTCGGCGGCCAGTTCGGTCCGCCAGGCGTCCACCTCCGCCCACGGCACCTCGCCGCGCCGGATCGCCAGCAGCCGCTCCCGATAGGGTCCCACCTGGACCAGCGGTTCGCCGTGGCGGATCAGGTGCAGGCCGCTGAGCAGCAGCCGGATCATGTGCATGGCCTGCTTCCACTTGGGCGCGGCCGGGTCGAGCCGGCGGAACTGCGAGTCGGCGTACCCGGCGAACGAGTGCCGCGCCCGTTCCGACAGGAAGGCCCGGCGCAGCTCGCGCAGCCGCCGCCCGGCAGGCGTGATCACCTCCACCATGGGGGACCACAGGCACTCCAGGGCGGTGGGGTTCGCCTCGAGCGCGAGGACGCAGAAGCGTTCGACCTCCCACGAGAACTGCTCGGGCAGCGGCCCGTCCCGGTGCGTCGCCGGTTTCTCCAACCGCCAGAACGCGGCCGTCGGCGCCACGAAGACGCCCCGCCGGTCGGTGTCGGAGGCTTCCGTCTCGAGTCCGTACGCCCTCGACCCCATGACGACGGTAAGGATCATGTCATCGGTCACCCGGATATCTTGCGCCATGGGCCCGTGGACTGGTCTGATCGATAAGTGAGCGGTTATGGCGAGGCTTACCGGCAGGCTTACCGGCGCAGCATCGAGCAACCCGACGAGTTCTGGTCCGAGGCCGCACTGGGGATCTCCTGGGACGTGGCGCCGGCGACCGTGACGGCCGGCGGCCGGTGGTTCCCCGACGGGCGGCTCAACACCTGCTTCAACGCGGTCGACCGCCACGTGGCGGCCGGGCGCGGCGACCAGGCGGCGCTGATATACGACAGCCCGGTGACCGGGACGGCCCGCACGTACACGTACGCCGAGCTGCTCGACCAGGTGGCCAGGACGGCCGGCATGCTGCGCGACCTCGGCGTGACGGCGGGCGACACCGTGGTGATCTACATGCCCATGGTGCCGGAGGCCGTGATCGCGATGCTGGCCTGCGCGCGGCTCGGTGCGGTGCACTCGGTGGTGTTCGGCGGGTTCGCGGCCAGGGAGCTGGCCGTGCGGATCGACCACGCCAGGCCCAAGGTGGTGCTCTCGGCGTCCTGCGGCATCGAGCCGTCGCGGGTGGTGGCGTACAAGCCGCTGCTGGACGCCGCGCTGGAGCAGGCCGAGCACCGGCCCGCCAGGTGCGTGATCCTGCAGCGGCCGCAGGCCGTGGCCGAGCTCGACGAGGGCCGCGACCTCGACTGGGCGCGGGCGGTGCGCGACGCCGAGCCGGCCGACTGCGTCAGCGTGGCCGCCACCGACCCGCTCTACATCCTCTACACCTCCGGCACCACGGGCCTGCCCAAGGGCGTGGTGCGCGACAACGGCGGGCACGCGGTCGCGCTCCACTGGAGCATGTCCCACGTGTACGGCGCCGCCCCGGGCGAGGTCTATTGGGCGGCCTCCGACGTGGGCTGGGTGGTCGGGCACTCCTACATCGTGTACGGGCCGCTGCTGGCCGGCTGCACGACCGTGCTGTACGAGGGCAAACCGGTCGGCACCCCCGACCCGGGCGCGTTCTGGCGGGTGGTGTCCACGTACGGGGTGCGCACGCTGTTCACCGCGCCGACCGCGATCAGGGCCATCAAAAAAGAGGACCCATCCGGCCTTTTCCCGAAAAAATGGGACCTGTCGGGGCTGCGTTACCTCTTCCTCGCCGGCGAACGCCTCGACCCCGACACCTATCACTGGGCCTCCGACCTGCTCGGCATCCCCGTCATCGACCACTGGTGGCAGACCGAGACCGGCTGGCCCATCGCCGCCAACTGCGTCGGCATCGAGCCGCTGCCGCTCAAGCCCGGCTCGCCCACCAAGCCCGTCCCCGGCTGGGACGTGCGCATCCTCGACCCCGGCGGCGACGAGTGCCCGCCGGGCGTGGACGGCGCCGTCACCGTCAGGCTGCCGCTCCCGCCCGGCGCGCTGCCCACCCTCTACCGCGACGAGGCCCGCTTCGCCCGCTCCTACCTGGAGCGCTACCCCGGCCACTACCTCACCGGCGACGGCGGCCACGTGGACGCCGACGGCTACCTCTACGTCATGGGCCGCATCGACGACGTGATCAACGTCGCCGGGCACCGCCTGTCGACCGGCGCGATGGAGGAGGTCATCGCCGCCCACCCCGACGTGGCCGAGTGCGCGGTGATCGGCGTGGCCGACGAGCTGAAGGGCCAGCTGCCCGTCGGGTTCGTGGTGCTCAAGGCGGGCGCCGACCGCGACCCGGCGGAGATCGAGCGCGAGCTGACCGCCCTGGTACGCGAGCGCATCGGCCCCGTCGCCGCCTTCCGCCGCGCCGTCGTGGTGGCCCGGCTGCCGAAGACGCGCTCGGGCAAGATCCTGCGCGCGACCATGCGGGACATCGCCGACGGCAACCCGTACGCCACGCCCTCCACGATCGAGGATCCCGCGGCGCTGCCGGAGATCGAGGAGGCCGTGAAGCGAACATGACGGCCCGGTAACTTCCCCCAAAAGGCCCGGCCGCACAGCGCATGATGGGACTCCCAGTCCCCGGGAGAAGGCACATGATCGAGACCCCGAGCTACGCCGATGCCCTGAGGATCCTCGGGTGCAAGGACGCCCGGCTCGTCAAGGTGGTCGGGTTCGCCGCGGCGGCGGCGCGTACCGGCTGGGCGCTGGCCGGGGCGGGGCAGCTCGCGACGGGCCTGACCGACATGCGCAACAGCATCGTCGGCTACGGCGAGGACGTCGTGCGGCGCATGCCCGAGCTGAAGAGCGGCGTCGACCGGTACACCCGCACCCAGCGGCTGGCCTCCGCGCACGCGGTGATCGTCATCTCGGCCTACTTCGAGGCGCTCGGCGAGGCGAAGCTGCCGTTCACGCTCGACCAGCTCGACCGCGGCGGCAAGATCTCGCACGGCGTGCCGACCGCCGAGCGCTTCGCCCGGCTGGTGGCGAGCCTGCTGCTGGAGCGGCTGCCCACGCCCGAGCCGCATCTGCCCTACTCCGAGACCCGCCTCGCCGTGGAACGTGCCTACCAGCGCATGTCGGAGGCCATGGCCGGATACGTGGGCGGGCTGAACGTCTGGGACGACCTGACGGTCGACGACCAGCTCCTGCTGCCCCGCATGCTGGCCGAGGGCCCGCCCGCCCGCGCGCTGCGCATCTACGACGAGGACTACCGGTCGCTGGCGCTCGACAGCCACGAGTTCGGGGTGCGCAGCCTCGTCACCGAGAAGCCGGCGCCCGCCACGGCGCTGTCGCGGGTGGCCTGGCTGCTGGCCGAGCTGGCCCCGCCCCGGGTGGGCGACCGGCCGGTCATCCACCAGGCCAGGATGGCCGCCAACGCGCTCGACCAGCCCCTCCTGCACGCCGGCAAGCTGCCCGAGGACGTCTGGCTCCCGCTGCTCGGCGAAGGCTACCTCAGCCCCCGCTTCCGGGTCGCCGAGCTGACCCGGGACGCCACTCCCGCCCAGCTGGACTGGTGGGAGGACCAGCGGCCGGTGCCCGACACCGAGGCGTTCCTGGTGGGCCACCTGACCTCGCTGCGCGCCACCCAGGCACCCCTGCTCGTGCTGGGCGAGCCCGGCTCGGGCAAGACCAAGCTCACCGAGGTGCTCGCCGCGCGGCTGGCCAGGTCGGAGTTCCTGCCGATCCGGGTCGAGCTGGCCGGTGTGTCCGCGCGGGCGGGCGTCACCGCGCAGGTCGAGCAGGCCCTCGGCACGGTGCTGGGGACGGAGGTGGACTACGCCGAGCTGGTGACGGCCGCCGACGGGGCGATGCCGGTGATCCTCCTCGACGGGTTCGACGAGCTGGTGCAGGGCGGGGTGGACCGCCACGACTACCTCGAACGGGTGCAGGAGTTCCAGACCAGGGAGGCGGAGCTGGGCCGCCCGGTGGCGGTGATCGTGACCGGCCGCACGGTGGTGGCCGACCGGATCAGGTTCCCCAAGGGGCTGCTGGGGCTGCAGCTCCAGCCGTTCGACGACGACCAGGTGCGGCAGTGGCTGACCATCTGGGACCGGCGCAACCGCGGCCTGCTCGCCCGCCGCGACCTGAAGCCCCTGCCCGCCGAGGCGGCGCTCGTCCACGGCGAGATGGCCAGGCAGCCGCTGCTCCTGCTGCTGCTGGCCCTCTACGACGCGGGCAGCAACGCGCTCCAGCGCGACCACGGCCCGCTCGGGCGCGCCCGCCTGTACGAGGTGCTGCTGCGCGACTACACCGAACGCGAGACCGGCGGCGTGCGCCGGGTGGCCATCGACCAGGAGCTGGTCCTGCTCGGTGCGGTGGCCCTGTCCATGCTGGCCGGCGGCCGCCAGGTCATCACCGACGAGGCGCTCAACCGCGACCTGCCCGCCCTGTGCCAGGGCGGCGAGGACGACCCCGGCGACCCCGATCAACCAGGGGAGGCGCGCGTCGACTGGGCGCGCAAGGCCACCGAGCGGTTCTTCTTCGTGCGCAGGAACGGGCACGCCTTCCTGCACGCCACGTTCGGCGAGTTCCTGGTGGCCTGGCTGACCATGTACGCGCTGCGCGACCTCGACCGGCGCCGCCGCCTGGCCGGGGACGAGCCGCTCGCGCTGGTGCAGGCCGTGGACGACGACCTGCTGTACGCGGTCACGTCCCACTCGTGCCTGGCCGAGCGCGGGCCGACCGTCGGGTTCATCCTGGAGCTGCTGGACGAGGTGCCCTCCGCCGTACGCGAGCGCTGCGTGGAGCTGCTGGCCGGGCTGCTGCGCCGGTCGCTGCACGAGCGGCCCCGCCGCCACTTCATCGGATTCCGGCCGGTACGCCACACGATGACCCGCCGCCTGGCCGCCTACTCGGCCAACCTCACCCTGCTCATCGTCTGCGCGTCCGAGCAGCCGGTCCGCGTGTCGTCGATCCTGTCCGGGCCCGACCACCTGGAGCAGTGGTCCTCGCTCAGCCACCTGTGGAAGGGGCAGCTCGGGCAGGAGGGCTGGACCGGGCTGGTGACCGCCCTGTCGGCGCACCGCGTGCTCGAGGACGGCAAGGAGGACGTCGTGCTCGGCGGCGCGGAGACCGGCGGCATGGGCGACGTCGTCGTCGCGGTCGCCACCGGCCACTCGGCCCGGCACCGGCGCCTGCTCGACCTGCTGGTCGCGGCGCTGGGGGAGGGCCGCTTCCTGCCGTACCGGGACCGCCTGGCCATCCTGGACGAGCTGGTGCGGACCGTGGCCGTCCGGTCGCCGGCCATGCACCGGGCCCTGGGCGCGATGTGGACCGAGGAGGGCGCGGACCACACGGAGCTGCGGCCGCTCCTGCGCGCCATGCTCGCCGACCCGGCCGACCGGGTGGGCACCTGGGAGCAGCTCGTCAAGGCGGGCGTCCCGGAGACGGCGCTCTGGGAGATCCAGGGCCTGGACTGATCAGGCCGGCTCGGAGCCGACGGGCAGCTCCACGCTGATCGTCAGACCGCCCTCGTCCCTGGGCGTGGCCGTGACCGTGCCGTCGTGCGCCTCGGTGATCACCCGTACGATCGACAGCCCCAGCCCGCTGCCCCGGTCCGAGCGCAGCCGGTCGCCGTGCAGCCGCCGGAACGGCTCGAAGATCGTCTCGATCTCGTACGACGGCACCTGCAGCCCCGAGTTGGCCACGACCAGCTCGACCTGATCGGCCCGCCGCCGCGTCGTCACCCACACCTCGCCCTTGGCGTGGTTGTGCCGGATGGCGTTCTCCACGAGGTTCTGCACCAGCCGCTCCACCAGCACCGCCTCGCCCGCCGTCGGCGCGGGGTCGAGCAGCCGGTGCATGGTCACCTCACGCTCGGCCGCCTCGGCCGCCGCCTGGTCGAGCACGTGCTCGGCCACATCCGCCAGGTCGAACGGCCGCCGGTCCAGCACCGCCTGCTCACCCTCGGCCAGCGCCAGCAGGCCGTCGATCAGGCGCTCGTGGCGGGCGTTGACCAGCAGCAGCGACTCGCCGAGCCGCTTGACGTCCTCGGTCGCGTCCGGCCGCCGCACGGCCACGTCCACGAGCGTCCTGTTGATCGTGAGCGGGGTGCGCAGCTCGTGCGAGGCGTTCGCGACGAACCGGCGCTGGCCGTCGAACGAGCGCGCCAGCCGGGCGAGCATGGTGTCGTAGACGTCGGTCAGCTCCTTGATCTCGTCCTTGGGGCCGTCGTAGCCGATCCGCTCGCTCAGGTTGTGGCTCTGGGCGACCCGGCGGGCGGTGTCGGTGACGTTCCTGAGCGGGCGCAGCACCATGCCCGCCGTCCGCCAGCCGATCCCGAACGCCACCCCGGTGCCGGCGAGCACCGCGAGCCCGCCGGCGGTGCGCAGGTTGGCGAGGACGCTGGTCTGGTAAGTGAGGTGCGTCTTGAGCGCGAACCCCCTGGCTATCTCATACCCGTCCTGGTAGCGCGGGGCGTAGAGGCTGTAGCCGTCCCGATCCACCCGGATCTCGTCGGGGGTGAACACGGAGGCCCGGTACTGGAGGCTCGTCTGGACGACGAAGTAGACGGCGGCCAGCGCGAGGGAGGCGACCACGAAGAACACGCCCCCGCTGAGCAGGGCGAAACGCAGGCGCATGCTCATGGGATGCGATACCCCGATCCCGGCACGGTCTCGATGACCTGCGGCTCGCCGAGCTTCTTGCGCAGCTTCATCATCGTGGTGCGGACCGTGTTCGTGAACGGGTCGATGTGCTCGTCCCACACCTTCTCCAGCAACGTCTCCGCCGATACCACCGCTCCCTGGGCCCGCAGCAGCTCGGCCAGCACGCCGAACTCCTTGCGGGCCAGCGGCACGTACCGGCCCTCCCTGAACACCTGCCGGTGCGCCCAGTCCAGCCGCACCCCGGCCCGTTCCAGCATGGGCGGGTCGGCCCTCCTGGCCCGCCGCCCGAGCGCGTGCACCCGCGCCACCAGCTCCTCGAACGCGAACGGCTTGGGCAGGTAGTCGTCGGCCCCCAGCGACAACCCCACCACCCGGGAACGCACGTCACTCGCGGCGGTCAGCATGAGCACCCGCACCAGCCAGCCGCGCTCGACCACGGCCTTGCACACCTCGTCCCCGTGCACCTGCGGCAGGTCGCGGTCGAGGATCAGCACGTCGTAGTCGTGCACGCCGAGCCGTTCGAGCGCCGCGTCCCCGTCGTAGGCGACGTCGACGGCCAGCGCTTCTCCGCGTAACCCCTCGGCGATCGAGTCGGCGAGCATGCGCTCATCCTCAGCGACCAAAACGCGCACCTTGCCCCCAAAAGATGTTAAATGCCCGCCAGTCTGCTCTGGCCGGCATAACGCGCGCATAACCAGAATCGGTGACGTTCAGGTTATAGGTGGCGCGCTGGACTGGCCCCCCTGAAGCCGGGATCCGCCTGGCGGTCTCGGGGGAGAAGACCATGGCGCCCACGCTCGCGGGGCCACGTGACCACGGGTTGTTCGGGTGCGTGCTCGCGCTCGCCGCCGCGCTGCGCGTGCTGGTCATGCTGGGGTACGACACGGCGCGGCTCTATTGGTACGACTCGTTCACCTACCTGGACACGGCCGTGCGCCTGCGGCCGCAGGGCGCGTTCCACCCGGCGGGCTACTCCTGGTTCCTGTGGGCGCTGCGGCCCTTCCAGAGCGTGGAGCTCGTCGCGGGGGTGCAGCACGCGATGGGCCTGGCCGTCGGGGTGATGATCTACCTGCTGCTGCGCCGCCGGTCGCTGCCCGCCTGGGGAGCGGCGCTGGCGGCGGTGCCGGTGCTGTTCGACCCGGCGTTCGTGCGCCTGGAGCACGCCGTGCTGTCGGACACGCAGGTGATCTTCCTCATCGTGGCCGCGCTGCTGGTGCTCATGTGGCGCGGGGAGGTGTCCACGCGGGCGGCGGCGGTGGCCGGGCTGCTCCTCGCCCTGGCCGGTCTGACCCGTACCGCTACCGTGCCGCTGCTCGGCCTGGCCGCCCTCTACCTCCTGCTGCGGCGGACCGCGTGGCAGGCACGGTGGCAGGCACGGTGGCGCGCGACCCTCGCCCTGGTGGTGGCGGGGGCGCTGCCGCTGGCCGCCTACGCCGGCTGGTACGCCCAGCACCACGGCAGGTTCGCGCTGAGCGGCTCGGACGGCGTCGCCCTGTGGGCCCGCACCATGACCTTCGCCGACTGCTCGATCATCAGGCCGCCCGCGGACCAGGCCGCGCTCTGCCCGAACGGCACCGTCCTGGACGCCGCCTCCGAGTACGTCTGGGACCCGCGGGCCTCGCTCAACCGCCTGCCCGGCGACCGGTTCACCCACAACGACCTGGCCAGGGCGTTCGCGCTCCGGGCCATCGCCGCGCAGCCCCTGGACTACCTGCGCGAGGTCGTCCGGGACACCTCGCTCGCCTTCACGTGGGAGCCCGTCGCCCACCCGAAGCGCATGAGCCCGACCACGGCCTTCCAGCGGGGCTCCTGGCCGCTGCCGTCCGGCCAGCCCCTCGTGGACCAGGTCAGAAAGGAGTACGACCCGGACATCCGGGGCATGCGGTCCGTCGAGCCGTTCGCCTCGATCCTGGCCGCCTACCCGTACCCGTGGTTCCTGCACGGCACGCTGTTCGGCGTCCTGCTGCTGGCCGGCGGGGCCGGCGCCGTGCTGCGCCCGCGCACGGCGCTGCTCCCGTGGTCGTTCGCGGTGTTCCTGCTCGTGGCGCCGGTGGCCGCGCTCGACTTCGACCACCGCTACGTCCTGCCCGCCATCCCCGTCGCCTGCGTGGCCGCCGCCCTGGCCGTGCGGCGGCCGGCGCCGCGCCGGTCGGGTGGTTACCCCCGTGGCTACGATCATGTTGCGCGTCCGAGAGCATCGGCGAACGGATCTCGCGCGTCCTGAAAGGCCCGGCGGCCCGCCGCGCTGCTGGTCGGGGCGCCCTCATGAGCCCGGCCGGCCATGGACGCGCCCCGGGATCGCCCCCGCCGATTCCCCCGGCTGACCCTTTTGAGGCTGACACTCCACCGGAATGTTACGTAATATCCGTACATCACGAGCGTTGGGGGCGCCAGGGTGCCAGGACAGAGCGTGGGTGTGGTCGTCGATCCCGGAGTGCCTCCGGAAGTAGCCGGACTGCTGCGTGCCAACGCCCCGCTGCTGTCCAGGATCAGAGCCGGATGGGTGCCGCCCGCCGAGACGCCCCCGTCCCGCCACAAGAGCCCGTCCAGCGCCATGCTCCTGGCCGCGACCCCCTTCGTGGTCGCGCTCATGGGCCTCCTGCTCGCCTCGCCGTTCGCGCCGGCCGGGTTCGTGCTGCTCGGCACGTACGTCTTCATCGTCCTGGTCAAGATCGCCTCCATGAGCGAGGTGCCCGAGGACGACCGGCCGCAGGAGCGCGCCGTGTACGAGCAGGCCCGCTGGTACGACGGCCGCTACCTGCTGCTCGAGGACTTCGACCCGGAGGCGCGAGCCGTCCTGGTCAGGGCGCAGCGGGCCATCGGGTCGGTGCTGCGCTCCCACGTCAACGCCGAAGGACTGCTCGACGACGCCCGCAACGCCGTGATGCTGCCCGCCCAGGAGTGGGAGATCGCCCGCCTGCTCGCCAAGCTGTCGGCGCTGCGCCTGGAACACCGGGAGCTGCTGGCCAGGGGCATCGCGCCCGAGGTGGCCGCGGTGATCGAGCCGCTCGAACGGGCCCTGGTCAACAGCGAGGCCGCCGTCGTCGCCCGCGTGGAGGCGCTGGAACGTTACGCCGGCCACGTGGCCGAGGCCGAGCGCGCCTACCACGCCCGCGGCCAGATCGAGGAGCTGCGTGCCCGGCTGCCGCGCTACGAGGAACTGCTGGCGGAGTCGGGCGCGGACCAGCTCGCCGTGCCCGAGATCGAGCGCCTGACCGAGGACGCCGACGTGCTCGAACGCACCTTACGACGCAGCGTCCGGTCCGCCCACGAGGCGTTCCGCTATCTCGAAGGATGACGCCCGGACATAGGATCGACAACGTGCCCGGACGTCATGCGAAGGTGATAGTCGATCCGGCGGTGGCCGACGACGTCGCGGCCCTCTTACGTGACAATCGCAAGCTCCTCGTACGCATCCACGCCGGCTGGGTGCCCGCGCACAAGCGCCATCGCCCGCTGGTCGGCGTCGTGACCAGGCTGGCCGCCACCGGGACCGCCGCCGTCGCGGCCGTCTACGGCCTGGCTCTCTTCGTCGCCGGACGCTACACCCCCTTCGCCGTGATCATGACCGGCGCCGCCCTGCTCGTGGTCAGCGTCCTGCTCAGGCCCAGGCCCGACGCCGAGGTGGAGCGCGCGCACGCGCTGGAGCTGGCCGTCTACGACAGCTCCCGCAGGCACGAGGGCCGTTACGTCGTACGCGAACAGCTCGACGAGCCCGCCAAGGCCCTCATGATCCGCGCCCAGACCGCCATCGACCAGGTCATGGGCTCCAGCGTCCACGCCGAGGGCCTCCTGGACGACGTGCGCAACGCGGTGATGCTGCCCGCCCAGGAGTGGGAGATCGCCCGCCTGCTGGCCAAGCTGTCGGAGCTGCGGGCCGAGCACGAGGAGGTCGTCTCCGAAGGCCTCACCCCCGAGGTGGCCGCCGTCGCCGAACCCCTCGCCCAGGCGCTCGACAGCAGCCAGCAGGCCGTGATCGCCCGCGTCGAGGCGCTGGAACGTTACGCCGGCCACGTCGGCGACGCCGAGCGCGCCTACCGCGCCCGGCACCAGATCGAACGCCTCAGCGCCAAGCTGCCCCGCTACGAGGAACTCCTCGCCGAGTCGGGCGCCGACGGGTCGTCCGTACCGGAGCTGAGCCGGTTGTCCGACGACGCCGACCGCCTTGAACAAGCGCTTCGTGACAGTGTCAGCTCCGCGCACGAAGCTTTTCGCCACCTGAGGGGGTGACTTCCCTTAGGATCCGATTTCGTGGCGGATGTGGTGGTAGACCCCGAGGTGCCGCCGGATGACGCGCAGCTGCTCAGGGAGAGCCGGCGGGTGCTGCTCAAGATGCGCCAGGGCTGGGCCCCCGAGTCGAGGCGGGCCCTGTCGAGCGCGCAGTACCGGATAGTCGCGGCGTTCGGATCGGTGGCGCTCTTCGGGATGATGGCCGTCAGCGGGCTGGTCGGCCGGGGCCTCGGCCTGCTGATGCTCGTCCTGCTGGGCATCCCCATGATGATCGTGCTGTTCATCCGCAACGACCTGCCCGACGACGACGAGGAGGAGTACGAGCGGGAGGTCTACGAGCAGCTGCGCTGGTACGAGGGCCGCTACGTGCTCACCGAGGACCTCGACGAGGCCTCCGCCCGCCTGCTCGCCCGCGCCCAGCGCGCCATCGCCGTCGTGACCGAGTCCCGGGTCAACGCCGAGGGCCTGCTCGACGACGTGAGCAACGCGGTGATGCTGCCCGCCCAGGAGTGGGAGATCGCCCGCCTGCTGGCCAAGCTGTCCGCGCTGCGCACCAAGCACAGGGAGACCGTGTCCAAGGGGCTCACCCCCGAGGTGGAGGCCGTGGCCGAACCCCTCGCGCGGGCCCTCGACAGCAGCGAGGCGGCCGTGCTGGCCCGCGTCGAGGCGCTGGAACGTTACGCGTCCAACGTCGCGGACGCCGAGCGCGCGTACCAGGCCCACCACCAGATCGAGGAGCTGCGGGGGCGGCTGCACCAGTACGAGGAACTGGTGGCCGAGACGGGGGCCGACGGGTTCGCGGTGCCGGAGCTGGAGCGGCTGGCGCAGGACGCGGACCGGCTGGAGCAGGCGCTGCGGCGAAGCGTCACCTCCGCCCACGAAGCCTTCCGCTACCTCGACCCCTGACCTCTCCGCCGTACCCCGGCCCATGACGCGGCCGTCCCTCCGGCCCCAAACGCGCCGTACTCCGGCCGGTGTCCTCGGGCCCGCAGGAGGGGCGGCCCGCGCCGATCGCCGGGGTGGCGCCAAAGGGGCCTCAGCCGGGGTGCGGCCGGCGGCTCCCGCCCTCCGGCCGATGCTCCTCACCTCGAAGGGACCTCAGCCGGAGTACGGTCCGCACTTCGGACGAGGGGGCGCCTGGTCAGGTGGGCCGGGCGGTTTCCAGGAGGAGGTCGCACAAGGCGTCGGCGGCGTCCACGCGGCCGAGCTTGGCCGACGCCTGCCCCATCGAATGCCGCAGCCCCGGGTCGGCCAGCAACGGCATCAGCTCGGCCAGCAGCTGCTCAGCCGTCGGATGCGGCTCCAGCAGGGCCCGGGCCGCCCCCGCCGACACCAGGTACGCGGCGTTCTTGCGCTGCTCGTCACCCCCGGTGGGGATCAGGGGCACCAGCACGGAGGGCTTGCCGATGGCGGTCAGCTCCGACACCGTCCCCGCCCCGCTGCGGGAGATCACCACGTCGGCGGCGGCGAACAGGTCGGCCAGCTCCCCGCCCACGTACGGCACCGGATGGTAGCGATCGGCCAGGTCCACGGGCAGCGCCACGGCCCGCATCTGGTCGATCCACGCCGGCCCGCACTGGTGCACGACCTGCGCGTGCGGCAGCAGCCGCGGCAGGATCTCCGCGATCAGGGTGTTGACCTGCTTGCTGCCCTGCGCGCCGCCCGTCACGTAGATCAGCGGCACCTCGAACGTCAGCCCGAACAGGTCGTACGCCGCCGCCCGGTTGCCCTGCAGCAGCTCGGGCCTGATCGGGTTTCCGGTCACCACGGCCCTCGAGCGGGCGGAGGCGGGCAAATAGTCCAGCGACGACTCGTGCGACAGCGCGATCCTGGTCGCCAGTCTGGCCAGGATGCGGTTGGCCAGCCCCACGACGGTCGTCTGCTCGTGCATCACCAGCGGCCGGCGGATCAGCTTGGCCGCGACCCCGATGGGCACCGCCACGTAGCCCCCGGTCGACAACACCACGTCCGGCAGGTAGCGGGCCGCGTGCCCCACCGCCTGCAGCACCCCGATCGGGATGCGGAAGACGTCGGCGATGTTGGTGCCCAGCTCCTTGAGGTTCGGACGGCGGCGCAGCTTGCCCGTGGTGATCGCCTTGAACGGGATGCCGTGCTCGGACGTGATCCGCGCCTCCAGGCCGTTGGCCGTGCCCACCCAGAGCACGTCGTGGGGCACCTGACGCCGCTGGACGGCCGACAGGGTGGTCAGAGCCGGATAGGTGTGACCACCGGTGCCGCCGCCGGTGATCAACAGTCGCAGGGTTCGTGACATGCGATCAGACTAGGGCCGCACAGCGGAAACCCGTGTGCCCGGTGGAGGAGTCAGGCGTGTTGGAGGTGCGGGCGGCCACGCGGTAGCGGTTGCAGTAGGAGTCGTGGCACATGTACGAGCCGCCGCGGATCACCTTCGCCGTGCCCTGCGCGGGACCGGCCGGGTTGTCGGCGAACGCCTCCCAGGCCGTACCCCACCAGTCGGCCGTCCACTCCCAGACGTTGCCGGAGACGTTGTAGAGGCCGTACCCGTTGGGCTGGAACGACTTGACCGGCACCGTCCCCTTGCTCGGCGCCACCGGGAAGCGGCCCTGCCAGATGTTGCACCGCTGCCGCCCCTTGGGCGCCAGCTCGTCGCCCCACGGGTAGCGCTTGCGCTCCAGGCCGCCGCGGGCGGCCATCTCCCACTCCGCCTCCGTGGGCAGCCGCTTGCCCGCCCACGTGGCGTACGCGGTCGCGTCGTTCCAGGACACGTGCACGACGGGGTGGTTCTGCCGGTCGCCGGCCGACGACCCCGGGCCCTCCGGCGAGCGCCACGAGGCGCCCTCGACGCCCGCCCACCAGGGCGCGCCGGGCACACTGGCGTCCATCACCCCGCCCGTGGCGAACTGGGTGAACACGAACGACCAGCCGATCCGCTCGGCCTCCGTGACGTAGCCGGTCTCCTTCACGAACGTGGCGAACTGCGCGTTCGTCACGCACGTCGGATCGATCATGAACGGGTCCAGCCGCACCTCGCGCACCGGCCCCTCGCCGTCCTCGGGCCGCCCGTCGGGGTCCTCGCCGCCCATGAGGAACGTTCCGCCGGGCACGCGCACCATCCCGCGCGGCGCCTCCCGCCGCACGGCGATCACCGGCTGCGCGTAGGGCCCCGCGTACGGTTGCGCGGCTGCGCCGTCTCTGCCCGGCCCACAGCAAGTGCTCAAAAGTCCCCCAAACGTGTCCACGACACCAAGGAAGGGTAGTCCCTGGAACATGTCCACGATCACACGGCTGCCCCGGGTCACGGCCGAAGAGACCCTGGCCCTGGCCGCCGCGGTGGCGCTGCCGTCGATCGCGCAGGGCCCCGTCGCGCGCCGCCCGTACGCGGTGCGGCTGGCGGAGCTCGCCGACGCCGACGGCCGGGCGATCCGGCTGCTCGCCCGGCTGCGCGCCGAGCACGGCGAGGGCCCGCTGCTCGTACGGGTGCCCGGACGCGGCTGGGTGATGCTGCCGCTGGCCGCGCGCGACGTGCGCGCGGTGCTCGACGACCGGGACTTCACCCCGGCGACCAGGGCGAAACGCGGCGCGCTCGGCCACTTCCAGCCCGACGGCCTGCTGATCACCCGCGAACCCGGCCTGCGCGAGCGCCGGCGCGCCCTGAACGACCAGGTGCTCTGCTCCGGTTTCGCCCCCTTCGCCCGGGTCGTCGAGGAGGAGGCCGCCACGCTGCCCCGCCACGGGCTGCTGACCTGGCCGCGCTTCCACGCCACGCACTGGCGGATCGTGCGGCGCATCGTGCTCGGCGACGGGGCGCGGGACGACGTGATCCTCACCCGGCAGCTCGACCGGCTGCGCGCCGACGCCAACTGGTCGGATCTGCGCGGGCTCCGCACCGACGTGTTCAACGCCTTCCGGCGCCGGCTGGCCGGGCACCTGGCCCGGGCCGAGCCGGGCAGCCTGGCGGCCGAGCTGGCCCGCGCGCGCGCCGCGGCCGACGTGCATCCCGAGGGGCAGGTGCCGCACTGGCTGTTCGCCTTCGACGGGGCCGCCGCCGCGGCCTACCGGGCGCTCGCGCTGGCCGCCGCCCAGCAGGGGCCCGCCGACCTGAGGGCCACCGTGCTGGAGTCCGTGCGGCTCTGGCCCATCACGGTCACCATCGTGCGCGAGGCCGTCGGCCCGACCGGATGGGACGTCCCCGAGGGCACCACCGCGGCGATCTACAGCCCGTACGTGAACAGGGCCGAGCCCGGCGACTCCTACCGCCCCGAGCTGTGGCGCGACGGCGGCGGCGAGTGGGCGGGCGTGCCGTTCAGCGCCGGGTTCGCGAGCTGCGCGGGGGAGGACCTCGTGCTGTTCACCGCCGCGGCCCTCCTGGACGCCGTCCTGCGCGAGCGCTCAGTCAGACCGTCCGTACGCTTGGAGGGGGCGCTGCCGGCCATGCTCAACCACTTCCGACTCAACTTCGCTGTAAAAGCCGCATAACGGTAGCGTTTTCCCATGCGACTCGGCGTGCTGGACATCGGCTCGAACACTGTCCATTTACTGGTCGTCGACGCCCACAGGGGCGCCCGGCCGATGCCCGCCTACTCCCACAAGGAGGGGCTCCGCCTCACGGAATACCTGGGCGAGGACAACCGGCTCGTTGACGAGGGCGTCGAGCGGCTCGGCGCCTTCGTCGAGGAGGCCGTGCACCTGGCGGAGGACAAGGGGGTCGAGGACCTGCTGGCCTTCGCCACCTCGGCCGTGCGCGAGGCGGCCAACGGCGTGGAGGTCCTGGCACAGGTCGAGGAGCGCAGCGGCGTGCACATCGAGGTGCTGTCCGGGCGTGACGAGGCCAGGCTGACGTTCCTGGCGGTGCGGCGGTGGTACGGGTGGTCGTCGGGGCGGTTGCTGGTCTTCGACATCGGCGGCGGCTCGCTGGAGATCGCCTCCGGTGTGGACGAGGAGCCCGACGTGGCGGTCTCGCTGCCGCTGGGCGCCGGGCGGCTGACGCGTGACTGGTTCACCGCCGATCCGCCGTCCGCCGAGGAGGTGCGCAAGTTGCGCAAGCACGTACGGACCGAGATCGCCCGCACGGTCGGCGACGTCGTCAGGAACGGCGAGGCCGACCGCGCGGTGGCCACCTCCAAGACGTTCAAGCAGCTCGCCAGGATCGCCGGCGCGGCGCCCTCCAGCGACGGCCCCTACGTCTCCCGCCCGCTGTCCAGGCAGGCCATGGCCGACTGGGCGGTCAAGCTGACCACCATGGGCGGCGCCGAGCGGGCGCAGCTGCCCGGCGTGTCCGAGGGGCGGGCGGCGCAGCTCGCGGCCGGGGCGCTGGTCGCCGACGCGGCCATGGACCTGTTCGAGGTGGACCGGCTGGAGGTGTGCCCGTGGGCGTTGCGCGAGGGCGTGATACTGCGCCGGCTCGACATCCTGCCGGGCCGGTTCGACCTGCGCAGCGATAGCGCGCTGGAGTAAGGACGATCTATCCCGGAAATTTGGCATAAAGCGCTGAGCGCCGGGCATTCTCCGCCGAATGATGGAGGTGCTCGGCACGATCGGCTCCCTCGCCGTCGTGCTCCTGCTCATCGTCCTTGCCGTGCTGGCCATCTCGGTGGTCGCGCTGGTCGTCCTCGGGTGCCTGGCCGGCTCGATGGTGGCCGACTGGCGCGGCCTGTGGCGGCGGCTGACCAGGCTGGCCCGGCGCGGGCCGAGGCTGACGCTCAAACGCAGCGGCGACGCCGTTCCCGCCCGGTTGCGGGCGGAGCTGAGCGGGAGCACGTCAGGGACGCGCCGCCGCTTCCTGCTCGGCGCCGCCCGCTCCAGGGAACACGGGCACCCGCGCGGCCCGCGGATCCGCGGGCATCGGCCGGTGGATCGGCACACACGCCTCTGAAGGATGGGGCGGGCCGGCTCACATGGCCATGAGGTGGAGCCCGGCCGCCCCCGGCGCGTACCGCAGCCGCTTCTCCAGGCAGACCACCGCGCCGTGCTCGTGCCTGTTGACGAACCGGATGTCGTCGGCGAGCGCGCGCATGATCAGCAGTCCGCGCCCGTGCTCGGAGCCCGGCTCGGGGTTGATGATCATGTTCGGGTCGAAGCCTTCTCCGTTGTCGATGACCTTGATGACGCACCGGTCATCGAGCACGGACGCGCTGACCGTATAGTCGTCGCTTGGCTCCGCGTGTCTGATCACGTTGGAACACGCCTCGGTGAGCATGAGTTCGATGTCGTCACGGATCTGCGGATCGACGCCGAGGGAACGCAGCGTGCCGTCCAGCATCTTCCTTATCAGGGGGACGCTCGCCGCATCCCTGGGCAGTCGGAGCGCTATCGTGGCCTCCATTCGGGGCCTCCTCCTTCTGTCTGGATGCGTGCTCAGTCCCCTTCCCCCGTTACGGTGCGTCAATCGTCCCGTCAGAGGTTCGGGGGCCGGAAGCTATGGCTCCAGCAGGCGCATGGCAACCTCCAGGGAGGCCTTGTCGACCTCGTCCTCGGACAGCCGGCCCTCCTCGATCATCCATTTCCCCGCGTGTATCGCGAACAGCGCCGTCGCCCGGCTGACGCGCTCGACGGGCGTGGCGCCGGGCTCGTTCAGCTCGGCCACGAGCTCCATCATCAGCTCGCGGGTCTTGGTGAGCGTCGGATGGTCACGCAGGGCGGTCTGGTTGCGCTCCAGGAACCTGGCCACCCCGATGTGCTGGGTCCGCCTGATCCCCGCGGCGTAGCGCTCGACCAGCTCGCGCCGCGTCTCCGGCGTCTTCGGCCGGCTCCGGGCCCACGCCAGGAGCTCCTCGAGCTCGACCAGCCGGTTGCCGACCAGGCTCGTGACGATGTCGTCCTTCGTCTTGAAGTGGTAGTACAGGGCGGCCTTCGTCACTCCGAGCTCCTCGGCGATCTCCCGCAGTGACGTCGCCTCGTATCCCTGCTCGGTGAACAGCCGGAGCGCGATCTCCTGAATCCGGGTCCGAGTGTCTTCCCGCACTTCACACCTTTTCGACTTGACGGCCGGCAAGTAAGTATCTACCTTATTCTATGCTTGCCGGGCGGCAAGTAAGCAAGATCCAAAATGCAAATGGGGGGTGTCTGGTGGCGGAGGCAGTCGGACGACGCCGTGAGGTCATGGTCGTTCTGCCGGGACTGATGTTAGCCATGGTCCTGGCGATGCTCGACAACATGATCGTGGGCACGGCCATGCCGCGCATCGTCGGGGAGCTCGGCGGTCTGACGCATCTGTCGTGGGTCGTCACGGCGTACGTGCTGGGCACGACCGTCTCGACGCCGATCTGGGGCAAGATCGGCGACCTGTACGGTCGCAAGACCATCTTCATCATCTCGATCGTCATCTTCATGGTCGGCTCCGCGCTCTGCGGCATGGCGGGCTCGTCGCTGCTCGGCGGGCCGGACGGCGGCATGGCCGAGCTGATCGCGTTCCGCGCGATCCAGGGGCTCGGCGCGGGCGGCCTCATCGTGAACGTCATGGCGATCATCGGCGACCTGGTGCCGCCCCGCGAGCGCGGCGAGTACCAGGGCATCATGGCCGGCGTCATGTCGCTGGCGATGATCGCGGGCCCGCTGGTCGGCGGCTTCATCACCGACAACATCGACTGGCGCTGGGCCTTCTACGTCAACCTGCCGATCGGCGCGATCGCGCTGGCCATGATCGTGACGCAGCTGCACCTTCCGAAGCTGCGCAACAAGGTGCGCATCGACTGGGCGGGCGCGGGCCTGCTGTCCGTCGGCATCACCGCCCTGGTGCTCATCACGACCTGGGGCGGCAACGAGTACGCGTGGGGCTCCTGGCAGATCCTCTCCCTCGTCGCGATCGCCGTGGTCACGCTGGCGCTGTTCGTCGCGGTCGAGCGGAAGGTCGAGGAGCCGATCATGCCGCTGCAGCTCTTCGCCAACCGCAACTTCACGCTGATCTCGATCATCGGCTTCCTGCTGGGCTTCGCCATGTTCGGCGCGATCAACTTCCTGCCGCTGTTCCAGCAGATGGTGCAGGGTTCCACTGCCACCAACTCCGGCCTGCTGATGCTGCCGATGATGGGCGCCGCGATGGTCGTGTCGCTGTTCGTGGGCAAGGCGATCACCGTCACGGGCAAGTACAAGATCTACCCGGTGCTCGGCGGGATCGGCATGGCGGTGGGCATGTGGCTGCTGTCCACGATGGACGTCCACACGGCCTCCTGGGTCACCGGCGTCTACATCGCCGTGCTCGGCCTCGGCATGGGCTTCCTCATGCAGACCACGATGCTCATCGCGCAGAACAGCGTCGAGCAGAAGGACCTGGGCGTCTCCAGCAGCGCCACCACGTTCTTCAGGTCGATCGGGGGCTCGTTCGGCGTCTCGCTGTTCGGGGCGATCTTCAACAACCACCTCCTGTCGGAGCTGACCTCTCGCTTCGGCGCGCAGGCGGCCGAGCGGGTGGCCAAGAGCGGCGGCAGGATGGACCCCGGCGCGGTCGCCCAGATGCCCGCGCAGATGCGCACCGGGCTGCTGGAGTCGCTGGCGACCTCCATCTCCGGCGTCTTCTGGTGGGCCATCCTGTTCGCGGTCGTCGTGCCCGTGCTGGCCGCGTTCGTCAAGGAGATCCCGCTGCGCGGCGGCGCCCCGGCGCCCGCCAAGGACGAGCAGGCCGTCAGCCCCGCGGCGGGCTGAGCACCCGGCAGAGCGCGCCTCCCGTTCCGATCTCGGGAAAAAAATGGGAGGCGCGCGGCCGGTGTTTTGTGGACAATCCCCGCTATGCACCACACCCTCGGCCGCCCGCGCGTGGAAGACGCCGCGGCCATCCATGAGCTGATCGCGGCCTACGACACCACGGTGATCGGCTCTCCCGACATGACGCTCGACGACGTCGCCGACGAGCTGGCCGAGCCCGGCTTCGACCGCGACAGGGACGGCTGGCTCGCCCGCGACGGCGACGGCCGGCTCGACGGGTGGGCCTGGGCGTGCCGCGTCGGCGACAGCGACACGGTGGACGTCGAGGTGATCGTACGGCCCGGCCCTGATCTGGGGCGGGCGGGCCTGGACGACCGGCTCTGGCCCCTGGTGATCGGACGGGCCGGCGAGCTGGCCGCCGAGGCCGGCCACGACGGCGCCACCCTGCACATCGGCATCTACCGCGCCGACACCGCCAAGCGGGCCACGGCCGAGGCACGCGGCTTTTCGCCCGGCACCAGCTTCCACCGCATGCGCATCGACCACCGCATCGACCACGGGGCGCCCGTGGCGCCGCCCGCCCCGCCCGCCGGGCTGACCCTGCACACGGGGGAGAGCGACGACGCGCGGCGCGCGGCGCACCGGGTGCACCAGGAGGGCTTCGCCGAGCACTTCGGGTTCGTGCCGGTCGACTACGACGTGTGGTATTCGCGCCGCCAGGCGCAGTCGACGACGGACTGGGCCCAGCTCACCCTGGCCCGCCTCGACGGCCGCCCCGCCGGGGTGCTGATCGCCAACAACCAGTTCGTCCCGGACGAGGGCTGCGGCTACGTGGCCACGCTCGCGGTCGTCCCGGAGTTCCGGGGCCGGGGCCTGGGGCGCTTCCTGCTCCGCCACGCCTTCGCCGCCGACGCGGCGCGCGGCCGCAAGGGCACGATCCTGCACGTCGACTCCAACAACACCACCCCGGCGCTCGGGCTCTACGAGTCGGCGGGCATGCGCCCCGTCCTGGTCATCGACGTCTGGCAGCACCGCGTCTGAGGACCGGCGTTCTCAGACGCGGTGGTGGGACAGGTGGTCGAGGATCGACTGGTTGGCCTCCCAGCCGTCGGGGAACTTGACCGGCACCCCCAGCTGCACCGGCTCCGCCGAGGGGTGGGCGTCCAGGAGCTCGGCGATGCCCGCCCGGGCCACCACGACGCAGGCGTGCCGGTGCCGCGACGCCAGCACGCACAGCCGCCCCGACTCCAGGTGGAAGGCCGTGGCGTCGCGGCGGCCGGACAGCGGGTGCAGGACGACGGTCACGTCGTACTCGCGCCCCTGCAGGCGGTTCGCGGTGTCCACGGTGATCTCCGGCGGCACCCCGGCGGCCCGGATGGCGGCCACCTGGTCGCGGTGGGCGGCCCCGACCGCGATGCGGTCCGCCGTCACCGGCCGCTCGCCCTGCTCGGAGGAGGCAATGGCGCCGCGCTGCAGCAGGCGCTCGGCCAGCAGGGCCACCGCCTGCACGGCCTCCCCGTCGGTACGCACGGTGTGCCGGTTGGGCAGCTCCAGCAGCGCCCATCCCGACCGGGCGGCCTCCTCCAGCGCCCGGTCGTGCACGGTCCCCATGCCGCCGGTCACCAGCTCCAGCCGCCGATCGCCGTGCGACGTCCCCGACCGGAACCCGGTGAACGGGTAGAACGCCTGCGACACCACCGGCGCGGCCGAGGCCGGCAGGCGCCACGACACCGGCAGCCGGTGCACCGGGATGTCCGGATTGTGGCGCAGCAGCACCGACACCGCGCTCTGCAGCGGATCCCACGACAGCCCCGACCACCGGTCCCCGTCCACGATCGAGAACGGGTCGAGCTGCCCCGGATCGCCCACGAACAGCGCCCGCTCGAACAGCCCCGCGATCCGCAGCAGCTTGTCCGAGCGCATCTGGTACGCCTCGTCCACAATCGCCCACGGCCACACCCGGCCGCCGATCCAGGCCCACTTGTCGGCGGTCGCGATGACGATGTCCGGGTCGCCGAGATCCTGGATCCGGGTGCCGACCCGGACGCCGGCCAGCTCCAGCAGCCGCAGCGGCGGCACGTAGCCACCGGCCGACAGCCGTCCCACCGTCAGGTGGGGGTGCTTCTCGGAGATGCGGGTCACCAGGTCGTCGACCTGCTCGTTCGTCTGGGCGACGATCATCAGGGGCTCGCCGGTCGCCGCGATGTGCGCCGCCGCCCGCACCACCAGCGTGGACTTGCCCGCGCCGGGCGGCGAGTCGACCACGACGCCGCGGTGCCGGGGCAGGTCGGCGAGGACGTTCCTGATGACCTGCTCCGGGCTGTCGGTCACGACCACTCCTCCTGGGCGTCCTCGTCGTCGGGCACGTACTCCTGCGGTGGCCCGCCGTGCGTCCACGGCGTGGCCTCGGAGTCGGGCAGGTGGGGGGAGCCCTGGAAGTCGTCGGTCAGCGAGGTGTAGCAGACCCGCTCGCCGACCTCGGGCACCGCTCCCGGCGCGGCCGTCCTGCCCCGGCCCATGCCTTTGGTGATCTTCAGGGTGACCAGGCCCTGGCCGGCCTCCACGAGCTCGGCGCCCTGGCCGCGGCGCTGCGGGGTGCCCAGCGAGGTGCCGGGCGCCAGGCGTACCGGGTCGTCGGTCTTGATCACCACGAGCGGGCGGAGCTTGCGGGAGCGGCCCTCGCCCTCGGTGTTGTCGGGGACGGTCTCGATCACCTCGCCCGCGAACGCCTCCCCGGTCAGCCGGTACTCGGCCATGACCAGGGGGTCGTCGTAGGCGCGCTGCACGTCGTACGCGGCCTGGGCCCGCTCCATGCGGGCCAGCTTGGCCGCGGCGGCCACCGCCCCGTCGCGCCTGGCCTGCGGCGGCGCCCCCTCGGCGATGTGCACCGCCATGCCGCTGAACGAGCCGCGGTCCTGCTCCCACCGCTGCGCGGCGCTCGAACCCTCCTCCAGCCCGGCCAGCAGCTCGACGGCCTGCCACATGAGCCGCCACGTCGGCTCGAGCTGGGTGCGCAGCGCCTCGGTGATGCGCTCGGGCGACTCGCTGTCCATCGCCGGCGACAGCACCTCCGCGTCGAACCCCGGATCGGTCGCG
The DNA here is from genome assembly GCF_040610775.1 of Nonomuraea sp. NPDC003709. Lineage (NCBI taxonomy): Bacteria > Bacillati > Actinomycetota > Actinomycetes > Streptosporangiales > Streptosporangiaceae > Nonomuraea > Nonomuraea sp. NPDC003709. Next base: position 306,022 of record NZ_JBEXMW010000009.1, on the reverse strand, counting down.
GGCCCGGCGGGCGGCCAGATCAGCGGGTCCTCGGCCTCGTCGTCCGGCCCCCTGGTGATCCAGGCCAGCAGCGCGGCCAGGTTGGCGTCCTCCAGCGAGCTCTGCCCGCTCGCCCAGTGCCGGCCCAGCTCCTCGGTCGCGGCCAGCATCATCGACGAGCCCGGGTAGGCGGCCCGCTCCGCGAAGTACGTCAGCCACCGCCCCAGCAGCGGCACCGCCTCGGGCACCGGATAGGGCCCGTCGGCCCGGCGGAAGCGGGTGGAGCGGCCGAGCAGCCTGGTGAAGGCCACCCCGGTCTGGTTGGGCACGATGAGCTGCGGCGCGTCCAGCACGCGCTCGTAGGGGTCGGCGTTCTTGCGCTCCACCGTCTCGGTGTCGGCCATGAAGCCCTCGACGTACGGCAGCAGCACCCCGGCCAGCTCGGCGGCCCAGGCGAAGCGCAGGTCGCGGTTGCGCGGCTGGGTCACCACGAGCAGGCGCGGCCGGTCCCGGTCGGTGCCGAGCATGGCGGCCAGCGGCGCGGCGGCCTCGCCCGAGAGCTTGAGCGGGATGAACACCATCGGCCGGTCCGACAGATGGCAGTGCCTGACGGTCGCGACGGGCTGCGCGATGCCCTCCTCCAGGGCCCGCAGCCGCGCGAGCGAGGTCAGCATGCTCACGTGAGGCACTCCCTGCGCAGGCGTTCGGCGTTGCGAAGCAGCCGGGCGATCTCCTCCTGGCCCTCGGCGGGGTCGTGGGCGCCGTCGGCCAGCCCGAGCGCCTCCGCCACCGAGGCCACCCCGCCCAGCTCGTCGCGCACCTGCCGGCCGAGCAGGTCGGAGGCGCCCTCCTGGCGGGCCTCGTCGCGGCAGAAGAAGCACAGGTCGCACGCGGACATGCAGTCGGGCGCGTAGCGGGCGGTCGCCCTGCGCAGCGCGTCGCCCAGCTCGGCGACGGGCCGGGTGGGCCGCCCGTCCTCGCCGGGCCGCAGGTCGAACGTGAGGTCGTCGGGCAGCCCTTCGAGCAGCCGGTCGAGGGTGGTCATCCGGGTGAGCTGGCGGCGCAGCACGGCCATCTGCTTGCGCACGTCGACGAGGGTCGCGACAGGCCGGTTGGCGAAGTTCTCGGGGCAGACCAGGACCACGTCGTGCGAGACCTTCGCCGGGTCGTGGCCCAGCTCCTCCAGGAGCGTGCGCAGCGCCAGCACGTACACCGCCGCCTGCCGCGCGGCCGCGGCCACCGCCGCCGGGTCGGCCTGACCGTCGATCACCGCGAACGACTTGATCTCCACGATGTGGAACCGGCCGCCGAGCTGGAAGGCCACCACGTCGGGCTCCAGGTAGGCGGTGTGGCCGGCGATCTCCAGGGTGAGCAGCGGGTGGTCGTACAGCGTGCCCGCGTCCTGGCCGTCGCGGGCCGCGCGGTCGATCAGCGCGCGGGTGTGGGCGTGGCGCAGGTGGGCGCCGACGTTCTCGACGTCGTGGTAGGCGACCTCGGCGACCGGCAGGCGCAGCAGCTCGCGCAGCATCCGCAGCAGCTCCGCGCACCCGTCGGCCTTGACCAGCGCCTCGAACATGTTGCCGCGCGTGATCGCGAACGGCGACTGGCCGAACGGCGCCGGGAAGCCGAGGTGGCGGGCGGCGGCGTCCTTGTCGATGCCGGCGCCGTCGAGCAGGGCCCGGCGGGTGCAGCCGGGGTTGGCGGCCAGGGCCGCGATGGCGCGGGCGTCGTGCGGGCGGGGCGGCGTCGTGCCGCGCAACGCGTCAAGCCGCTGGATGTGTTCGCCCTCGCGCTTCAAGCCGCTCACTTCGCGTTCTCCTTCTTGATCGTGCTCAGCGTAGCGGCGCCGAACAGGCGGGCGGCGTCACCGAGCTGCGCCGCGGCGCGTTCTGCCAGCTCGGCGCGATCCCGCGTGTCGCGGTCGCCGTGCACGCGCAGCTCGGCGCGGGCCGCCTCGATCACCCGATCCGGGTCGGACGGGCCCAGCGTGCCGTCAGTGGCGCCGGGGATGTTCCTGGCCATCCGCAGGAGTAACCGGTCGGCCCGCCCGTCGGCCGACTCGTGCGAGGCCACCGCGATGGCGCAGGTCAGGAAGTCGACGCGAGGGCTGAGCGGACCGACCACCCGCCGCTCCAGCGGCCAGGTGCTGAGCGTGAGCAGCCCCCGGGCGGGGGAGAGGCGGTCGGTCAGCGCGGCGCACAGGTAGTACGGCCGCCCGTGCGGCGACGACCGGAACGAGCGCTCCTCGTCCCTGCGCAGGCTGGTGAGCTGGGCGCTGCGGATCGTGCCGCCGAAGAACACGTCGCTGACGGCCACGACGAGCCGCGGCTGGGCGGCCGCGCCCAGCAGCCGCAGCCCCTGGTTCACCTGCTCGCGCACGGTCACCAGGCGCGGTGGCTCCGGCTTGGCCTGAGCCGGCTCGCCGCTCACGAGGGCGTCCCATTCGCGCTCCGCGGTACGCAGCTCGGCGCGCAGGGCGCGGGCCGTGGCGCCGTCCCTGACCCGCATCGCCTTGCGCACGCCCGCCCGGAGCTCGTCGATCCGCCGTTCGAGATCGTCCAGCCGGTCACTCATGGCGCGAGCGTACCAACAGTCCCAGTATTTTCCAGTAATTTCGCGATTTCGAGGCGAACGTGTGATCTACGACGTAAAGGCGGTCGCGCTGCCAGCGGACAGCGGTCTGACGTGCGTAATCGGCGTACGAGGCGGGGACGAAGGCGGTGTGACCCGTGAGAATCGACATCTGGTGGGAGCCGCCGCAGGCGTGGCCGCCCTCGTGCCCGTCTACTACCTGACCGAGGCGGCCGCCAGAGCCCTGCGTACGAGCAGCGCCACGTTCGGGCCGTCGCCCGCGGCGCTCGGCTACCTGGTCGCGGTGGCCGTCATCGTCACCCTCCTGACCGCCTGGCCCGCGGCGGCCCTCGGCTGCGGCATCCCGCTGGCGGCGGCGGGGGCCGTGTTCGCCCTCGACCTGAACGCCGCGCTCGGCGTGGCGGGCAGCCTGCCCTGGGCGCGGGAGGGCGGCCTGCCGTGGTCGCAGCCGAACGGCGTCCCCTGGGCCGAGCTGACCGAGCCGCCCGGCACGATGGCCGGGATGACCGGCCTCTACACGATCATCGGCGCGCTCCTGGTGCTCTCGGCGCTGCTGCCCGGCCGGTTGCGGTCCGTCCTGGGCAGATGAAGGGCGGATTCCGGGGCGGCCTATCCTGGGCGGGTGAGTGGACGGGACCCCGACCGGCGCAGAGCGCTGCTCGACGCAGCCGACCGGGTCATCCTGACCCAGGGCCCCGAGGTCTCGATGGCGGCCATCGCCGCCGAGGCCGGCATCACCAAGCCCATCCTCTACCGCCACTTCGGCGACAAGAGCGGCCTCTACCAGGCGCTGGCCGACCGCCACGTGCGCACGGTCATCGCCCAGCTGCGCCCCGAGCTCGTCGCCCCTGGCGCCGACCTGCGGGGCCGGGCGCGGGCGACCATCGGCGTCTACCTCGACCTGATCTCGGCCAACCGCAACCTCTACCGGTTCCTGTTCCACCGGGCCAGCGCCGAGGACTCGAGGTTCCGCTCCCACATGACCGCGCTCGTGCGGGGGCTGGGCGAGGAGCTCGGCGGCCTGCTGGCCGGCGAGCGCGCGGTGGCCGACCCAGTGCGGGCGCAGGTGCTGGGGCACGCGTTCGTCGGCATGGTGCAGACGACCGGCGACTGGTGGCTGGAGCACCCCGAGGTGGACCGCGTACAGGTGGTCGAGGGCCTGGTGGACGTGATCGCCGCGGCCCTCGTCCGGCAGCCCGCCGCCGTCAGTCCCCGAAACGGGAGAGCTTCCCATGCCGCCGGGCATACCTGAGCGCCCAGGCGAACAGCCCCACCGTGCCGGCCAGGTAGACCACGTTGAGCCCGCCCGCCCAGGCCAGCCGGTCCCACGGCACCGCGCCGCCGCCCATGACCGTGCGCATGCCCTCGAACACGTGCGAGGCGGGCAGCAGCCACGAGATCGTCCGCAGCGGCTCGGGCAGCACCGAGATCGGGTAGAAGATCCCGGCCAGCGGCTGCACCACGAACACCAGCGACCAGGCGATCACCTGCGCGTTCTCGCCGAAGCGGAGCACCGCCGCGATGCCGACCAGGCCCAGCGACCAGCCGAGGACGAGCAGGATCCCCATGAACGGCACCAGCCCCACGCCCATGCTCGACAGCCCGAACCCGTACAGGCCGAGGGCCAGCCCGGCCATCACGGCCACCGCGAACGCCACCTTGCCCAGCGAGAACAGGACGAGCCCGGCCAGGTATTCGACGCTCGACAGCGGGCTGACCTGCACGTTGAGCAGGTTGCGCGACCAGATGTCCTCCAGGAACGCGATCGAGATCTCGTTGCTGGCCTTCTGCAGCACCTGCCAGAGCAGCACCGCTCCGAGCAGGAACGCCACCACGAACGGCACCCGCTGCGCCTGCAGGAACAGCGTCACGAAGCCCCACAGCACCAGCTCGATCGTCGGCCAGAACAGGATCTCGAACATCCTGACCGGGCTGCGCCGCAGCGCCGCGAAGTCGCGCCGGACCACGCCCATGACGCGCGTGCGCCGGGCGGCCAGGCTCAACGGGGGCAGAGTCACCGTGGTCATCGGCGTGGTCATCCGCGTGCCACCTTCAGGAACACCTCTTCCAGGTCCTCGGCCCCGTAGTGGCCGGCCAACTCCTTGGCGCTGCCGGCGGCCACGACGACGCCGTCCGACATGAAGTGGATCCGGTCGCACATGCGCTCGACCTCGCGCATGTTGTGCGAGGTGATCAGCATGGCGCTGCCCTCCTCCCTGGCCAGGCGGGACAGCAGGCTGCGGACCCGGTCGCCGGCGTCGGGGTCGAGGTTGGCCGTGGGCTCGTCGAGCACCAGCAGCCTGGGCGCGTTGAGCAGCGCCTTGGCGAGGTGCACGCGGGTGCGCTGGCCCGACGACAGGTCCATCACCTTCCGCCTGCGCAGCGGGCCCAGCTCGAACAGCTCGATCATCTCCTCCACCCGGCGGCGCGGGTGGCGCAGCGCGTAGAGCCGGGCGAACGCGTCGAGCACCTCGTGCACGTGCAGCACGCCGGGCAGGTCCACGTAGCTGGCGGCGAAGTTGACCTGGCTGAGCGTCTCGGTGCGGTGCCGGGCCAGCTCGAGGCCGAACAGCCGGATCGTGCCCGCGTCGGGGGTGATCAGGCCGAGCAGCATGTGGAGGGTGGTCGACTTGCCCGCGCCGTTGGGGCCCAGCAGGCCGACGACCTCGCCCTCGCCCACGGTGAGGCTGAGGTCGCGCACGGCGGTGACCCCGCCGAACCGCTTGACCAGATGGGACGCTTCCAGGATGGTCACCGGTCAAGCGTGCGGTCCGGGGTCACGCCGGGGCAACGGGTTTTCCCCGGAGCATGCGCAGCAGGTCCCACTCGTTCTCGCACACGCGCCGGCCGATCGCGGCCAGCTCCACCGACCGGGCGCCGCCGCGCAGGTGCCGCATGGTCTGCATGACGCAGATGATCCCCCACTTGAGCACGCCGAACGTCTCCCACCAGCGCAGCGCGTCCCGGTCCACCGGGTCCCCGCCGGCGGCCTCGTACGCGTCGATCAGCTCGTCGTAGGCGCCGAAGCCGCCCACCGGCAGCGGCGAGCCGAACCGCCACGCCTTCACGCAGAGCCAGCCGAGGTCTTCGAGGGGGTCGCCGAGGTGGGCGAGCTCCCAGTCGAGCACCGCCCTGATGCCGTCAGGCCCGACGATGAGGTTGCCGTTGCGGAAGTCGCCGTGCACGACCGTGCGCCGCGTGCCGGTGGGCCGGTCGATGGGCCGGTCGGCGGCCAGCCGGCGCAGCGCCAGCTCGAACACCGGGTGCGGCTCGCCCAGCAGGTCCAGCACGTCCCGCCAGCGCCGCAGCGGATCCTCCGGCGCCTCCTGCTCCAGGCAGGAGGGCGGCATGCGGTGGATCGCGGCCAGGGCCCGCCCGCACTGCCCGGCCAGCAGGGGCCGCGCCGCCGCGTAGGCGTCGTCGCGCAGGATCCTGCGCGGGATGGTCTCGCCGGCCACGCGGGTCATGAGGATGTACGACTCCCCGGCGGCGACGATCGCGGGCACCGGCACCCCGGCGCCGGACGCGGCCCGCATGAGCGTGGCCTCCGACGCGAGCGGGGCGCCGGCCTCCAGCGCGGCCCCGGGGGAGTCGAGCCGCAGGATCAGCTCGTGCCGCTCGGAGCCCGTGACGACGTCGAGGGCCCAGGTCTCCCGGGATGCCCCGCCCGGCAGCCGGGCGCTGAAGGGCACCGACGCGCCTGCCCCGAACACCTCGCCGACGATCTCGTGGAGCCGGGTCATCGCAGGCCGAACTCCCAGTTGCCGCCCGCCGCGTACTCGCCCAGGATGCGCCTCCCCACCGCGTCGATGTGCACCTCGTCGGGCCCGTCGTAGATCCGCCCGGCCCGCGCGTGCCGGTACATCCGATCCAGGGGCGTGTCGGGGGTGAGCCCGGCGGCGCCGTACACCTGGATGGCCCGGTCGATCACGTTGTGCAGCGTGCGCGCCCCGACCACCTTGATCGCGGCGATCTCCACCCGGGCCTGCGAGCCCGCGTCGATGGCCTCGGCGGCGTGGAGCGTGAGCAGCCGGGCGGCCTGGATCTCGGCGTAGGAGTCGAACACGTGCTGGCGCATGAGCTGCTTCCCGGCCAGCGGCTCGCCGAACGCGGTCCGCTCCTGCAACCTGCGGCACATCAGGTCGAACGCGCGCTGCGCCTGTCCGAGCCAGCGCATGCAGTGGAAGATCCGGCCGGGGCCGAGCCGCCGCTGCGCGATGACGAACCCGTGGCCGCGCGGGCCGAGCAGGTTGGCGGCGGGGACGCGGACGTCCTCGTACCGGACCTCGCAGTGCGCCCCGTCGAGCCCCAGCACGGGCGTCTCGCGGACGATGCGGTAGCCGGGCGTGTCCGTCGGCACGAGGATCATGGAGAAGGCCAGATGGGGCGGCGCGTCCTGCTCGGTCCGGCACATGACGGTCGTGTACGCGGCCCGCGAGGCCCCGGTCGTGAACCACTTGTGCCCGTTGATCACCCATTCGTCCCCGTCGAGCACCGCGGCGGTCCTGATCTGGGTGGGGTCGCTGCTGGAGATCGACGGCTCGGTCATGGCGAAGCTGGGCCAGATGTCGCCCCGCACGAGCGGTTCGAGGTAGCGCTCGCGCTGCTCGGGGGAGGCGTGCTCGTGCAGCATCAGCGAGTCCTGCAGCGTGAACGTGCCCAGCGCGAGCTGCCCGTACTCGCTGCGGCCCTGCACCTCGTTGACGTAGACGTAGTCGAGGAACGGCAGGCCGCCGCCGCCCAGCTCACGCGGGTGGCCGAGCGCCCACAGGCCCTCCTTCCTGGCCTCGGACCGCAGCTCGTCCAGGGCCGCCGCGGCCTCGGGCCCGCCCGCGTGCAGCACCGGCTCGGCCGGCTCCACCCGCTCGGTCATGAACGCGTGGACGGCGTCGCGGATCGGCCGGACACCGTCGGGAACGGCGAAGCTCATGTTCCGGATCTCACCCGAAACCAGTTGTCAGGTCAACGGTTTCGGGACGGTTTCAGGGCAGCCAGCTCACGCGGCCGTGCAGGAAGGCGTACCCGACGAAGGCGACGGCGTCGATCAGCGTGTGCGCCACCACCAGCGGCATCGCGCGCCCCCAGCGCTGGTAGAGCCGCCCGAACACCACGCCCATCACGACGTTCCCGACGAATCCGCCGAACCCCTGATACAAGTGGTACGACCCCCGCAGCAGCGCCGACACCGCGACCGCCTTCCACGGAGTCCACCCGGCCTGCCCGAGCCGGTGCAGCAGGTATCCGGCGACGAGCACCTCCTCCAGCACCCCGTTCTGCGCGGCCGCGAGCAGCAGCACCGGGACCTGCCACCACACCTGGGGGAGTTGGCCGGCGACGACGGTCAGGTTCACGCCCGTGGCCCACACGACGAGGTAGAACGCCAGCCCGGTTCCGCCGATCGCGGCCGCCAGCACCGCCCCGCGCACCGTGTCGCGGCCCTTCTCCCGGAAGTCCACGCCGATCGTGCGCAGCGACTCCCCGGAGCGCACCATCAGGTACGCCACCAGCGCGACCGGCGCCACGCTGACGGCGATGTCGGCGAGCTGCAGCGCCAGGTCGAGCCACGGCCGCCCGGGCGCCATCGACCGGACCAGCACGGCCTGCTGGCCCTTCAGCTGCTCGGGCGCCGTGAGCGAGCCGATCAGCCGCAGCAGCGCCAGCAGGCCGCTGGCGCCGAGGGAGACCGAGAACACGACGAACAGCTCGGCCCGGATGAGCCGGGGCCCGAGCGCCGGGAGCGGGCCCAGGGGGGAGGCGGTGGGAGACTCTGTGCGCATGGCCGCAGGCTAGCCGTTCATCGATCGGACGCGAATAAATAGTGCCTTGAGGAGAAATCAGATGACATCTGCTCCGCACGACGTGCCCACGGCGGCCCAGCTCGTGGCCGCCGTCCGCGACTTCCTCCAGAGCGACGTGCTCCCGGCCGTGGACGGGCGGGTGCGCTTCCACGCGCGGGTGGCGATCAACGTGCTCGGCATGGTGGAACGGGAGATCACGCTCGGCCCGGAGCAGGCCCGCGAGCACGCGGCGCGGCTGGCCGCGCTCGGCATGGCCGACGACGCCGAGCTGGCCGCCGCCATCCGCGAGGGCCGGATCGAGGACGACCACGCGCTCGTCACCGCCCTGGAGCAGGCCGTACGGGCGAAGCTGGCGGTCGCCAACCCCGCCTACCCGCAAGACTGACGGCCCGCCCCGCTCGTAGCGGGACGGGCCGTCACCCGGGGGATCAGTGCGAACCGGTCAGGTCCAGGTCCTTGACCTTCGGATCGCCCTCGTCGGCGAAGTAGTCGTCGCGGGCCGTCGCGTCCTCGCCGTCCGCCACCTTGGTCGCCCGGAACAGGAGCGTGCCGAGCGCCGCCACCACCAGGTTCACGGCCAGCGCCAGGAACCCGGTGTAGATCGTCATCTTGGTGTCGAAGCCAAGGTTCGACAGCGCGAACGCCGAGCCGCCGAAGTGCTCCTGGTGCTTGGCCGGGTTCGGGGTGAGGTACAGCATCCACATGCCCGTCGCCAGGCCGGCCGCCCAGCCGGCGATCAGGCCGCCCTTGTGGAACCAGCGCGTGTACAGGCCCAGCGCCACCGACGGCAGCGTCTGCAGGATGATCACGCCGCCGATGAGCTGCAGGTCGATCGAGAACTGCGGGTCGAGCAGCAGGATGCACAGCACCGCGCCCACCTTGACCACCAGCGACACGACCTTGGAGACGTTGGCCTCCTGGGCGTCGCTGGCGGTCTTGTTGAAGTACTCGCGGTAGATGTTGCGGGTGAACAGGTTCGCCGCCGCGATCGACATGATCGCCGCCGGGACGAGCGCGCCGATGCCGATGGCCGCGTACGCGACGCCCGTGAACCAGTCGGGGAACATCTTGTCGAACAGCAGGGGCACGATCGTGTTGGTGTCGGCCGTGCCCGCCTCGTTCACCACCGGCTTGATGCCGGCCGAGATGGCCATGAAGCCGAGCAGCGCGATCAGGCCGAGCACGAAGCTGTAGGCGGGCAGCGCCGACATGTTGCGCTTGATGACGTTGCGGTTCTTCGAGGCCAGCACGCCGGTGAGGCTGTGCGGGTAGAGGAACAGCGCCAGCGCCGAGCCGAAGGCCAGCGTCACGTACTGGAGCTGGTTGTTGGCGTTCAGCAGGATGCCGTCGCCCGGCACCGGGGTGGCGTCGAACTTGGCCTTGGCCGCGTCGAAGATCGAGTCCCAGCCGCCCAGCTTGGCCGGGATGTAGATGACGGCCGCCAGGATCACGATGTAGATCAGCGCGTCCTTCACGAACGCGATCAGCGCGGGCGCTCGCAGGCCAGACTGGTAGGTGTACGCGGCCAGGATCGCGAACGCGATGACGATCGGCAGGTGCCCGGTGATGCCCATCGCCTTCAGCACCGCCTCGATGCCGATGAGCTGGAGCGCGATGTACGGCATCGTCGCCACCAGCCCGGTGATCGCGATCACCAGCGCCAGCGTCGGAGACCCGAAGCGGGCCCGGACGAAGTCGGCAGGGGTGACGAACCCGTGCACGTGCGACACCGACCACATCCGCGCCAGCACCAGGAACACCAGCGGGTACACCACGACCGTGTACGGCAGCGCGTAGAACCCGATCGCGCCGGAGCCGAACACCAGCGCCGGCACCGCCACGAACGTGTAGGCGGTGTAGAGGTCGCCGCCCACCAGGAACCACGTGATCCAGGACCCGAAGCTGCGCCCGCCGAGCCCCCACTCGTTGAGGCTGGCCAGGTCGTTCGGCCGCCGCCACCGCGCGGCCACGAACCCCATGACGGTGACCAGGAGGAACAGCAGCACGAAGACGACCAGCTCGGTCGTGTGCGCGCTCACTTGGTCATCCTGTAGACGATGGTCGTGGACACGACGCCGACCACGATGAAGGCCAGCTGCAGCCAGTAGAAGAGCGGGAAGCCCAGCAGGCGGGGCTCGTCGGCGTTGAACAGGAACGTCAGCAGCGGCAGCACGATGGGCAGGATCAGCAGCCAGTTCCAGGGGCTGCGGTCGGTGCGTGGCTGCCCGGGTTCCCCGGTAGTCATCAACCCTCCGATGAGTGGATCTGGAGCCGGCTGTGACCGGTTCCTGACGGGTAGTCAATGGAGGGAGAGTAGCTTTGCGGCGGTATTAATCCAAATGTCGGCAATATTACGGTTTGGCCTAAATCTTTGGCCCTTGACAGGGGGCCACACGCGTCGCCACAGAAACCATAAACACTCACCCGCCGCACGCCTCCCCCTGATCGCCGAATGGTCCCTTCCCCGCGACGAACGGTCCCGCACCCCACCAAGCCACCGCACCGGCGAGACCCCGGATAACGGGACAGGACGGGCCGTTGCAGGGCGGCGTGCGGGCATGGCGCGACGTCCTGGGACCGTCGTAGGCGCCGTGATGGGTCGGTAACACGCGACGGCGCTTCGGGGCGCCGCGTCGGCGGGTCGGGTGCGGTGGAGGTCGGCGCCGTCGACGGTGCCCGGCCCGGTGGGGTGGCGGGTCGTGCCGTCAAGCCGGGTGCCGCGTTGGTGGGTCAGACGGTGCGGTCGGCGGCGGTTTTGGGGTCGTGGTGGACGTCCCCCGGCTGCCCCACCCGGCGCGTCCAGGCCGCGAACTCCACCAGCACCCCATCGGGATCCTTGAAGTAGATCGACCTGACGAACACCCCGTCGTGCATCTCCGGCGCCACCCCGAACTCGCTGTCGTCGTGGTTGAGCAGCACCCCCACGTCCACCCCTTTGGCCACGAGCCGTTCCCGGTACTCCTCGATCCGCTCCGGCGGCACGTCGAAGGCGATGTGGTTCATCGACCCGACCGCCGACAATAGTTCCCCCCGATCCGGCAGGTTCTTCGGCGCCGACACCCCCGGCACGCCCTCCGGCGCGTCCGGGAACCAGAAGAACGCCAGCGCGTTCCCGCCCCCGCAGTCGAAGAAGAAGTGCTGGCCCCAGCCCATGGGCAGCTCGATCGTCTTGATCAGCGGCATGCCCAGCACGCCCGAGTAGAAGTCGACGGTCTGCTTCATGTCCGAGCAGACAAGCGCGACATGGTTGACCCCGCGGAGCTCGAATTCGCTGTTCATAGTAACTCCGTACTTATCACAGGGTTATATGAAAAAACATGACACGAGATGTCGGGTATTCGGGGAACGATCGGCCACATGATTGCTTTGGTGGCGGGGGCGACCCGCGGAACGGGACGGGGCATCGCGGTGGCGCTGGGCGCGGCCGGCGCCACGGTCTACTGCACGGGCAGGAGCACGCGGGAGCGGCGTTCGGAGATGAACCGGCCGGAGACCATCGAGGAGACGGCCGAACTGGTGACCGCGGCCGGCGGGACGGGCATCGCGGTCCAGGTCGACCACCTGGACCCGGGCCAGGTCGAGGCGCTGGCCGAGCGGGTGGAGCGCGAGCAGGGCAGGCTCGACGTGCTGGTGAACGACGTGTGGGGCAGCGACCACCTCTGGGCCTGGGACACCCCGGTCTGGAAGCACGACATGGACAAGGGCTTCCGGCTGCTCAGGCTGGCGGTCGACACGCACATCATCAGCAGCCGCCACCTGCTCCCGCTGCTGATCAGGAACGAGGGCGGCCTGGTCGTCGAGGTCACCGACGGCACCTGGGCCTTCAACGAGACCCGCTACCGCGAGAACGTCTACTACGACCTGGCCAAGGTCTCGGTGAACCGGCTGGCCTTCGCCTGGTCGCGCGAGCTGCGCCCGTACGGGGGGACCGCGGTGGCGGTGACGCCGGGGTTCCTGCGCTCGGAGGCGATGCTCGACAACTTCGGCGTCACCGAGGACAACTGGCGCGAGGCGAAGGTGGACGTCACCTGGATGGTCTCCGAGACCCCCGCGTACGTCGGCAGAGGCGTCGCCGCCCTCGCCACCGACCCCGATCGGCAGCGCTGGTCGGGCAGGTCGGTCTCCAGCGAGGACCTGGCCGGCGCGTACGGCTTCACGGACGTGGACGGCAGCCGCCCGCGGGTGTGGAGCTTCATCACGGAGGCACGGGAGCCGGGCAAGGACACCGACCCGGCCGAGTACCGCTGAAGGCCGGTCAGGGCCGGTAGAGGGCGGACGTGCGGGCGGCGGCGTCGGCGACCAGTTCCCGCAGCTCGGGCGGGTCCAGCACCTCCGCCTCCGGCCCGAACCGCAGCACCTGCGAGTACGCCACCGGCACCGACTCCACCGCCAGCCGCACCGTCCCGTCCGGCTGGAGCGAGGCGAGCGCGTCGTCGAGCGCGGCCGGGTCGGCGATGTGCCGCAGCATCCGCACCCCGTGCTCGCTGAGCCGCAGCGTGACCACGTCCCGCAGCAGCGACCGGCTGAACTCCGCCGACTGCTCCGCCCAGAAGGCGGCCAGGTCGAAGGAGGGCTCCCGGCCGAACGGCTCGGCGAGCACGGACACCGCGCCGAACCGGTGCACCCGGAAGATCAGGAACCGGGTCCCTAGCCGCGCGGCCAGGTACCAGGCGCCCGCCTTGAGCACCAGCCCGTACGGCTCCAGCGTGCGCACCTTCCCCTTGTAGACGGCGGAGACGCGGCGGTCGTTCCACACGGCCCTGGCCAGCGGCGCGAGCGCCTCCGGCGGGGGGTCGTCGCCGACGAACCAGCCGGGCGCGTCCAGGTGGAAGCGCTGCGCCGCGACGGCCGGCGCGTCCCGCAGCGCGGGGGAGAGCGCGGCGGCGGCCTTCAGCCGGGCCGTGGCCGCCACCTCCTCCAGCCCCATCTCCCGCAGCGCCGCCGGCACCCCCGACAGGAACAGCGCCTCCGCCTCGGCCCGGTCCAGCCCGGTCAGCCGCGTCCGGTACCCGTCCAGCAGCCGGTAGCCGCCGCCCCGTCCCCGGTCGGCGTAGACGGGCACGCCCGCCTCCGACAGCGCGAGCACGTCCCGGTGCACGGTCCGCTCGGAGACCTCCAGCTCCTTGGCCAGCTCGGCCGCCGTCATCCCGCCCCGGCCCTGCAGCAGCAGGACCAGCGACATCAACCGCGAGGCGCGCACAGCGGCAGCACCACGGCGGAGGGACGGTCGGGGGAGTGGAACACCTCGATGTCGGCGGGCACCATCGCGCCGTCGCCCCCGCCGAGCGGGTCGCCGTTGCCGGGGTTGCGGGCGATCGTCGGGTACGCCCCGGCCGCCACGTGCACCCTGATCCGGTGGTCGCGCCCGAACCGGTGCGCGATCGGCCACAGGTCCACGGAGACCCGCCGTACCCCGTCGAGGGAGTCCGACGCCGAAAGGCGGCGCACGCCCTCGCACACGTTGAACGAGCGCCCGTCCGGGTGCACGTCGCACACCCGCACCACCACGTCCACGTACGGCGTGCTCGACCGCACGAACAGCTCGCCCCGCACCGGCCCGATCATCTCCACGTCCGACTCCAGTGCCGCCGAACTGTACACCAGCACGTCGCGCCGCTGTTCCAGCCGCCGCTGATCACGCGGCCGGGAGTCGCCGAGCAGGACCGGCCCGCCGATCACCGGCGTCGGATGGGAGGGGTGGTACCGGAACCGGTCGGGCGGGGCGTCCAGGGGCCCGTCCGTCCCCAGCCCGAAGCCGTGCTGCAGGTGCCAGCGCTGCTCCCGCATCCCCGGCGGCGGCCAGTCGGGGAGGTCACGCCACTCCTCGGCCCCCGTCACGTACAGGCGCACGGGGTCGGGCCGCAGCCCGGAGCGGTCGCCCAGCAGGTGCGCGCGGAACCAGGCCAGCGACTCGGCCATGGCGGGCCGCCCGTGCCGGGTGTCGATGTGGTACCAGGGCCCGATCGTCAGGTACGGCCGCCGCCCCGCGGCCCGCATCGCCGTGTAGTCCTTGAGCTGCCACGGCAGGAAGACGTCGTACCAGCCGCCCAGCATGGTGACGGCCGCCTCCACCTCGCCCACCTGCGGTGAGAAGTCACGTTTGTCCCAGTAGGGGACGTCCGGGTGGGCGTGGTGCATGAGCAGGTCCTGGTAGAACCGGAGCGGCCGCCCGGCCGAGGCCAGGTCCAGCTCGGCCACGGGGCGGCCGGACAGGACCGCCCTGCGGGTCAGCCGGGGCGCGGTCAGCAGGGCGGCGCCGCCGAACCGGCGCGACATGCTGTCGGTGAGCGTGGTCCAGCTCAGCGTCGACTCCAGCGCGAACGCGCCGCCCACGTACGCCGCGTCCCTGAACTGGGAGGCGGTGATCTGCGTGGCCATGGCCTTCAGCTCGGGCCCGGCGTAGGGCGCGACGGCCCACTGCGTGTAGCCGAGGTAGGAGGGGCCGAACATCGCGAACGAGCCGCCGTACCAGGCCTGCTTGCGCAGCCAGGCGATGGTGGCCAGGCCGTCGTCGTGCTCGTCGCCGAGCGGATCGAGCAGCCCGCCGGAGCCGAAGCCGCCACGGCAGCTCTGGATGACGACGTGGAAGCCGTGCCGCGCGAAGCCGCGGCCGTAGTACCAGCCGAACAGGCCGCGCCGGCCGTACGGGGAGCGCATCAGGATGACGGGTGCCCGTTCGCCTCCGGCCGGGGCGTAGTGGTCGGCCAGGAGTGTCACGCCGTCGGGCATCGGAACGGGAAGATCCCGCTGGAGCCGCACGCGTCTCATGTACTAACCAGTAACAGATGCCCCCGGGCCGTGACAGCCCGGGGGCACCCGTGGGCCGCTACGGGGTCGCCCGGTCGGGGCGCTCCGAGATGCGGACGGCGTTCACGATCGTGGCGCCCTGCCGGGTGGCGAAGCGCACGTTGAGCTGGCCGTCGGTGACCTTCACCGTGTACTGCCTGCTCACCGCCGTGTACGTGCCGGCCTCCAGGGCCAGGTCGAGCGCCGGGATCGCCAGCTGCCCCTCGACGAGGACGTCGAAGACCCGCTTGCCCGGCTGCGTGCTCTTCAGATCGGCGAAGTCCAGCTCGACCGTGTACGTGCCGGCGGGCACGTTGTCGAAGCGGTACTCCAGCATCTTCTCCCTCGCGGTCCTGAACAGCGCCTGGTCGGCGGTGCCCGCGATGGTCTTGGACGTGCTCGACGTGCTGGTCGAGGTGGCCACGTAGCCGTAGCTCCCCGCCGCGTACTTCTTGTCCGGCGTCCAGGTGTCACCGGCGCCGTCGACCACGTTCTTCGTGGCGCCCGTGTCGATGGCGACCTGCAGCTTCGGCACCACGACCGACACCTTGATCTCGATGGTCGGCTGCCGGCCGCTGGCCGACCGGACGAGGAGCGTGCCGGTCTTGACCGTGCCGGGCGCGACGCCCGCGCTGGAGAGCGTGGCCTTCAGGGTCACCTTCTGCCCCTTGGCCAGCTCGCCCGAGGCCGGCGTCGTGGCGAACCACGGCTCCGAGGCCACCGTGTACGGAGTCGGCGCGCCCAGGTTCGTCAGCTCCAGCGTCCTGGTGCGGGTGGACCCGGCCGGCATCACCACGGTCAGCTCGCCCGCCGACGCGCTCACCTGGCCGGTGACCAGCGCCGTGTCGATCCGCGTCACCGTGGTGGGCGCGACCGTGACGGCCTTGGTGAAGGTGCCGTAGTGCTCCTTGGACACCACGACCTCGTAGTCGCCGGCCAGCACCTGCCCGTAGAACGAGCCGTCCTCGGCGGTCGTGAACGTGGCCACGTCGCCCACCTTCACCGTCGCCCCGGCCAGCGGCTTGCCGTCGTTGGCGTCGGTGACCGCGCCGGTGACCAGGCCGTGCCGGCTGGCCGTGAACGTCAGGCCCTGCCCGGTGGACACCACCGGCTCCTCGTAGGAGTAGAGCATGGCGTCGGTGCCGCCCGCGTTCTCGATGCCGATGGTGGCGCTGGAGCCCTGCTCGCGCTCGCTGTCGATGTCCTTGTACCGGAAGGCGATCGAGCCGTCCTCACCCAGCAGCGCCGAGAACGACACCCGCAGGCCGGCGGCGTTGTAGAAGCCGGCGTTGCGCCACTCCACGACGAACGTCCGGTGCGGCGCCGTGCCCGTCACCCCGGTGTAGACCCCGGCCTGGGCGTCCATGATGAGGTCGTCCCAGTACGGGTAGACGGCGTTGTTGGGCGTGGTCGTGGTCGGCAGCCGGCCGTTGCTGCCGGTGGTGACCCGGTCGGTGGCGAACGAGACGTACCCGTTCGTGCCGATCCACGCCTTGCCGTACCCCGTGCCGTAGTACGGGATCGGGAACGGCAGCGTCACCTGCACGGCCTCGTCGTCGCCGCTCAGCGCCAGCTTCTCGGTGCCCGCCACGTACGCCTGCGCGCCGCTCTTGCAGGTGTAGCCGAAGTTGTCGCCGCGCAGCGGCAGCTCGATGTCCTTGGTCACGTCACCGGCCACCGAGACGGACGCCGTCGTGCCGCTGGAGCAGCGGGACACCGGCGTGATCCGCAGCTCGTAGTCGCCCCGCGGCAGCGTCAGGCTGTAGCGGCCCGAGGCGTCGGTCACGGCGCTCACCGGCGTGCCGGTGGCCTCCACCGTCGCGCCCGCCTCCGGCGTGCCCGCGGTGCTGACCGTGCCGGACACCACGCCGGACTGCAGCCTGGTCATGGACACGTCCGCGGTCGCGGACTGCCCGGCCGCGATCGTGGCCGTCGCGCCCGCCTTCTCGTAGCCGAACTTCTCCGCGCTGACCTGGTAGTCGCCCGGCAGCAGGCGCGGCACGGCGTACGTGCCGTCCTGGCCGGTCGTCACCGTACGGCTCAGCGGCCCCGAGACCGTGATCGTCACGCCCGCCACGGGCGAGCCGGCCGAGGTGACGGTGCCGCGCAGGTCGCCGAGGTCCTCGTGCGGCGCGGCCTGCACGGCGGCGTACGTGTCGAGCCGGCCCTCGCCCCAGACGTTGTTGTCGGCCGCGGTGCCGCCGCAGCTGGTGTCGCTGACGTCGACGGCGGTGCCGTCGAGCAGCGGCCGGGTGGCCGCCACCTTGCCCTGCAGGCCGGGCGAGCCGGACCAGATCAGCGCGACCGTGGCCGCCACGTGCGGCGAGGCCATCGAGGTGCCGGTGAAGCTTTCGTAGGAGTTGCCCGGGGTCGAGGAGCGCACGTTGACGGCCGGGGCCGCGATGTTCGGCTTGATCTCGCCGTTCTCGCCCTCGCCCTTGCTGGAGCGGTTGTACAGCGCGTTGTTGATGTCGAAGCCGCCCGCGCTGTAGCTCTCCACGTACTGGCCGGGCGAGCCGCTGGTGCGGCAGGCGGGGCCCTCGTTGCCGTTGGCGAACGCCGGGAAGATCCCGGCCGCGACCCACGCCTCGACCGTCTCCTTGTACCAGGGGTCGTACCCGTCGCCGCCCCAGGAGTTGTTGACGATGTCGGGGGCCAGGTCGGGGCGCGGGTTCTGGCCGTTCAGGTCGGTCGGCGCCAGGACCCACTGCCCGGCCGCCAGCAGGGAGGCGTCGGTGCAGGTGTTGACCTCGCAGCCCTTGGCGGCGATCCACTTGGCGCCGGGCGCGACGCCGATGCCGTTCGCGCCGACCATCGTGCCCATGGTGTGCGTGCCGTGGCCGTTGTTGTCGCACGGCGCGGCGGTCGGGCAGACGTGCGCCGGGTCGAACCAGTTGTAGTCGTGCGTGAACGTGCCGTCCTGGTTCCTGCCCCGGTAGCTCTGCACCAGCTCGGGGTGGTCGAACTGGGCGCCGGAGTCGATGTGGGCGATCACGATGCCCTCGCCGCGGTTGCCCAGCTCGCTCCAGACGCGCGGGGCGTTGACCCGGTCGATGTTCCACTCGACCGCGTTCACCTTGGCCTCGGCCTTACCGGGCGTGGGGTCGGGCAGCTTGACGGTGCGGACCGGCTGGATGCTCTCGACCTCGGCCAGCTTGGCGATCTCGCCCGCGAGCTTCGCGTCGGCGGTCACCCGTACGGCGTTGACGATCCAGTACGGGGTGTAGTCGGTGCGGCGGGAGTCGAGCAGCTTGCGCAGGCCCGCCTGGGAGGCGGCGGCCCGCTCGGTCTTGGCCTCGAAGACCAGCTCGGCCTTCGTGTCCTTGGTGACGGCCCGGCGGGCGCCGCTCAGGTCGGCCGCCCCTTTCAGCCGGACCCAGAAGGTGGCCTTGTCGTCCTTGTCGAGCTGCGCCTGGACGGCGGCGTCGATCTTCGCGGGCTCCGGCGCGGCCAGCGCCGGGGCCTGCGGCACGCATAAGCCTGCGATGACGGCGATCCCGGCCAGGACCGCACGCCAGCGGGGGGTGTTGGGCACGCGACTCTCCTTCGAGTCCCTCGAGACAAGAGGTGATCTTTACGCTTCTGTCGAGAAGCGTGAAGAGATCGTGTCGGGAAAGCAAGACGTGTCGCGAAATGTAACGTGACTGCCTGAAATGTAATCTGGTCAGCTGATATGTCGCCGGTAACCGACCTGCCGCATGATCGTAAGGAAGTACGCCTTGATCTCCTCGGCGCCCTCGTCGTCGGGACGGCCGACCAGATGGCCCGTCACCGCGCTGGTCAGCAGCTCCTGCACCACGTCCACGTCGAGGTCGGGCGGGAGCTCCCCGCGCTCGCGGGCCGCGGTCAGCGCCTCGCGCACCACCGCCGCCCGCCGCCCGCCGTTGCTCTCCCGGTACGTCCGCACCAGCTCGGGATAGTCGTCGACCGTGCCGAAGACCCGCCGGAGCAGGACCCGGTTACGCGGATCGGCGAGATGCAGCGCCCATTCTTCGAACATGTGGTCCAGGTCGCGCCAGCCGGTGAGCGCCGGGTCGTTGTCGTGCAAAGCCCACTTCAGGGTGCGCACCAGCAGCGCCGTCTTGTCGGTGTACCTGCGGTAGACCGTCGCCCTCGTCACACCGGCCCGCTTGGCGACCTGCTCGATGCTGGTCTGCTGGGCGCCGTACTCGATGAGCAGGTCGAGCGCGGCCGCCAGGATGGCCGTGTCGGCCTCCTGGTTGCGCGGCCGCCCGGCCGGTCGCGCGGCTCGCGTGCCGGTCGTGCCGAGGTCGTCGGTGGTCATCATGCGCGGCGGGTCACCATCTTGTCGTAGAGGCGGTCCGGCAGGAGTCTATTGACCCACAGCAGCAGCCCGGCCAGGTAGCCGACGGCGTAGCGGGGTTTCGGGTCGCGCGCGGCCACGATCCGCACGACGGCCCGGCCCACCACGCTCGGGTCCGACGCCTTGCTGCCCGGCCCGAACCCCGCCTCGGTCCGCCGCGCCATCCACTCCGCGTCGTCCGCGTATGCCCCGTGCCCCGAGATCTCCCGCAGCTCGCGCGGCGTGTCGTCGCCGAACTCCGTCTTGATGATCCCGGGCTGCACCACCACGACCCGCACCCCGAACCGCCCCACCTCCTCCCGGAGCGAGTCGGAATACCCTTCCAGCGCGTGCTTGGAGGCGTGGTACCAGGCGCCCAGCGGCAGGGCGATCTCGCCGCCGATCGAGGAGATGTTGACGATCGTGCCGGAGCGGCGCTCGCGCATGTGCGGCAGGACGAGCTGGGTCAGCCGGGCCAGGCCGAACAGGTTGACCTCGAACACCTGCCGCGCCCGCTCCATCGGGACCTCCTCGGTGGCGCCGTACACGGAGGTGCCCGCGTTGTTCACCAGCACGTCGATGCGCCCCTGCTCGTCGAGGACCGTCCGCACGGCCCGCTCCAGGTCGGCGTCGCTGGTCACGTCCGCGCCGATCGCGTGGCCGCCGGCGTCGCGCAGCGCGTCCATCCGCTCCACGCGGCGCGCCAGGCCGTACACGGTGTGGCCGGCGCGCAGCAGCTCCAGCGCGGTGGCGCGGCCGATGCCGGACGACGCGCCCGTGACGAGGCAGACCCGGCCGCTCATCCCTGGACGTCCCAGGTCACCGGGAGGCTGTGGACCCCGTAGATGAGCATGTCGGTACGGAGCGGCACCTGCTCCGGCTCGACCGCCAGCCGCAGCGACGGGAACCGCCTGAACAGCGCCGGATAGCCGGCCCGCATCTCCACCCTGGCCAGCTGCTGGCCCAGGCACTGGTGCACGCCGTGGCCGAAGCCCACGTGCCCGCCGGTGTCCCGGCGCAGGTCGAGGACGTCCGGGTCGGGGAAGCGGCCCGGGTCGCGGTTGGCGGACGGCATCGAGACGGTGACCGTCTCACCGGCCCTGACCAGCTCGTCGCCCAGCTCGACGTCCTCCAGCGCCGTACGGACGAGGAAGGGGACGATCGTGAGGTAGCGCAGCAGCTCCTCCACCGTCTGGTCCACCCGGCCGGGCTCGTCGCGCAGGACGGCCAGCTGGCCGGGATGGCGCAGCAGCGCGAACGTGCCCAGGGCGAGCATGTTGGCGGTGGTGTCGAGGCCGGAGCCCAGGAGCAGGAACCCGATGTTGGCCAGCTCCTCGTCGGTGAGGTCGCTCCTGGTCAGGCCGCTGAGCATGTCGTCGGTGGGCTCGGCCCGCTTGGCCACGACCAGGTCGCGGATGCGCGCCTGCATCGTCAGGAACGTGGCGACCTTCCGCTCCTGCGGGGTGTCCGGGCGTACCAGCTCGGTGGCCTCGGCCATGAAACCCGCCCGCTCCTCGTCGGGCACGCCGAGCAGCTCGCAGATCACCACCGCCGGCACCGGCGCCGCGAACGCCTCCACCAGGTCGGCCGGCGGGCCCTGCCGCTCCATGAGGTCGAGCTGCCGCTCGGTGACCTGCTCGATGCGCTCGGTGAGCATGCGCATCCTGCGCACCGTGAACTCGCCGGTGAGCAACTGTCGGTAACGGGTGTGATCGGGCGGGTCCATCCCGATGAACATCCCGGGCGGGCTCGGCCGGCCCGTGGTGGTGCTCTCGATGGGGACGTGCCGCAGCTCGGTGCGGGTGCTGAAGCGCCGGTCGGCCAGCACCTCGCGCACGAGCGCGTGGCTGGTGACCAGCCAGCCCAGGTGGCCGTCGGGGTAGGCGAGGCGGGTGATGGGGGTGGTCGCGCGCAGCTCGGCGAGGCCGTCGGGAGGGTCGAACGGGTTCGGCCGCAGGGTGGGGAGGGTGATCGCCTCGGTCTCGGACATCGTGGTTCTCCTCTCGATCCATGAATACAGTACAGCTCTGTATTCAAACTCGCGCACCCACCCCACCCTCGGCCGCCCACCGGGCGCGAGGGGGCCGGCGCGCCGTATGCCGGCAGGGGGCGGGTCGGCGTTGCGCGATCATGGTCCGCCGGTTAACCTGTTCGCATGCGAAGTCACGCTCAGCTCCAGTGGTGGCGCCGCTCCTAGGCGGCGCGTGTTTCGCATTTCTCAACGGACGGCCGCCCCGGATGGCGGCCTTTCGCGTGTCCGCCCCCGGGGCTCGATCATTTGACGTGGTAAAGGGGCAGGAAGTGGAGACGAGCGGATATACCACCGCCGGGGGCATCGGTGTCGAGCGCGAGGCGCGCGAGGTGGACGAGGCCGCACTCGAAGAGATCGTGACCTCGCTCGGGCACAGGCGCGGCGGCGCGTTCTCCTCGGGCATGGACTACCCGGGCCGTTACAGCCGATGGGCCTTCGGCTACGTCGACCCGTGCCTGGAGCTGGTGGCCAAGGGCCGCGTCATCTCGGCGACCGCGCTGAACGAGCGCGGCAGGGTCGTGCTGCCCGCCGTCGCCTCCTGCCTGCTGGCCGCCGGGAAGCCGGTCGCCGAGCCGACGCCGGACCGCGTCGAGGTGTACGTCCCCGAATCGGAGGACCTGCTGCCGGAGGAGATGCGCAGCCGCCGGCCCACGGTGTTCACCGCGATCCGCGAGGTCATCGCCGCCTTCAAGGGCGACGACCCGCACCTCGGCCTCTACGGCGCGTTCGGCTACGACCTGGCCTTCCAGTTCGAGCCCATCAGGCAGGAGCTCGTCCGCCCCGACGACCAGCGAGACCTCGTCCTCCACCTGCCCGACCGCATCATCGTGATCGACCGGCAGCGCGAGTCCAGCGTCGAATTCCGCTACGAGTTCACCGTCGACGGCGCCACCACCCGCGGCCTGGAGCGCACCGGCGCCACCGCCGAGCCCGTCACCCCCGGCGAGCTGCCCGAGAACCCGGAGAGGGGCACGTACGCCAAGGTCGTGGCGGCCGCGAAGGAGAAGTTCAAGCGCGGCGACCTGTTCGAGGTCGTGCCCGGGCAGGTCTTCCACTCCGTCTGCGCCGACCCGTCGGCCTTCTACCGCGGCCTGCGGCAGAGCAACCCGGCGCCGTACGAGTTCATCATCAGCCTCGGCGAGGGCGAGCACCTGGTCGGCGCCTCGCCCGAGATGTACGTCCGGGTCAGCGGCGACCGCGTCGAGACCTGCCCCATCTCCGGCACCATCGCCCGCGGCAGCAACCCGGTCGAGGACGCCGAGGCCATCCGCACCCTCCTGTCCAGCGTCAAGGAGGAGTCGGAGCTGACCATGTGCACCGACGTCGACCGCAACGACAAGTCGCGCATCTGCGTGCCCGGCACGGTCAAGGTCATCGGGCGCCGCCAGATCGAGCTCTACTCCCGCCTGATCCACACGGTCGACCACATCGAGGGGCGGCTGCGGCCGGAGTTCGACGCGCTCGACGCGTTCCTCACCCACATGTGGGCCGTGACGGTCACCGGCGCGCCCAAGACGTGGGCCATGCAGTTCATCGAGGACCACGAGGCCACGACCCGCAGGTGGTACGGCGGCGCCATCGGCTTCATCGGCTTCGACGGCTCCATGAACACCGGCCTGACCCTGCGTACCGCCCAGATCAAGAACGGCGTGGCGACGGTCAGGGCCGGGGCGACCCTGCTGTTCGACTCCGACCCCGAAGCGGAGGAGCGCGAGACCGAGCTCAAGGCCAGCGCCCTGCTCGGCGCCCTGGCCGCGGTGAACCGGCCGGGCACCGTCCCGGTCCCCGAGCCCAGGCCGCAGCCGGGCCAGGGCATGAAGGTGCTGCTCGTCGACCACGAGGACTCCTTCGTCAACACGCTGGCCGACTACTTCCGCCAGGAAGGCGCCGACGTGGTGACGCTGCGTCACGGCTTCCCGGCCCACATGATCGACGAGATCGCGCCCGACCTGGTGGTGCTCTCGCCGGGGCCCGGCTGGCCGTCCGACTTCGGCATGTCGGCGCTGATCGACCAGATCTACGCCCGCGACCTGCCGGTCTTCGGCGTCTGCCTGGGCCTGCAGGCCATGGTCGAGCAGGCCGGCGGCACGCTGGAGCTGCTCGGTTACCCCGAGCACGGCAAGCGCGGCCAGGTCTCGCGGATCGCCGACAGCGCGCTGCTGGAGGGGCTGCCCGACGAGTTCACCGCGGCCCGCTACCACTCGCTGCACGCCAAGCAGCCCGGCGTCGTCGGCTTCGCCGCGACCGCGCTCACTCCCGACGGCAACGTCATGGCGATCGAGGACGTCGAGCGGCGGCGCTTCGCCGTGCAGTTCCACCCCGAGTCGATCCTCACGCAGGAGGGCGGCGCGGGCGCGAAGGTCATCGCGAACGTGCTGCGTCTGTCCCGCAGATAACTACGGTAAAACCGCCGCGGGAGCGTGCGGGGCTCCCCTAGAGTCTCCGCATGCTCCCCGTAGACCTGCCCGGCACGGTGCGTGACGCGCTGCTGGCCCCGCTCGTCGATCACCACTGCCACGGGGTGCGGCGGGACGACCTGAGCAGAGCCGAGTTCGAGCTGCTCATCAACGAGGGCGGCAGCCCGGCGCCGCCCGGCACCACCCACTTCGACGCGCCGCTCGGGGTGGCCGTGCGCCGCTGGTGCGCGCCGCTGCTCGACCTGGAGCCGCACGCCCCGCCGGCCGTCTACGTCTCGCGCCGGGAGGAGCTGGGCGCGGC
This sequence comes from Nonomuraea sp. NPDC003709, assembly GCF_040610775.1. Taxonomy (NCBI): domain Bacteria; kingdom Bacillati; phylum Actinomycetota; class Actinomycetes; order Streptosporangiales; family Streptosporangiaceae; genus Nonomuraea; species Nonomuraea sp. NPDC003709. The sequence goes on along the minus strand of NZ_JBEXMW010000009.1, from coordinate 281,814 downwards.
CGAGGTCAACCGGCGGCTGCTGGCCGGGGCCGGGGTGGTGGCGTTCCTGGTGGACACGGCGCCCGCTGACATTGGCCCGGGGGACGTCGACCTGCTGACCGCCACCGAGATGGGCCGCCACGGCGGGGCCGCCGCCGACGAGCTCGTACGGATCGAGCAGATCGAGCGGGACGTGGCCGAGGACGCGCCGCTGGCCGTGGACTACCTCGACGGCGTCGGCGAGGAGCTGACCGCCAGGGCCGCCCGGGCGGTCGGGCTGAAGACCGTCGTCGCGTCGCTGTACGGCCTCGACTTCGACCCGGCCAGGCCCACCAGGGGAGCGGTGATCGCGGCGGCCAACCGGCGGCTGTCGGACCCGAAGCAGCCGCTGACGGACGAGGTCCTGCTGCGCCACCTGCTCTGGAGCGCGGTCGACGTGGCCAGGGAACGGGGGCTGCCCGTGCAGTTCCACACCGGTTTCGGCGGCTCGGGGCCCGACCTGCACCGCACCGACCCGGGCCGGCTGGGCGCGTTCGCCAGGATGCTGCAGCCGGTCGGCGTGCCGCTCATCCTGCTGCACTGCTACCCGTTCCACCGCCAGGCCGCCTACCTCGCCGGCGTCCACCCGCACGTCTACGTGGACGTCGGCCTCGCGCTCCCGCACACCGCCGCCGCCTCGGCCAGGGTCGTGGACGAGCTGCTGGAGCTGGCGCCGTTCCACAAGCTGCTGTTCAGCTCCGGCTGCCACGGGGTGGCCGAGACCTGCTACCTGGGCGCGCTCTACTACCGGCAGGCGCTCGGCGCGGCGCTCGGGTCGCGGCTGGCCGCGGGGGAGTGGAGCGCCGCGGACGCCGCCCGGATCGCCCACATGATCGGCTCGGGGAACGCCCGCCGCGTCTACCGCCTGTGAGTCCCGGGGGGCCGACTCGCGCCGGGCGGCCCTGACCTGGTTTGCTGGGGGCCGTCACAACACCCGACCTGAGCAGGGGGCTCTTCGTGGGCACTGTCGAACCCGAGGCCGAGATCACGTTCCGCAGCGACGTGGACGTGGAGCTGGTCAAGGCCGCCGCGTCGGACGCCGACGTGCTGTGGGCCGCGCGCGTCTCCACGAAGGGTGAGAGCTCTCTGGAGGAGATCGAGGCCGATCCCCAGCGTTCCAAGGGCCTCATCAACTACCTGATGCGCGACCGGCACGGCACGCCGTTCGAGCACTCTTCCATGACCTTCTACGTCAGTGCGCCGATCTTCGTTTTCCGGGAATTCATGAGGCACCGGACCTTTTCCTATAACGAGGAGTCCGGCAGGTATCGGAAGTTGACGCCGGTTTTCTATGTGCCCGGGCCGGAGCGGAAGCTGGTGCAGGAAGGAAAGCCCGGCAAGTACGTGTTCCTGGACGGCACCGCCGAGCAGCACAAGCTGGTGACCGAGGCGACCCAGGAGAGCTACCGGCAGTCCTATCGGGCCTATCTGGAAATGCTCGAGGCGGGGGTGGCGCGCGAGGTGGCCCGTACGGTGCTGCCGGTGGGCCTCTACTCCTCGATGTACGCCACCTGCAACGCCCGCGCCCTGATGAACTTCCTGTCGCTGCGGGTCCAGCGCGAGGACTCCACGTTCCCGTCGTTCCCGCAGCGTGAGATCGAGATGGTCGCCGAGAAGATGGAGGCCTTGTGGGCGGAGCTCATGCCTCTGACCCACGCGGCGTTCGAGGCCAACGGGCGGGTCTGCCCCTGATCTCGCCTCAGGGCAGGCGGGACGTGGTCTCGCTGATCATCTGAGTAAGGATCGACGCGGTCGCGGGGTGGGTGTCGAGGAGTTCGTCCAGGCGGGCCCGCCACGCGCCCGCCTCCGCGTAGATCGCGTCCGCCTGCGCCCGCAGCCGCAGCCGCGTCTCGCACAGCTGCGACTGGTACATGGGCCCCAGGCGGTGGCCGACCGTGTCGCTGAGCCACCAGTAGGCGTCCGTGTTCGCGGCGGAGACGAAGGTCCGGGCGCCTTCCCAGGCCACGCGCCTGGGATGGAGCGCTGCCATGGCCGGATGGTACGCCCCTCGCGCTGGGACGGGAATGACTCCCAGCGCCAACCCCACCGGCAAATACGATTTTTCCTCGCATTTTCCGTCCGAAATTCGTATGCGAGACATAACGAGGTAACTACAGATGGTTGGCTTCGCACCGTATTGAGGAGAAACGGTTGTGACGCGTCATCAGTGGTGTAAGACTCAATTTTGAGCGCATCGGTTGTACCGGGGAGGGGCCGCGCGCTCAAGACCCGGAGCCGTCAGGGAGGTGAACGACACGACCGGAACCTGATTCCGGTCCGTAGGTGGGGTTGGTAAATGTCGTTGAATCCGCGCCTGGTAAAAGAGAGTTTCTCCGTCATCGAACCGGTGGCCGACAAGGCGACGGCCTACTTCTACGGCCGGCTGTTCGCCGAGAGCCCGCATCTGCGGGGCATGTTCCCGCCCGCCATGGACGTCCAGCGGGACCGCCTGTTCAGCGCGTTGACCCGCATCGTGTGGAGCCTGGACAGCCCGGGCAGCCTCGCGACGTACCTGGGCCAGCTGGGGAGGGACCACCGCAAGTACGGCGTGATCGCCGAGCACTACACCGCCGTCGGCAACGCCCTGCTCGCCACCATCCGCCGCTTCGCCGCCGAGATCTGGAACCACGAGATCGAGGCCGCCTGGGTCGCCGCCTACACGGCGGCCGCCAAGCTCATGATCGAGTCGGCCGCGTCCGACTCCGGGGTCTCGCCCGCCTGGTGGCCGGCGGAGGTGATCGACCATGAGCAGCGCCACCCCGACATCGCGGTCCTCACGCTGCGGCCGGCCGAGCGGCTGCCGTACACGCCGGGCCAGTACCTCAACGTGCAGACCCCGCGCTGGCCGCGTGTCTGGCGCACGTACTCCATCGCGAACGCGCCGCGCGCCGACAACACGCTCAGGCTGCACGTCCGCTCGGTCCCCGGCGGCTGGGTGTCCAGCACGCTCATCAGGCACACCCGCATCGGGGACACGCTGCTGCTGGGCCCGCCGATGGGCACGATGGGGCCGTGCGAGAGCAGCCTGCGCGACGTCCTGTGCGTGGCGGGCGGCACCGGCCTGGCCCCGCTGAAGGCGATCATCGAGCACATCATCGCCTCCGGCCGCCGGCCCAACATCCACCTGCTGTACGGCGCGCGCACGGTCGAGGAGCTCTACGACCTGCCCGACCTGATCAGGATGGAGTCGTCGTTCCCCTGGCTGCGGGTGCTGCCCGTGGTGTCCGGCCAGCCGGGGTACGGCGGGATGCGCGGCCACCTGCCCGAGGTCGTGCAGCGCTTCCACTCCTGGGCCGAGCACGACGTGTACGTGTGCGGCCCGCCCGGCATGGTCAACGAGACCGTACGCCGCCTCCAGATCGACGGCGTGCCTCTGTCACGCATTCACCGGGACATCGTCCAGGCCGAACGCTGACAGATCTTGACACTTCGGGTCGAAAGGTGCGAGGTGGAGGATGACACGCCAACGTGGAGGTGGACTGTGCCATCCCCCGCCCGGCGCCGAGGAATCGGCGGGCTGCTGACCCTGGTGCTCCTCCTGATCCCGCTGCCCGCCCTGGCGTCGTCGGAGGCCCTCCCGCTGACGGAGCTGGGGACCGCCCCGCAGGCGGGGCCCGACACGTTTCAGGCGGGCACTCAGGCGGGGCCCGACACGTTCCAGGCGGGCACGACGATCGTGGCCGCCCAGCAGATCGGCAGGTTCTTCGACGGCGGGGCGTCCGGCATCGCGTACGCGACCTCGGCCGACAACGGCGCCACCTGGGCCAGGGGCGTGCTGCCGGGGATCACCACGTCCGGCGGCGGCGTGTACGGGCGGGTCAGCGACCCGTCGGTGGCCTACGACGCCCGGCACGGCGTCTGGCTGATCTCCTCGCTGGCGCTCACCGACCAGGACGGGGTCACCGGGGCGGCGGTGCTCACCAGCCGCTCCGCCGACGGCGGCCTGACCTGGGGCGATCCCGTCACGACCGCCGTCGCGGGCGGGGGCGACCTGGACAAGAGCTGGGTCGTCTGCGACAACGGCGCCCGCAGCCCGTACTACGGGCGCTGTTACGCGGTCTACGACGACGTCGCCGCGGACAACGCGATCAAGGTGGCCCGCTCCTCCGACGGCGGCCTGACCTGGGCCGAGACCGGCACGTCCGCGACCGGGCTGGGCGGGCAGCCGGTCGTGCGGCCGAACGGCGCCCTCGTCGTGCCGTACCTGAGCGACGAGGGCCAGATCCGCTCCCTGCGCTCCCGCGACGGCGGCGAGAGCTGGGGCCGCAGCGTGCTCGTCGCCACCGTGCAGCGGCACAAGGTCGCGGGCGGGCTGCGGGCCGCGCCCCTGCCCTCGGCCGAGGTGGACGCCGCCGGCACCGTGTACGTCGCCTGGTCCGACTGCCGCTTCCAGCTCAGCTGCGGCGGCAACGACATCGTCATGAGCACCTCGGCCACCGGCGCGGAGTGGAGCCACATCCTGCGCGTCACGGACGACGGCGGCGACCACTTCATCCCCGGCCTCGGCGTCGACCCCGCCGGCGCGGGCGAGACGGCCAGGCTGGCGCTCGCCTACTACCGCTACCCGTCCGCCGCCTGCACGGCCGCCACCTGCCGCCTCACGGTCGGCTACACCTCCTCCGCCAACGGCGGGGCGAGCTGGTCGGCCCCCGTCGAGCTGCACGGGCCGATGGAGCTCGACTGGCTCGCCGACTCCGCGCACGGCCGCATGGCGGGCGACTACCTCTCCACCTCGGTCGTCCCCGGCGGCAACGCCCACGTGGCCTTCACCGCCGCGGCGGCGCCGGCGGGCGGGGCGTTCGACATGCGTACCTACACCATCACGGGCGGGCTGCCGATCATCGGCGGAGGCCGCCCCACACTCGCCATCGAGGCGCCGATCGCGGCCGGCGAGGAACTGCCCGGCCCGCCCGCCCCCGCCCGCTGAGCTGCCCGGCCCGCTCGCCCCTGCCCACTGAGGCGCCCAGTCCGCGCGCTGGGGCGCCCGGCCCCCCCGGCTAACCCCGCAGGCCCTGGTGGAACGCGGCGGCGGTCTCCGCGTCGTTCGGCCAGAACGTCTCGATGGCCAGCTCGGAGACCGTCACGTCCACCGGCGTCCCGAACGTCGCGATCGTCGTGAACATCGACAGCACCCGGTCACCGGCCGCGATCCGCAGCGGCACCAGGATGTCGGCGGGGCCCGGCACGTGCGCCACGTTCAGGTTCACCCCCGGATACTCGTACGAGGCCAGTTCGTCGTACAGCGCGGCCAGCCGCGCGTCGCCCGACCCCTCGGCCTGCCTGCGCAGCTGGTAGAGCAGGTGCGCCCGGACCTCGGCCAGGTTCAGCAGCCGGCCGCCCATCGCCTCGGGGTGCAGCGAGAGCCGCATCACGTTGATCGGCTCCTTCAGCAGCTCGGCGGGCACCCCGTCCATGAACATCGCGGCCGCCGAGTTGGCCGCCACCAGGTTCCAGGCCGCGTCCACCACGACCGCCGGGTACGGCTCGTGCCCGGCCAGGATCTTGTCCAGCGCCTGCCGTACGACGTCCATCTCCGGGGCGCGGACCTCGCGTTCCGGATAGACCGGAGCGAACCCGGCGGACATCAGCAGCCTGTTGCGCTGCCGCAGCGGCACATCCAGCTCCTCGGCCAGCTTCATCACCATCTCGCGGCTCGGCCGGGCGCGCCCGGTCTCCAGAAAACTGATGTGGCGGGCCGAAACGTCGGCCTCGATGGCCAGGTCCAGCTGGCTCACCCGCCGCCGCTGCCGCCACGAACGCAACAACTCACCAAATGTCTCTTCTTTTACGGCTACTGCTCCCATGCCCGGCACAGTAGCCGCTGGAGGGAAGCGTCACGATTACCCGCCAGGTAATGCGGCTTCGCGGGCCGAAAACTCCCAGTCCTCTGAGACTGTCGGCCCTGCGTGGCACGATGGCCGCAGACCAACAAGGGAGCACGCCATGAGTGACACACTGCTCGCGATCGGCACCCGCAAGGGCCTCTTCCTCGCCCGTTCCACCGGCGGCGGTCCGTTCGACGTCGAGCCGATCCAGTTCTCGACGGTCGGGGTGCACTCGGTGGCGATCGACACGAGAGGCCCCTCACCCCGGCTCCTGGCCGGGATCGAATACGGTCATTTCGGTCCGTCCGTCATGTATTCGGATGACCTCGGGAAGACGTGGAAGGAGGCGGAGCAGCCGCCCATCGCCTTCCCGGAGAAGGCCGAGGCGACCCTGACCAGGGTGTGGCAGCTCGCGCCCTCGCCGTCCGAGCCGGGGGTGGTGTGGGCCGGGGTCGAGCCGGGCGCGCTGTTCCGCTCGGAGGATGGCGGCGTCACGTACCAGCTGGTCGAGGGCCTGTGGGAGCACCCGCACCGGCCGCAGTGGCAGCCGGGCGGCGGCGGCCTGTGCCTGCACACCATCGTCCCGCACCCGACCGACCCGCGGATCATGGGCGTCGCGATCTCCACCGGCGGCTTCTACCGCTCCTTCGACGGCGGGCTGTCGTGGGAGGCCGCCAACCGCAACATCCGGGCCGCGTTCCTGCCCGAGGGGGCGCAATATCCGGAGTTCGGGCAGTGCGTGCACAAGGTCGCCATGCACCCCTCCCGGCCCGAGCGGCTCTACCTCCAGCACCACTTCGGCGTCTACCGCAGCGACGACTTCGGCGGGGTCTGGCACGACATCGGCGCCGGCCTGCCGTCCGACTTCGGCTTCCCGATCGCGGTGCACCCATCACGGCCCGACACGGTCTTCGTGCTGCCCCTGACGGCCGACATCGACCGCACGCCGGTCGGCCACCGCTACCGCGTCTTCCGCAGCGACGACGCGGGCGCGACCTGGCAGCCGTTCGCCTCGGGCCTGCCCGAGGGCCCCGTGCACGCGGCCGTGCTGCGTGACGCGATGACGGCCTCGGAGGCGGGGGTGTTCTTCGGCACGCGCGACGGCGAGGTCCACGGCTCGCGCGACGGCGGCGAGACCTGGTCACCGGTCGTCCGCCACCTGCCCGACGTGCTCACCGTTCGGGCGGCGGTGCTCTAGCCGATGGTCACGATGGTCGTCTTCGTGCTCCCGGGCATGCTGCGGCGCTGGGTGAGCGGGCGCTCGGAGGTCAAGGTCTTCGCCGTCGCCGCCGACCGCGACTCACCGCCCACCCTGGGAGCGGCCCTCGACATGCTCCGGCGTACGCATCCGCTGCTGGAGGAGCGGCTACGCGACGAGTACGGGCGGATCCGCCGGCACATCAACATGATCGTGTGCGGCGAGAACGCCCACGGACTCGGCTATCTCGACTGCGCCCTCCCCCCGGGCGCCGAGATCTACGTAACCCCCACCCTCACCTAACTCACCCCAACCCCACGCCCGCCCAGGTCCGCCACCCCTGCACCTCAACACCCCATGCCTCACCCGCACCCGCCCTGGCCCGACCCCCACCCCGGGCCACCCAAGTGCGCCACACCGGCACCGCAACTTCCCACCCCCCAACCGCACCCTCCCCCCGGGCCCGCCCGGGCCCGACCTCACACCTCAGACCAACCCGCGCGCGCCGCCCCCGGCCCCTCAGCGCCCCGCCCGGACCCCACCCACGCGCGCCTCCGGCCCTGGGCGCCCCGCCTCCCCGAGCCCTGGGCTGCCTCCACCCCGGGCCCCGCCCACCGACCCGCACCCAGCGCCCCGCACCCGCCCTCGCGGGAGCGCCGCCAGGACCGCCGGTGTGGGGCGGCTGGAGGCGAGGTGGGTGCTTGAGTGCGGACGCCCGAAGGCGCACCATGCCGCGCCCCCTCCGCCCCGTTGCGTGGTGCGGGCGGAGGGGGCGGGGCGTCGGGGTGGGGACAGAAGTGGTAGATCTTTGGGAGACCTGACATATCGGAAAGACCTTGCGCCATGATGGGGCGTGCGGCCGTCATCTTGACAGGCTGATGGCGGCACGGACTCCACCTTGCCCCCTGGAGATCGCATGTCCCGACCGCTCATCGGTATCACCGCCTACTTCGAAGCCGCCCGCTGGAGCGACTACGTACGCGAGGCCGTACTGTCGCCCCCCTCCTACGCCAGGGCGGTCGGGCGGGCCGGGGGCGCTCCCGTGATGCTCCCGCCGATCGGCACCCCCGCCATCGAGGACTACATCAGCGGCCTGCAGGGCATCGTCCTGGCCGACGGTGTGGAGCTCGGCGCGGGCAACTACGGCGGCGAGCCCGACGAGCGGGTGGCCGAGCCGCAGCAGCACCGCGACCGGTTCGAGCTGGCCCTGGCCAGGGCCGCCGTCCGCGCCGACCTGCCGATCCTGGCCATCGCCAGGGGCATGCACGTGCTCAACGTCGCCCAGGGCGGCACGCTGATCCCCTGGCTGCCCGAGGTGCTCGACAACGACCGCCACGGCGAGCCGGGCGCGACCCACACGATCCAGGTCAGCGTCTCCAGCAAGCTCGGCAAGGCCGTGGGCGACCGGGTCGAGGTCAGCGCCCCCCACCACCAGTCCGTACGCCGCCTCGGCACCGGCCTGCTGGCCGTGGCCTGGGCCGAGGACCAGATCGTGGAGGGGATCGAGTTGCAGGGGCACAGGTTCGGTGTGGGTGTCCAATGGCATCCGGAGCGTGACGGAGATGCACGGATCTTCGATGCGTTCATCGAGGCGGCCCGATAGGCTGCGATCATGCCGCTGCATCCTCAGGCGCGGGATTATCTCGCCCGTTACGTGCCGGACGCGGGCACCGACTACGACGCGTTCGGCCCGGAAGAGATCCAGGAGACGCGCGCGCAGCCCGACCGGGTGGCGATCCACCGCGGCCCGCTCACCAAGCTCCCCTTCGTCCGTGACGAGCAGGCCGAGGGCGTGCCCATCAGGATCTACCGCGCCGACCCCGGCGACGGTGCGCTGCCCGTCGCGGTCTTCTTCCACGGCGGCGGCTGGGTCTACGGCGGCGTCAAGCGGAGCGACCGGCTCTGCCGCGACCTGGCGATCCGCACGGGCGCGGTGGTGGTGTCGGTGGACTACCGGCTCGCCCCCGAGCACCCGTTCCCGGCCGCCGCCGACGACGCGTGGACCGTCGTGCGCGACCTGTTCACCCGGCCGGCCTTCTACCAGGGCAACGGCGGCGTCGCGGTCGTCGGCGAGGGCGCGGGCGGCAACCTGGCCGCCGTCGCCGCCCGGCAGGCCCGCGACGCCGGGCTGGGCCTCACGCACCAGGCGCTCGTCTGCCCGGTGCTCGACCTGGCCATGGACACGCCCAGCCACGCCGAATACGCCAAGGGCTACGCGCTCGGGGCCGCCGAGCTGGCGTGGTACGCCCGGCAGTACGCCGGTGACGCCGACCCCGCCGGCCCGCGGCTGTCGCCACTGCGGCTGCCCGACGTCGCCGGCCTGGCGCCCGCGACCGTGGTGACGGCCGAGTACGACGTGCTGAGAGACGAGGGCGAGCACTACGCCCGGCGCCTGGCGGAGTCGGGCGTGCCGGCGGAGAGCCGCAGATGGGACGGCGCCGTGCACGGCTTCTTCGGCCTGCCGGGCCTGTTCGACCAGGCGGTCGAGGCCCGCGAGTACGTCGCGGAGCGGCTGCGAGGCTCATGGTGACGTACGGCAAGCTCAAGATCGACACTCCGGCCGACGGCGTCCTGCGGGTCACGATCAGCGAGCCGGGCCGGCTCAACGCCGTGGACGCGACCGCCCACCGCGAGCTGGGCGAGATCTGGCGCGACGCCGACCGGGACGACAGCGTCAGGGCCGTCGTCGTCAGGGGAGAGGGCGAGGCGTTCTCCGCGGGCGGCGACCTGTCCATGATCGAGGAGATGACCCGCGACCACGCGACCAGGCTGCGCGTGTTCGCCGAGGCCCGCTACATCGTCTACAACGTCCTCAACTGCTCCAAGCCGATCGTCTCGGCCATCCAGGGGCCGGCGGTCGGCGCGGGGCTCGCCGTGGCCCTGCTGGCCGACATCTCCGTCGCCGGCCGTACGGCGCGGATCATCGACGGGCATACCAGGCTCGGCGTCGCGGCCGGCGACCACGCGGCCATCGTGTGGCCGCTGCTGTGCGGCCTGGCCAAGGCGAAATACCACCTGCTGCTGTGCGAGCCCGTCACGGGCGAGCAGGCCGAGCGGATGGGGCTGGTCAGCCTGTGCGTGGACGACGACCAGGTGCACGACAAGGCCATGGAGATCGCGGTCAGGCTCGCCTCCGGCTCTCAGGAGGCGATCAGGCTGACCAAATACTCGCTCAACAACTGGCTGCGCCTGGCCGGGCCCTCGTTCGACGCCTCACTGGCCATGGAGTTCCTCGGTTTCACCGGCCCCGACGTGGTCGAGGGCGTGCGCGCGGTGCGGGAGAAGCGGCCGCCGTCGTTCGGCTGATCCGCGGGTGTGCTTCCCCCGCGTCCGGGTAGCGGGGGGTGGACGGGGACGGCCTGGTCGCCGCGCGGATGTCGAGGGCTTGTTCACCGAGGCCGAGAACGTTGCTCCGGGGACGAGGCAGAGACTCACCCCGGCCTGCGCGCACCACGGCCGCCTCCGCCGAAGCTTTGCCGGAGATTTACGGGCCTTCTCTTATGGCCGGGGCCGGCGCGCGTGGAAGACGAAGGCGGGCGGAGTGTTGCGCCACACCGTACGCCCCGGCACGACCTCCTCGAACCGCTCGGCCAGCAGCGCCCGGAACCGGCGCGCCGGGCTCAGCGGGATGGCGTGAATGTAGGAGAACGTCGTGAACGCCGCACCAGGGCTCATCACCGACGTCACCGCACTCAGCAGCGCATGCTGCAACTCCTGCGGGAACGCCGCCCACGGCAACCCGCTCACCACCACGTCCGCCTGCTGCAACCCGCGTTCGGTCAGCAACTCGCCCAGCCGCGCCGCATCGGCGTTCACCACGTCGACGGCCGGGAACCGGGCCGCCAGGAGCCGTGCCATGGGCTCGTTGACCTCCACGGCCAGGTGGTGGCCACGCCCGCCCAGCCGCTGCTGGATCTCCGCCGTGAACGGGCCCGTGCCCGGGCCGAGCTCGACCACCGTCGGTTCGCCGCGCTCGGGGATCGGGGCGCAGACAGCCGAGGCCAGCCACCGCGAACTGGGCGCGACCGCCCCGATCGTGGTCGGCGCCCGGAAGAACTGGCCGAGAAAAAGTGCGGAGTCATTGGGCATGCCCCGAACCTAAGGCAAGATCGCGGGTGGACGCTCCGCCCTCCGGGCGGACCTCCGGCCACTTGGAGGAGACGGGGTCCTCCGCAAGGAGGACCCCCGCCGACAAGCTCCACGGATACCGTGAGTCCATGCGTTGGCGTGGTTTGCCGCTGGATGTCCTGCTCGCGGTCTCAGGTGTGGGCCTGGACCTGTTGACGACGGCGCACGCGGGCGACACCAGATACCTGCCCGCCGAGATGAACATCCCGATGGCGCTGCTGGTGGGCCTGCCCATGGGGCTCGTCCGGCGCCGGCCGGTGCCCGTCGCGCTCTACCTGGCCGGACTGCTGGTGGTGACCGACCAGCTCGGGTCGTTCACGTCCAACACGGCGCAGATCCTGGTCTGCGTGGCGCTCGGAGTCGTGGGATACCGCTCCGGCTGGCGGGGCACCGTGCTCGCGGTGGCCGCCGCGATGGTCGCGACCGCGTTGAACATCGTCGATCCCGGCATCCCGGTCGTCATGAACACCTGGGTGTACTCGGTCTTCCTGGCAGTCTTCCCGGCCGTGCTCGGGGCCTACCTGCGCGGCTCGGCGGGGCCGCTGGAGGAGCGGGACGTCACGCCCGACGCGCTGCTGGCGGCGGGCGGGGTGGCGATCACCGTGCTCAGCACCTGGACCTCCTGGCACGCGGGCACCCAGCCCGTCTGGGTGGTCGGCCTGCTCGCCGTGGTCGGCGGCCTGTCGCTGGGCATCGCCCGGCGGCTGCCCGGGGTGGTGCTCCTGCTGCAGGGCGCGCTGCTCGTCTCCGCCGACACCTATCTGAACCAGGTCGTCAACACCTGCGTGATCCTCACGCTCATCGCGATCGGCGTGTTCGCGATGCGGGTGACCTCCTGGGCGTGGACGATCATCGCCTACGCCGCCGGCTGCATGCTGACCGCGATCGCCGTCGTCGGCCAGGAGACGCAGACCACGCCGTTCCGCGTCGGGATCCTCATGACGCTGGTGGCCACGCCGATCGCCATCGGCCGCTACCTCGGCATGCGGCAGGCCGCGGCGGCCGCCGAGCGGCTGCGCGCCGAGGAGGCGGCCCGCGCGGCCGTCGCCCAGGTGCGCGCCGACCAGCTCGCCGAACGCGAGCGCATCGCCCGCGACGTGCACGACATCGTGGCCCACCACGTGGGCGCCATGGTCCTGCGGGCCAGCGCCGCCCGCTACACCGCCCCCGACGGCCCCGTCGCCGACGCGCTCACCGACATCCGCGAGACGGGACACCAGGTGCTGCAGGACCTGCGCGACCTGCTCGACCTGCTGCGCGACCCCGAACGCCAGCCCGACCTGCTGGCCAACCCCGCCGACGTGGTCCGCGAGTCCGCCGAACGCATGGCCGCCGCCGGGCTCGTCGTCGACCTCGAACTCGACCCCGCCACCGACCGGGCGCCCCTCATCGCCCGGGCCTCCGCCGCCCGCATCGTCCAGGAAGGACTCACGAACGTGCTCAAACACGCCGGCCCCGGCACCGAGGTCCGGGTCAGCGTCACCCCCTCGGCGGAGGGCCTGTCCGTACGGATCCGCAACGGCCGCCCGCCCACCGTCGTCGAACGCCTGCCCTCGTCCGGGCGCGGCCTGGCCGGCATGCGCGAACGCGTCCGCACCCTCGGCGGCACCCTCTCCGCCGGGCCCGACGGCGAGGGCGGCTGGCTCCTGGCCGCCAGCCTCCCGGCCAGGAGTGTCGCATGATCCGCGTGCTGGTGGCCGACGACCAGGCGCTCGTACGGGCGGGCGTGCGGATGCTGCTGCAGGCCACGGGCGACATGGAGGTCGTGGGGGAGGCCGTGGACGGGGCCGAGGCGGTCCGCCTGGCCGAGCGCCACCTGCCGGACGTGATCCTCATGGACCTGCGCATGCCCAGGGTCGACGGGCTGGAGGCGATCAAACGCGTGCTCGCCGCCCGTCCGGGCGCCCGGATCGTGGTGCTGACGACGTTCGCGGAGGACGCCAACGTGTACGCGGCGCTGCGGGCCGGCGCGGTCGGATTCCTGGTCAAGGACGACGAACCGGAGCGCATGGTGGACGCCGTGCGCCGGGCGGCGGCGGGGGAGCAGCTCCTGGCGCCGTCGGTGCTGCGCCGGGTCGTGGAGCGGTTCCTGGACGCCGAGGAGCAGGCCGCCGCGCCCCCGCCCGCCGGGCTGACCGAACGCGAGCTGGAGGTGCTCGCCCTGGTCGGCACCGGGCTGTCCAACGCGGAGATCGCGGAGGAGCTGCACGTGGGCGTGACGACGGTCAAGACCCACATCGCGGCGGCCATGGAGAAGCTGGGGCTGCGCAACCGCATCCAGGCCGCCGTCGTGGCCCACCGCACCGGCCTCGTGGACGCCTCCTTCCGCCCGGTACGCCTGCCGCGCCCCTGACCCCGCCCCCGCCCCCGCCCCGCCCCTGACCCTGACCCGCTCGTCCGCCGGATGGGGGACGGCCGCTCATCCTCCGGGTGGACCGGCGTGGGCATGGTCACCGGTGGCCCCCGCCGCCGCTAGGGTCAGGGGTGTGGTGTATGTGAAGATCTGCGGGTTGAGCGAGCCCGAGCATGTGACCACCGCCGTCGAGGCGGGCGCGGACGCGATCGGGTTCGTCATGACCCGGAGCCCGCGCAGGATCGCGCCCGAGCGGGCCGCGGAGCTGGCCGCGCTGGTGCCCGCCCATGTGCTGACCGTGGGGGTGTTCCGCGGCGAGGACCCTGACACGGTGCGCGCGGCGGCGCTGGCGTCCGGCGTACGGGCCATCCAGCTGCACGGCAAGCACCCGCACGGCGACTTCACCGCGCTCAAGGACCTCGGCCTCCGGCTGATCAGGGCCGTCGACGCGGAGGCCGACCTGCGCTGCGGGGCCTACGACGAGGACCTGCTCCTCGTGGACGCGCCGCACGCCGGGTCCGGGCAGGCGTGGGACTGGGCGGCCGTCCGCGGCCGCGCGTCGGGGCAGTGGCTGCTGGCCGGCGGGCTCGCCCCGTCGAACGTGGCGGAGGCGATCGCGGCGGCCGCCCCGTGGGGCGTCGACGTGTCCAGCGGCGTGGAGACCTCGCCCGGGGTGAAGGACTCGGCGCTCATCCGGGCGTTCCTCGAAGCGGCGCGGCGTGCCGGCTGAGCCCGCCGCGGACCTGGACGCGGACCTGGACGCGGACCTGGACACCGGCGCCGCGGACCTGGCTCGCGCGGTGGGCTTCCAGCACGCCTTCGCGCGCCGCAGGGCGCCGCGGGAGGTGACCGTCCCGGGCGGGTTCGCGGTGATCGACGGGCGCTATCCCGGCTCCCACGACGACAACAAGCTCATCGTCGGCCCCGGGCCGGTCCCGGAGACGCCGGAGAAGGCCCGGGAGGCGGCGGAGCGGCTGCTGCGGGCGGCCGACGAGGTGCTCGCGGAGCGGGAGCACCGGCTGGTGTGCGTGGACGACGACCGGCTCGGTACGGCGCTCGCGCCCGCGTTCCTCGCCGCCGGCTACGAGCACGAGACGAACCTGATCATGGCCTTCCGCGGCGCGACCCCGCCCGGCTCCGGGGTGGCCGAGCGGATCTCCCTGGCCGAGCTGCTGCCGGTGCTGCGGCGCGACTGGCGCCACACGCTGCCGCAGGCGCCGGACGAGGTGATCGACAGGCTCGCCCTGCGGGTGGAGGGCCGGCTGCGCGGCGCCGACGCGGTGAGCTTCTGGGGGGTACGCGCCCCGGACGGGGAGATCGCCGCCAGGGCTGACCTGTACGAGCACGGCGGCGTGGCCCAGATCGAGAGCGTCTTCACCGGCGCGGATCATCGGGGCAAGGGGCACGCGCGCGCCCTCATGACCGCGCTGCTCGCCAAGGCGGCGGAGGCCGAGCTGATCTTCCTGGTGGCCGACGCGGCCGACTGGCCGAAGGACTTCTACGCCAAGTTCGGCTTCAAGGCGCTGGGCCGCACCCACGCCTTCTTGCGCACCTGACCTCACTTCGGGGGTGGGCGGGAAGGGCGGAAATGTGAGCGCCCCATGCGGGACCGCTGTGTCAGAGTTCCACGCAGTAGGGTCTGCTCGTGAGCGAAACTTCCGCCGAGGACCGTATCTGGACGGTTCCCAACCTGCTGAGCTTCCTGCGACTCCTCGGCGTCCCCGTCTTCCTCTGGCTGGTTCTCGGGCCCAAGGCGGACGGATGGGCCATCGCGATCCTCGCGGTGGCCGGTTTCACGGACTGGCTCGACGGAAAGATCGCGCGCGCCTTCAACCAGACCAGCAGGCTCGGGCGGATCATCGACCCCGCCGCCGACAAGCTCTACGTCTTCGCCACCATCATCGGCCTGCTGCTACGCGACGTGATCCCGTGGTGGCTGGTCGTGGTCATCCTGGGCCGCGAACTCTTCGTCGCCTGTTTCATCCCCGTACTTCGCAAACATGGCTACAAGGCACTTCAGGTGCATTACCTGGGCAAGGCTGCCATGTTCAACCTCATGTACGCCTTCCCTCTCCTCTTCCTTGCCTCCCATACGGGGTGGTATGCCGATATAGCACGAATTGTCGGGTGGGCATTCGCGCTTTGGGGAACGGGCCTGTACTGGTGGGCAGGCGTGTTGTATGTGGTACAGGTGCTGCAACTCGTAACCTCGGCCAAAAAGGAGTGATCGGGTGAAGGCGGTCGTCATGGCAGGCGGAGAGGGAACTCGGCTGCGTCCCATGACCGCCAACCAGCCCAAGCCCCTGCTGCCCGTGGTCAACCGCCCGATCATGGAGCACGTGCTGCGCCTGCTGAAGCGCCACGGCATCACCGAGACGGTGGTCACGCTCCAGTTCCTGGCGGCGCTCGTCCGCAACTACTTCGGCGACGGCGACGAGCTCGGCATGAGCCTCCAGTACGCCACCGAGGACGTGCCCCTCGGGACGGCGGGCAGCGTCAAGAACGCCGAGGACCGGCTCCGCGACGACCGTTTCCTGGTGATCTCCGGCGACGCCCTGACAGATATCGATTTAACCGACATGATCCGGTTTCATCGTGAAAATTCGGCACTTGTGACAATCGGCCTCAAGCGCGTCCCGAACCCCCTCGAATTCGGGATCATCATCGTGGACGACGGGGGACGCGTTCAGCGCTTTCTCGAGAAGCCCACCTGGGGCCAGGTCTTCTCCGACACCGTCAACACCGGCATCTACATCATGGAGCCCGAGGTCCTCGCCACCGTCGCCGCGGGCGAGCCCGTCGACTGGTCCTCCGACGTCTTCCCCGCCCTCCTCGACAGCGGCGCCGCCATCTACGGCTACGTGGCCGACGGCTACTGGGAGGACGTCGGCACCCACGACAGCTACCTCAAGGCCCAGGCCGACGCCCTGTCCGGCCGGGTCAACCTGGAGATCGGCGGTTTCGAGCTCTCGCCGGGCGTCTGGGTCGCCGACTCGGCCTCGGTCGACCCCGACGCCGTGCTCAAGGGCCCGCTGCTCATCGGCGACTACGCCAAGGTCGAGGCGGGCGCCGAGCTGCGCGAGTACACCGTGCTCGGCAACAACGCCGTCGTCCGCGAGGGCGCCTTCCTGCACCGCGCGGTCGTCCACGACAACGTCTACCTCGGCCCCGGCGCCCACCTGCGCGGCTGCGTCATCGGCAAGAGCACCGACATCATGGCCGGCGCCCGCATCGAGGAGAACGCCGTCATCGGCGACGAGTGCGTCATCGAGCCCGAGGCGTACGTCTCCAGCGGCGTCAAGGTCTATCCGTTCAAGACCATCGAGGCCGGCGCGGTCGTCAACACCAGCGTCATCTGGGAGTCGCGCGGCCAGCGCAACCTGTTCGGCCCGAGGGGCGTCAGCGGCCTGGTCAACGTCGAGATCACCGCCGAGCTGTGCGTCCGGCTGGCCAGCGCGTACGCCACCACCCTCAAGAAGGGCGAGTACGTCGTCACCTCCCGCGACTGCTCCCTGGCCGCCAGGGCGCTCAAGCGGGCCGTCATCGGCGCGCTCACCGCGGGCGCGATCAACGTCCTTGACCTGGAGGCCGCCCCGCTGCCGGTCACGCGCTTCCACACGGCCCGCGAGTCGGCCGCGGGCGGCATCACCCTGCGCACCACCCCGGGCGACCCGCAGAGCGTGGACATCGTGATCATGGACGGCCGCGGCGCCGACCTGCCCCCGGCCGCGCAGCGCAAGCTGGAGCGGGTCTTCTCCCGGCAGGAGTTCCGGCGCGCGTTCCCGGGGGAGATCGCCGAGCTCACGTATCCGGCCAGGGCCGTCGAGGACTACACCCACGAGCTCCTGCGGCACGTGGACGTGGGCGACGTCAGGGACATGAAGGTCGTCGTGGACTGCGCGGGGGGCACCTCCTCGCTGGTGCTGCCCACGCTGCTCGGCCGCGTCGGGGTCGAGGTGCTCACCGTCAACGCCCGCCTCGACGACGTCTCGCCCACCGAGACGCTCGCCGAGCGCCGCCGCGACCTGCAGCGCCTGTCGGAGCTGGTCAGCTCGTCACGGGCGGCGTTCGGGGTCCGCTTCGACCCGGTGGGCGAGCGCATCGCCCTCGTGGACGAGATGGGCCAGCTCATCAACGACGAACGCTCCCTGCTCGTCGTCCTCGACCTCGTCGCCGCCGAGCGCAGGGGCGGCCAGGTGGCCCTGCCGGTCACCACGACCAGGGTCGCCGAGCAGGTCTGCCGCTTCCACGGCGTACAGGTGCAGTGGACCTCCACCGCGCTCGACGCCCTCACCTCGGCCGCCGCCGGCCCCGACATGATCTTCGCGGCGGACGGGCGCGGCGGCTTCGTGGTGCCGGAGTTCAGCCCGGCCATCGACGGGCTGGCCTCGTTCATGCGCCTGCTCGGGCTGGTGGCCCGCACCCGCCTGTCGCTCAGCCAGATCGACGCCAGGATCCCCGAGGTCAAGATGCTCAAGCGCACGATCCCCACGCCGTGGGCGGCCAAGGGGGCCGTCATGCGCTCGGTCATCGAGGCGGCGGAGGCCGAGCACGAGGGCCGGCGCATCGACACCACCGACGGCGTGCGGGTGGCCCACGACGACGGGAGCTGGGTGCTCGTGCTGCCCGCGGCCACCGAGCCCGTGACCGATCTGTGGGCCGAGGCGGGCGACATGGACGGCGCCCAGGCCCTGCTCGAACGGTGGGCCCGCATCGTGGAGCAGGCCGCCATGTGAACAATCGTCGCGGAGGGTGAAGAAAAAGCCATTAGGGTTGACGTGCCCAGACAGTGCCGCAAGATCGTAATGTAGAAACGCGCGGCGGCATGGACCACGGGGCGGAAGCGGCGGTAACTTTGTCTGCGTCCAAACCACAGTCCAGTGCCCCGCCTTGACCTTTGCCGCTGATCAGCGTATCTTGCGGCATTCGCAAACTTGAAAAAGCGAAGCGAGGCGCGTCTTTGAGCACCGTCGCCGCGTCTTCGCGGTAGGAGGCCGAGCCGATCGATGCCGAGCGTCTACTGCACGCAGTGCGGGCACGCCAACCCCGAGGATGCCCGTTTCTGTTCCCGCTGTGGGTCACCGCTGACCAGACCCGAGGTCTCCGGGGACACCACGTCGACGATCTCCATCGCGGGAATCGAGGCATACGAGGCTGAGGCAGGCGACATGCTCCTGGCGGAGCGGGCTCTGGTCGAGCAGCTGCCGCCCGGCACGGCGCTGCTCACGGTGACCAGGGGCCCCAACCAGGGGAGCCGTTTCCGGCTGGACAAGAACCTCACCACGACCGGGCGCCACCCGGAGAGCGACATCTTCCTCGACGACATCACGGTCTCCCGCCGCCACGTCGAGTTCTACCGCCACCCCGGCGGTCAGTTCTCCGTGCGCGACGTGGGCAGCCTCAACGGCACCTACGTCAACAGGGAACGCATCGAGGAGGTTCCCCTGCACTCCGGAGACGAGGTGCAGATCGGCAAGTTCCGCCTCGTCTTCCTGATGCGGACCCACGCCGGCGCATGATCGAGCCGAGCGAGCGACTCGTGGACGCGCCGTCCCGGGAGGTCACATGACCTCCCAGGCGGCACGCTCTCACATGAGCATCGGGGAGGTGCTCGCGCTCCTGCAGGGCGAGTTCCCCGATGTGACGATCTCCAAGATCCGCTTCCTGGAGGGTGAGGGGCTGATCGAGCCGGAGCGCAGCCCGTCCGGCTACCGCAAGTTCACTCACCTGCACGTGGAGCAGCTGCGCTTCATCCTGCGCGAGCAGCGCGACCATTACCTGCCGCTGCGGGTGATCAAGGACAGGATGGCCGAGAGCTTCGGCCGTCCGCGCGCCGTACAGGAGAAGACGGAGGTCCGGCTCAGCCGGGCCGAGCTGCTCGAGGCGGCGGAGATCGACGACGAGACGCTCACCGAGCTCGAGGACTACGGCCTGCTCGCCCCGGTGGCCAGGCGCTACGACGAAGAGGCGCTCAACGTGGCCCGCAGCATCGGCGCGCTGGCCCGCTTCGGGCTGCACGCCCGCCACCTGCGGGCGGTCAAGGCCGCGGCCGAGCGCGAGTGCGGGCTCGTCGAGCAGGCGGTCGCGCCCATACTCAAACGGCGGGCCCCCGGCGCCATCGGGGAGGCCGACGAGGTCGCCAGGGAGCTTTCCACACTCCTGCTCGACCTGCACGCATCCCTTGTGCGGTCGGGGATCCGGTCCGTACTGGGGCGCTGAGACCCTGGCGAGCTGGGAGGCGGAGGCGCATTCCATGCCCGCCGGGTGTTACGTTGAATTGCAGTAGCCAGTCAGCAGTAGCGACCCGCAAATAGCTGTGCCGGGTGACCGGTCAGGAATACGGAGCAGCCCGTGTTGCAGATGGAGGTCGTGGGCGTTCGAGTCGAAATGCCCACAAATCAGCCGATCGTCTTGCTCAAGGAGGCACACGGGGAGCGGTTCCTTCCTATATGGATTGGCATGACCGAGGCGACGGCCATCGCGCTGGCCCAAGCGGAGGAGCCACCGCCGCGTCCGCTCACCCACGACCTCTTCCGAGACGTGCTGAGCGCTCTGGGCGTCGGCCTGCGAGCGGTCAACATCGTCGCCTTGCGCGACGGCATCTTCTTCGCCGACCTGGTCTTCTCCAACGGCGTGGAGGTGAGCGCGCGGCCGTCCGACTCGATCGCGCTCGCCCTGCGCACCGGAGCGCGCATCTTCGCCAGCGAGGAGGTCGTCCAGGAGGCCGGGGTGATCATCCCGGACGACCAGGAAGACGAGGTGGAGAAGTTCAGAGAGTTCCTTGACACGATCACTCCCGAAGACTTCGGCAGGGCGGGGTAGGTATTTCGGTGCATTTACGCTTCACGACGCGCCGAGCCGGATCGTTGACTGAGCATGGTCACGGTCCTACGGTGCAAGTGAAACCCGTGGTCGCCCTTTACGAACCCCCAGATCAGGCCGCGGGATGAGAGAAAGCCGGAGGTCCGCGTGGCGGTCAGCAGCGGCGAGGGAAAGACGGCCGGCCAGGAAGATCCGGTTCGGCGCGAGAGCGCGCGGCAGCGTGCCGGAGAGCAGGGCCTGCTCTTCGACGAACAGCCGGCGTCGCTGCCGGCGGACATCGGATACCGCGGGCCGACGGCCTGCGCGGCGGCCGGCATCACCTACAGGCAGCTCGACTACTGGGCGCGCACGGGCCTCGTGGAGCCCACGATAAGAGCCGCGCAGGGCTCGGGCTCACAGCGGCTCTACAGCTTCCGGGACATCCTGGTGCTCAAGGTCGTCAAGCGGCTCCTCGACACCGGGGTGTCGCTGCAGCAGATCCGTACGGCCGTCCAGCATCTGCGTGACCGCGGGGTCGCCGACCTCGCGCAGATCACGCTCATGAGCGACGGTGTCAGCGTCTACGAGTGCACCTCGGCCGACGAGGTGATAGACCTGCTCCAAGGCGGTCAGGGCGTGTTCGGCATCGCGCTCGGCCGGGTCTGGCGAGAGGTCGAGGGCTCCCTCGCGGAGCTGCCGGGGGAACGAGCGGCGGTCGAGGACAGCGTCCCGGCCGACCACCCCGCTGACGAGCTCGCCCGCCGTCGCCGCGCGCGGCGCCTCAGCTAGCACACCCCCTTCTGCCGTGGGCCGCCGGACGCGGCCCACCGGGCAATCCGCACATAACGCATCGACGGGGAAATTCATGCGTAACGCGGAGGGTTGTAATCTAGGACAGCAAGGCTGACGACCCCGTGCGGGAGAGTCCCTGGGACCCGCGGGTCTCAGGGCGCCGAAGGAGCAACCCTCCCCGGAATCTCTCAGGCACCCTGTACCGCTCGGGTGAGGCAACTCTGGAAAGCAGGCGCGCCCGCCAGGCGCGCCTCACCGACGGTGCAAGCCCCGTTCCCGGGGTGAAGCTCTCAGGTCGCGGCGTCGCCGCGCTGACAGAGGGGGAGATCCGGCACTCGCCCGCGCCACGGCGCCGGTCTCCATAGCCTCAGGAGGCACTGTCCATGACCGACCTGTCAGCTCCGCCGTTCTCGTCCAGGCACATCGGCCCATCCGCGACCGAGCAGCAGCGCATGCTCGAGTCCGTGGGCTTCGAGTCCGTGGCGGATCTGGTGGCCGTGGCCGTCCCCGAGGCCATCAGGGCCAAGGACCGGCTCCAGCTGCCCGCCGCCGTCGGTGAGGCCGAGGCCATCGCCGAGCTGCGCGCCCTGGCCGGGCGCAACCGCGTGCTCACCTCCATGATCGGCCTGGGCTACCACGACACGATCACCCCCGCCGTCATCCGGCGCAACCTGCTGGAGAACCCGGGCTGGTACACCGCCTACACCCCGTACCAGCCGGAGATCTCGCAGGGCCGCCTCGAGGCGCTGCTGAACTTCCAGACCGTCGTCTCCGACCTGACGGGCCTGCCCGTCGCGGGCGCCTCCCTCCTCGACGAGGCCACGGCCGCCGCCGAGGCGATGACCCTGGCCCGCCGCTCGGGCAAGTCCAAGAGCAGCGTGTTCGTGGTGGACGCCGACGCGCTGCCGCAGACCAAGGCCGTGCTCGCCACCAGGGCCGAGCCCCTGGGCATCACGCTGGTGGAGCACTCCCTCGAGGGCGGGCTGCCCGAGTGTTTCGGCGTGCTCGTCCAGTACCCGGGCGCGTCCGGGCGGCTGCGCGACTTCCGCGCCGTGGCCGCCGCCGCGCACGAGGCGGGCGCGCTCGTCGTGGCCGCCGCCGACCTGCTGGCCCTCACCCTCGTGGCCGCGCCCGGCGAGCTGGGCGCCGACATCGCGATCGGCTCCTCGCAGCGGTTCGGGGTGCCGTTCGGGTTCGGCGGGCCGCACGCGGCCTACATGTCCGTACGCGAGGGCCTGCAGCGCCAGCTCCCCGGCCGCCTGGTGGGCGTGTCGGTGGACGCCGACGGCGACCCCGCGTACCGGCTGGCCCTGCAGACCCGCGAGCAGCACATCCGCCGCGAGAAGGCCACCAGCAACATCTGCACCGCGCAGGTGCTGCTCGCCGTCATCGCGAGCATGTACGCCGTCTACCACGGCCCCGAGGGGCTGCGCCGGATCGCCCACCGGGCGCACCGGCACGCCGTGGCCCTGGCCGACGGGCTGCGCCAGGCGGGCCTGGAGGTCGTGCACCGCGAGTTCTTCGACACCGTGCTCGTACGCGTGCCCGGCCGGGCCGCCGAAGTGGTCGCCGCCGCCGTCGAGCAGGGCGTGAACCTCTGGCGCGTCGACGACGACCACGTGTCGATCTCCTGCGACGAGAAGACCGGCGCCGCCGAGGTCGCCAAGGTGTGGGCCGCCTTCGGCGTCGAGCAGGCCGACGTGGCCCTGGACGCGGACGCGCTGCCCGCCTCGCTGGCGCGCGAGTCCGGCTACCTCACCCACCCGGTCTTCCACAGCCACCGCTCCGAGACCGCCATGCTGCGCTACCTGCGCAAGCTGCAGGACAAGGACATCGCGCTCGACCGCTCCATGATCCCGCTCGGCTCCTGCACGATGAAGCTGAACGCGACCACCGAGATGGAGCCGATCACCTGGCCCGAGTTCGCCGCGATCCACCCGTACGCGCCGGACGACCAGGCCGAGGGCTACCGCGAGCTGATCGGCACGCTGGAAAGCTGGCTGGCCGAGGTGACCGGCTACGACCGCGTCTCCATCCAGCCGAACGCCGGCTCGCAGGGCGAGTTCGCCGGGCTGCTGGCCATCCGCGCCTACCACCGTGCCAACGGGCACGGCGAGCGCGACGTCTGCCTCATCCCGTCCTCCGCCCACGGCACCAACGCCGCCAGCGCGATCATGGCGGGCATGCGGGTCGTGGTCGTGGCCTGCGACTCCGACGGCAACGTGGACCTGACCGACCTCGACGCCAAGATCGACAAGCACCGTGACGCGCTGGCCGCGATCATGGTGACCTACCCCTCGACGCACGGCGTGTACGAGGAGACGATCACCGAGGTGTGCGCCAAGGTGCACGAGGCCGGCGGCCAGGTCTACGTGGACGGGGCCAACCTCAACGCGCTGGTCGGGCTGGCCAAGCCGGGCGAGTTCGGGGCCGACGTGTCCCACCTCAACCTGCACAAGACGTTCTGCATCCCGCACGGCGGCGGCGGGCCGGGCGTCGGCCCCGTCGCGGTCCGCGGCCACCTGGCGGCCTTCCTGCCCGGCCACCCGCTGCACGACGGCACGCCGGTGGGCCCCGTCTCGGCGGCCCCGTACGGCTCGGCCGGGATCCTGCCGATCTCGTGGGCGTACATCAGGATGATGGGCTCCGAGGGCCTCACGGCGGCCACCGAGCAGGCCATCCTGTCGGCCAACTACCTGGCCAGGCGGCTCGCCCCGCACTTCCCCGTGCTCTACACGGGGCGCGGCGGGCTGGTGGCCCACGAGTGCATCGTCGACCTGCGGCAGATCACCAAGGAGACCGGGGTCACCGTGGACGACGTCGCCAAGCGGCTCATCGACTACGGCTTCCACGCGCCGACCATGTCGTTCCCCGTGGCGGGGACGCTGATGATCGAGCCGACCGAGAGCGAGGACCTCGGGGAGCTCGACCGGTTCGTGGACGCGCTGATCGCGATCCGCGGCGAGATCGACAAGGTGGCGTCGGGGGCCTACGACCCGGCGGACAACCCGCTGCGGAACGCGCCCCACACGGCCGAGTCGGTCAGCGCCGACGAGTGGACCCACCCGTACACGCGCGGCGAGGCCGCCTATCCGCTGCCGTCGGTGCGGGACGGGAAGTACTGGGTGCCGGTGCGCCGGATCGACCAGGCCTACGGGGACCGGAACCTGGTCTGCTCCTGCCCGCCGCTGGAGGCGTACGAGGACTAGGAGCCTTGGGCGTGGGTCCTCGTCGCTTCGCGTACGAGGACCAGCAGCCCACCGCGGGCGCGGCTTCACCACCGCGCCCGCGCCGACCACGGGCTCCCCTGGCGGGCGTCCGTCACCCCGTGGGTGGGGCATCGCGGGGGTCGGGTTGGCGTGGGATCATCGGCTGGGAGGCCGGTGATGGGCGACGGCGCGGTGGGCGACCTGGTCAAGGGGCAGGTGTCCCTGTTATCCGGGCTGATCGTCTGCCTGGTGATCATGCCCGGATGCCTCTCCTTCAACTGCGGGATGAGCGACTTCGGCGTCCACTGGCGCACGGTCGTCCCGTACGCCGTCGGGTTCCTCGGCGCGGCCCTCTACACCCGGAGAGCGCTGCGGGCCGCCGCGCCCGCCCTCCCCGCGCCGCGGTTCGTGGCGGTGGCCGGCGACTCGTTCGCGGTGCTGCTGGTCGGGATCCTGCTCACGCCTTACACCCTCGGGAGCGGCGTGCACTGGGTTCACAGGTCGTTCGGGGCGGCGCTGTTCCTGCACGAGCTGGTGCTGGCGGTGCGCATGGTGTCGTGGGCGTCCACCGGGGCGGCGCTGGTCGGCTTACAGGTGGCCGCCGGGGTGGCCTCCGGCGTGTCGGTCGTGCTGGCCGAAGGGCCGCTGGTGGTGGGGCAGGCGGTGTTCCAGCTCGCGTTCGGGCTGGTCATGATCAGGACCGTCCGCCTGCTGCTGCGCAGGGGTCCGAAGCCGGTCAGTCCTTCCGCGTCAACTGAGCAGACATGATCGACAGAAATGGTTAGGCTCGGTGCGACCGTCGCCAGAAGGAGCTCTCTTGACGTCCTCAGAGCTGGAGACCCCGCCCCTCGACGCCGCCCGCCGCCTGGCCGAACGCGGTGATCTCGACGGCGCCGCCGCCATCCTCGCCGAGCTGGCCGCCGACCCCCACGGCCCGGATCGGGCCCAGGCCGCGGTGGGGCTCGCCGTGGTGCTGGAGGAGCGCGGCGACGTGGAGGCCGCCAGGGCCGCCGCCAGGACCGCGCTGGCCACCGGGCACCCCGAGTACGCCGCCCAGGCCGCCTGTCACCTGGCCCAGGGGTTCGAACGGGAGGGCCGCGCCGAGCAGGCCAGGGCCGCCTGGCAGGCCGTCCTGGGGGTCGGAACGGCCGCATATGTGCCGCTTGCCCACCTCGCGCTGGCCCGGCTCGCGACGGCCGCCGGCGACCTGGACGAGGCCGAGAAGGAGCTGCGGGCCGCCATGGAGGGCGGCGACCTGGGCGTCGGCGCGCGGGCGGCCCAGGAGCTGGCCGACCTGCTGCTGGAGCACGGGGAGCCCGGGGCGGCGGCCGACGTGCTCCTGGAGGCGCTGGAATACGCACCGGCCGAGGAGGTGCCGGGGCTGCGGGTCCAGCTCGGGATCACGCATCTGGAGCTGGCCTGCGCGGAGTTCGCGGAGACCGTCGAGTACGGGGCGGACCCGCAGACCAGCGCCCTGGCCATCGAGCTCCTGGCCCGGACCCTGCCGCTGCGGGGACGCGCCGACGACGCGGGGCGGGTGTGGTCGTACGGGCTGGAGCACGAGGACGAGACCCTCGCCGCCGAGGTCCGCCTCCGCTACCACCGCGACGCCTGACGCGCCGGCCGGCTGTGCCCGCCTGACGCACGCCCGACTGCTGAGCCCGTTCGGCGCGCCCGACCGGAGAGAGGCGTCCGGGCAGGGGAAAGGGCGGGGGCGCTCCCGTAGGCCTCCGCCGGGTTTCCGCCGGGGTCAGTTGCGGCGCATGATGGCCGCGGCCGAGGCCACGTTGATGATCACGATCGCGATCCACGTGATCGTCAGCCCCACCAGCCCCGCGTTGCCGGCCGCGATGGCCGTCAAGGGGATGCCGATGCCCATCGAGCCCAGCGCGATCGGGATCATCGCCGCGCCCGGAGGGCTCTTCTGCCGGTGCGGCGTGGCGCCGTGGTGGTCCAGCTCGGAACGTACGCGGGCGGAGATCGTGGCGTCGAGCCGCTCCACGAACGACTCGACGAGCGCGGCTTCGTACTCGGGACCGAGGTCCCGGCGGGCGTCCAGGGTCGCCTGGAGATCATCCCGGATGGGGCGCTTATCTGGCATGACAGCAATCATCCATCGCCGGCGCCACGCCGTCATCCAACCTGAGGGCTAGGGCGCGATCCTCCCCAGGTACGGTGCTGGCATGGAGGTCATGACCCCGCGAGGGCCCGCGCTCGTCCAGGTGGACGAGGTGGCGGACCCGCGGCTGCTGCTGGTGCTCACCCACGGTTCGGCCGGGGGAGTGGACGCTCCCGACCTGCTCGCCGTACGGGACGCCGCGCTCGAGTCCGGGGCCGTCGTGGCCAGGGTGACGCAGGCGTTCAGGATGGCGGGGGCGCGGGCGCCGGGGTCGGCGGTCAAACAGGACGAGGCGTGGGAGATCGTCCTCAAGGAGGTGCGTACGCTCTGGCCGGGGCTGCCGCTGGTGCAGGGAGGGCGGAGCAACGGGGCGCGGGTCGCCTGCCGTACGGCCGGGGCGGTCGGCGCGGCGGCCGTGGTGGCGCTGGCCTTTCCGCTGCACCCGCCAGGGAAGCCGGAACGCTCCAGGGCCGACGAGCTACGCGGCGCCGGAGTGGACGTGCTGGTGGTCAACGGGGACCGGGATCCGTTCGGCGTGCCGGACGCCGCTGACGCGGCACGCCTGGTGGTGCTGCCGGGGGAGGGACACGACCTCAAGAAGGACCCCGCCCGAGTGGGCGAGGTCGTGGCGGAGTGGATAGTCCACTACGCCTAGTTCACGCCGCGCCGACCACGGGTCGGTGTGGTGCGATGGCGGCGCCGCTGGGCAGCAGCTCCCCGGTGTCCTCGAACAGGACGACACCGTTGCAGAGCAGGCTCCACCCCTGTTCGGGGTGGCAGGCGAGAGTGCGTGCCTTCTCGCGGTCGGGCGCCTCGGCATCCGGACAGGCCGGGTCGTGCGGGCACATCGGCGTGCCTCCGATATCTCGTGGGATGCTCCCGTTGGGAGGGGCGGGAGCCGGCTCGGGTAATTGTTCTGGCAAGTGTGCGACGGATGTCACACTCCCGGACATAGTCCATCAGGACTGTTACAGAAGGGATCCCCGTTCGTGTGACCTTCGACACAGCGTGCCGTATGCAGGATAACGGTCCAAGCGCGACACGCGCACTACGTTTGCAATCCCTTGAGCAGAGCGTCGAGTCCGCGCTCGAAATCGATATCGGCCCTTTCGTCCCGCCTGACCCATTCATCAACCTCAGGATCGGCCCAGCCCGACTGCTGCACCTCGACGGCCACGCTGCCGAAGACGAAGGCTCTCAGCGCCCGCACGGCCTCCGCGGCGTCGGTCAGCCCGCCGTCGGCGAGCTGCTCGGTCTGCTCCCTGATGGCGATGGCCGTGGCGCCCTTGGGGGGCTTGGTCAGGGCCAGCGCCAGCACGCCCGGATGCTCGCGCAGCAGCTCCCGCCCCGCCCGGCACCAGGCCTTGGCCGTCTCCTGCCAGGTGGCCGCCTGCTCGACGCGGACCGCGGTGACGTGCTCGGCCAGGGCGTCCATCAGCGCCTCCTTGCCCCTGGGCAGGTGGTGGTAGATGGCCATGGCCTCCACCTCCAGGGCGTCGCCCAGGCGGCGCATGGTGAGCCGGCGCAGGCCCTGGCTGTCGGCGATGTGGAGTGCGGCCTCGATGATGCGCTCGCGGGAGAGCGGGACGGGCGGTCTCTTGGCGGGCATGGAGATCATCTTACTTCGTAAAGCCGGTCGCGCCGGGTCGATTTCCCGCTGTGTCGTACGACGGCGTACCCTTGGCGGTTGAACGAGTACCGGCTGTGTGAAAGGGCAGGGTCGATGGCGTTTTTCCGTCCGCGGGTGAGCCGGGAGGCCGAGGTTCGCTATCACGCGGACCAGGAGATCTCCAAGAGCTTCCCCGAGTTGCTCGACAAGGCCCGGGAAGCCGAGGAGACGCTGCGTGTGCTGCGCGCCGCGGCGGCGGATGAGATCGAGCTGGTGGCAGCAGGGCGGGCCTTCGACCGCGCGCTGACCGACGCCCTGCGCGCCGCCGAGGCGGGGCAGCGGGCCACGTTCGGGGTGAAGGCCTACGACGACCGGATCGCGCGCCGCAAGGCCAAGGCGACGCCCGCCGGGTCGATGTGGACGGCCGAGGTCGACCGGCTGCGCACGCTGCGCGAGGACAACCGGATGTGGGGGATCCCGCGCGTGCCGCGCCCGGTGCCCGCGACCCTCTGACGCTTTGCCCGTCCCACGGGCATAAAACCCACGGACATGAACACGGGCATGAAGAAGCCCCGGCACAGCCTCCCTCGTTGTGCCGGGGCTTCGGTTTTCAGCTCGCCCAGTCCAGCAGCGGGCGGGTGTTGCTGGGGTGGCGGAGCTTGGAGAGCGACTCCTTCTCCAGCTGGCGGATCCGCTCCCGGGTCAGCCCCAGGTGCTTGCCGATCTCGTCCAGCGTGTGGGGCTTGCCGTCCACCAGGCCGAAGCGGAGCGCCATGATCCTCGCCTCCCGGGGCGAGAGGTTGTCGAGCACGCCGCGCAGCTGGTCACCCAGCAACTGACGGTCGACGATCTCCGAAGCCTCGGGCGAGTCCACGTCCTCGATGAGGTCGCCGATCGTGGTCTCCCCGTCCTCGCCGATCGTGGCGTTGAGCGAGATCGGCTGGCGGCTGGTACGCAGCAGCTCCTCGATCTGGTCGGGCGTCTTGTCCAGCTCGACGGCCAGCTCCTCGGGCGTGGGCTCGCGCCCCAGGCGCTGGTGCATGTCACGCTCGATGCGCGACAGCTTGGACAGCATCTCCAGCACGTGCACGGGCAGCCGGATCGTACGGGCCGAGTCGGCGAAACCACGCTGGATGGCCTGCCTGATCCACCACATGGCGTACGTGGAGAACTTGAAGCCCTTGGTGTAGTCGAACTTCTCCACGGCCCTGATCAGTCCCAGGTTGCCCTCCTGGACCACGTCCAGCAGCGACATGCCGCGGTCGGTGTACTTCTTGGCGACCGACACCACGAGCCGGAGGTTGGCCTCCAGCATGTGGTCCTTGGCCCGCTTGCCGTCCTCGATCACCAGGAGGAGGTCATCCTGGGCGGAGACGGACAGGTTGGGCTCGGTCTCCAGCTTGTACTCGGCGTACAGGCCCGCCTCGATCCGCCGGGCCAGCTCGACCTCCTGCGCCGCGGTGAGCAGCGTGCGGCGGCCGATGGACTTGAGGTAGGTGTGCACGGAGTCGCCCATGGCCGACTGGGTGTCGTCCAGGTCGATCTGCTCGTTCTCGATCTCGGAGTCCTCGGCGCTCAGCTCGAGGTCCTCCGGCACGTCCTCCTCGTGCTCCGGCTTGGGCTCGGGACGGGTCACGGCCTTGGCGGCCGCCTCGGTGGCGTTGGCCGGGGCGCTCTTCACCGTGCCGTTCCTGGACGGGGCGGTTTTTGCCTCCGCCGCCTTGCGGCCGGTAGTCTTTGCCCGCGCGGGCTTCCTGGGGGTCTTCCTCGGGGCGGTCTTGCTGAGAGACGGCTCGTTCTCGGCGGCCAGGCTCACACCGCTCTCCGAGAGCTCGCGCAGGATCGTGCGGCCTTCAGAGGGGCTGATGCCGGCGTCGGCGAACGCGTCACGCAGCTCCGCGAGAGAAAGGTGACCCTGGGCTCGCCCTCGTTCAATGAGTTGGTCGAGAGTCGCAGATGGGGTCGCTACGGCGGTTCTGGGCATGAGGACACCTCCTCCGTACGGAGTCGAAGCGATCAGGCAGGTTGTGGTGGGGCGGCTTCAGTCCGCACGGCGCACCAGTATCAATAACGCCAATCGCTGTCATTTGTTCCCGGTGGGACGAAAAAGGGGCGGATCGCCCGATAGACGAACCGCCCCTCCCGTCAGTCCTATTCCCGGATCTTGATCTCCCCGGGCGACACCTCGGGCATGGGCATCGGCTGGGCGTCCTGCAGACGCTGGTCCGTCCAGTAGTCGACGACCGCGTCGGGGTCGGGGTTGACATCGCGGGAGACCACGATGCCATCGTCGCTGGTCGTGGGCTTCGGGCTCGAAGTCGGCGGTGCCTTCTCCACCACGGCTCGGGTCTCCTTCGCGACCTGGTCGAGCTTGCCCGCCGAGGCGGCCGCCGCGACTGAGGCGCCCCCGACGACGATGACGCCGACGACGGCCGCGGATGCCCACATCTTGCGGGTTTGATCCATGAAGGCTCCCTCCCTCTCCCCAACTAAGACGCAGCCGCAACTCATCAGGTTCCTGCCCGGAGCCGGACGAAGTCGGTCTTCCCGTTCGGCAGCAGCGGCAGCTGGGGCACCAGGCGCAGGCTGCGCGGGGCGGCATGAGGGGGAAGCCTATCGCGGCAGAACGCCCTCAATTGAGGAAGCGTGAGTGGCGTGTCGGGATTGGCGGGCACCACGATGGCGGTGACCAGTTCGCCCCACTCGGCGTCAGGGGTGCCGATCACGGCCACGTCGGCCACCTCCGGGTGGGCGCCGAGCACCTGGGCCACGGCGGCGGCCACGACCTTCTCGCCGCCGGTGTTGATCACGTCGTCGGCCCGGCCCAGCACGCGCAGCCGGCCGCCGGCCATTTCGCCCAGGTCGGAGGTGCGGAACCAGTCGCCGTCGAACGGGTCGGCGGCGCCGAAGCGGTAGCCGGAGAACAGCACGGCGCCGGCGATCCTGATCAGCCCGTCCTCGCCGATCTTGACCTCCACGTTGTGAAGGGGCCGGCCGTCGTAGACGCAGCCGCCGCACGTCTCGCTCATCCCGTACGTCGTCACGATCCGGGCGCCGAGGCCCCGGGCCCGCTCCAGCAGCCCCGGCCGGGGCGCGGCGCCGCCGAGCAGGATCGTGCGGAACACCGACAGGTCCGCCCCCAGCTCGACCAGCCGGTGCAGCTGGGTGGGGACGAGGGAGACGTGGTCGGCCCCCGAGCCGAGCACCTCGTGCGGGTCGAACCGGGCGTGGATGATCGGCTCGCTCTCCGACAGCAGGGCGCGTACCAGGACCTGGAGGCCGGCGATGTGGGAGACGGGCAGGCAGCACAGCCAGCGCTCGCCCTTGGAGGCCGCCACGTGGCGCAGGGAGGCGGCGGCCGAGGCGCGCAGGGCGGTGGCCGAGAGCATCACGCCCTTGGGGGCGCCGGTGCTGCCGCTGGTGGCGATCACGACCGCCACGTCGGAGGGGACGCCCTCGCCGTCGCTCTGCGGCGCGCCGTCGGCGTGCGTGGGGCGCAGCGCGGCCAGGGCGGCCTCGGACTGGCCCGGCGCCAGGGGGAGCACGGCGGGTCCCTCGCCGCTCAGCGCGTCGCGGATCGCCGTGTACAGGGCGGGTCCGGGAGGCTGCACAATGGCATGCAGCGGACGGTCCGGATGCGACGGGTTCCTCCACATGCTCGTAAGGTTAGTGGCGACAGGTCGGACAGAGGCGCAGGGAGGGTCGTGACGCGTTCTCCCGTGGTCTTCCGCATCCCCATGCGCACCCGGTTCCGTGGACAGACCGTCAGGGAAGGCGTGCTGCTGCACGGTCCCGCCGGGTGGGGGGAGTTCTCCCCGTTCCCCGAGTACGGCCCGCGCGAGTGCGCCCGCTGGCTGGCGTGTGCCCGCGAGGCGGCCTTCGAGGGATGGCCGGAGCCGGTGCGCGACAGCGTCCCCGTCAACGCGACCGTGCCCGCCGTGGGGCCCGAGCAGGCCCATGACATCGTCCGGCGCTCGGGCTGCGGCACGGCCAAGGTGAAGGTGGCCGAGCGGGGCCAGACCTTCGACGACGACGTGGCCAGGGTGGAGGCCGTACGCGACGCGCTCGGGCCGGGCGGCCGGCTGCGGATCGACGCCAACGGCGCGTGGGACGTGGACGAGGCGGTGCGGCGGCTGAAGCGGCTCGACCGGTTCGACCTGGAATACGCGGAGCAGCCGTGCGCCACGCTGGAGGAGCTGGCGGCGGTGCGGCGGGCCTGCGACGTGCCGATCGCGGCCGACGAGTCCATCCGCAGGGCGGAGGACCCGCTGCGGGTGCGGGCGGCCGAGGCGGCCGACATCGCGGTGGTCAAGGTGCAGCCGCTCGGCGGGGTGCGCGCGGCGCTCAAGGTGGTGGAGGCGTGCGGGCTGCCCGCCGTGGTCTCCAGCGCCGTGGAGACGTCCGTCGGGCTGGCCGCGGGGCTGGCGCTGGCGGCGGCGCTGCCGGCGTTGCCGTACGCGTGCGGGCTGGGCACGATGGCGTTGCTGGCGGGCGACGTGGTGGACGACTCCCTGGTGCCGGTGGAGGGATCTCTGACGGTACGGCGCCCCCCGGTGGATTTTCAGCATTTGTCGGCTTTTGAGATTGAATCTCCCCAGTGGCTTCGCCGGATGCAGGAGGCGTCACGTTGAACCCCGCTACCGCACTGGCCACAGTCCTGGTCGACGAGCTGGTGCGCTGCGGCCTCACCGACGTGGTGCTGGCCCCCGGCTCGCGCTCCGCCCCGCTGGCGCTGGCGCTGCACGCCGAGTCGCGGGTGCGCCTGCACGTGCGCATCGACGAGCGGTCGGCGTCGTACCTGGCGCTGGGGCTGGCCAAGCGCGGCGAGCGGCCGGTGGCGCTGATCTGCTCGTCCGGCACCGCCGTCGCGAACTTCCACCCCGCCGTGATCGAGGCGAGCGAGTCGGGCGTGCCGCTGCTGCTGCTGACCGCCGACCGGCCGCCCGAGCTGCGCGGCACGGGCGCCAACCAGACGATCGACCAGATCAAGCTGTTCGGCTCGTCGACCCGCTGGTTCGCCGAGGTGGGGGTGCCGGAGGACCGTCCCGGGCAGGTCGCCTACTGGCGCTCGCTGGCCTGCCGCGCCTACCAGCGCGCGTCGGGCCCGTCCGACCCCGGTCCCGTGCACCTCAACCTGGCCTTCAGGGAGCCGCTGATCCCCGACGGCGACACCGCCTGGTCCGAGCCGCTCGACAGCGGCGGCAACGGCCCGTGGGTGCGCGCCAGGGTCGCGCCCCCGCCCGTCGCCCTGCACATCGCGCCGACCAGGCGCGGCGTGCTGGTGGTCGGCGACGGCGCGGCCAACGTGCGCCGGTACGTTGCGGCGGCGGGCATGGCGGGCTGGCCGGTGCTCTCGGAGCCCAACGGCGGCGGCCGCTACGGCGACCACGCGATCTCCACCTACCACTACCTGCTGGGCATGCCGGAGTTCGCGGACACCCACCGGCCCGACGTGATCGTGACGCTGGGGCGGCCGGGGCTGTCGAGGCCGCTGCTGTCGTGGCTGAAGCGGGCCGGCGAGCACATCGTGGTGGCGCCCGACCTGGGCCGCTGGCCCGACCCCACCCGCTCGGCCACGCAGGTGGCGCAGGCCGTGGAGATCCCGGTGGCGGCCGGCGACGACTCGTGGCTGCACGCCTGGCGGCAGGCGGACGCGGTGGTCAGGTCGGTCACGGACGCGGTGCTGGACGCCTCGGGCACGAGCGAGCCGCGCCTGGCCAGGGACCTGGTGGACGCGCTGCCCAACGGCGCGCTGCTGTTCTGCGGCTCCTCGATGCCGATCCGCGACCTCGACCAGGCGATGCGGCCGCGGCGCGGCATCAGGTTGATGGCCAGCAGGGGCGCCTCCGGCATCGACGGCGTGGTGTCCGCGGCGATGGGGGCGGCGCTGGCGCACAACGGCCCCTCCTACGCGCTGATCGGCGACCTTTCGTTCCTGCACGACCAGAACGGGCTGATCCTCGGGCCCCGCGAGCCCCGGCCCGACCTGTGCTTCGTGGTCGTCAACAACGACGGGGGCGGGATCTTCTCGCTGCTGCCCCAGGCGGCGGTGCGCGACCCGTTCGAGCGGGTGTTCGGCACGCCGCACGGGGTGGACCTCGCGTACGTGGCGGCGGCCACGCGGACGCCGTACACGCTGGTGGAGGACATCTCCGACCTTTCCAAGGCGATGCGCGGCGAGGGGCCGCGCGTGGTCGAGGTGCGCACCGACCGCGAGCAGAACGTCATCATGCACGCCCGCCTGCGCGAGGCCGCGCAGGAGGCCGTCCGTTCCTACCTGGAGAGCTAGCGGCTCAGCACGTCGAGCAGGCGGTTGAGCGGGCCGTCGAGGCCGTGGCGGTCGGCGAGGGCCACGAGGGCCTCGGGGTCGCGCGGCTTGGCCGGCAGGGTGAGGTCGACGTCGGGCAGCGGCGCGTCGGGGGCCACCTTGACGACGGCGGGGGCGGCGCTCAGGTAGTCGCGGGCGGCGCCCAGCTTGGTGCGGGCGCCCGCGGGGAAGCCGTCGGTGACGCCCGCGTCGAGGGCCTGTAGCAGCGCGTCGAGCGAGCCGAAGCGGGTGATGAGGGCGGCGGCGGTCTTCTCGCCGACGCCGGACACGCCGGGCAGGCCGTCGCTGGGGTCGCCGCGCAGGGTGGCGAAGTCGGCGTAGGCGCGCCCGGGGATGCCGTACTTGGCGGTGACGAACGCCTCGTCCACGATCTGCAGGTTGCGGATGCCGCGGGCGGTGTAGAGCACGCGTACGGGACGGGCGTCGTCGACGAGCTGGAACAGGTCGCGGTCGCCGGTCACGATGTCCACGGCGCCCGGGGCCCGGTGGGTGAGGGTGCCGATGACGTCGTCGGCCTCGTAGCCGGCCGACTCCAGGCGGGCGATGCCGAGCGCGTCGAGCACGTCCTGGATGACGGCGATCTGCGGGACGAGCGCCTCGGGGACCTCCTCGGTGTCGCCGTGGGCGACGCGGTGGGCCTTGTACGTCGGGATCGCCTGGACGCGGAAGGCGGGCCGCCAGTCGGCGTCCATCGTGGCCGCGAGCTCGGTGGGGGAGTGCTGGCGGACAAGGGTGGCGATCATGTCGATGAGTCCGCGCACGGCGTTGACCGGAGAGCCGTCCGGGCCCTTGATCGACTCCGGTATGCCGAAGAAGGCGCGGAAGTAGAGCGACGGGGTGTCGAGAAGCATCAGCACGGGTCTATGGTCGCACTCTTGACGAGCGGTTCCGTGCTCTGTGCCGGTATGGAGACCGCCAGCAGGCAGGCGTCGTCCTCGGGGTTCGGGCCGCCGATGTCGGCCAGGAGGTGGTCGAGCCCGGCGTCCAGGTCGCGGGCGGGCACATCGCGGGCGGCGGCCAGGACCAGGTCGAGGCCGACGTCGATGTCGCGGGTGCGCCTCTCGACCAGCCCGTCGGTGAACAGCAGCAGCAGGTCCCCGGGCAGCAGCCGGGTGGTGGCCAGCTCGTACGGGCGGCCCGAGGCGGCGCCGAGCAGCACGCCGCGCGGCTGGTCGAGCTGGCGGGCGACGCCGTCGCGCACGAGGATGGGCGCCAGGTTGCCCGCCTGGCCCCAGGCGAACACCCGGGTCTCCGGATCCAGGTGGCCGATGATCGCGGTGGCGGTGGTCTCCTTGAGCTGGTGCATGGCGAGGTCGTTCAGCCAGGTGAGCAGCCGGTGGGCGGGCTGGCCGGTCATGGCCAGGCCGACAAGGGCGTGGCGGAGCTGGGCCATGTGGGCGATGGCGGGCAGGCCGTGGCCGGAGACGTCGCCGATGGCCAGCAGCAGCCGGCCGTCGGGGGCGGGCGCGGCCTCGAACCAGTCGCCGCCCAGGCTCGCGGTCTTCTCGGCGGGCACGTAACGGACCGCGATGGTGGCGTACGGCAGGTCGAGGCATCCGGGGTGCTCGGGGAGGATGGCCTCGCGCAGGGCGAGCATGACGTGGAGCTCCTCGGCGGCCTGCTCGCGGGCCTCGAGGAGCTGGCGGCGCGACTCCGACATCAGGCGCTCGGCGCGGCGGCGGCCGGTGATGTCCTGGATGACGCCGTGCAGGCCGATGGGACCGCCGGGGGCCATGAGGGGTTCGAGGACGACGCGCAGGTCGCGCAGCTCGCCGCGGCGGCGGATGCGGAACTCGGCCTGGACCGGCTCGACGCTCTCGACGGCCGACCACAGGAGCCGGTCGAGCGTGCCCATGTCCGCGTGCTCGACGTGCTTGGCCAGGTCGGGCAGGGCGATCGGGCCGTCGGCCGGGTCGCGGCCGAAGATCAGGTAGACCTGGTCGGACCAGATCGTCTCGCCGCTGTGCATGTGCCATTCCGCCCAGCCCATGTTGCCGAGCCGCTGGGCGTGCGCCAGCCGTACGGCGAGCATCTCGGCGTCGTTCTCGGAGCCTGGGTGGTCAGTGTGGCCTTTGTTGCTCTTGTGACCGAGCGGCTCGGCCGCGCCTGCGACGTCGACCATGGTCCCACTTTCAAAGATGGACAATTGACCCTACACTACGTGATCAATCTTGAACGGAGTGTAGCGGGGGCTTGCCGTGTTGTGAGAGCTTTTCGCGGATTTTAGGCGGCGCGGTCCGAGTAGATTATGGGCTGTGACGTCCTCAGATCTGTATCCCGTGTCCCGTCTCACCGCCGTCCAGGAGGCCACCGCCAAGGCCGGTCTCGACGCCCTTTTGCTGACGCCCGGCCCCGACTTGCGCTATGTGAGCGGATACGAGGCCAAGCCGCTGGAGCGGCTGACGTGTCTCGTGGTGCCCGCCTCCGGCGAGTCGTACATGATGGTGCCCCGGCTGGAGCTGCCCGCGGCGCAGGCGTCGCCCGCCTCGCGGCTGGGGCTGGAGTTCGTGGCATGGGACGAGACCGACGACCCGTACGCCATCGCGGCGGCGCGGCTGGGCCAGGTCGAGAAGGTGGGCCTGGCCGACCGGATGTGGGCCATGTCGTCGCTGCGCTTCCGCGAGGTGCTGCCGGGCGCCGAGCAGGTGCTGGCCGGGACCGTGCTGCGTGAGCTGCGCATGCGCAAGTCGGCCGCCGAGGTGGCGGCGCTGCGCGAGGCGGGGGAGGCGATCGACGCGGTGCACCGGCGGGTGCCGGAGTTCCTGCGCGCCGGGCGCACCGAGCGCGAAGTGGGCCGGGACATCGCGGAGGCGATCCTGGCGACGGGCCACGCGACCGTCGACTTCGTCATCGTCGCCTCCGGGCCCAACGGGGCCAGCCCCCACCACGACGTCTCCGACCGGGTGATCCAGGCCGGCGAGCCGGTCGTGGTGGACATCGGCGGGCAGCTGCACAACGGCTACTGCTCCGACTCGACGCGCACGTACAGCGTCGGCGAGCCGCCCGCGGACTTCGCCGCGTACTACGAGGTGCTGCGGCGGGCCCAGGACGCGGCCTGCGCGGCGGTGCGGCCGGGCGTCTCCTGCGAGTCGATCGACGCCGCCGCCCGCGACATCATCGCCGAGGCGGGATACGGCGACTACTTCATCCACCGCACCGGCCACGGCATCGGGATCGAGACGCACGAGGAGCCGTACATCGTCTCCGGCAACGGCGAGCCGATGGAGGCCGGCTTCGCGTTCTCCGTGGAGCCCGGGATCTACCTGCCCGGCAGCCACGGGGCGCGGATCGAGGACATCGTGGTCTGCACCGACACGGGCGCCGAGCGGCTCAACAACACCCCGCGCGACCTCGTCATCGTGTAGGAGGCCGTGTTCGCGGAGGTCGCCTGCGCCAGCAGGCCCGGGTCCGGGCGGCCCAACGAGGACCTGGTGATCGCGGGGCCGTCGTGGATCGTCGTGCTCGACGGGGCGACGGCCCCTCCCGGGGTCGCCGGCGGGTGCGCGCACGATGTGCCGTGGCTGGTGCGGTGGCTCGGGGACGCGCTGGCGGCGGGGCTGAGCGCCGATCGCGACTCGCCGCTGGCGGAGATCCTGGAGGCGGCCATCGGGACGACGATGGCCGCCCACTCCGGCACCTGTGACCTGGACGATCCCGACTCGCCGTCCTCGACGGTGGCCATGGTGCGGACCGGCCGGAACGGGGTCGAATATCTCGTGCTGGGCGATTC
Source organism: Nonomuraea sp. NPDC003709 (assembly GCF_040610775.1). Lineage (NCBI taxonomy): Bacteria > Bacillati > Actinomycetota > Actinomycetes > Streptosporangiales > Streptosporangiaceae > Nonomuraea > Nonomuraea sp. NPDC003709. The sequence continues at coordinate 243,704 of NZ_JBEXMW010000009.1, read as the reverse complement.
GCCCGTCGTCTTCTCGCTGGCGGACGGCGGCGTCCGGGTGGTGAGCGACGACCGGGTCGAGGGCCTGCCGGGCGGGCGGCCGTACACGGTGGAGCTGGTGCGGCGGATGCGCAACGCGCCCGGCGGGTTCTGGGTGGCGGGCAGCCGCCCGGAGGCGGCCCGGCAGGGGCTGTGCGGCGTCGTGGCCGACGCGCGCGGCGTGGGCGTGCTCACCGACGGGGTGTCGCGGCTCGTCGACTGGTACGGGTGGAGCTGGCGCGACCTCGTGGCGGCGCTGGACGGGCAGGGGCCCGAAGCGGTGATCGCGGCGGTCAGGGAGCTGGAGCGGGACCGGGGGCCCGTGCACGGGAAACGGCACGACGACGCCACTGCCGCCTGGACCCGGGTCGGCGCCCGGCCCTGAGGTGTATCAGGGCCCGCCGCCCGCCCTCTGGGAATGCGAGGGCGGCGGAGGGAGTGCTCATGTTCGTCGGCAGGACAGCGGAGCTCGCCCTGCTGGGCGCGGAACTGCGCGCGGCGGACGGGGGATCCGCCCGGAGAGCGGTCGTCGAGGGGCCCGAGGGGATCGGCAAGACGGCACTCATCCACCGGCTCGTCGCGTCCGGGGGCGCGCGGGTGCTGGCGGCCAGCGGCGAGGAGAGCGAACGGGAGCTCCACCTCGGCGTCGTGCGCCAGCTCCTGGACGAGGCGGCATATCTGGGGGCGCCCGCGGCGGCGGGGCCGGACCCGTGCGCCGCCGGGCAGGCGCTCAGCGGCCGCGGACCGGCTCGGCGCGGCCCGCGCGATCTTCCATCGGCTGGGGGCGCGCCCGCTCGTGGACCGCTGCGCCCAGGAGCTGGCGGCGTGCGGGCTGGAACCGCCCGCGACGATACGGCTCGGGCTCACACCCCAGGAGCTCAGCACCGCCACCCTGGTGGCCGGCGGGCTGACGAACCGGCAGATCGCCAGAGAGCTGCTCATCAGCGTCAAGACCGTCGAGTACCACCTCGGCAAGATCTACGCCAAGCTCGGGATCGGCTCCCGGGTGGCGCTGGCCGCCAAGTTGGGCGACCTGACGACGGTCAGATGAGGATCCAGGTGGTCACCACGGGGCCGCCGCAGTCGGGGCTGACCCGCAGCCGCAGCGGGCCGGGCGAGAGCTCGCCCGTGCTGAACCGGCCCAGCTCGTCCGCGCACACCGGCGTGCCACCGTCCCGCCGCTGCACCACGATCTCGGCGGGTGTACCGCCCGACACCCGCCCCACCAGCCGCCGGCCGGTCACCTCCAGCTCCACGACGACCTCCCCGGCGGCGAACGACAGCAGCCGCGCCCGCCCCCCGCCGCGCACCCGGGTGGCCGACAGCTCCTCCCACGAGTCGAACGTCAGCTCGGCCAGCTCCGCGTCCAGGGACCTGAGCGCGTAGGCCAGCATCGCCTCCTCGAACAGCCCCGCCGGGACCGGGTCGAGCCGCTCGGCCGCCGCCCGCAGCCGTTCCTCCAGCTCCAGGTCCCCATCATCCATGGCGTCGTCCATCGCGCCGTCCACGCCGTTCACCCCCTGATGCCGTTCACGCCTCGCCGGTTCATCAGGACGGCCAGCCGTTTGAGGCAGCGCCCCCTGTTCGGGCCGATGCTGCCGACCGGCATGTCCAGCCCGTCCGCGATCTCCTGGTAACTCGGCCGCGGCTCGGCGATGAGGACGCGCAGCAGCCGCCTGCAGCGCTCCGGCAGCTCCTCGAACGCGCTCCACAGCTCCTGCTCGCGCTCGGCCTGCTCGTTCGCCTCCTCCGCCTCCAGCAGCAGGAACTCGGGCGAGCGATCGTCGGCGTCGAGGCCCATCAGCTCCAGGTCGCCGACCGGCAGGGCTCTGCCGCCGGTGCGCAGGACCCGCAGCGCCTCGTGCCTGGCGGTGCTGGCCAGCCAGGAGCCGGCCCGCTCGGGCTCCCGGAGCCTGGTCAGGTGCTCGGCGAAGCGGTACCACGTCGTCTGGCACACGTCCTGGGCGTCGGAGTCGTTCACGAGGTAGCCTCGCGCCACGGCCCACACCAGCCCGCTGTAGCGCTGGTAGAGCTCCTTCCACGCCCCAGCGTCGCCGTCCGCGGCAGCCGCGACCAGGGTTGCGGTGTCGTCCACTGCGGCGGCTCCCTATATCTGGGCGGGAAGCCCAATATATTTCGCATATCGCCGCCGGGCGGGTAACTCGCCATCATCGGAGGAAACCGCTCAGATCCGGTACGGCCAGCCGCCCCGCGAGAAGCTGCGCCGCGGCCTCCCGCGCCGACACCTGCTCCTGCGCCATGCGGGCCGCGATCATCCCGGCCACGATCGGCGTGGCGAACGACGTGCCGCTCCAGGCCGCCAGACCGGTGAAAGTGGCCTTGTCGCCCTCCTGCAGCGTGGCCATGCAGGTGCAGCCGGGGTAGTGGGCCGGGTCGGCGAAGCGGCAGGTGGTGCGGTGCGGGTAGCCGTACTGGTAGGGGCCGGAGGTGAAGGCGTTGACCAGGCGCTCGCCCGGCGCGTACACCGTGACCCAGTCGCCGTGGTTGCTGAAGCAGGCCCGGCCGAGCCCGTCCTCGCGCAGCGCGCCCACCGACAGCACCACGTCGCCGGAGGCGTTGACCGGCTCCGCGGCGAACGCGGCCGGCCAGAACGGCAGCGTCTCGCCGTCGTTGCCGGCCGCGGCCACCAGGAGCGTGCCGGGGTGGGCGGCCAGCTCGTCCACGAAGTCGGCCAGGCCGAGCAGCGCGCTCGCGTCGGCGGTCCTGGTGCCGGCCGACAGGGAGACGATGTCCGGCCAGCCGTGCTCGTCCAGGATGTGCAGCAGGGTCTGGCCCAGCTCGTCCTCCAGGGCGGCGCCCGCGTACGGGAAGGCGTTGTAGACGCGCACGTCGGCGGCGGGCGCCACGCAGCGCAGCACGCCGGCGATGAAGGTGCCGTGGCCCACGTACGGCTTGATCAGGCCGTCGGGGTCGAGCTCGTCGCCCGGGGCGGTGACGTCGCCGTCCACCTTGGGGATGTTCGGGATGCCCGAGCTCTCGGCCAGCCACTGGTGGTCGAGGTAGTCGTGGACGAGGCCGGTGTCGAGGACGGCGACGCTCACCCCCGCGCCCCGGTCGCGGCCGGACAGGGGCGGGTTGAGCGGCCCGGCGCTCGGGACCGGCTCGTCGCCGGGGCACAGGTTGACGCCCGCGACGGTGACGAAGTGGACCAGGCTCGACGCGATGTCCTCGCGGGCCAGGTGCTCGACGGTCCGGTGCAGGTTCCTGGAGCCGACGGAGAGCCGGCGCATGGAGGCGCGGCCGACGATCCTGGCCCCGGCCACGCGGACCGTGTCGGGGCCCGGCTGCAGGCGCTGGACGGTCGCGGCGGCCCGGCCCGCGTCGGCGTCGCGCACCAGGACGTGCCCGGCGAGGTGGGCGAACCGCGGCTGCACCGCGGATCCCGGCGCGGCCCCTTCGGGGCCCGCGACCGCGCGCATGCCGTCCGGCAGCGCCGCGTTGAGTATCTCCAACTGCTCCCAGAACCGGCTGTCCGATGGGGTCATTCTCTGCGTCCCTCCCTGCGATGTACGTATGTAGGAGCCATCACCGGAGCCGCTGATACAGCAGGGGTCTACGATCGTTCCGTGTCCCGGGAAGATCCGCATGACCTGCTGGCCATGGTCTTCGCGAGACCCCGGGAGGCCCTGGCGGCAGCCAGGGCGCTGCTGGCCGACGGGAGGGGCCCGTACGAGTCCTCGATCGCCAGGCAGGCGCTCGGGATCCTGCACCGTGAGTTCGGCGACCTCGAGGCGGCCATCGGGGAACTGCGCCATGCCGTGCGCCTGGCGCGGCGCTCCGGCTCGGCCGACCGCGAGACCGACGTGCTGGCCACGCTGGGCATCGCGCTGCTGCAGTCAGGACGTACGCGGGCGGGCCTGTCGGCGCTCGACCAGGCCGCCACCCGGGCGGACGGCACGACGCGGGCGCGGGTGCTGTTCCGCCGCGCGGGCGCCCGGTGGATCCTGGGCCGGCACGGGCCGGCCCTCGACGACCTGCGGGACGCGGTGCCCGCCCTGCTGGCGGCGCGTGACACGGTGTGGGCGGCGCGGGCGCTGACCCTGCGCGGGCACGTCCAGCTCGCCCTGGGCGCCGTCCAGGCCGCCGACGCGGACTTCCGCACGGCGCAGGACATGCTGGGCCCCACCCGGCAGGAGCACGACTCGGCGGTGGCCGTGCAGAACCGGGGGGTGGCGGCGTTCCGCACGGGCGATCTGCCCGCGGCGCTCGCCCTGCTGGACGAGGCGGAGCGGAGCTTCCACTCACTCGGCACGCCGATGTTCGACCTGGTCGGCGACCGGTGCGCGGTCCTGCTCGCCGCCGGGCTGGCCCGGGACGCGCTGGAGCACGCGGACGGAGGGCTGCGGCTGCTGGCGCGGCTGCGCGGCCAGGCGACCCGGCGCGCCGAGCTGCTGCTCATCGCCGCCCGCGCCGCCCTCCAGAGCGGCGACCCGGCCACCGCCGGCGAACGGGCGGGGGAGGCCCGGCGGCTGTTCGCCCGCCAGCACCGCGCGTGGTGGTCCGAGCACGCCCGCCTGATCGTCCTCCAGGCCGAACACGCCACCCCGGACGTCCCGGCGCGGCGGACCGCGCTGGGTGAGGCCCGGCGGCTCGCCGCGCGGCTGGCCGGGCTGGGGTCACCGGAGGTGTGGCAGGCCCACCTGGTGGCGGGACGGATCGCGCTCGCCCTGGGCGAACCGGGCGTGGCCGAGCGGCACCTCGCCAGGGCCGCCGACGTCCGGCACAAGGGGCCCGCCACGTCCCGGGCGGGCGGCTGGCTGGCCGAGGCGCTCCGGGCGGAGGCGGCCGGGGAGCCGCGCCGCCTGCTGCACGCCTGCCGGGCCGGGCTGGCGCTCATCGAGGAGCACCGGCTCACGTTCGGCTCGTCCGAGCTGCACGCGCTGGCCACCGCCCAGGGCGCGGAGCTGGTCACGCTCGCCCAGCGGCACCTGCTGCGCGAAGGTCGGCCCCGCCGGCTCCTGGCCTGGACGGAGCGGTGGCGGGCCACCTCGCTCGCCGTGCCCGCCGTGAGCCCGCCCGAGGACGGCGAGCTCCTGGCCAGGCTCACCGCCCTGCGGCAGGCCGAGCACCTGCTGGCCCAGGCCCGCCAGGACGGCGCCGCCTCGGCAGCGGCCCTGGAACGCGACCGCAGCCGCCTGGAATCCCGCGTACGCTCCGCCACGCTCCATGCCAAGGGGCGTTCGCGCGGCGGAGGCGAGCGCCGCGACCGCGACGACGACCGGACCGGGCGGCTCCTGGACGCCCTCGGTGGGGGCCGGCTGGCCGAGCTGGTCGCCGTGGACGGCACGCTGCACGTCCTGCTCTGCGGCGGCGGGACCGTGCGCCGCCACACCGCCGGGCCCATGGACCGGGCCGTCGCGGAGGTCGAGTTCGCCCGCTCCAGGCTGCGCCGCCTCGCCTACGAACGCGACCCCGACCAGGGCGAGCTCCACGACCTGGGCACCCGGCTGGAGCGGGCGGTGCTCGGCCCGGTCGCGGGCCTGCTCGGCGAGGAGGGGCCGCTGGTCGTGGTGCCCCCCAGCACCCTGCACACCACCCCCTGGGGCCTGCTGCCGTCCCTGCGTCGCCGGCCCTTCACCGTCGCCCCCTCCGCCGGGGCGTGGCTGCGCGCCAGGTCGGCGCCGCGCCCCGACGGCGGCCGCATCGTCCTCGTCCGCGGCCCGGGCGTCGCCCACGCCGACCGCGAGGTACGCGAGATCGCCGGCCTGTACGCCCAGGCCGACCGTGACGTGTCCTGGGACGTGCCCTGGGACGTGTCCCTCCTCGAGGCGGGGCGGTCCACCGCGCCCGCGGTGCTGGCGGCCATCGACGGCAGCCTGCTCGCCCACCTGGCCGCGCACGGCACGTTCAGGGCCGACAGCCCGCTGTTCTCCTCGCTCCACCTCGACGACGGCCCCCTGACCGGCTACGACCTCGAACGCCTGCGCCGCGCCCCCCACCACCTGGTCCTGTCGAGCTGCGACTCCGGCCAGATGGCGGCCGTCGGCGCCGACGAGCTGCTGGGCCTGGCCACCGCCCTGCTCCGCCTCGGCACCGCCGGGATCGTCGCCAGCGTCGTCCCCGTGAACGACGAGACCGCCGTGCCCGTCATGCTCGGCCTGCACGACGGCCTGCGCCGCGGCCTCGGCCTGGCCGAGGCGCTCTGCCGGGCCAGGGGCGACGACGTGTCGTTCATCGCCATCGGGGCAGGCTGATCGGGCCATTGATGGGAAGCGCGCGATCATGAAACAATTCCCCAACAGATGGATATCGGGGTTTGGGGGACGGTCGCCCATGATCCGCGAGCTGATCGAGCGGCCCTAGGATGCCGGACGACGAGCTGGACGAGGCGTTCGAGCTCGGCAGGACGTGCGCGCTGGCCGCCGAATGCGGCAGGGACCTGCGGCGCTGCGCCCAGATGTACAGCGGGCTGTTCCCCGCGGCGGCCTTCGGCGCGGAGTTCTACGCCGCCCTGACCCTGTCCACGGCCTTCAGCGCCCCCTGGGCCAGCGCCGAGCACCTGAAGGTGGCCAACCGGGCCGCCCTGTGGGTCCTGGCCGTGGACCGTCTCGTGGACCACACCGCCACCACCCGCGAGCAGGTCGACCGGCTGATCCGCGAATGCCTGTCGGTCGCCGACGGCGCCGTGCCCCGCTCGGCGGCGACCCGGTTCCTGGCCGACCTGCGGGACGAGCTGGGCACCGTCAAGGAGTTCGACGACCTGCGGTGGATCTGGCGCGACCAGCTCGCCGAGACGCTGACCGGCATGCGCAGGGCGTGGGTGTGGCGGGACACGCGGGCCGTCCTGACGCTGGAGCGCTTTCTCGACAACGCCGACAGCCGCGGCTCGTGCTTCGTGGACGTCTCGCACTGGATCTACACCGCCGACGACTGGGCCAGGACCCATCTGGACGACCTGCGGGCGGTCAGCAGGCAGGTCCAGCGCTACCTGCACCTGCTCGGCGACGTGGCCTCCTACCGCAGGGACATGAGCTGGGGCGACCTGAACGTCCTGGCGCTCGGCGTCAGCCGCGCCGAGGTCACCCGGGCGATGGCCGCCCTGGCCCGCGAGGCCGCCGGGCTCATCGAGCCGGTTGGGGCCGGCAGCCCCCGAACCGCCGCCTACCTGCGCAGACAGATCGGGTTCAACGCAGGTTTCGTCGGTATTTCGGGCTGAGGACCGGCCGTTAAAGTGCTTGTCGGATTACCTGACACATTGGCTTGACACCTTGACCGTCAGATCCGCGAATAAGAGCGCGTCGCGCGACAAACCGTGACATTTTGATTCTTGTAAAAGATTGCGGCTTGAGTGGAAAATGTGGCGTTGCTAGGGTGTCTGGATGCCAGGCATGTGGAGCGACCTTCTCAATACACCTTGACAGGTACCACTGACCAAGGCACCTCAGGGGCGGGGTTGTGCATGCGCGGGAGAGGTACAGGCGGTGCTGGATGGAATTCGGTCGCTCTGACCGTTGGCGGCTGCCGACAGCGATCAAGATCCTGATCGCGGGTGGTTTCGGTGCGGGCAAGACCACCATGGTCGGCGCCGTGTCCGAAACCCGGCCATTGCGTACGGAAGAGGCGCTCACCCAGGTAGGGACCCACGTCGACGACCTGTCGGGCGTCGAGAGGAAGCTCACCACCACCGTGGCCATGGATTTCGGCCGCATCACCATCGCCAACGACTACATGCTCTACCTGTTCGGGACGCCCGGCCAGGAGCGGTTCTGGTTCGTGTGGGACGAGCTGGCCATGGGCGCCCTCGGCGCCGTCGTGCTGGCCGACACCCGCCGCCTCGACGACTGCTTCCCGGCCGTCGACTACTTCGAGAAGCGCGAGCAGCCGTTCATCGTGGCGCTCAACTGCTTCGAGGGCTCGAGGCCGTTCACGGTCGGCGAGGTGCGCTCGGCGATCGGCCTGGAGCCGGACATCCCCATCGTGCGCTGCGACGCCCGCAAGAAGGACTCGGGCCGGGAAGTGCTCATCACGCTCGTCGAGCACGCGATGCGCATGGGGGCCTCGCCCGTCGGGACCATGTCGTGACCATGACCGGCTAACCTTTTGGCGATGGAGGAGATCGACCGCCGGATCGTCACGCTGCTCGCCCGCGACGGCCGCATGAGCTTCACCGACCTGGCCAGGGAGACCGGGCTCTCGGTCTCGGCGGTGCACCAGCGCGTACGCCGCCTGGAAAAGCGCGGGGTCGTGCGCGGATACGCCGCGATCATCGACCATGAGGCGGTCGGGCTGCCGCTGACCGCGTTCGTGTCGATCAAGCCGATCGACCCGGCCGCGCCCGACGACGCCCCCGAGCGGCTGGCCCACCTGACGGCCATCGAGGCGTGCCACAGCGTGGCGGGCGACGAGAGCTACATCCTCAAGGTCCGGGTGGGCTCGCCGACGGCGCTGGAGGACCTGCTGCAGCAGATCCGCGCCTCGGCCAACGTCTCGACCCGCACCACGGTCGTGCTGAGCACCCCGTACGAGCATCGGGCCCCCGAGGTGGCCGGCGAGCTCCCCGCCGGCCCGGACGCCTGACCACCCGCCCCGGAGCGGCCGCCGGGGTGCCCTTGAGCGCTCAGCCCCGGCCAGGCGGCTCGTAGCGGGCGCGCAGGCGGGCCTTGGCGCTCTCCGCCGCCCCGAGGTGCTCCAGGCCGAGCAGCCCCGCGCCCACGATCGGGGGCACGTCGGCCAGCACCGGCTTCGCCCGCGGCGTCCGTACCGCGAAGGAGGAGTCCAGCAGCGACGTCAGCAGCGGGTCCCGGGCCGTCAGCAGGCCCCCGCCCAGCACCACCTCGGTCGGCGTCTCCAGCAGGCCCAGGCGGCGCAGGCACACCTCCGCCATCACCGTCACCTCCTCCGCCTGCCGCTCCACCAGCGACCGGGCCACCGCGTCCCCGTCCCCGGCCGCCGCGAGCACGCCCGGCGACAGCTCGTGCAGGCGTTCCTCGCTCAGCCGGCCGAAGTGCACCTCCAGCACGAGCTCCGCGACCGTCGCCGTGCCGAAGTAGGACGTGATCAGCCCGGTCAGCGCGGTCGGCACGCCGCGCCCGTCCTCGGCGCGGACCGCGTGCCACAGCGCCTCCTCCGCCAGGCCCTGGCCGCCGCCCCAGTCGCCGCTGATCCGCCCGAGAGCGGGGAAGCGGGCCACCGCGCCCGCGGGGGAGACGCCGACCGCGTTGATGCCGGCCCCGCACACCACCGCCACCCCCCACGCGGCCGACGCCCCTGCCCGCAGGAGCGCGAACGTGTCGTTGCGCACCACCACGTCCGGGCCGAACCCCCTGGCCGCGAACTCCCGTGCCAGCGCCTCCTCCTCGATCGGCAGGTCCGCCCCCGCCAGGCAGGCCGACACGTGGTCGAACCCGCCCTCAGGCCCTGCCTCCGGCCCCAGGGCGGCGAGCGCGTCCCGGACCACGCCCACCGCCGCCGCCACCCCGTCGCTCTGCGGCGCGAACGGCCCCGAGCGGCCCGTGGCGAGCACCTCGCCGTGCTCCGAGATCACCGCCACGTCGGTCTTGCTGTTGCCGCCGTCCACCGCCAGCACGAGCCGCGGGCGCCCCACTAGCCCACCGCCCACGGCAGCTGCGCGCGGTTCGCCTCGAGGAGCAGGCCCGTCAGCTCCTCGGCGATCTCGTCCTGCCCGACCAGCGGATGGGCCAGCAGGGCGTCCCGCACCCGGTCCGCGCCGCCGTGCAGCGCCGCGTCCAGGGCCAGGCGCTCGTACGCGGACACGTGCGCGATCAGCCCGGCGTACAGCGGCTCGACAGGCGGCACCGGCAGCGGCACCGCGCCCCGGGCCCCGACGGCCGCGGGCACCTCGATCACCGCCGCGTCGTCGAGGAACGGCAGCGTGCCGCCGTTCCGGACGTTCACCACCTGAGTGTCCCCCCGGTCCCCGAGCAGCGACGCGATCAGCGCCACCGCCGCCTCCGAGTAGAACGCCCCGCCGCGCTCCGACAGCAGCTCCGGCTTGGTCACCACGGCCGGGTCGGCGTACATCTCCAGCAGCCGCCGCTCCAGCGCCGCCACCTCGGCCGCCCGCGACGGCTTGGCGCGCTGCTCGCGCACCACGGCGTCGTGCGCGTAGAAGTAGCGCAGGTAGTAGGAGGGGACCGAGCGCAGCCGCTCCAGCAGCTCCGGCCGCAGCCCGAGGCTGTCGGCGATCTCCTGCCCATGCGAGCGCAGGATGGCCGGCAGGACGTCCTCGCCGTCCAGGTGGACGGACCGCTCCCAGGTCAGGTGGTTCAGCCCGACGTGGCCGAGCGAGACCCGCGAGGGCTCCACCCCCAGCCACCCGGCGAAGCTGCGCTGGAAGCCGATCGCCACGTTGCACAGCCCGATCGCCCGGTGCCCGGCGTCCAGGAGGGCCCGGGTGACGATGCCGACGGGGTTCGTGAAGTCCACGATCCACGCCTGCGGCGCCAGCGCGCGTACCACCGAGGCGATCTCCAGCACGACCGGCACCGTGCGCAGCGCCTTGGCCAGCCCGCCCGCGCCCGTCGTCTCCTGCCCCACGCACCCGCAGCGCAGCGGCAGCGTCTCGTCCACCTCCCGAGCCGCCTGCCCGCCCACCCTGAGCTGGAACAGCACCACCTGCGCCCCCGCGACCCCCTCCTCCACCGAGGAGGTGGCCAGCACGCGCGCCGGGTGCCCCGCGTGCGCCAGCATCCGCCGCGACACGCCCGCCACCAGCTCCAGGCGCGCGGCGTCGGGGTCTATCAGGGCGATCTCCGTCACCGGCAGCTCGTCGCGCAACCGCGCGAAGCCGTCGACCAGCTCAGGCGTATATGTCGAGCCGCCCCCGACCACGGCCAGTTTCAACCCTTCACTCCCGTCAAAGTCACGCCCTCGATGAACACTCGCTGGGCGAAGAAGAACACGATGATCACCGGTGCGGTCACCAGCAGCGTGGCGGCCATGGTGAGGTTCCACTGCACGCTGTGGAACGCCTTGAACGTGGCCAGGCCGAGCGACAGCGTCAGGTGGTCCTGTTCGACGCCGGCGTACAGCAGCGGCCCGTAGTAGTCGTTCCAGCAGTAGAAGAACTGGAACAGGGCGACCGCCGCGATGGCCGGGCGGGCCATCGGCAGGACCACCCTGACAAGGGTCGTGAAGTCGGAGCAGCCGTCCACCTTGGCCGCGTCGGTGTAGTCGCGCGGGATCGTGACCAGGAACTGCCGCAGCAGGAAGATCGAGAACGCGTCCCCGAGCAGCATCGGCAGGATCAGCGGCCACAGGCTGTCCGTCAGCCCCAGCCGCGCCCACACCAGGTAGATCGGCACCGCGATGACCTGCGGCGGCAGCATCATCGCGGTGATCACCAGCAGGAACGCCAGCCGCCGCCCGCGAAAGCGGAACTTGGCCAGCGCGTACGCCACCGGCACCGACGACACCACCGTGAACACCGTCCCGAGCACCGCGTACATGAGCGTGTTGGCCGCCCACCGCAGCAGCATCGACTTCTCGAACACCACGGCGAAGTTGTCCCAGTTCCAGCTGTGCGGCCACAGGTCGCTGGTCAGCGCCTGCTGGTCGGTCATCAGCGCGGTCAGCGCGATGAACACCACCGGCGCCAGGAACATCAGCGCCAGCGCGACGGCCAGCGCGTGCGTGGCGATCCACACCAGCACCCGCCGCCTGCGGGCCCGGACGCCGTCCCGCCGGGCGTGCGCGGCCACCGGACGGGGCGCGGTGCCCGGGTCGGCGATCGTGGCACTCATGACGCCTCCTCGGCCTTGCGGAACTGCCGCAGCAGGATCAGCGTGAAGATCATCGAGGTGGCGAACAGGAGCAGCGCGAGCACGCACGCGTACCCCATGGAGTAGTCGCGGAAGCCGACCTGGAACAGCCACTGCGGCAGCGTCAGCAGCGACTCGTCCGGATAACCGGGCGAGAACGAGCTGCCCGGCGAGTCCGTCTCGCCCGAGGCCACCCGCGAGGCGATCATCGCCTGCGTGAAGTACTGCAGGGCGTAGATGACGTTCGTGACCAGGGAGAACATCAGCACGGGCGCGATCGCGGGCAGCGTCACGCTGCGGAACTGCCGCCACGCTCCCGCCCCGTCGATGGCCGCGGCCTCGTACAGGTGCCTGGGCACGTCCAGCAGCGCCGCCATGAAGATCACGACGAGCTGGCCGCAGCTCCACAGCGACAGCAGCGTCAGGCTCGGCTTCGACCAGGCCGGATCGCCGAACCAGTCGGGCCCCCGGACCCCGAACAGGGCCAGGAACTGGTTCCACGGCCCGGTCGCCGGGTTCATCAGGAAGACGAACGTGATCGTGCCGGCCGCCAGCGGCACCAGCGACGGCAGGTAGAAGATCGTGCGGAACAGCCCGACGCCGGCCTTGAGCCGCACCACGAGCTGCGCCAGCGCCAGCGAGCACAGCACGGTCGCCGGCACCATGATGAGCACCAGCCACAGCGTGTTCTTCGCCGAGGTCAGCACCCTGGGGTCCGCGAACAGGTAGCGGTAGTTGTCCAGGCCGGCGAACTCGAGGGTGTACATGTCGTAGCGGTGGAAGGAGAAGTACACCGTGGACAGCAGCGGGTAGACGAAGAAGATCGACACCCCGGCGATCCACGGCGACAGCCACACGAGGGCCCGCAGGCCCTCGCGGCGCCGCCACACGTCAGCGAGCGCGGCCACCTCAGCCCCCGGACAGCTTCAGCTTGTCGTCGATCTGCTTGTCCACGCCCTTCAGCCCGGCGTCCAGATCGGGTACGCCGCCCTTCTCCCACTTGGTCACGAACGTGCCCATGACCTCCTGGTTGAAGACGCTGTTCACGCTGGCGGGGATGGTCGAGGTCTTCGGGTGGGCGAAGATGTTCAGGAACGTCGTGAAATTGGCGTCCTTGGCCAGCTCGGGGGACTCCATCGACGCCTTCGTCGTCGGCACGTTGCGCAGCGCGTTCGACAGCGTCACCAGCGAGGCGGTGTCCGTGGTGAGGTGCTTGACCAGCTCCCACGCCTGCTGCGGATGCTTGGCCCCCTTCGGCACGCCGATCACGGTGCCCGCGGTGAAGCCGCTGCCGTACAGATCGGGCCGGTCGTCGGCGACGGGCAGGGGAGCGGTGCCGTAGTCGAGGTCCTTCGCCTCGTTGGCGATCATGGCGTTACGCCACTCGCCGTCCAGGACCATGGCCACCTTGCCCTGGTAGAACGGGTGCTTGGCGCTCCACTCGTCGCCCAGGCTCTTGCGGAACTTCTCCAGGTTGGCGTAGCCGTACCAGTCGACGAGCTCCTTCTGCCAGGTCAGCAGCCGCTTCCAGGCCGGGTCGGAGCCGATGGCCGAGGTGCCGTCGTCGTTGTACCACTTGGCGCCCACCATGGGGGCCAGGTGGGTGGGGCTGTTCTCGTAGTACTGGACACTCGGGATGAACCCGGCCACCTTGATCGTGCCGTCGGCGTCGCGCACGGTGAGCTTCTTGGCCAGCGCGGTCAGCTCGCTCAGCGTCTTGGGCGGCTGACTGCCCTTCATCAGCGCCTTGTTGTAGTAGAGCCCGTACGCGTCCGCCAGCAGCGGCAGCGTGCACTGCTTGCCCTCGAAGCCCGAGTACGAGCGCGCCACCTCGGGCAGCACCGACAGGTCGATCCCGTCCTGCTTGATCACCGGGGTGAGATCCTGGAACGCTCCCGACTTGCACCATTGGGCCACGGTGTCGGTGGTGAACGAGGCCGCCACGTCGGGCGCGTTCCCGCCCCGGATGGCCTGGGTGATCTGGTCGTCCTGCACGTTCTTGACGGCCTTGACGGTGATCTGCGGGAATTTCTTATTGAAGCCCGCGATGGCCTCCTCGAACGCCTTGACCTCGGCGTCCGTGTTGAACCCGTGCCACAGCTCCAACGTGGCCGCCGGGAGCGCCTGCGAGGCCGAGCCCGAAGGTTTGGGCTGGGCGCCGAGCGACGGCCCTGCCTGTTTGTTCGCGGTGCACCCGCTCAGAGTGCAGGCGGTCAGCGCGAGAGCCGCGGCGACCGACAGAGGGACGAAGCGCACGGGGGGTGCCTCCTGCCATGGTGGATCATGTCGGAACGGTTGAGCTGAAAACCTCTTCGCGTACGGTGGCAAGAGCCAGATCGAGGGCGCCGGCGAGGACGGGGTTGCCCTCGACGCTCGACAGCCGGACCCGGGGCTGCGGGATGGTGAGCGCGTGCAGCTCGTGTTCGACCAGCTCGCGCAGGGTCTCGCCGCCCGACAGCACGACGCCGCCGGTCAGCACGATCAGCCCGGGGTCCACGACGGACGTGATCGCGGCCAGGCCCACGGCCAGCCGGGCGGCGATGTCGCGCAGCCCCGCCCTGGCGTCGTCGGCCCTCTGGCCCTTCCCCTCGGCCGCCCGCACGGCGTTGGCGACCGCGTGCGGGAAGTCGCCGCCGCGCACGCCGTACGAGCGCAGCAGCTTCAGCACCGCCGGGCCGCCGGTGAGCGCCTGGTAGCCGTGGTTGGCGTAGCGCCCCGCCTCGCGGGCCGTCGGCGCGCCCGGGGTCGGCATGTAGCCCACCTCGCCCGCGCCGCCCGTGGCGCCCCGGTGTATCCGGCCGCCCAGCACGATGGCCGAGCCGATGCCCTCGTCGGCCCACAGCAGCACGAAGTCCTGATGGCCCTGGGCCGCCCCGTGCGCCTGCTCGGCCACCGCGACCAGGTTGACGTTGTTCTCCACGTCCACCGGCACGCCCAGGCCCGCGCTGAGGGTCGGCACCAGGTCGGGGAGCTGCCAGCCGGGCACGTCCTTGGCGGCCGCGTACCCCAGCCTGCCCGTGGACGGGTCGATCGCGGCCTGCACGCCGATCACGACCCGGCGCAGCTTGTCCGGCGGGCTCGCGCCCTCCAGGGCCGCGTTCAGGCGGTCCACCAGCTCGCCGGGGGGCCGGCGCGGGGTCGGGAGCGTGTGCTCGCCGACGATCGTGCCGGTGATGTCGGCCACCTTGGCCTCGATCCGGTCGGGCGTGACGTCCAGCGCGGCCACGTACGCCGCCGCCGGGTTGATCCGGTAGACCTCCGCCGTACGCCCCGGCAGGCCCTCCCTGATGCCGTCGAGCACCACCAGCCCGGCCTCCTGCAGCCGGGCGAGGAGCTGGGACGCCGTCGGCTTGGACAGCCCGGTGAGCGTGCCGATCTCGGGGCGGGTCAGCGGACCGCGTTCGAGGAGTGCCTGCAGGGCGGCGCGATCATTGATGGCACGTAGCAGACTGGGGGTCCCCGGTACCGGACCGCTCACGGATGGACTCCTTGCGAGTTAGGAAACTTTCCTAACTCGGAACATAGGGAGTCCGGCCCCGTGGGTCAAGAGCCGGATGCAGGTGAAACCAAGCCGTAACAAGGAAAGAGATCGGAGAGAGAAAGCAAGTGGGAGTGCCTCAACAGGCGTGCTAATGTCGTCGTTTGTCGTAACAACAAGCAGAATGGCCCGGAGTGTCTCATTAACCACAATAACGGTCAGGCGGCAACTCGTCAAACAGAGCTCGCCAGGGAGCAGGCATACGTCACCCGACTCTACGACCGCCTCGACGAACTGCGCGAGCGTACCCAGCGGCAGCTCAAGGAGGTGCTGGCCACGGGCGCCGTCGGCACGATGCAGAACAGGTCGGAGCGCGACACGTTCGCCGAGATGTACGCCTCCAGGCTCGCCCGGCTCTGGGCGGTCGAGCGCGGCCTGATTTTCGGTCGCCTCGATCATGTCGACGAGGGCCGGCTGTACATCGGCAAGCTCGGCATGACCGACGACGAGCAGCTGCGCCTGCTCATCGACTGGCGCGCGCCGGTCGCGCAGCCGTTCTACCGCGCCACCCCGGCCGCTCCGATGGGCCTGACCAGGCGTCGCCACCTGCAGACCAAGGGCCGCTCCGTGATCGGCGTCGACGACGACCTGCTCGACCTCGACTCGCTCACCGACGACGACCGCGCCACGCTCAACGGCGAGGCGGCCCTGCTGGCCGCGCTCGACGAGCGGCGCACCGGCCGCATGCGCGACATCGTGGCGACCATCCAGGGCGAGCAGGACCGCGTCATCCGCAGCGACCTGAACGGCGTGCTGGTCGTCCAGGGCGGGCCCGGCACCGGCAAGACGGTCGTCGCGCTGCACCGCGCCGCGTACCTGCTCTACACCCACCGCGAACGGCTCGAGCGGCGCGGCGTGCTCATCCTCGGGCCCAACCTCACCTTCCTGCGCTACATCGAGCAGGTGCTGCCCTCGCTCGGCGAGACCGACGTGCTGCTGTCCACGGTCGGGGAGCTGTACCCGGGCGTGACCGCCACCGCCAGGGAGCGGCCCGAGGTGGCCGCGCTCAAGGGCGACGCGCGCATGGCCGAGGTGATCGCCAAGGCCGTACGCGACCGGCAGCGGGTGCCGCGCAAGCCCGTCGAGCTCACCATCGGGCGCATCACGCTCACCATCGACCGTTCCATGCTCGACGGCGCGCGCAACAAGGCCACCCGCTCCCGCCGGCCGCACAACCAGGCGCGCGCCGTGTTCGTCCGGTCGCTGCTGAACGCCCTGGCCAGGCAGCAGGCCCGCAAGATCGGCAAGGGGCTCATCGACGACGACGAGCTGGCCGACCTGCGTGAGGAGCTGCGTACCGAGCCGGTGGTCAAGTCCGCGCTCAACCGGCTGTGGCCGTACCTGACGCCGCAGCGGCTGCTGCTCGGCCTGTACGGCTCCCCGGAGCGCCTCGGCTACGCCGCCTCCGAGCTGAGCCCGCAGGAACGCGCCCTGCTGCGGCGCGACGGCGGGGAGTGGACCGAGTCGGACGTGCCGCTGCTGGACGAGGCCGCCGAGCTGCTCGGCGAGATCGACGAGCAGGTGCTGCGGGCCAGCGCGATGCAGGCCGAGGAGGAGCTGGCCGCCGCCAGGCAGGCCGAGGAGAGCGAGCGCGAGGCCGAGCTCGCCTACGCGCGCGAGGTCCTGGAGCTGACCGGGCTGTCCGACGTCATGGAGGCCGAGCGCCTGGCCGAGCGCCAGCGCGGCCAGGGCCCCTACCTCACCACCGCGGAGCGTGCGGCGGCCGACCGCACCTGGGCCTACGGGCACGTGATCGTGGACGAGGCGCAGGAGCTGTCGCACATGGCGTGGCGGGCGGTCATGCGGCGGTGCCCGACGCGGTCGATGACGATCGTCGGGGACATCGCGCAGACCGGGTCGGCGGCCGGGGCGCGGTCGTGGGAGGAGGTCCTCGACCCGTACGTGGCCGGGCGGTGGCGCCAGGAGAGGCTCACCGTCAACTACCGCACGCCGGTGGAGCTGATGGCGGTGGCCGCCCGGGTGCTGGCCACCATCGACCCCGCCCTGCAGGCGCCCACGTCCGTGCGCGAGCTCGGCGTGGAGCCGTGGTCGGCGCCGCTGCCGGCGCTGGCGGAGCTGGTCAAGGCCGAGGTGGGGGAGGGCGGCAAGGTCGCCGTGGTGGTGCCGGACGCGCTGCTGGAGTCGCTGGGGGCGGAGGTGACCGCAACGGTGACGGGCGCGGTGGTGGTGACGCCCGGCCCGGGCCGCGCCGGGAACCCGGGATCCGGGGCGGGACGCGCGGCGGCGCGGTCCGGCACGGACCCGGCCGGGGCGGTGGCGACAGGCGTGGGGCGGGCCGGGGCGGCGGCGGCCCTCGACGCGCCGGTGGCCGTGATGGGGGTGGCGGACGCGAAGGGGCTGGAGTTCGACTCGGTGATCGTGGCCGAGCCCGACCTCATCGCCGCCCAGTCGCCACGGGGTCCGAGCGACCTGTATGTTGCTCTCACCCGCGCCACGCAAAGGCTCGGAGTGGTGCACGAGCGGCCGCTGTCGCAGGCTCTGAGGGGCTTGCCGAGCCGCTCCCAGGCGTCCTCTAATGACCTTTGACCGGCTTACGCCCCCATGTCCTACCTGCGAAAACTTGATGTTTCTGCTGATCGGGACACGGTTGACATCTGAGGTGGAGTCGGTAGTTTGCTGCGCAGTCCAGCACGGGACTTGGCCGGTTGGCCGTCTCTGACATCGTCGGATCCTGCGTCCGTGACGGAGTGTGACTCCGTCCACACAGCCAGGTGCAGGGCCGTCGGTCCGTCGAGTCGGGGCACCCCAACCGGGCGGGGGGTTGGACCCGGGACGGGTCCGGGAGCCCAGTAGACAACGGAATTCCGAGCTCGCCGCCGACGAGACGGGTCCGGTCCGAAGGGTTTCCGGGCCCTCTTCCCGCTCTCGTGCGCAGGACCGACATGTGCGCCGGGTGGTCCCGTAGGTCGCGGGATCACCCTGCCGCCTCCCGGCGTGAAACGCCGATTCTTTCGATCTTCCGGTGCTGCGCTGGCTTCGACCGCCCCTGTGGGGCGGTAGCGTTTTCGCAAGCAGGCGTGCGATTCGGCGGAGGAGACCCCGGAGTGGTTCAGGAGAGAACGAGCCTACCGCCCACCCCCGGGCGTGAGCCGGCTCGCGCCGACGCCCCGGACGCGGCCCTCGTGGACGCAGCCCTCGCCGACGCGGCTCTCACGGACGCGGCGCCTGCGGCCGGACCCGAGCCCACGCCACCGCCCACCGCCGCCCCTGCCCGCGAAGGCTCGCCCGAAGAGGCGCCTTCGCCCACCGCCGCATCGCCGACCGCCTCCGCGCCCGAGTCCGCTGCGCCATCCGCCGCCGACGTCGACGCCGCGCCTGCGCTCGACGCCGCACCCGCGTCGGAAGGGGCGTCCGGGTCCGACGCGACGCCTGCGTCCGAGCACGCGCCTGAGGGGGCGTCGCCCGCCGCCGGTGGCCCTGTGTCGCCATCCGTGCCCGCTGCTGCGCCCGCGTTCAAGGGGCCGGCTGCGTCCGAGACGGTGGGTTCAGGTGGCGGGGAGTCAGGGCGGGTGCTGTGGGCCCGCGTCGTGGCGGGTGTGGTCGGCGGGGTGGCGTTGTACACCGCGTTCCCGTCGCTCAACTGGTGGCCCGCCGCCCCGATCGGCGTCGGGCTGATCGTCGCGTCGCTCTACGGCACCCGGCCCAGGAGGGCCGCCTGGCTCGGCTTCGTGATCGCCCTGGTGTTCCTGCTGCCCACCCTCGCCTGGGTGCGGCCCATCGGCGACGACGTGTGGCTGATGCTGGTCGCCACGGAGAGCGTGTTCTACGCCGTCATGGCCGCCCTGGCCGCGCTGGTGTTCAGGCTGCGCGCGTGGCCGCTGTGGTTCGGCGGGCTGTGGGTGGCCATGGAGTGGGCCCGCAGCCAGGTGCCCATCGGCGGGTTCCCGTGGGCGCGGCTGGCGTTCAGCCAGAGCGAGTCCCTGTTCACGCAGTACGCCGCGCTGGGCGGCGCGCCGCTGGTGTCGTTCGCCGTGGCCTTGTGCGGCGCCCTGCTGGCCTACGCCGTCCTGGTCCGGCCCAAGGTCGAGGGCGGGTGGCGCAGGGCCGTGCCGGCGATCCTGGCGCTGGCCGTGCCGGTGCTGACGCTGGCGCTCCCCAGGCCGGGCGACGAGGGGCGGACGGTCAACGTCGGCATCGTCCAGGGGAACGTCCCGGGAAGGGGCATGGGCTTCCTGGGGGACGAACCCGCCGTTGTCCTGAAAAATCATGCCAACGAGACGAAACGCCTGGCCCAGGCCGTACGCGAAGGAAAACTCCCCAAACCCGACGCGGTCGTCCTCCCCGAGAACTCCACCGACATCGACCCCTACCAGGACCCGTACGCCCGCGAGATCATCCAGGACTCCGTCCGCGACGTCGGCGTCCCGACGCTGATCGGAGCGGTGGTCGCGATCGGCGAGGATTCCCGCGCCACCCGCAGCCTCGTCTGGGACCCGGTGACCGGCCCCGGCGCCTATTACGACAAGCAGCATCTGGTCCCGTTCGGGGAGTACACGCCGTTCAAGGACCTCGTCCTGGCCCTGTGGGAGCGGGCGAGCCTGGTCGGACGGCAGTCGGTCCCGGGGGACAAGCCGGGCGACCTGAAGCTGGGCCCGATCACGATCGGCGCGGTCAACTGCTACGAGGTGGCCTACGACGACACCGTGCGCGGCACCGTGCGCGCCGGGGGCACGGTCCTGGCGATGCAGGCCAACAACGCCACGTACGCGCTGTCGAATCTGCCGACGCAGCAGCTGGCCATGTACAAGCTGCGCGCCGTCGAGCACAACCGGGCGGTCGTGGCCGCCGCCACCACGGGGATCTCCGCCTACATCCGACCTGACGGTAAGGTCTCCTGGCAGACCCGCGAACTGGTCGCGGACATGAACGTGGTCAAAGTGCCCGTACGCACCCAGGAAACGATCGCCACCACGGTGGGCGCGGTTCCTGAGTGGGCATTGATGGTGATGGGAGCGGCGGCGGCAGGAGTCGCCGCGTGGCGGGGCAGGCGGCGAGGCGATCGGATGAGGAACGACTGATGATGGAGACTCTCGGCCGGGTGCTCGTCGTCGTACCGACCTACAACGAGCGCGACAACCTGCCCATGATCGTGGAGCGGATCCGGACGGCGCTGCCGGAGGTCCACGTGCTCGTGGCCGACGACAACAGCCCCGACGGCACCGGCGAGGTGGCCGACGGGCTGGCCGACGGCGACGACCACGTCCACGTCCTGCACCGGGAGACCAAGCAGGGCCTCGGCGCGGCGTACATCGCGGGGTTCCGCTGGGGGCTGCGGGAGGGCTACGACGTCCTGGTCGAGATGGACGCCGACGGCTCCCACCAGCCCGAGGAGCTGCCCAAGCTGCTCGAGGCGCTGGCCGACGGCGCCGACCTGGCGATCGGGTCGCGTTACGTGCCCGGCGGCAAGGTCGTCAACTGGCCGCACCGGCGCGAGCTGCTGTCCAAGGGCGCCAACCTCTACACCCGGGTGATGCTCGGCCTGCCCGTGCGCGACGCGACCGCCGGGTTCCGCGCCTACCGCGCCGCCACCCTGGAGAAGGTGGGCCTGTCCGGCGTGGAGTCGCAGGGCTACTGCTTCCAGGTCGACCTCACGCTGCGCACGTCCAGGAACGGGCTACGGGTGGTGGAGGTGCCCATCACGTTCGTGGAGCGTACGGTGGGCAAGAGCAAGATGAGCGGCAAGGTCATGTCCGAGGCGCTGTGGCGCATCGGCCTGTGGGGCGTCACGGGTCTGCCCAAGCGGCTGCGCGGCGGCCCCCACTAGCGGCCCCTACTAGCGGAAACGCGGGCCGAGCAGTTGCTCGCGCAGCGCGTTGAGCTGGTGGGAGTGCTCGACGGATCGCGGCTCGTCGAGCGAGTCGAGCGCCAGCAGCAGCGCGTCGGCCACGAGGATGCCGGCCAGGGGCTCGCCGGTGATGCCGGTGGGGGTGTGCGGCGCGGCCAGCACCGCGTCCACGCGTTCGGCGAACTCGCCGCCGAGCTCGTCGGAGATCAGCACGATGCCCGCGCCCACGGCGTGGGCCCGCTCGATCAGCACGGTGATCTCCTTGAGCCGGCGGCCGGGCTGGAAGATGACGAGCACCTCGTCGTGGGCCAGCGAGAGCAGGTCGTCGGCGAGCGCGAAGCCGGTGGCCGAGGTGGCGCGGGCGCGGTGGCCCCGGCGGCCCAGCTTGAGCGCCAGGTGGCGGGCCGCCGGGTCGGACGCGCCGGCGCCGTAGACGAGCACTCCTGGCGCGTTGACCAGCAGCTCCACGGCCTTCTTGTACGCCTCGGGGTCGAGCAGGCGGCGGCAGTGGTCGATCCGTTCGCGGGCCTCGTCGAAGACCCGTTCCCAGATGGCCGACAGGTCCTGGCCCACGTGGCCGATGCGCCGCTTGAGCCGGACGTCGGGCGCCACGGACGAGGTGAACTCGGCCGCCAGCGCCCGCTTGAGCCCGGGCAGGCCGCCGAAGCCCAGCCGCTGCATGGTGCGCACCACGGTGGCGTTGCTGGTGCCGGTCGCGCTGCCCAGCTCCTGGGCGCTGGCGAAGAGGATCTGCTCGGGCGAGGCCGAGATCAAATAGTGGCACACGGCCCGCTCGGCCGGTGACAGCTCGTCCCACAGCTGCCTGACCATGGCCCTGAGCTGCTCGATTGGGCTGTGTGTATTTTCCATTACGACTCTTGACTCCCGTGTAGCGCTCATTACTCTGTCTTTGGAAACGACCGCTACAGACTTGCCGTCCCTTGAAATGAACGTTACAGGACGCCGGCCGGTCCAAGGAGCACCATTGAGCCTCACATCCCTGCCCCTCGTCGAGATCTCCGGCGCTCCGCGTGAGCGCGGGCGCCAGTACGGCGAGCAGGCCCGCGACCGCGTGCACCACGCGCTGGCCTACTACGCCGAGGCGTTCGCGCACTCCAGCGGCCTGTCGTGGGAGCAGGTCGGCGCGCGTGCGGCGCGCTGGGTCGAGCCCAGCAAGGAGTTCGCGCCGGAGCTGGTCGAGGAGATGGAGGGCATCGCCGAGGGCGCCGGCGTCGGCTTCCTCGACATCCTGGCGCTCAATGCCCGCGGTGAGATCATCTACGACACCACGTTCGGCTCCATGGAGCCCGACGGGTGCACGTCGTTCGCGCTGATGCCGGAGGCCTCCGGCGACGGCCACGTCTACGCGGGCCAGAACTGGGACTGGCGCGACGGCGTCTCCGACACGGTGATGGTGCTGAGGGTGGTGCAGCCCGGCCGGCCGACGGTCATCATGCACGTGGAGGCGGGGCAGGTCGGGCGGCAGGGGGCCAACTCGGCGGGCATCGCGCTCAACGCCAACGGGCTCGGCGGGCGCTTCGACGACTCGGTGGGCGTGCCGCAGACGCTGATCAGGCGCAAGGTGCTCGACAGCGACAACCTCAACTCCGCGCTGGAGGCGCTGACCAAGTCGCGGGCCCACATCGCCAGCAACGCGCTGGTCACCCATCGCGACGGGTTCGCCATCGATCTGGAGACCACCCCCGGCGCGATCGGCTGGATGTACCCGACCGACGGGCTGCTCGTGCACGGCAACCACTACCAGGCGTTCATGCCGCCGCAGCTGGCCGCGACCTACCGGCCCGGCTCGGCCGACTCGCTGTTCCGGGTGCCCAGGGCCGAGGGCGGGCTGCGTACCGTGGCCGAGGCGTCCGGCACCGACGAGGCCCGCAAGCGCATCAGGCTCGCCATGTCCGACCACCTGGGCTACCCCGAGTCCCTCTGCACCCACCCCGACGAGACCCAGCCCGCCGTCAAACGGTGGGCGACCCTGCTGTCGAGCTGCGTCGACCTCACCACGGGCGACTACCTGATCGCGGCCGGCACGCCCTGTGACCACGAGTACGAGCGCGTGCCCTGGAACCTCTACGACGGACCGCATGGAGAAGTGACCCCGTGAAGAAGACCCTCGCCCTGCTCGGGCTCGCCGCCCTCACCGCGGCCTGCGGCGGACCGGCGGCCACCACCAAGGCGCCCGACCCGGCCACGCTCACGCTGGTCGACCGCACGCCGAAGGCGGCAGGCCCGCTCGACAACGCCGTCTGGCTGCTCGGCCAGGAGCCCGGCACCCTCGACCTCGACCTCGACGGCGGCACCGACAACCGCACGGTCATGGCCAACGTCTGCGAGCGCCTCATGCAGACCCAGCCCGACATGACGGTCAAGCCGTGGCTGGCCGAGAAGGCCGAGCAACGCGACCCCAAGACCATGGTCCTCACGCTGCGCCAGGACGCCACGTTCCACGACGGCTCGCCGGTCACCGCCGACGACGTCGTGTGGAGCCTCAAACGGCACTCGGGTGAGGGCAAGGACGAGTCCGACGAGTTCGAGGACGTGCAGTCGGTCACCAAGACCGGCGACCACGAGGTCACGATCGCGTTCAAGCGGCCCAACGCGCTGTTCGTGCAGGCCCTCGCGGGCGGCGCGGGCATCGTGCTGAACCAGAAGGTCGTGGACGAGCTCGGCAAGGACTTCGGCACACCCGGGCACGAAGACGCCTGCAGCGGGCCCTACCGGCTCAAGGAGTGGAAGTCCGGCAGCCAGCTGACGATCGAGCGCTATGACGCGTACTGGAACAAGGACGTCAAACCGCTCACCAAGAGCGTCACCTTCCAGTGGGCCGACGACACGGCGCTGGTCAACAGCCTGGTCACGGGGGCGGCGCAGGGGGCGTACCTGTCGGACACCGGGCCCGCGGTGGCGCTGCAGAGCAACCAGGCGGTGAGCGTGGCCTACGGCGCGACCACCCGCGTGTTCGTGCTGCTGCCGACCGACCGCGGCGTGCTGAAGGACGCGCGGATCCGGCGGGCGCTGTCGCTGGCGGTCGACCGGGCGGGCATCGCCAAGTCCGGGTTCGCGGGGCTGGCCAGGCCGTGGAAGGTGCCGGTCGGGGCGGGGGCGTGGTCCTACGAGAAGGAGGCGTTCCAGGCGGCCTACGACGAGCTGCAGGGGTCGCCGGAGACGCCGCGGCTGGAGGAGGCCAAGAAGCTCGTGCAGGAGGCCGGGTCGCCGAAGGAGCCGATCATCGTGGCGACCAACGGCGAGCAGGCCCGTACGGTGATCGCCAACGCGGTGGTCGACGCGGCGAAGAAGATCGGGCTGACCGCGCAGATCAAGACCGTCCCCGCCTCGGAGTTCGGCAGCTTCTACACCGACAAGTCGCTGCGCGCGCAGGTGGACCTGGTGCCCGACGACTGGTACATCACCAAGTCCGACCCGATCGGCTTCTACGACAACGGCCTGACCGGCTCGTCGAACAACTGGGTCAAGTTCAGCTCGCCCGAGTACGACGAGCTCGTCGCCAAGGCGCTGAGCGCCACCGACGATGCGGCCCGCGCCAAGGACGTCATCGAGCTGCAGCGCCGCTTCACCGCCGACATGGTGTGGATCTCGCTGGTCGAGGTGCCCAACGCGGTCGTGCTCGGCAGCAAGGTGACCGGGCCCCCGGCCTCGCAGGTGAACATGGGCTACCCGTGGGCGGCCGACCTCGGGGCCAAGGGCTGAGTCCATGGTGCGCAAGCTGGCCGGGCTGCTCGTCACGCTGCTCGCCACCTCGTTCGTGATCTTCGGGGCGTCCTACGCGGCGCCCGGTGACCCGGTCACGTTCCTGGCGGGCGGCAAGGAGAACCTCACGCCCGAATACCTGGCCGCCGTCCGGGCCGAATACCACCTGGACGACCCGTTCCTGGTGCAGTACGCACGATGGCTCGGTGACGCGGCGACCGGCGACCTCGGGCGTTCGACCCAGTACAACGACCAGGTCTTCGACCTGCTGATGGCGCGGCTGCCGAGCACGCTCGGGCTGGTGGCGTACGCCGCGGTGCTGTTCGTGGTGTTCGGGGTCGCGCTCGGGGTGCTGGCCGCGGTGCGCGGCGGGCGCACCGACTCGGCGGTGGTGGCGGGCACGACGTTCGCCACCTCGGTGCCGCCCTTCGTGGTGGCCACGGCGCTGATCTCGCTGTTCGGCGTGCAGCTCGGCTGGTTCCCCGTCATGGGCGGCCAGTCGCTGTGGCACCTGACGCTGCCCGCCGTGACGCTGGCGCTCGGCGCGCTGGCCATCATCAGCCGGGTCACCCGGCAGTCCATGGTGGAGCAGCGCGAGCTCGACCACGTGACCGTGGCCCGCGCGTCCGGGCTGTCCGAGCGGCTGATCGTGGTCAGACACGTGCTCAGGGGCGCGCTGGGGCCGATCGTGACCATGTGCGGGCTGGTCACGGCGGGCATGCTGGCGGGCACGGTGACCGTGGAGACCGCGTTCGGGCTCAACGGCGTCGGCTCGCTGCTGGTCAACGCGATCAACACACACGACTTCCCGGTGACGCAGGCGGTGATGTTGCTCATGGTGAGCGCGTACATCCTCGTGACCACGCTCGTCGATCTCGCCCAGCCGCTGATCGACCCCAGGGTGCGGAGGCCCGCATGACCACGATGGTCGCCACACTCTCTCCGAAGGCCGCCCGGCCGCTCGGCTACCGGCTGGCCGGCGCCTTCCTGGTGCTGGTCGTGGTGGCTGCGGTGTTCGCGCCGCTGGTGGCCCCGTACGAGCCGGACGGGGTCGACTTCGCCGCCACGCTCGCGCCGATGTCGCCCGAGCACCTGCTCGGCGCCGACCAGTCGGGCCGCGACCTGTTCACCAGGGTCCTGTACGGCGCCCGCACCTCCCTGATCGGCCCCCTGGCGCTGCTGGCCATCGCCTCCCTGCTCGGCGTCGCGCTCGGCACGCTGGCCGCCTGGCACCGCGGCTGGGTGGACGCCGTCGTGTCCAGGCTGACCGACGTCATGTACGCCTTCCCCGGGCTGCTGTTCGTGGTGCTGGTCGTCGCGGTGTTCGGCAACGGGATGACCACGGCCGTGGTCGCGCTCGGGCTGGCGTACACGCCGACGATCGCCCGCTACACCAGGAGCGTGGCGCTGGGCGAGTGCGGCAAGCCGTACATCGACGCCTACCGGGTCCAGGGCATGGGCGGGTTCGCGATCTGCGTGCGGCACCTGGTGCCCAACATGGCGCGCTCGATCGTGGGCTACCTGGTCGTGCTGTTCGGCGAGGGGCTGATGAGCCTGGCCACGCTGAGCTTCCTCGGGTTCGGGGCGCAGCCGCCGTCGTCCGACTGGGGGCTCATGGTCAAGGAAGGACAACCGGCGATCGTGCAGGGCGCGTTCCTGCCGGTGCTGGTGCCGGGCGCGGCCATCGCGCTGGTGGTCGTGTCGTTCAACGTGATCGGCGTACGCCTGGCCGACCGCATGGGCGTGAGGGGGACCTGATGCTGCTCTCCGTGGAGGAGTTGACGATCACGGCGGGCGGCCGGCGGCCGATCCTGCGCGAGGTGTCGCTGGCCGTCGGCAAGGGCGAGATCGTGGGCCTGGTCGGCGAGTCGGGGTCGGGCAAGTCCACGCTGGCCCGGGCGGTGCTGCGGCTGCTGCCCGCCGGGGCGGCGGCCTCCGGCAGGGTGCTGGTCTCGGGCGAGGACGTGCTCGCGATGGACCCGGGCCGGCTTAGAGACCTGCGGGCCTCGCAAGTGTCGATGATCTACCAGGACCCGCGCTCCTCGCTCAACCCGGTCCGCCGGGTCGGCGACTTCCTGACCGAGCGCATGGTGCACACGCTGGGCCGCCCCAAGGCCGAGGCACGCGCCCGGGCGGTGGAGCTGCTGGCCGCCGTCGGCCTGCGCGATCCCGAGCTGCGCATGCGGCAATACCCGCACGAGTTATCCGGCGGCATGCTGCAACGGGTGGTCGTCGCCGCCGCGCTGGCCGCCGACCCCGCGCTGCTGCTGGCCGACGAGGCGACGAGCGCGCTCGACGTCACCACCCAGGCCGAGACGCTGGCCCTGCTGCGGGAAATCCAGGCGGAGCGGGAGCTCGGCATGCTGTTCATCACCCACGACCTGCACCTCGCGGCGTCCTTCTGCGACCGGGTGCACGTGCTGTACGCGGGCACGGTGGTCGAGTCGCGACCGGCCAAGGAGCTGTTCGAGGACCCCCGGCACCCGTACACGGCCGGGTTGCTGGCCTGCACGCCGGAGCTGGACGATCCCCGTCCCCTCCGGCCCATCCCCGGCCGCCCGCCCTCGCTGGACGACACGTTCGCCGGCTGCCCGTTCGCGCCGCGGTGCCCGCGGGCCGCGGACGCCTGCGAAGAGTGGTCGCCGCGGCCCGTGACCGTGTCCGGCGGCTCCGCCGCCTGCCGTCTGGTGGAGGCGTGATGCTCGGCGTACACGATCTGTGCAAGTCCTTCCACGGCTCGGTGGCCGCCGACCAGGTGTCCTTCGAGCTGCCGCCGGGCGGCTCGCTGGGCCTGGTCGGGGAGTCCGGGTCGGGGAAGACGACGATCGCGCGCATGCTCGTCGGCCTCGTCACCCCCGACTCCGGCACGATCACCGTGGACGGGCGGGCGCGCTCGGCCAGGGAACGCGGCCGGGCGGCGCGGCTCCGGCGGGCCCGCGAGATCCAGATGGTGTTCCAGGACCCCTACCTGTCGCTCGACCCGCGGCTCACCGCCGCCGAGTGCCTTCAGGTGGCGCTCCGGCTGCACGGCGGGGACCGCTCGCGCGTCCCCGAGCTGCTCGACCAGGTCGGGCTGGGCAGCCGCGAGGCCGGGGCCCGGCCCCACCAGCTCAGCGGCGGGCAGCGGCAGCGCCTGGCCATCGCCAGGGCGCTGGCCGTGGAACCGTCGGTGCTCGTGCTCGACGAGGCCGTGGCCGCGCTGGACGTCTCCATCCAGGCGCAGATCCTCGAACTGCTCAACCGGGTGCGCGCCGAATCCGGCGTCGCGCTGCTG
Organism: Nonomuraea sp. NPDC003709; assembly: GCF_040610775.1. Lineage (NCBI taxonomy): Bacteria > Bacillati > Actinomycetota > Actinomycetes > Streptosporangiales > Streptosporangiaceae > Nonomuraea > Nonomuraea sp. NPDC003709. The sequence continues at coordinate 215,604 of NZ_JBEXMW010000009.1, read as the reverse complement.
TTCGTCAGCCACGACCTGGCCGTGGTACGCCACCTGTGCGAGGACACGCTGGTGCTGCACAGAGGGGTGGTCGTCGAGCGGGGGCCCGTCGCGAGGGTGCTGGCGGAGCCCGAGCATCCCTACACCAGGCTGCTGCTCGACTCGGTGCCCAGGGCGCGCTAGCAGCCAGGAACGCTTTGGGGCCGTCGGCCGTTGTTCCTGGTGTAACGCGCTGGTGCGGAATCGAGGAAACGATGCGGCTGCTGCTCTTCCTGGCCTTCCTGGTCGTCCCCGTCCTGGAGATCTGGCTGCTCATCCAGGTGGGTTCGGTGATCGGCGGGCCCGCCACCGTGGCCCTGCTCATCGCCGACAGCCTGCTCGGCGCCTGGCTGGTACGCCGCGAGGGCCGCAGGGCCTGGCGGGCGCTCCAGGAGGCGATCGGGTCCGGCCGGATGCCCGAGCGCGAGCTCGCCGACGGCGGCCTGGTCCTGGTGGGCGGCGCGCTGCTGCTGACGCCGGGCTTCTTCACGGACGTCTTCGGGTTCCTGTGCATCCTGCCGTTCACGCGGCCTCTGATGCGCCGCCTGGGCGCCTGGTTCTTCGACCGCCGGGTCAAGCGGCTGGCCGCGAGCTCCCCGTACGCGAACCTCTTCCCGCCCCATCAGGACGTGAGAGTGCCGGACGGCGGCCGGGTGGTGCACGGCGAGGTCATCCGCGAGGAACGCGACTGATCGTCTCGGTGGGGCCTGCGTTCGAGGTCTATCGGCCCCCGGGAGGACGCATGCCGTAGGCTCGCCGAGCCATGGGGGACGCGGACGCCGTCCGGGCCCGGAGGTAGAGCCCTGGCGGGTCCGCGTCGGCTCCTAGCTCGAGAGCGGTCTGCGCGCGCGGGACGGAGAGTGCAGAGCGCGACGCTCCTGCACGGCAATGGTGACGGCCTGGACCTCGCGGTCAAGGACGGACGCGTCGTCGGGATGGGCGGGCGCGCCGGATCGCGTCAACCACGGCCGCCTCGGGCCGAGGGACCTGTACGGCTGACAGGCCCCCCTCATCCGCGAGAACGGGCGGCTGGTCGAGACCGACCGGGCCCTAGCGATGGGCGGGCCGCGCCCGGCGGCTCCTCGACGAGCACGGCCCCAGCGCGATCGGCTTCTGCACCACCGGCCGGCTGTTCCTGGGGGAGCCCTACACGCTCGCTCTGATCGCGCACGGGGGCATCGGCACCAACCACCTGGACCACGTCCGCGAACACGCCGAGGCGGGCAAGGCCCAAGGACCCCTCTTATGAGATCTCCGCGGCGGAACGCCTGCGCGAGAAGGCCCCGGAGCGGCTCGTCCGCCACTCCGAGCCCGGCCTGCTCCTGCCGGCCGACTTGCGTTCACCTGTACCTGGCGGCTCCGCCACCCCAGACACTCCGGCAACTGCGTGGGCAAATGCCAGCCTCAAGGCCTCGGCCCCCAGACCCTGCTGACCTGACCTGACCCTGGCACCACCTTTGTGATGTGGGCATGAAGAAACCCCCGGGCGGGTAGCCCGGGGGTTTCACCGTGAGAGGAGGTCAGGCGCTCTTACGACGCTGGGCCCGCAGAACCGCGAGCCGCTCGTTGAGCACCTCCTCAAGATCTTCGATCGACCGCCGCTCCAGGAGCATGTCCCAGTGTGTCCGCGGGGGCTTGACCTTCTTGGACTCCGGCTGCTCGCCGTCCACCCGCACCGCGGTCGCGCCGCACATGCGGCACTCCCAGGTAGCGGGGATCTCAGCCTCGGCTGCAAGCGGAACCTCGAAGCGATGGCCCTTAGGACAGGTGTAGGACACCTCCTGGCGCGGGGCCAGATCCGTGTTACGGTCGTTCTCGTAGCTGGTTGCCCCGAGCCGGGTGCCACGAAGCGCGCGCTCGCCCATGTCTAAATGCCTCCTACAGGGCCCCCTTGCGTGGGGGGATCTGTCTCCCACGGTGTCTAACGCTTGGTACCGTGATGGGATTCCCACCCGCGGGGTGATCCAATCGCGCTTGGGGCGTCGGTTCTTCACACAGTCGCCGATCGGGCCCGCGTTCCGGCCCTGACCAGGGCCGCCGCCAGCCAGACCCCGCCAATCATGATCAGCGCGCCGTGCGCGATCCGCAGTGGGTACGGGCCGAAGAACTGCGGAATGAACAGCACGAACCCCAGCGCCAGAGCCGTCCCGCTCCACTTGGGCAGCATTCCGGACCGCCAGACGGCGATCGCCGCCATCACCGCGCCGACGGCCAGAACAAGGAGCCCCACGGCGAACATGGTGATCGCGACGGGCCCGTACCTGAACTCCTCGGCCAGTTCCATCAGCGCGGGCGCCTGGTCGTGGAGGGAACGCCGGGCGATCACGTTCAGGCCGAAGTCCTCGGCACCGTAGTACGGGAGCGTCAGGCCCGCGCCCACCCAGGTCACGGCGGCGGCGCGCAGGGAGAGGCGGTCGCCGAGCACCTGGTGCAGCCCGAGCACGGCCAGGCCGAGCAGCACGAAACCGAGCATGGCGGCCGCGTGCCCGGCGACCCACGCCGTGGAGGCCATGGCCGTGGCGTCGTCGCCGGAGGGGCGGATCGCGGGATAAACGAGGAAGAGGATGCCGGCGCTGGCGAAGGCCAGGGAGGTGAGCCTGGAGGCCATCAATGCTCCTTGAAGAGGGCGTTGCTCTTTAGTGAGAGCAATGCTCTCGCTTCGAGGAAGCGCTGTCAAGAGCACCGCTCTCTCTTCGGATCAGTGAACCTCCTTGGTTGGTGTGAGACCGGCGGAGCGTGGGCGGCTTGGCCGGGCTTCCTGAACCCAGCGAACGCGGCCATCCGGCAGGCAGGGCGGGGGCACGGGGGCGCAGCGGGCGAGGTAAGCGACATTCCGGCCCCTCCCGCGGGCGCCCGCCGTCGGTGGCGCGGGCAAGGCAGGTCGGCCTGGGGTGGGCAGCGTGGGGCCGGGTGGGGCGGAGCGAAGCAGGCGGGACGGGCGGGATGGAGCGAGGCGGAGGGGGGCGCGGGGGCGAAGCGGGCGGGGCAAGCGATATTCCGGCCCTTCCCGGCGGTGTCCGCCATCGGAGGGCGCGGACAAGTCGGGTCGGCGTGGGACGGGTTGGCGTGGGACGGGGGGCGTGGGATGGGTGGCGTGGGACGAGGCCGCCCCGGGGCGGAGCGGCATGAGACGGGCGTCCTTGTTGGGCTCTAGCGGGGACGCCTGCGGGTCAGGAGCGGGACCAGGGTCCTGTCACCGAAGCGGGTCATCACCGCCAGCGGCTTGACGGCGGCGGCAACAAGCCAGGGGAGGCCCGGTGTGCCGGTGGTGCGCGCCATGCCGGGGCCGAGTGCGGCCATCATCGCCGTCAGCCCCGGCAGAGGCCGGATCCACATGGTGATCTCCTTGATCAGCCCGTCCTCGCCCACCTCGACCAGCGCCGCCTCGTGAATCTCCTGGCGTCCCAGCCGGGCGGTCGCGGTCAGGGCCCGCGTACGTTCGTCGCCGATGTCCCTCTGATAGCGCAGGTCCGACAGCACGCCGAACACGACCGAGAACAGCTCCCGTACCGGCTCCTTGCCGTGAAAGGCGGCATTGGCGCTGAGCGGCGAGCGGAAGACCACGTCGTCGGCCAGTGTGGCGACGAGGGCGTCGACGTCGTGTGTCTCGCCGGCCCGGCGGTAGGCGGCGGCAGGTGAGTCCTGAATGTGAACTGTCATAGGTTCACTTTATCAACCAACTATCCTGGGTCCATGAACAGGTTCGGTGAGATGCACTGCTCCATCGCCCAGGCCGTCGGCGTGGTCGCCGAGCCGTGGACACCGCTGATCCTGCGTGACCTGTTCCTGGGCCTGTGCAGGTTCGACGACCTGGCGGAGGACCTGGGCATCTCGCGCAACCTCCTGACCCGCCGCCTGGAGCATCTGGTGGCGGCCGGCGTGGTGGAGAAGCGGCCGTACCAGGAGCGTCCCGTGCGCCACGAGTACGTCCTCACCGAGGCAGGCCGCGACATCGTGCCGGCGCTGCTGACGTTGATGGCTTGGGGCGATCGCTGGTCCACGCCGCCGGGCGGCCCGCCCGCTCTCCTGGTGCACTCCTGCGGCGAGCGCTTCACGCCCGTCGTCACCTGCCCACACTGCGGCGACGAGGCCACCGCGGACACGGTCTCAGCCGTACGCGGCCCGGGCGCGGCCCAGGGCCCCGGCACCATGCTCCTCGCAGCACCGTCTTAACCAGGCACGCCGCCGTCCGCCGCGACCGTCCCACCGGTCGTACTGTGGTGATCGGGCACACCGCCGTCCGCTGCGGCCAGCCCACCCACTGCACTGCCGACCGGGCACGCCGCCCTCTGCCGTGACCAGCCCACCGATCGCACCGCCGTGACCGGCCTGGGCCCCTGAACCTCGTGACGAGGACGTCGGCCGCGCCGTTGCACCCGGAGGGCGTCCCGGGTCGCTGTGACCAGATCACCGGCCGCACCGCCGTGCCTGCAATCGGTCCCTGGCTGTAGCGATCAGAGCCGCCCGGACTGCCGTGACCGGCGTGCCGCCTTGGAAGGCTTCCGGGATCGGGCGTCCGCCTGTCGATGAGAGACCTCTCATCCGCCGCTAACGCAGGCGCCATCGTAGGCCCGCAGGCTGAGAACCGGCAGCGTACGGGACCTACCGACGGGAGACGCCGATGAGACGGGGACCACGATGGCTCCTGCCGGCCGTCACCGTCGCGCTCGTCCTGGGCGCCACGGCGGCGCTACCAGGGCGGCGGGAGGCCCGGGCGGCGTCGCCGCTCGGCACGGTCCAGGTCGCCGCCGCCTCCGCGGATGGCGACGGGGGCGATGACGATGACGGGGAGGGCGACGATGGGGACGGCAAAGCGGTACGTACGGGTCCGGCGAGGGACCACCCAGGCGCCGGATCGGGCGGGAGCTCAAGACCAGGCAAGGGCTCGCAGCCCCGCTCGGACGACGGACGATCACAGGGTGGGGCGGAGGCGCAACCGTCCCCCTCCAGCGGTTTGGGGGGCGGCGAGGGGCAGGGTGCCTCGCACGGCCCCGGGCCCGCGGGCACCGGTGACGGGACACGCACCTTCCGGGGCGTCGGAGGTCCGTCAGTATCGCGTGACGGCGGAGGGCCGCAGAAGCGCGACGGACGCTCACCGGTGCGAGGCGGGCCGGATTTACACCCCCGAGGCGGACCGGATTCGCAGGCGTCGGGCGGTGCCACTTCACCAACCTGGAAAGGCGGGAGCGGACCCGCGCAACGCGGTGCCGGCAGCTCACAGACGCCGCCCAACGGGGTTCCGCCCTCCGGCGTGGACTCGCCGTCTCGAGACGCCACCATGCTTCCCCGAGGATCTGGCCACTCCGACAGTTCGACCGCGCAGCCCGGCACAGGCTCGCCGCCTGCCGCCGCAGGCTGGTCGCCTGGTGGTGCCGGTTCGCCGTCTGGCGGCGTGGGCCAGTCGCCGGGTGGTACCGGTTCGCAGGCGGGTGCCGCTGGTCGGTCGCCTGGTGGTGTCGGTTCGCCGCCTGGCGCGGTGGGCCTGTCGCCTGACGGGTCAGGTTCGCCGCCTGGCGCGGTGGGCCTGTCGCCTGACGGGTCAGGTTCGCCGTCTGGTGCCGCAGGCTGGTCGCCTGACGGGTCAGGTTCGCCGTCTGGTGCCGCAGGCTGGTCGCCTGGTGGGGGAGGCTCGCTGCCTGTCGGCGTGGGCTGGTCGTCGGACGCCAGGGCTTGGGGGTCGCTTGAGGGCCATGGAAGCTGGTCGTCCCTCGATGGAACCGAGGGGTGGCCGCCCTCGCACGACGTTGACGACGCGGCGACTCGACCCGGCGACGGCGGCTCGTCCGTTCTGCCCGATACCGGCGGCCCATCAACCTCGCCTGGCGATGGCGCCTCGTCGCTCCCGGGCGGATCCCCGCCGCGCGGTACGGGCGCGCCAGGCGATACTGGCACGCCGGATGGTACAGGAGTGCCGGGTTCCGATGCCGGGCGCACCACCGGCGACTCGTACGGCAACGGTCATCGGGGGTGGTGGGTGCTGTTCGCCATCGTGGGCACGGCCGCTCTCGCAGGGACGGCGTTCTGGATCGCCCACAAGCTCGGCCCGTGCCCTGACGCTCCGGCTGACTCGAGTTCTGAACCCCTGCCTGACTCCAGCCCCGATCCGCCACACAGCCCAAACGACTGAACCCTCCTGCCTGGCCGCCCGCTGGAAGCCTGCGGCGAGTTGCCGTGATCGTCGCGAGCGCTTGAACGAGCCGCCTAACTGCTCGTTTTCGTCGCGAGCGCTTGGCCGTGCGGTCTGGTGGTCCGTTCCGGTGCGAGCGCCTGGACGACCCGCGCGGCTGCTCGCTTCGGCACGAGCGCCTGGATATGCCGTCTGGCGGTCCGTCCCGGCACGCGCGCTTCATGTGCCGTCAGGTGGTGCGTCCCGGTGTGAGCGCTTGGATGTGGCGTCTGGTTGCTCGTCTCGGTGCGGGCACCTGGACGAGCCGCCTGTGTGCTCGTCCAGGAACGCGCTGGGAGCGCAGCCGCCGAACGCCGGGAACGCGCCGGGAGTCAGGCTGCCGAACGCCGGGGACGACCCCGGAGGCCGGTCGCCCACGGCGGCGGGAGGCTGCGGACCGGACCACCAGCGCGTGTCCACGTGGGATGGCGCCTCATGCGGCTGCTCTCCCGGCGAACGGGCGCGAGGGGTTTGCCCGGGGATGGGGTCAGATGCGGTCGGGGACCTCGTTGCCGGCTTGGCGGATCGCCCTGGGAAGGTTGGTCAGGGCCAGGAGGACGAAGCCGATGATGAAGAAGATGATCATGGAGACGATGGCGATCCGGTAGCTGTTGCTCAGATTGAGCGCGATCGTGACCGTCAAGGAGCCGATGAACGCCGAGCCCTTGTCGCTGATCTGCAGCAGGCTGAAATATTCGGCCTCCCGCCCCTTCGGGATCACCTGCGAGAACAGCGAGCGCGACAGCGCCTGCGTGCCCCCCAGCACGATCGCGATCGCGAACGCCATCAGGTAGAACTGCAGCTCCTGCCCCTCCTGGACGAACAGCGCCGCCACCACGATCGCCGTCCACAGCACCAGGCTGGCCAGCACCGCGCGCTTGGTGCCGATGCTGCGGGCCAGCCGGCCCAGCAGCAGCGCGCCGAAGAACGCCACGAACTGCACCATCAGGATGGCCGTGATCTGCACCGTCTTGTCGAGCTTGAGGGCCTCGGAGGCGAAGGCCGCGCTGTTGCCGATCACCGTCTGCACGCCGTCGTTGTAGATCAGGTACGCCACCAGGAACAGCAGCGTCAGCGGATAGCGGCGCAGCTCGGCCAGGGTGCGGCCGAGCTGGCGGAAGCTGCCGCCGACCGAGCGCAGCGCCGTGTTCTCGTGGGCGGGCACGGGACGGTTGCGCAGCCGCAGCAGCGGGATGATCGTGAAGATCGCCCACCACAGGCCGGCCGACATCATGCTGATGCGCACCGCCATGCCCTCGGCAACCCCCAGGGCCTCATGCTGGGTGTAGAGGACGAGGTTGAGGGCCAGCAGCAGGCCGCCGCCCAGATAGCCGATGGCCCAGCCGCGCGAGGACACCCTGTCGCGCTCGGCCGGGGTGGAGATCTGCGGCAGGAACGAGTCGTAGACCACGACCGAGGAGCCGTAGGCGAGGTTGGCCAGGATGAACAGCACCCCGCCCAGCATGTAGCGGTCGCCCTCGACGAAGTACAGGGCCATCGTGGCCAGCGCCCCGACGTAGGCGAAGCCGCCGAGCAGCTCCCGCTTGCGCCCGGTGTGGTCGGCCAGCGCGCCCACCACGGGCAGCACCACGATCTGCAGGAACACCGCGATCGTCAGCGTCAGCGCGAAGAACGCGGCCGGCCTGATGTCGGCGCCGAGCACGTCGACGTATCCCAGGCCCGGGTTGCTGTCGACCAGCTTGTCGAAGTCGGCCACGCACGTGTCGGAGACGATGTTCGGGAAGTCCTTGGCGCAGGCCGCGGTCTTGGCGACCGGGATGAGGTACGGGCCGAGGAAGACCGAGATGATCGTGGTGTAGAAGGCGGAGTTGGCCCAGTCGTAGAAGTACCAGCCGCGCTGCTCGCGCCTGCGGGCTGCGGGGGAGTCGTCGAGGGCCGCGGGGGGTGCGGGTACGGGCATGGTGTCGAGTCGCTCCTATGCGGCCGGGCGGCCCGGCCTGCAGGCTTATGGGGCTTTCTTGGGTTCTTGGGGCTGGTACGCCGTGCTCTGGATGCTCGCTCGTGCCACGGAGCCCGGGCAGTCCGGCCGGATCACGCGGCCAGGCTGCCGGGATGCCATTGGCCGCGGCGCTCCAGGACGGTACGCAGGCCGGAGACGTTGTCGGTCATGAGGCCGTCCACGCCCAGGTCTAGCAGGTGTTCCATGCGTACGGGGTCGTTGACGGTCCATACGTGCACCTGCATGCCGATGGCGTGCGCCGTACGTACCAGACTCCGGGTGGTCACCCGCAGCCCGCGGAAGCCCACCGGCACCTGCGCGCACGGGACGCCGGCGCGCGACAGGCGGGTCAGCAGGCGGCCGTAGCCGGAGGTGGACGCGGCGGCGCGCAGCGCGGCGACGCCGCGCGGGCCGAGCGCCGAGCAGACCTCCCTGCCCATCGCCGCCCTGGCCAGCGTCAGCCGCTCGTCGGAGAAGGAGGTCAGGCAGATGCGGTCATAGGAGTTGGTACGCCGGATCGCCTCGGCCAGCGGCGCGATGGCGGCCGCCTCCTTGACGTCGATGTTGAAGCGGACCTCGGGCCAGGTGCCCAGCAGGTCCTCCAGCAGCGGGATCTCGTGAACCCCGCCGATGCGGGCCTGCCTGACCGCCCGGTAGGGCAGCTCCGAGATGCGGCCCCGCTGGTCGGTCACCCGGTCGAGCGTGTGGTCGTGGAAGGCGAGCAGCACGCCGTCGGAGGTGGCGTGCGCGTCGGTCTCCAGATAGGTGTAGCCGAGCCCGACCGCCCGTTCGAAGGCCGCGATGGAGTTCTCCGCGCCCTCGGCGGCGCCTCCGCGATGCGCGAAGGCCAGCGGCCCCGGATGGTCGAGAAAGGCGAATCGACGGCTCAGCACGTCCTGAGTATGCCTTCCGTGGGTGAACGGTTCGGTTACGGTTCGAGGAGATTCTCCCACTCTTGGCGGCGAGCCTCGGACAGCGCGATGGCGGCGGCCACCGCCACGTTGAACGACCCGACCCGCCCGACCTGCGGGATGTAGCAGACGCCGTCCACGGCCTCGAGCAGCGCGGGGGAGCAGCCGTGGTCCTCGCTGCCGACCACCAGGCACACGTCGCGGCCCAGGTCGGCGCGGTGCAGCGGCACGGCCTCGGCGGTCAGCTCGATGGCGTGCACGGTGTAGCCCCCCGCTTTGGCGGCCTTGACCGCCTCGGTGGCCAGGATCGGCTCGTGCCAGGTGACCAGGCGTTCGGTGCCGAGCGCGGTCTTGCCCGCTTTGGGGTTGGTCGGCGGGGTGGCGTTGCCGGCGAGCCAGATCTCGTCCACGCCGAACGCGGCGGCGCTGCGGAAGATCGAGCCGATGTTGAACGGGCCGGTGACCGACTCGATGATCATGGCGAGGCGGTTCTGGGTGTTCCTGCGCCAGGTGCGGTTGAGCCGCTTGACGTCGGTGGGGCGCAGTTGCCTTCTCATCGGGTCACCTTCAGGATGCGGTAGGCGGCCCGGCTGGCCTCGCGGGAGGCATGCCAGCCCTGCTCGCCGAGCCAGCGCTGCAGGGAGTCCGAGCCGAGGTGTTTCTGGACGACCAGGTAGGCGACGCCGTCGGGAGTGAGCCGCGTCAGCCACCTGGTGAGCATGTCGTGCAAGGCCTGCTTCCCAATACGGATCGCAGGATTAGACCAGATTGCCCGAAATTTCACGTCATCTGGTACTTCATCGATATGTGCTGACCGTACTTTGTAAAGGCCCGCGGCTTGGGCGTTCCTGGCGGTCAGCTCCAGGCTGCGCCGGTTCACGTCGACGGCCCATACGGTCGCCTCGGGCGCCCGGGAGGCCATGGTCAGCGCGATCGGCCCGTACCCGCAGCCCAGGTCGAGCAGATCGCCCTCCTGCGGTGGCGGCGGGACGGTCTCCAGCAGGATGCGCGTGCCCACGTCGACCCGTTCCGGCGAGAACACGCCGCTGTCGGTCTCCAGCCGCAGGTGCAGATCGGGCAGGACCAGGTCGACGGAGCCCGGCCTGCTCGCTGCCTTCGGCTGTTCGGAGAAGTAGTGGGCCACGTCGCAGAACGTTACCGGACCGGCCCGGATCCCCGACGCACGCGGCCGACCAGTGCCCGGCCGTCGCGGCCGCCACGGGTGGGGCTGGTTCGTGGCCGGCGTGGGTCAGGCGTCCGTGGTGCGGGGCTGGTCGCTTTCCCGGGCTGGTTCGGTCTGTTCGAGCGTGGTGGCCCAGCTGGCGAGGAGGGTGAGCGCGTCGTGGGCCGGGGTGCCGGGTTCGGCGCTGAAGGCGGTGAGGGTCAGGCCGGGGTCGGCGGGCAGGGGCATGGCTTCGAAGGGGAGGCTGAGGTCGCCGACGACGGGGTGGTGGAAGTTCTTGACGCCGGTGTGGTGCAGGCGGACGTTGTGGGCGGCCCACAGGGCGCGGAATTCCTCGCTGCGGGTGGCGAGTTCGCCGACGAGGTCGGTCAGCGCCCGGTCGTAGGGGTCGCGGCCTGCTTCGGTACGCAGCAGGGCCACGGTCGTGTGGGCGGATTCGTCCCAGTCGGGGTAGAAGTCGTGGGCGCGGGGGTAGAGGAAGCGGAACCGGGCGAGGTTGACGGGCCGGACCGGATCGTCGAAGACGGGTGCGTAGAGGGCCCGGCCGAGCCGGTTGGCGGCCACGATGTCCAGGCGTCCGTTGCGGACATAGGCGGCCGCGTCGGTCATGGAGTCCAGGAGGCGCTGGATGCCGGGCCGGATCTGCTGCTGGGTGGGGCGACGGCGGGTGCGGGGGCCGGCGTTGGCGGTTCGGGCCAGGTCGAACAGGTGGGCGCGTTCGGCTTCGTCCAGCTTCAGGGCGCGGGAGAGGGATTCCAGGACGCTTTCGGAGACGCCGCTGAGATTGCCTCGCTCCAGGCGGGCGTAGTATTCGGCGCTGACGCCGGCGAGCATGGCGACCTCCTCGCGGCGTAGCCCGGGGACGCGCCGGTGGCCTCCGTAGGCGGGCAGCCCGGCCTGCCGCGGGGTGATCTTGGCTCGCCGCGAGATCAGGAACTCGCGGACCTCACTGCGGTTGTCCATGTCTTCGCAGGGTAGGCCGGATCTCGGTGCCGTGGGGTGTTCTGCCAGTACAGGGAACAGCAGGAACTCTTTGCGGCCGTCTCACGAGCGCTTTCCCGGCTGGTGCCGGTCGTACGTGCTGCCCGCCGCCGTGGTGGACACGACGGTGAAGACCTTGCTGGACGCGGCGTTCGACAACGCGGGCGCCCAGAAAGCGCGGCGGCCTTCCGAGGCCGGGTGTTCGTTGCGGGAGCGGTGCAGGGCTTGCCGTCGTACGGGATGCATCCGGCCGGTTCAAACCCGGCGTGGGGTGTTCTGCCAGTACAGGCAACGACAGGGACTCCCTCACCACGCCCACCTGCGGTTTCCTGGTTGATGCCCAGGTCCTGAGGAGCGGCTGCCCGCCTTGGCCCCGCCTTTCCGCCAGGCCGGCAAGACGTACCGCGCCATCGATGTACGGCGCGCCCGTCACCATGTGGCCGCAGCCCTGAGCAGCCCGTCCGTTCGCCCGCTCCGCATTGCGAAGAGATCACCGCTGATGCCCACCACGCGCACCGCCTGCCCGACCATCGCCGCCGGCTCCGACCGGCCGCGTGCCGTTGCCGGCCGCGCGCTGGCCGCCGCCGTGCTCGGCTTCTTCGTCATCACCCTCGACGCGGTCATCGTCAACGTCGCCCTGCCGTCGATCCGGTACGACGTCGGCGGTGGCATCACCGGGCTGCAGTGGGTCGTCGACGGCTACACGCTGATGTTCGCCGCGCTGCTGCTGTCCTCGGGTTCTCTGACCGACCGCGTCGGAGCGCGCCGCGCCTTCGGCATCGGGGTGACGATCTTCGCCCTGGCCTCGGCGGCCTGCGGTCTGGCTCCGAACCTGGGCGCGCTGGTGGCCGCCCGCCTCGTCCAGGGCGCGGCGGCCGCCGTGATGATGCCCTCCTCGATGGCGCTGATCGGCCACGCCTACCCGGACCCGGTCCGGCGGGGACGGGCGGTCGCGGTGTGGGCGATGGGCGGCGCCGTCGCCTCCTCGTGCGGTCCCGTCCTGGGCGGACTGCTGACCATGCTCAGCTGGCGGCTGATCTTCTTCATCAACCTGCCCGTCGCCGCGGCGGCCCTGATCCTGCTCGCCCGCACCCAGCGCTCGCCCCACCGGCGCGTCCCCTTCGACTGGCCGGGCCAGGTCAGCGCGGTCCTGGCGATGGGCGGGCTGACCTACGGCGCGATCGAGGCCGGCGCCGCCGGGTTCGCCGAGCCCCGGGTGATCGCCGCGTTCGCGGTGGCGGGCGTGGCGCTCGCCGCCTTCCTCGCGGCCCAGGCGCTCCGCACCCACCCGATGGTGCCGCTGGACCTGTTCGCCTCCCGCATCGCGACGGTCAGCGTCGTCGTCGGTTTCGCGTTCGTCGTCGGCTATTACGGGCTGCCGTTCGTGATGAGCCTGTACCTCCAGCAGCTGCGGGGCCTGTCCGCCCTGGCCGCCGGAGCGGCGTTCGCTCCGATGATGCTCGTCGGCGCCATCCTGACCCCCTTCAGCGCGCGCATCACCGAAAGGATCGGCACGCGGGCACTCATCACCACCGGCCTGGCCCTCATGACGGCGGGCCTGACGATCCTCGCCCTCGCGCCCGCCTCGACCCCGGTCTGGGCCCTGGCCGTCCTGATGGTCCCGATCGGACTGAGCGGTCCGCTCGTGATGCCGCCGATGACCGCCGCCCTGCTGGACGCCGTCCCGCCCCACCGTGCCGGGGTCGCCGGCGGCGTGTTCAACACCAGCCGGCAGGTCGGTGGTGCCCTGGCCGTCGCGGTCTTCGGCGCGCTGCTCGCCCAACCGGCCGGTTTCCTGCACGGCCTGCGTACCAGCCTGCTCATCGCCGCCGCGGCCACGCTGGCCGCCGCAGCCGCAAGCCGGCTGCTCGGACCCGCCTCACAGCGACGACGGGACGTACGCGCCGGACGGCGATGCGACAGACGATCATGATCAGCGGTGAAACGATCGACGAAGGAGCCGACCATGGACAAGCGAACTCTCGGCCGTGATCTCGAGGTCTCGGCGATCGGCCTCGGCTGCATGGGCATGAGCCAGAGCTACGGCCCCAACCCCGGCAGCCGGGAGGAGATGATCGCGCTCATCCGGGCAGCGGTGGAGCGCGGCGTCACGTTCTTCGACACCGCCGAGGTCTACGGGCCGTTCCGCAACGAGCAGCTGGTCGGCGAGGCCCTCGCCCCCGTCCGCGATCAGGTCGTGATCGCCACCAAGTTCGGATTCGCGTTCGACGCCGAGGGCCGCCAGACCGGGCTCTCCAGCCGGCCCGAGCACATCCGGCAGGCCGTCGACGGCTCGCTCCAGCGGCTCGGCATCGACGTGATCGACCTGTACTACCAGCACCGCGTCGACCCGCGGGTGCCGATCGAGGACGTCGCCGGAGCGGTCAAAACGCTCATCCAGGACGGCAAGGTCCGGCACTTCGGCATGTCCGAGGCAGCCGCCGGCACCATCCGCCGCGCCCACGCCGTCCAGCCCGTGACCGCCGTGCAGAGCGAGTACTCCCTGTGGTGGCGCAGGCCCGAACAGGAGGTCCTGCCGGTCCTGGCAGAACTCGGCATCGGCTTCGTCCCCTACAGCCCGCTCGGCAAAGGATTCCTCACCGGCACCGTCGATGCGGCCACCACCTTCGACCGCAACGACATCCGCGCGAGCATCCCGCGCTTCACCGCCGAGGCGAGGAAGGCGAACCAGGCACTCGTCGATCTCCTGGGCGCCATCGCCCGGCGCAAGGGCGCCACACCCGCACAGATCGCGCTGGCCTGGCTGCTGGCCCAGCAGCCCTGGATCGTCCCGATCCCCGGCACTCGTAGGCCGGAGCGACTGGCGGAGAACGTCGCCGCCGCCCACGTCGAGCTCACCACCGACGACCTCGAACACATCGACGCCGCCGCCGCGAAGATCGACATCCAGGGCGCCCGCTATCCCGAACACCTGGAACGCATGACCGGCCTGTGATCGGCCACCACCACAGGAAAGGACATCCGCCATGACTTCATGGACCAGCGACGAGCTCGCCCGTATCGGCACCGCGGAGGAGCTGCGGATCGCGCCCGTCCGCGACGACGGCACGCCGCGCACACCGGTGCCCATCTGGGTCGTCCGTGACGGTGACGATCTTTACATCCGCTCCTACCGAGGCAGCGACGGAGCCTGGTACCGGACCGCCAGGGCCGGCCACCACGCCCACATCACCGCCGGCGGCATCGACAAGGACGTCGCCCTGGCCGAGGAGAACGATCCGGGCGTCAACGACCGGATCGATGCGGAGTACCGCACCAAGTACCGCCGTTACGGCAGCACCTACGTCGTCCCCATGGTCGCCGCCCAGGCCCGAGCCACCACCCTGAAGCTCCTGCCGCGACCATGACCGCCGCCTTGGGTCACCCGCCTCACGGCGCGTCGGCCGGAGGTGTGGGGTGTTCGGACGCGGGGCCCCCGGCTCCAGCCTTGGGTTTCGGTGCTTGGTTGGGCGCCTGGGGCGGGGGCCGGGGGAGGGGTGGGGGTCAGCGGGTGGGGGTCAGGGTGCGCTTTCTGGAGGCGTAGATGTCGTCCACCAGCCTGTACGTGCGCGCCTGCTCCGCCGTGAAGATCCGATCCCGCTCGATGTCCTTCCTGATCTCCAGGATCCCCCGCCCCGTGTGCCGGGAAAGGATCTCCTCCTGCTGGTCGCGCATGCGCAGGATCTCCCTGGCGTGGATCTCCAGGTCGCTGCCCTGCCCGCGGCCGCCCTCAGTGTGGGGCTCGTGCAGCAGGACGCGGGCGTGCGGCAGGGCGGCGCGTTTGCCGGGCGAGCCCGCCGCCAGCAGGACCGCCGCGGCCGAGGACGCCTCGCCGATGCAGACGGTGTGGATCTCCGGCCGCATGTACTGCATGGTGTCGTAAATGGCCATCATGGCGGTGAACGAGCCGCCGGGAGAGTTGATGTAGAGGCTGACGTCCTGGTCGGGATCGAGCGACTCGAGCGTGAGCAGCTGCGCCATCACGTCGTTGGCCACGGTGTCGTCGATGGGGGCGCCGATGAAGATGATCCGGTCCTCGAAGAGCTTGTTGTACGGGTTCATCTCCCTCATGCCGTACGACGTGCGCTCCGTGAACGAGGGCAGCACATAGCGGCCGCTCATATCAGTTCATCCCTTCTGCGATGTGGTCGACGATGCCGTAGTCGAGCGCCTCCTGGGCGGTGAACCAGCGGTCGCGGTCGGAGTCGGCCTGGATGCGCTCCAGCGGCTGGCCCGTGTGGCGGGCGATGATCTCGGCCATCCGGCGCTTGGTGTAGAGCATGTTGTCGGCCTGGATCTGGATGTCGCTGGCCGAGCCGCCGATGCCGCCGAGCGGCTGGTGCATGACGACACGGGAGTTGGGCAGGGCGTAGCGCTTGCCCTTGGCGCCCGCCGTCAGCAGCACCTGCCCCATGGAGGCGGCGAACCCCATCGCCACCGTCGCCACATCGCACGGAATGAACTGCATCATGTCGTAGAGCGCCATCCCGGCGGTCACGGACCCGCCCGGCGAATTGATGTAAAGCGTTATGTCGCGGTGTGGGTCTTCGGCCGCCAGCAATAGGAGCTCCCCGCAGAGCCGGTTGCAAATCTCGTCGTCGACCTCCTGGCCGAGGACGACGATCCGCTCTTTCAGCAGGCGCTGGCTGAGCTGGTCTGGCCAGGCCGCACGCTGGGTCTCCGTCATGACCGGTCGCCTTTCTGTGCTGGGTATTTCCGAGAAAAACGCTAGACCCGGCGGATGTGAATTCTGGAATTATTTCGCTGGGGGCGCATTTCTCTAAGGGCGCATTCCACCGAGAGCGAATATCCATCGACATACAATCGCGGATGTGAGAAGGAACCTGCCCCGCCGATGGGCGTGCCTCATCCTGGGCGGCGCGCTGCTGATGCCGTACATGATGACCGGCGTCCTGATCGCGGCCCAGTGGCAGGGCCAGAACGCCAACCTGCTGCTGCCCATCCAGATCGGCGTGTTCGTGGCGGTGCTGCCGGTGGTGGCCGTCACCGGGCTGTTCCTGCCGATCCGGGCCCTGGAGGTGAACGCGGCGCAAGGGCTGCTCGGGGCGCACGTCGAGAGCCCACCCAGGCAGGCGGGCCGCACCTGGCAGGAGCGACGCCGGACCGCCGCCTGGTTCACCCTGCACCTGGCGGTCGGCGGGCTGCTCAGCGGCTCCACGCTGGCCATCGTGCCGTTCACGCTGGTCACGCTCGCGCTGCCGTTCGCCGGGCGGGCGACCCCGGTCATCGGCGTCGTCGTGGAGCCGGGATGGCCCGCGGTGCTGTGGCCGCTGGGCGGGCTGGCGCTGCTGGGGGCGCTGGTGGCGACGGTGGCGGGCGCGGGCGAGCTGCTGGCCAGGCTGGCTCCCGTCCTGCTCGGCCCCACCCCGGCCGAACGCCTGGCCGCCGCCGAAGAGCACGCCCGTACGCTCGCCGAACGCAACCGCCTCGCCCGCGAGCTGCACGACTCGGTCGGGCACGCGCTCAGCGTCGTCACCTTGCAGGCCGCCGCCGCGGGCCGGGTCCTCGACCGTGATCCGGAGATCGCCAGAAAGGCCCTGGCCGCGATCGAGCAGTCGGCCCGCACCGCCCTGGAGGACCTCGACCACGTCCTGGGAGTGCTCCGCGAAGACGACCGGGCCGGTGGCTCCCGGAGTGATGGCGATCCGGGGCGGGGCAGGGCGCCGCAGGCCACGCTGGCCGACCTCGACGAGCTCGTCGCCGCTTCGGGCGCTCAGGTGCGGCAGGAGGTGGGTGACCTGTCCGCCGTGCCCGCCGTGGTCTCCCGGGAGGCGTACCGCATCCTCCAGGAGGCGCTCACCAACGCCATCAAGCACGGCCACGGCCCCGTACGCCTGGCCGCCGCCGTACAGGACGACGACCTGAGGCTCGAGGTCACCAACCCGGGACGGGGGACCGGCGGCGGTCCCGGAGGCAGGGGCGTGACGGGGATGCGCGAGCGGGTCCGGCTACTGCGCGGCGAACTGGACGCGGGCCCCACGGAGGCCGGATGGAGCGTCACGGTGCGTCTGCCGCTACGGTCGAGCCCATGACGCTCAGAGTCGTGATCGCCGACGACGAGGACCTCATCCGCGCCGGACTGCGGATCATCATCGACGCCGAGCCGGACCTGACCGTGGTCGGCGAGGCCGCGGACGGCGCCGCCGTCCTGCCCCTGGTCCGCCGTGAGCGGCCCGACGTCGTCCTCATGGACGTCCGGATGCCCGCGCTCGACGGCATCCAGGCCACCGAGCGCCTGCTGACCCTGGACGCGCCGCCGAAGGTGCTGGTGGTGACCACGTTCGAGAACGACGACCATGTCTACGACGCGCTGCGGGCCGGGGCCAGCGGCTTCCTGCTCAAGCGCACCAGGCCGGACGATCTGATCAAGGCGGTCAAGCTGGTCGCGGCGGGGGAGTCGCTGCTGTTCCCGGCCGCGATCCGGGCGCTGGCCGGGCGCCGGTCCCAGGGCCCGGGACGGGTGGCCGGGATCGACCGGCTGACCGGCCGTGAGGGCGATGTGCTGCGGCTGATGACCAAAGGGCTGTCCAACCACGAGATCGCCGCCGAGCTGGTCGTCAGCCAGGAGACGGTCAAGACGCACGTGGGGAACGTGCTGGCCAAGCTGGGTGCCCGGGACCGGACCCAGGCCGTGATCGCCGCGTACGAGTCGGGCTTCGTCTCGCCGAGCTGAGACGGCGTCCCCCCGAGGGGCCCGTGGGGTCCTTCGGGGGCGGGCGAGGACGTCAGGGGTGGATGGCGGCGCGGCGCAGGAGCTCGGCCGCGGGCAGCACGGTCGCCTCCGTGGCCGTGAGGCCGGTGGCGGCCAGGGCCCGGTCGACCAGGTGCAGTCCCACCGCGTACCCCGCCATGTCGGCGATGCCGCGCGGTTCCTGCCCGAACATGCGCGCCACGCTGTCCCCCACCACGTACTTCGACGTGTGCTGCATCCCGGCCAGCGAGAAGTCCGCCATGATCAGCTCGTACGCCCGCTCGTATGCCTCCCCGCTCACCATCGACGACCACGGCCCCATGGCCTCGGCCCCTGACAGCTCCCGTACGAACGCCTCGGCCAGCCCTTCGGCCACCACGTGCTCGCCCACGGTCACGGTCATCGGGTTCCACTCGACGTTGGTGTAGCGGACGTTGTGGTGGAACTCGTGCACCGCCAGGTGCCCGATCCGGCCGATCACCTCGTCCGACGGCCAGGCCAGCAGGTAGAGCCAGCCGGGCGAGCCGCCCATGCCGTAGTAGCCGCCGCCCACCTTCATCAAATGCTCGTTGTCCGGATTGCCCAACATGAGCATGACCTGCACCGACTCCCGCTGCTTGGCGTCGCGCAGCCGGTCGGAGGCGCGCTCCAGCTCCCGGCGCACCTGCCCGAGGACGTCGGCGTCGATCATGCGCTGGACGGCGGGCAGGTAGCGCGGATCGTCGGCGTCGACCCGGAAGCCGCCGCCCTGGTGGTGGATGTCGACGATGTCGCCGGGCATCGGGATCTCCGAGCGCGTCGGCTCCAGGATGTCCCGCAGCGCGCCGGGCCGCCGTTCGAGTGGCTCGCGCAGCAGGGCGGCCATCGGCGTGAGGGTGTCGTGAACGATGAATTCCATGCCGCGGAAGCTAAAGCCTCCTGTTACGTCAGGCTCAAACTAATGGAACAGCGGGGACTCCTCACCCATCTCGTCGCCCGGTGTCTGACCGGGCGTGACCTGCCCGCTCTCCGACGGGGAGGGCGACGTCGACGGCGAGGGCCGCGGCTCGGGGCTGGCCGGCGTCGGCGGCGGTGTCGGCACGAACACCGTCGGCGGCAGCTGCCGGGGCTGCGGCTCGCTGTCGCGCCGGCCCAGCAACAGCAGCAGCAGGATCGCCGTCACCAGCATCAGCAGCAACACCAGCGCCAGCGCGGCCATCAGGACCCGCTTGCGGGTCTCGGTGAGCGGCCTGCGCTGCCGCGTCGGGCCGGGCAGCGCCGGCGCGCGGTCGGTCAGCCAGTACGGCACGAAGTCGGGCCCGTGCGCCTCGCCGATGAACGTCCCGCCCACCATGACGGGATCGAGGAAACGCTCGGCCCCGGGCCGGCCGGGCACGTACGGGACCGCCACCCAGGGCGCGTGCCCGCCGTCGAAGCCGAGCACGTCGGGCGTGTCGTCCAGCACCGCGCTCCGCGACCGCCCGGAACGTCCGAGCCAGCCGCGGAATCCGGACCGTTCGCCCCTGGCCTCCCTGATCGCGGTCACGAACCGGTCACGGGCGGCGGCGTCGAGCGCGGCCCCTCGGGTGAGCACGGCGACGGACACCGCGCGCCCGTCGGGTGCCTGGCCGAGGTACACGAAGCCGGCCGGGGCAGTGTGCAGGCGGGCCTGGACCACGTAAGGTCCCAGCCGGGGTGGATCGCCGTACTGCAGGGGACTTGCCACGTTTGCCATGAAAGCACAGACGTGGCGTCGTGCACGTTTGCGGCGCGTTTGGTGGAATGGCGTCATGAGCGTCGCCGAAGAGTTGCCAGGCGGAAACGACGCGGCACTGCTGCGTCAAAGTCTCGACGAGGTCCGGCGTGTCATCGTCGGCCAGGACCACATGGTCGAAAGACTCATCGTGGCCCTGCTGGCCCGCGGGCACTGCCTGCTCGAAGGAGTCCCAGGCGTCGCCAAGACCCTCGCCGCCTCCACCCTGGCCACTGTCGTGGGCGGCACGTTCGCCCGGATCCAGTTCACCCCCGACCTCGTGCCGAGCGACATCATCGGCACCCGGGTCTTTCACCCCTCCAACGAGAAGTTCGATGTCGAGCTCGGCCCCGTGTTCGTCAACTTCCTGCTGGCCGACGAGATCAACCGCGCCCCGGCCAAGGTCCAGTCCGCGCTGCTGGAGGTGATGGCCGAGCGGCAGGTCACCCTCGCCGGCGTCACCCATCCGCTGCCCAGGCCGTTCATCGTGCTCGCCACCCAGAACCCGATCGAGTCCGAGGGCGTCTATCCGCTGCCGGAGGTGCAGCGCGACCGGTTCCTGTTCCGGGTACGGGTGCCGCACCCCAGCGCGCACGAGGAGCTGGAGATCCTCCACCGGATGAGCGTCAAGCCGCCGGTCCCCGAGCGGGTGCTCGACCCCGACAAGCTGCTGGCGCTGCAGGAGGCGGCCGAGCAGGTCTCGGTGCACCAGCTCGTCGCCGACTACGTGGTGCGGCTGGTCATGTCCACCCGCAGCCCCGCCGACTACGGCCTGCCCGACCTCATCGACACCATCGAGATCGGCGTCAGCCCCCGCGCCACGCTGGGCCTGGTCTCGGCCGGGCGGGCGCTGGCCCTGCTGCGCGGCCGCGACTACATGCTGCCCGACGACGTACGCGACGTGGCGGTGGACGTGATGTCGCACCGGCTCATGCTCACCTTCGACGCCCTGGCCGACGGCGTCGACCCGGAGCAGGTCGTCAAACAGATCCTGCAGGCCGTGCCCCCGCCCCTCGTCGTCTGGAACCAGAACCGGTGAGCGGCCTGTGAACACGGCCGAACAGGCGCTCAGGCGGCTGGAGCTGACGGTCACCCGGCGGCTGGACGGGCTGCTGCACGGCGCCCACCAGGGGCTGCTGCCGGGGCCGGGCAGCGAGGCCGGCGACAGCCGCGTGTACGTGCCCGGCGAGGACGACGTGCGCCGCATGGACTGGGCGGTCACCGCGCGCACGACCGTCCCGCACGTACGCGACCTGATCGCCGACCGCGAGCTGGAGACCTGGGCACTGGCCGACCTGTCGCCCAGCATGGACTTCGGCACCGCCGACACCGACAAACGCGACCTGGTGGTCGCGGCGGTCGGCGCGATCGGGTTCCTGTCGAGCAGGCTGGGCGACCGGTTCGGCGCGCTGGTGCTGCACGACGAGTACGTGCACCGCATGCCCGCGCGCACCGGCCGCCCGGCCCTGTACGGGCTGCTGCACTCGCTCATGGACGCCCCGCGCGGCCGGATCGTGCCCGACGCGCCCGATCTGGCCGAGGGCATCGAGGTGCTGTCGGCCAGCCGCAGGCGGCGCGGCGTGCGGCTGATCGTCTCCGACTTCCTCGACGCCCGCCCCAGCCTCGACCCCGACGCCGAACGCCCCTGGGAGCGCCCCATCAGGCGGCTGGCCGCCCGTCACCAGGTGCTGGCGGTCGAGGTCATCGACCCGCGCGAGCTGGAGCTGCCCGACGTGGGGCGGGTCGCGTTCACCGACCCCGAGAGCGGGAAGGTACGCGAAGTGCATCTTTCACCCAAGGTTCGGCAAGCGTACGCGGAGGCGGCCGCCCTGCAGCGCGAGGGCACCCGCGTGGCGCTGCGCCGCGCCGGCATCGCGCACCTCGTGCTGCGTACCGACCGGGACTGGGTGTTCGACATCGCGCAGTTCGTCCTCCGCCAGCGCCGCATGAGCCATCTCGCCCACAGGAGACCTACGTGACTTTCTTGGCCCCCGGCTGGCTTTGGCTGTTCCTGCTGGTGGGGCTGCTGGTGGCGGGGTACATCGTCTCGATGTTCGCCCGGCGCCGCTACACCGTGCGCTTCACGAACCTGGCCCTGCTCGACCTCGTCGCCCCCGCCGGCCCCGGCTGGCGCCGCCACGTCGGCCCCGCGCTGTTCCTCCTCATGATGGCGCTCCTGGTCGTCGGCGCCGCCAAGCCCGCCGACCAGGTACGCGTGCCGCGCGACCGCGCCACCATCATGATCGCGCTGGACGTGTCGCTGTCCATGGACGCCGACGACGTCCAGCCCGACCGGATCAACGCCGCCAAGGCCGCGGCCCAGGCGTTCGTCAGGGAGCTGCCGGACCGCTTCAACGTCGGCGTGGTGTCCTTCGCCCGCTCCGCCAACGTCGTCATCTCGCCCACCACCGACCACCAGGCCGTGGTCACCTCCATCGGCACCCTCACCACCCGCCCGGGCACCGCGATCGGCGAGGCCGTCTTCAACTCGCTCGACTCGCTGCGCTCGTTCGACCAGCAGGCCGCCACCGACCCGCCGCCGGCCGCGATCGTGCTGCTGTCCGACGGCGACAACACCTCGGGCAGGTCCGTGAACGAGGCCATCGACGCCGCCCAGCAGGCCCGCGTGCCGGTCTCCACGATCGCGTACGGCACCCAGGAGGGCACCGTCAACATCGACGGCCGCCCGGTGAACGTGCCGGTCAACAAGCAGACCCTGCAGTCGTTGTCCGACGGGACCAGCGGGCGGGCCTACACCGCCGAGTCCGGCAGCGAGCTGCGCGAGGTCTACGAGCAGATCGGCACCTCGCTCGGCTACAAGCTGGTCAACCAGGAGATCACCCAGTGGTTCATCGTGGCCGCGATCCTGGCCGGGCTGCTGGTGGCGGGCGCGGCGGTGCTGTTCGGCTCCCGGATCCCCTGACGTCACCCCTCCCTCAAGGCCGCTTGCTGTGTGACTTGTACACTCTTGGGGTTTCTTGGGGGAAATCGGGGGAGTGGCGTGCCGCTGGAGCAGGTCCTGGTGTTGCTGGTCGCGGCGGCAGGGGCGGGGTGGGTCGACGCCGTCGTGGGCGGGGGCGGGCTGGTGCAGCTCCCCGCGATCTTGATGACGGGGCTGCCCACCGTCGAGGCGATGGCCACCAACAAGCTGTCGTCGATCTTCGGCACCACCTCGGCGGCCGTCGCGTACGCCCGCTCCACCAAGATCGACCGGCAGGTGGCGCTTCCCGGCGCCGGGCTGGCCGTGCTGAGCGCCGGGCTCGGGGCGTCGGCGGCGGCGGCGATCTCGGCCGAGGTGCTGCGGCCCGTCGTCATGGTGGTGCTGCTCGGGGTGGCCGCGTTCGTGACGCTGCGGCCCGCGCTCGGGGCCGTGCCGGTGCCGCACCTGCGGACCCGCGGCCGGGTGCTGGCCGCGGTGGCGGTGGCCGGGGTCGGGATCGCCTTCTACGACGGCATCATGGGGCCGGGCACGGGAACGTTCCTCATCATCGCCTTCACCACCATCCTCGGGCTGGACTTCGTCTCGGCCTCCGCGTCCGCCAAGATCATCAACGTGGGGACGAACCTCGGGGCGCTGGTGGTCTTCGGGCTCCAGGGGCACCTGAACTGGGGGCTCGGGCTCGGCATGGCCGTGTGCAACGTGGCCGGCGCCCAGCTCGGCGCGCGGATGGCGCTCAAGCGGGGCACCGGCTTCGTGCGGATCGTGCTGCTGTGCGTCGTGGTGGCCCTGGTGGCCAGGCTGGCGTGGCAGCAGTTCGGCGGCTGACGGCGCGCCGCGGGGTCAGGCCAGGAGGGAACGGACGTACTCGCCGATCGGCTGGGTGGGGCGGCCGATGAGGTCGCGCAGCGTGCCGGGGGTGTGCGAGAGCCAGCCGCGGGCGATGTTGACGTCCACGTCCGCCATCATCTCGGCGAACGGCACCGGCAGGCCGGCGCCGGCCAGCACGCCCGCGTACTCGTCCTTCGGCAGGTCCTGGTAGACGACCTCCGTGCCGGTGGCCGCGGCGATCTCGGCGGCCAGGTCGGCCCGGGTCCAGGTCGTGTCGCCGGACAGCTCGTACACCTTGCCGTCGTGGCCCTCGCCGGTCAGCACGGCGGCCGCGGCGGCGGCGTAGTCGGCGCGGGAGGCGGAGGCCACCCGGCCGTCGCCGGCGGCGCCGTGCACGGCGCCGAGCTGCGGGGCGGCCGTGATCGCCGGCGCGTAGACCTCGTTGTACCAGTTGTTGCGCAGGATCGTGTACGTCACCCCGGACGCCTTGATGTACTCCTCGGTCGCCCGGTGGTCGGCGGCCAGGAGGGCCTCGGTGGTGTCGGCGCCGGGCGCGCTGGTGTAGACGAGCGTGGCCCCGGCCTCCTTGGCGGCGTCCACGACGGTCGAGTGCTGCTGCAGGCGGTTGGGGTCCAGGCCGGAGATGAGCAGCACCCTGGTGGCGCCCCGCAGCGCGCTCCTGACCGTCTCGGGCCGGTCGTAGTCGGCCTGGCGCACCTCGACGCCGAGGTCGGCGCCCTTCTCCGGGGTACGCGCGGCGGCGACGACCTGCTCGGCGGGGACGCGCTTCTTGAGCTCCTCGATCACCAGCCGGCCCAGCTGCCCGGTGGCTCCGGTCACCACGATCATGATTTCTCCCATTCAGTACCAGCGATTTGGTTAGTGCTTTCTATCAGAAAGTACCAACGAACGCGTACGCTGGTTTCCATGGAGGAGTTCGAAGAGCTGGTGGCCGATGTCTTCTCGCGCCGGTGCGCCTCGCGCTCGGTGCTGGAGACGATCACCGGTCGCTGGGCGATCCTGGCGCTGGTGGCCCTGTACGAGGGCCCCTACCGCTTCAACGCGCTGCGCCGCCGGGTCGACGGGGTGAGCGAGAAGATGTTGTCCCAGACCCTCCACGCGCTCGAACGCGACGGCATGGTGCTGCGCGTGGCCGAGTCCTCGATCCCGCCCAAGGTCGAGTACAGCCTCACCGAGCTGGGCCGGGAGGCCGCCGAGCGGCTCATCCCCCTCCTGGAGTGGGCGGAGGGGCGCATGCCCCAGGTGGTGTCCTCCCGGGAGGAGTACGCCGCCCGCTGAACGGCCGCTTTCCCGCGGGCCGCTTTCCTACAATGGGGCCATGCGTGCCAGCCGCCTGCTCTCGCTGCTCCTGCTCCTGCAGTCGCGCGGCCGCATGACCGCGCCGGAGCTGGCCGAGGAGCTGGAGGTGTCGGTCCGCACGGTCTACCGCGACGTGGAGGCGCTGTCGGCGGCCGGCGTGCCGGTCTACGCCGACCGGGGGCCCGCGGGCGGCTACCAGCTGCTCGACGGCTACCGCACCAGGCTCAACGGGCTGACCGCCGAGGAGGCCTCCTCACTGTTCCTGGCGGGGCTGCCCGGCCCGGCGGCCGAGCTGGGGCTGGCCGAGGTGGCCGCCACCGCGGAGCTGAAGCTGCTGGCCGCGCTGCCGCCCGAGCCGCGCTCGCAGGCCTCGCGGATGCGCGAGCGGTTCCTGCTCGACGTGCCGGGCTGGTACCGCTCGGCCGACGACGTGCCGCATCTGAGCGAGGTCGCCGAGGCGGTGTGGGACCGGCGGCCGCTGCACATGACCTACCGGCGCTGGGGGCAGCAGGAGGTCGACCGGGTGATCCACCCGTACGGGCTGGTGCTCAAGGGCGGGTCCTGGTACATGGTGGCCGCGCCGCCGGGCGGCGGCGCCCGCACCTACCGGGTGGCGCGGATCCTGACCGTGGAGACGCTGCCCGGCCGCTTCCCCCGGCCCGAGGGGTTCGACCTGGGCGAGTTCTGGCAGGGCTACGCCAAGGAGTTCCGCGAGCGGATGTACACCGCCGAGGCCGTCATCAGGCTCGCCCCCGGCCGGGGTGAGCTGCTGGCGTACACGATGGGCTCCGACGTGGTCGGCGCCGCGCTGGCCGCGGCCGGCGAGCCCGATCCGGAGGGCTGGCTGACGCTGACGGTGCCGATCGAGTCGATCACGCACGCGCGCTGGCTGCTGCTGCGGATGGGGGCCGACGTGGAGGTGCTGGGGCCGCCGGAGCTGCGGGCGCTGATGGGCGAGGCGGTCGCCGAGCTGCGCAAACTGTACGAGTAGGCCGATAATCAGGCGACTTCCCGGTGCGATTTCTGGGAACATGCCGCGCATGTATCTTCTCGCTTTCGTAGGCGCGTGCGTTCTGGTGGCCATGGCGCCAGGGGTCAGCACGGCCATCATCCTGCGCCAGACGCTGCGCGCGGGCCGCGGCTCCGGCATGGCCGCCACGCTCGGCAACGAGACCGGCATCCTGCTGTGGGGGCTGGCGGCCGCCTTCGGCCTGTCGGCGCTGCTGGTGGCCTCGCAGCTGGCCTATGACGTGATGCGCGTGGTCGGCGCCGTGGTGCTGGTCGTGATGGGCGCCCAGGCGCTGTGGCAGGCCCGCAAGGGCGCGCCCTTGACCAATGGGGCGGCCGAGGTCGAGGGGGCGGTGGTGCCGGGCCTGCGGGGGCCGTACCTGGCGGGCCTCGGGACGTGCCTGGCCAACCCGAAGGCGGCGGTGTTCGCGATGTCGTTCCTGCCGCAGTTCGTCGCGCCGGGGCAGAACGTGCCGGTCACGCTCGCGACGCTGGCCGTCGTGTGGGTGCTGGTCGACCTGGCCTGGTACGGGCTGCTCATCTGGACGGTGGCCAGGGCCAAGGCGGTGCTGGGGCGGCCCGCGGTGCGCCGGCGGCTGGAGCAGATCTCCGGTGTGGTGCTGATCGGGCTGGGCGTGCGGCTGGCGGCGGAGTCACGATGACGATCTGGCATTCCGAGCGGGGCTCGGGCGAGCCCGTCGTGCTGCTGCATTCGACGTCGGTCGACTCGGGCATGTGGGACGCGCAGGTGGAGGCCCTGTCCGAGCGCTTCCGGGTGATCACGGTGGACTTCCGGGGGTACGGGCGCAGCCCCTACCGGTCGGACGGCCCGTACAGCGACAGCGACGACGTGGCGCGGCTGCTGGCCGCGCTGGAGGTGAGCCGGGCGGCGCTGGTCGGCTCGTCGGGCGGGGGCCGGGTCGCGCTGGAGCTGGCGGCGGCCGGGCTCGCCGGCCGGCTGGTGCTGCTGAACCCCATCTCCAACCTGGCGCCCACGCCGGACCTGCGGGCGTACTGGGACGAGGAGGGGCGCCTGCTGGAGGCGGGCGACGTCGAGGGGGCGGCGGAGCTGAACGCGCGCACCCTGCTCGGGCCCGAGGCGTCGCGGGAGACGTTCGGGCGCGTGGTGGAGATGCAGCGGCACGCGTTCGAGGTGCAGCTGGCCGCCGATCCGGAGCCGTCGCAGGTCGAGAAGGAGTTCGCGCCGGCGGAGATCGATGTGCCGGCGCTGGTCGTGGCCGGCGCGCACGACCTGCCGTACTTCCAGGAGAGCGCCCGCCACCTGGCCGGCGAGCTGCCCCGGGCGCGGCTGGTCGAGCTGGACTGGGCCGGGCACCTGCCCGCCCTCGAACGTCCCGAGGAGATCAACCGGCTGCTCCTGGACTACCTTTAGGACATGACGAACGACCTGGCGACCCTCCTTCGGCAGGCGCAGGACGACGACCCGCTGCTGGCACTGCACGCCACGACCGCCCTGCGCCGCGAGATCGAGCGTCTGGAGGCGGTCCAGGTGCGGCGGGCCAGGGTGGCGGGGCTGGCCTGGGCGCAGATCGCCGACGCGATCGGGGTGAGCAAGCAGGCCGTGCACAAGAAGTACGGCCGCCGCTAGCCCGCCCACGTGCCGGCGAACCAGCGCAGCGCGATGTTCCAGGAGTAGCCGCGCCGGATGCGTCCGGCCACGTCCGAGGGCAGCGTGTCCAGGCCGCGGTGCTCCAGCAGCACCTCGGTGCCGCCCTCGACCGGGCTGAAGGCCACCTCGATCTCCATCCGGCCGCCCTCGTTGAGCAGGTCGGCCCAGACGAGGCGGCTCGGCGGCTCCCAGGCGAGGATCCTGCCGGTGTCGACGTGGCCGCCGTCGGACCACAGCTCGCGCAGGAAGCCGTCCTCGAAGCGGATGGCGACCGCGCGGGCCGGGTCGACCCAGCTGTGGCGGCCGCGCACGTACCAGCTGTCGATCTCGTCGGTGAAGATCCGGAACGCGGTCGCCGGGTCGACGGGCACGGTGACGCTGGCCTGGACGGAGTTCACCGGCTGCGCTCCACGTGGTCCTTGAACGAGCCGAGCTGCTCGGCCCAGAACGCCTGCACCTGGTCCAGCCAGGCCTGCAGCGCCGTGAACGGCTCCTGGCGCAGCGTGTAGAGGCGCAGGCGGGCGTCGGCGCCGCCGGCCTCCGCCTGGACGAGACCGCCCGCCCGCAGCACGCGCAGATGCCTGCTGAGGGCGGGGGCGCTCATCTGGACGGCCTGCGCGAGCTCGCCGGCCGGTCGCGGGCCTTCGCGCAGCAGGTCGATGACCTTGCGCCGGGTGGGATCGGCGAGCGCGGCCAGCGTCGCGTCGATTTCGTTAACGTTGGTGTTAATTATTGCCTGCTTCCGTTAGGCTGTTAATCCTTAACGCTAGCGGCAATTATTGCGGAGGTTCGTACATGAGTGTCGAGCTGGGTTACTACACGCTGTCCGTGGCGGACCTGGATCGGGCGGCCGCCTTCTACGGGGCGCTGTTCGGCTGGGAGTTCAGGCGTGAGCACGAGACGTACCTGCACGTCACGAACACGGCCGTGCCGATGGGCTTGGTCGCGCGCGGGCCCTCCTCGCAGCCGAACATCTACTACCACGTCACCGACATCGACGCGGCCGTCAAGCGGGTGCGGGAGCTGGGCGGCGACACCGGCGAGCTGTACGACAGCAAGTCGGGGCGCGGCTGCACCTGCACCGACGACCAGGGCACGGAGATCAGCCTCTGGCAGCCCGCCCCCGGTTTCGATTAGTCGGGGGCTTTAACGGTGGCGATGCCAAGGGTGCTGGTCATCGGCAGCAGCCCGGCCTCGAAGACCGCGCCGAGGAACGGCGAAGCCAGCCGGGCCAGCCGCTCGGCGCGCTCCTCCCCGAGCAGCCGCCACGGCTCCGCGGCCAGCTGGTCGGTCATCCGCTCGACCTGGTCACGCAGCGCCCGCCCCCGCTCGGTGGCCTGCCCGTCGGGGCCGGCCAGCCCGCGGGCGGCCAGCCGCTCCTGGGCCGCGTCCCACTCCTGCTCGCTCCAGCCGCGCCCGGCGAAGTTCGCCGTGGGGGCGGCGCCGATCGCGGCGAACGACACCAGCGACTCGCAACCGTCCAGCTCCGCGGCCTGCAGCGCCGCCAGGTGGCCGTCACCGCGGTGCTCGCGCAGCACGGTGGCGGCCTGCCACAGCACCAGGTGCGGCTCGTCGGCCCAGGGCAGGTCCAGGTTGGCCGCGGCCAACGGCCGCCCGGCCACGCTCACGCTCTCGGCGGCCCGCCTGGCCAGCTCCGCCGCCTCCACCGCCGCGTCCGCCGTCACCCTGTCACCCAGCAGAGCGCGGTACGTGCGGTCGACGGCGGTCATCCGGGCCTCGAGCACCCGCTCGGGCGAGGCGACCTCCCATGCGGCGGGCACATGCTCGGCGATCATCCGCGGGCTGAAGCTGTAGTACGCGGCGGTGGCCAGCCGGCTGCCGGCCCGCCCGAGCGGGGCCGTGCGGTAGGCGAAATAGCTCGGCCAGCGCGACTCCACGTCGTAACCGAGCGCGCCCGCCTCCTCGAACGCCTGGGGCGAGAAGTAGAGCACCGCGTGGATCGGCTCAAGCTGGTGCCACATGCGGCGGGCAAGTCTGGACGATGCGCTCATCGCAATCCCTCACTGTCTAGGTAAGCTATGCCAGTGACGATAGAGGCTTGGCGCATCACTGGTCAATCGC
The DNA here is from genome assembly GCF_040610775.1 of Nonomuraea sp. NPDC003709. Classification (NCBI taxonomy): domain Bacteria; kingdom Bacillati; phylum Actinomycetota; class Actinomycetes; order Streptosporangiales; family Streptosporangiaceae; genus Nonomuraea; species Nonomuraea sp. NPDC003709. Next base: position 186,132 of record NZ_JBEXMW010000009.1, on the reverse strand, counting down.
AAATAGACAGTTATGTCGGGAGGTGGGCGGAGCTGGCCGTCCTGCTGGTGAACGAGCTGGCCGTCACCCAGGCCCGCGGCCGCCCCGTGGACCCGCCCGCCGACCGCCGGGCCGCGCTGGAGGCGGCGTTCGACCGGCAGGGCCGGCCGGCCAGCCGCGCGCTGACCGGCGCGGACGCCGACCGGCTCGCGGACGTGGCCGCCGAGCTCCACCTGGCCTTCAGCGGCGACGTCGCCGCCCTCAACGCGGCCCTGGTGCGCCACGCGGCCGTGCCCAACCTGCACGGCGACCCGCCCGTCCTGGCCTTCCACGGCCCCGGTGCGGACCTGGTCGACGCCTGGGCCGCCGACGCCGGCACGGCCCTGGCCATGGTGATCGGCGTCGGCCAGGGCCGGCGGCTGCGGACCTGCGAGGCGGGCGGGTGCGAGCTGGTCTTCTTCGACGTCACCAGGAACGCCTCGCGCCGGTTCTGCGGCCTGTCCTGCCAGAACCGGGCCAAGGCCAGCGCCTACCGCGCCCGCCGCCGCGCCTGACCACGGGACCCTGCACGCGCTCGGCGTCGCCCGTTCTGTCGGTGGCGGCGGGCATGATGACGGCCATGGCTTCATGGCAGGAGTTCGAGCAGCAGGCGGCGGAGCTGGCCGGGCCGGCGCGGCGGCTGCTGGAGGCGTACCGGCACAAGGTGCTGGCCACGCTGCGCAAGGACGGCTCGCCCCGGGTCAGCGGCATCGAGACCAGCTTCCGGGACGGCGAGCTGTGGACGGGGTCGATGCCGGGGGCGGTCAAGGCGTCCGACCTGCGCCGCGACCCGCGGATGGCGATCCACGTCACCTCCAGCGCCCCGGAGGGGGGCGATCCGTCGTCGTGGGAGGGCGACGTGAAGCTGGCCGGGCGGGCCGTGGAGATCACCGACCGGGAGGTGCTGGCGTCGTTCGGGCTGCCGAGCGAGGAGTCGGACCTGTTCCGGATCGAGCTGACGGAGGTGGTGTGGACGCGGGTGGAGGGCGACGAGATCGTTATGGACTCCTGGCGCGAAGGGGTGGGGCTGCGCCAGATCCGCCGCAAGTAAAGACCCACGGCGGACCACCAAGCCCTCGCCCCCAGCCGGCCTTCCGAAGTCCGCCGGACTCCGCCACCGCCACCGCCACCGCGACCGCGACCGCGACCGCGACCGCGACCGCGACCGCGACCGCCACCGCGACCGCCACCGCGACCGCCACCGCGACAGCCGTTGCTGTCGCGGCTGTCGCCCTGAGCGGTTGGCCCTGGCCGCAAGGGGGCCGCTGCCCACGGCGGGCTCGCCTGCGCGAGGGTCGGGCGGTTTCGGAGGGGCGGCGGTGGAGGAGAACGGCTCCCGCGAGCGGCCGGCCGCATGGGACCGTTTCCGCGACCGCCGTTCCCCCTGGCGTGAGTCCTCGGCGCCGGAAGGGGCTAGTGGACGGAGAAGCCGCCGTCCACGAAGAGCATCTGCCCGGTGACGAACGCGGAGGCGTCCCCGGCCAGGAAGACGGCCGCGCCCGCGAAGTCCCCGGGCACGCCGTTGCGGCCGACCATGTGGCGGGCGGCGAGCGTTTCGACGCGGCCTGGGATGGCCTGGGCAGGCTCGGTCAGCGGGGTCAGCACGAAGCCGGGGATGATCGTGTTGACGCACACCCCGCGAGCCGACCACGCCTCGGCCTGGGAGCGGGTCAGGCCGGCGATGGCGGCCTTGGCCGTGCCGTACGCGCCGCTGTCGCCGAAGGCGCTGATGGACTGCTGGGAGCCGAGGTTGATGATGCGGCCCCAGCCACGGGCGGCCATCCTCGGGCCGAAGTGCTGGCCGAGGAGGTAGGGGGCGGTGAGGTTGACGGCGATGGTGCGCTCGTAGTCCTCGACGGTGAGGTCGGCCATGGGCTTGCGGATGTTGTTGCCGGCGTCGTTGACGAGGATGTCGGCATCGCCCGCCGTGGCGCACACGCGCCGGACGTCGTCGCGGTCGGCGAGGTCGGCGCTGATCCACGAGGCGGTGACGCCGTGCTCGCGCAGGCGGGCGGCGGCCTTGTCGAGCTCGCCCTCCCTGCGGGCCACCAGCACGACCTCGGCTCCGGCCCGGCCGATCGCCTCGGCGATGGCGTACCCGATGCCGGAGCTGCCGCCGGTCACCAGGGCGCGCCGGCCGTCGAGGGAGAACAGCTCCCGCAGATAGTCAGACATGATCGGCCAAGCTAGCACCCGAGGGGTACGACCGCGTCGAGCGGGCCATGGCGACCACCACCCGGCCCTCGCCGGCGCATCGTCCGGCAAAGGATTGCGCGGGGGCGGCTCTCAGGCGGAATGACCGTGCGGCCATGACTACCACCGACGCACCCACGACCAGCCGGCTCCCGTTGACGATGCTGACGGCCATGGTCGCCGGCTCGATGGTCGGCGCCGGGTCTTCTCGTTACCGGGCAACTTCGGGCAGGCCGGGGTGGTGGTCGCGTGGGCGGTGGCCGGCACCGCCGATCGCCCGCAAGCCCGCCCAACGTCGGCCCAGGCCGACTCGGAGACCGGGTCGTCCTCGGCTTCGCAGGGCACCGTCTCCCGCCGTCGCTGAGTCATCCCCACTGTCAGCTGCGGTTCGTGTTCTTTGTTGGGTGCCGACCTCAGCGACCTGCCCCTCTCCGGGGTCGGCGGGCGGCCAGCTCGACTCGGGCGAACAGGACGACCAGCACGGCCAGCACGGCCGTTGGGGCCAGGAGCCACAGCCAGCGCTGGGCCCACCAGCCGGAGGTTGGCTCCGCAAGCAGGGTGCCACCCAGCCCTTCATAGGCCCACAGCACCACCAGGTACGCGGTCATGTGCCAGAGAAAGATGGTCAACGCGACCACGTTGAGGGCCACCACCGGCTTCCAGGCGGTCGGTCGGCGCAGCAGGCGCTCGGCGGCCGGCGTGACCAGGGCCAGCAGCCCGAGTTGAAAGACGGCCAGGGCGGCGATGGCGGCGTTGGTCGGGAAGATGTTGGATTTGGCGCCGGTGGTGGCCACCATCGAGAGGGGGTAGCCCGCTCCTACCGTCAGCCCGACCAGCCCGGCCAGCCCGGCCCCGACAACCGCCAGACGCTGCGCCAGCGGGCGCCGCCCCAGCTCCCAGCTGCGCCAGGCGTAGCCGAGCTGGTGGCAGAACAGCCACACCAGGGCGGCGGTCACCCAGCCGGCCCAGGCCAGGCCGGCGCCGCGGTGCGCCACGCTGCCGAGGGCGATCAGCAGCACGAGCGCTACCAGGACCCTGGCTCCGTAGCGGGCGTTCAGGCTCGCGGTGATCGGCACTGCGGCGATCACCAGGCCGTACACGCCCAGGAACCACAGCGGCGTCAGGTAGCCGGGGAACCACTCCCACATCCATCGGTGCGGGCCGGGTAGGGCGGCCGCGATCAGCTCGCCGGCGAGCCAGACCAGGGCCCAGACGGCAGTCGGCCAGAGCAGCCGGCGCAGCCGGCCTCGGACGAACTGGCCGGCGGTCGTCCCGCCCGCCTGAGCCCGCTGCCAGCCGACCAGGTTGGCGTACCCACCGACCAGAAAGAACACGGGCATGATCTGCAGCACCCAGGTGGCCAGCCAGCTACCGGGCACGGCATGGATCGGGTTGGGCATGGTCAGGCTGCCGTCGGCGGTGCGGTGGGTGACCGACAATGTCCAGTGCCAGAGGGCGACGATCAGGATGCACAGCGCGCGGGCGGCGTCGACCACCCGGTCGCGGGATGTCGGCGTGGCCGCCACCAGCCGGTCCAGTGTCGATCGCTCGCCCGCGACGCGGCGGGTCTGCCGGTCTTGGCGTCTGGTGCTCAGCGGTACGGCTCCTCGATGTCGGCCGCGAAGTCCTTGTGGACCAAGGCACGCTCGACCTTCAGGGTCGGGGTCAGATGTCCGTTCTGCTCGGTCAGGTCGACCGGAAGGATCCGGAACCTGCGGATCGACTCGGCCCGGCTCACCGCCGTGTTGGCCTCGTCCACGGCCGTCTGCAGCCTGGCCGGCAGATCCGGATCGTCGCGAAGCTCGGCCGGGCCGGCGTGTTCGGGCCTGCCGACGGCCCGCTTCCATGACGACAGCGCCGCGGCGTCCAGGGTGATCAGCGCGGCGGTGTACGGCCGCCGGTCGCCGACGACTACCGCCTGGCTGATGAGCGGGTGGGTGCGCAGGCGATCTTCGAGTGCCTCCGGGGCGAGGTTCTTGCCGCCGGCGGTGACGATGATCTCCTTCTTGCGGCCCGAGATCGCCAGGAACCCGTCCTCGTCCAGGGCGCCGAGGTCGCCGATGCGCAGCCAGCCGTCGTCGGCGGTCTGGCTCTCCCAGGTCGCCTGCTCGTTGCGCCAGTAGCCCTGGACCAGGATCGGGCCCTTGATCAGGATCTCGCCGTCGTCGGCGATCCGGATTTCGACGCCGGGAAGGGGCGGCCCCACCGTGCCGATCTTCAGCGCGTGGGGCAGGTTCACGGTCGCGGCGGCATTGGTCTCGGTCGTCCCGTAGCCTTCCGACACGGTGATGCCAATTCCTCGGAGGAAGTGACCCAGCCGTGCGCCCAGCGGCGCTCCGCCGGAGATGGCGTAGCCGACCCGGCCGCCGAGCGCGGCCCGCAGCCGCCGGTACACCGTCCACTCGTAGCTGGTGGCGGCAAGCGGCGCGACCCGGTCGCCGGGCCGGATGCCGGCGGAGAGGAAGCCGGCCGCCAGGCTGCGGACGTCGGCCGCGAACTGCCTGGCCGTCACCGGACGCCGGCCGCCGGTCGACCGGCGCTGGAACAGGACCATGTCACCGTCCACCCGGTCGTCGGCGAGCTGGGCACCGGGGGCAACGGTTCTCGGGGCCGGGACCGCGTAGACGCGCATTGTCCATCTCCCTGTGCGGAAAGGGCCAACCAGGCGGCGTCGGCAGACTGCGGCACCGGGCGCCGCATGTACGGCGGCGAGAAGCAGCCAATTAGCCTGATTCCCCAGGTCACCAGGCACACACCTGACAGGCGAAGGCTGTACGACGGCGCAGGCCGGCGAGCACACCTGGGACACTGGGGCGTCAGCCCCGGCCTGGCGCTGGTGTACGCGCACGCGTCCCGGCTGATCCAGCACACCGGGCAGCAGATGATCTACCTGGCCGGTCCCGGGCACGGCGGCCCGACGCTGGTCGGGGCCGGCTACCTGGAGGGCACCTACACCGAGATCTACCCGCACATCACCATGGAGGAGGAGGGGCTGCTGCGGCTGTTCCGTCAGTTCTCCGCACCCGGTGGGATACCCAGCCACGCGTCGGTGCCGACCCCGGGCTCGATCCACGAGGGCGGCGAGCTCGGCTACGTGCTGCTGCACGCCTTCGGAGCGGTGCTGGACAACCCGGATCTCATCGCACTGGCGATGGTCGGTGACGGGGAGGCGGAGACAGGTCCGCTGGAGTCCTGAACCCTGTCCGCGACGGCGCGGTTCTGCCGGTTCCCCACCTGAACGGCGCGAAGCTCGCCGGGCCGACCCTGCCGGCCCGCAAGGGACCGAGGACGGGCGGTCGGATCCCGACATCGTGCTTGCGGGCACCGGGGACGTGGTCACCATGGAGACCGTCGCGGCGGCGAACATCCTGTTCGCCGACGAGGGCACGGCCACGACCCCGTTCGACATGGTGATGCGCAACCAGGCATCTCGGTACCACCTGGTGATCGACGCGCTGAATGCCGCACGGCGGACCCCGACCGGGGCGAGCGAGCTGAAGGCATGGTGCGAGCAGCGGCTCCTCCGCGACGAGCGGTACGTGGTCGAGCACCTGCAGGACATGCCGGAGGTGCGGGACCGGTCGCTGGGCGACCGGGCAGAGCAGGGCTGAGCACGGTGGGCCGGCCTCGCGGAGGGGAACTGGCCCGCTGACCGGACATGTCCGGCCGATTGCGGCTTGACGGCGATCGTTGCTCGACCCGTCTGCCATGGATCCTTTGTCCACATAAGGGATGGTCCTTGCTGGAGCCTCGCTTCCGCACCCGTGCCAGGGGAAGGCCAGACATCAGCCGTGTCGCCGGAGTGTTGGGGGCGACGCAGGCGGCGTTCGGGGGAGTGATCATGGCAGAACGTACCGAAGGGACGATGAAGGCGTTCGTGATGAAGGAGATCGGACGCGTCGGCTTCATGGACAAGCCCGTGCCGCGGCCAGGCCCGTTGGACGCCATCGTACGGACGACCAGTGCCCTGATCTGCACGTCGGATTCTCACACGGTCAAGGGCGGCATCGGGCCCCGGGAGAACCTGACGCTCGGCCACGAGGCGGTCGGTGTGGTGCACGAGGTCGGAGACGAGGTGCGGAACTTCCGCCCCGGCGATCGTGTTCTGGTCGGCGCCATCACCCCTGACTGGGGCGATCTCGCCTCTCAGAACGGGCATCCGTCACAGTCCGGCGGGCCGCTCGGCGGGTTCAAGTTCGCGAATTCCAAGGATGGAGTCTTCGCCGAGTACTTCCATGTCAACGAGGCCGACGCCAACATGGCGAAGATTCCTGAGGACGTCACCGACGAGATGGCGGCTTACTGCGCCGACATGCTCTCGACCGGATTCATGGGCGCGCAGAACGGCCGCATCCCGCTGGGCGGGACCGTGGCCGTTCTCGCACAGGGGCCGGTGGGGCTGATGGCGACCGCGGGAGCACGGCTCTGCGGCGCCGGTCTCGTCATCGGAGTCGAATCGGTCCCCCGCCGGAAGAAGCTCGCGCAAACCTATGGCGCGGACGAGATCGTGGATTTCAGCAAAGAGGACGTCGTCGAGCGGGTCCTCGAACTGACGCAGGGCCAGGGCGTGGACACCGCCATCGAGGCCCTCGGCACGGACGCGACCTTCCAGACCGCCGTCAAAATCACCAAGCCCGGCGGGACGGTGTCCAACACCGGCTACTACGGTGAAGGCGAATTCGTGCGCATTCCCCGCGTCGAATGGGGAGTCGGCATGGCCGAAAAGACGATCACGACGGGCCTGTGCCCAGGCGGCCGGCTGTGCATGGAGCGGCTGCTGCGAATCCTCCAGACAAAGCGCCTCGACCCGACCCACATGACGACCCATTCGTTCGAGTTCGGGGAGATGGAGCGGGCCTTCGAGATATCGGACAAGAAACTCGAGGATGTCGTGAAGGTGTTGATCACCTTCTAGGGCCGCAGCCGGGCAGCGTTTCGCCCCCGCAAGCAGCGGTGCCTCCGACGGCGCGCCGTACGACGAAAGAGGAATCTGGCATGCTCGATCCCGATCCATCGTTCCGCCCGGTCCGCCGTCGGGATGGCTACCTGCCGCTGGAGGATCTGGGTCTCATCGGGGACGGCACGACCACGGCACTGGTCGGCCTGGACGGCTCGATCCCGTGGCTGTGCCTGCCCCGCTTCGACAGCGAACCACTGTTGTGCGGCCTGCTCGATCACGCACGAGGCGGGCACTTCACGCTGACGGTGGAGGACCTGCGGGAGGCCCGGCAGCGCTACGAGCCTGATACCGCGGTGCTGGTGACCGAGTTGCGCAGCTCGAGCGGTTCGGTCAGGATCACCGACGCGCTGGCGCTGCGTGCCGGCGCCGATCTCAGCGACGATGCGGGTGCGAGCCGGGCCGAGCTCGTCCGTTCCGCCCAGGTCCTGGACGGGACCGTCCGCGTGTCGGCGGAGCTGCATCCCCGCGGCGGCGGGCAGACCCGGCTCCTGGGCAGCGGCCTGGAGGTGCAGGCGTCGCGGCGGCCGGACCTGCGCCTGCATCTACGTTCCAACCGTCCCCTGACCGGCCTGCGCACCGTCCACGACCTCGAACAGGGCGATCGCCTTGATCTCGTGCTGTCCTGGGGCCGTATTCACCGCCATCACCGGTTCGACCCCGAGGCCATGCTGCGCGAGACCGCCGAGGCATGGCGCCGGTGGATGAGGAACTTCCGCTACAGCGGGCCGGAGGAACCGCTGGTCCGCCGCGCCGCGATCACGCTCAAGCTGTGCGACGACTGGGTCAACGGCTCGCTGGTCGCCGCCCCTACCTCCTCCTTGCCCGCGCCGATCGGTGGTGTACGCAACTGGGACTACCGCTACACCTGGATCCGGGATGCCGCCTTCGCCGTGTTCGCGCTGCGCCGCATCGGCTTCGACAGCGAGGCCGACGCCTTCCTCGGCTGGGTCCTCGACGCCTTCGAACAGAGCCGCCGACCGCGGATCATGTACAGCATCTGCGGCGATCCCGTACCTGAGGAGATCCAAGACGTCGGCCTGGAGGGCTACCGGCGTTCCGCTCCTGTGCGATGGGGTAACGGCGCAGCTGATCAGCGTCAGCACGACGTTTACGGCGAGGTGCTGGACTGCGCCGACCAGTGGCTGCGCTCCGGGAGTGAGATCCAGCCCGCGCTGTGGTCCGGCCTGGCGGAGCTGGCCGACACCGCCGTGCGCGAGTGGCGGCAGCCGGACCAGGGCATCTGGGAGGTACGCAGCGCAAGCCGCGTCTTCACCTACTCCGCCGGAATGTGCCAGGTGGCCCTGGACCGGGCCGCGGCGATGGGCGAGCGGCTCGGCCTGCCCGGCCAGGTCACGAGGTGGCGCGCCACGGCCGACAAGCTGCGTCAGCTCATCGTGGACCAGTCCTGGAACGAGGACGCGCAGTCCCTGGGCGAACACCTCGACGGCAGCGGCGGACTGGACGCCAGCCTGCTCGCGCTCCCGCTGCGGAGGGTCATCCCGGCCGACCACCCGCGGATGGCGGCCACCACTGCGGCCATCGCCGAACGTTTGTCCGCCGGCGACGGACTGCTCTACCGCTACCTGCACGACCACTCGCCCGACGGCCTGCCAGGCGATGAGGGCGCCTTCGTGTTGTGCAGCTTCTGGCTGGTCGAGAACCTCGTCCTGCAAGGCCGTGCCGAACAGGCCGAGGAACTCTACGCCTCACTGTGCGCCCGGGCCAGCCCGCTCGGGCTGCTGCCGGAGCAGATCGACCCGTCGACGGGCACGTTCATGGGGAACTTCCCCCAGGCATTCAGCCACATCGGCGTCATCGCCGCCGGCGTCAGGCTCGCACGAGCGAAAGAAGGGATGATGGCATGATCAACAGGCTCGTCATCTTCGGCGCCACCGGCGATCTCAACGCGCGCTACCTGCTTCCGGCGCTGGCCGCCCTGTGGACAGCCGGGCATCTGGACAACGGCTTCCAGCTGACCTGCGTGGACCGGGCCGACTGGACCGACGAGGGGTTCCGGCGCTGGGCCGTCGATCAGCTCGACCGGCATGGCCTCTCCTCCTCTGCCGACGCCAGGAAGGCGATCGTGGAGTCCGCCCGCTACCTGCGGGCCGACGCCACCGACGTCACCGATGTCGCTTCGGCCATCGCCGGCGACGGTCCTGTAGCGGTCTACCTCGCTCTTCCTCCAGCGATCTTCCCTGGCACGGTGGCGGCTTTGCGCGGCGCGGGCCTGACACCGGGCAGCCGGATCGTGCTGGAGAAGCCGTTCGGCGAAGATCTGGACAGTGCTGTGGCGCTGAATCAGCTGCTGTCGGAGGTGGTGCTGGAGCAGGCGGTGTTCCGCGTCGACCACTTCCTGGCCATGACGACCGTTCAGAACGTGCTCGGCAGCCGGCTGGCCAACCGGGTGCTGGAGCCCATCTGGAACAGCGCGCACATCTCCGAGGTGGAGATCGTCTGGGACGAGACCCTGACGTTGGAAGGCAGGGCGGGCTACTACGACGGCGCCGGGGCGCTGAAGGACATGCTGCAGAACCACCTGCTCCAGGTGCTGTGCCTGGTGGCCATGGAACCACCGCTCAGCCTCGGCGAGCGTGACCTGCGCGATCGGAAGATCGACGTGCTGCGCTCGGTACGCCGTCTCACGGACGACGACGTCGTGCACCGTACCCGCCGCGCCCGTTACCTGGCCGGCCGCATCGGTGACCGGGACGTTCCGCTCTACGTCGAGGAGGAGGGCGTGGACCCTCGGCGAGGTACCGAGACCTTCGCCGAGGTGGAGCTGGAACTCGAAAGCTGGCGCTGGTCCGGGACGATCTTCCGGCTCCGCACCGGCAAGGCGCTCGGACACGACCGCAAAGAGGTCGCGGTACGGTTCCGGCCCGTACCTCACCTGCCCTTCGGGGACGGCGAGCAAGGCGCGCCCAACGTGTTGCGCTTCGGGCTGGAGCCGGAGGGCATGACCCTCGCGCTGACCGGCGTCGGTCCCGACGGGCGCACCCTTGCCCCGCTCACCCTCACCGCGCAGCTGGAGGCCCCCGGCCTGCCTGCCTACGGCCGGCTGCTGCTGGACGTCCTGCAGGGCAACGCAGCCCTGTCCATCCGGGGCGACGAGGCCGAGGAGTCCTGGCGGGTGCTCGCACCTGTCATGTCGGCCTGGTCCAGGGACCTGGTCCCGCTGCTCGAATACCCGGCAGGATCGGACGGGCCTGCCCGCCCCGGTGGGGCCGCGAGGAGTACCTGATGCCATCGACGAAGGCGGCCCCAGGCGGCCTGCGCAGCCAGGCATGGTGGGACAACGCCGGCAATCCCGAGATGACGGCTCTGTATCTCGAACGCTTCCTCAACTTCGGGCTGACCCCAGGGGAACTCCAGTCGGGCCGGCCGATCATCGGCATCGCCCAAACGGGTAGCGACCTCGTTCCGTGCAACCGCCACCATCTCGCCCTCGCCGACCGGGTCAAGGACGGGATCCGCGACGGCGGTGGCATCCCTTTCGAGTTCCCCGTCCACCCGCTGCAGGAGACCGGCAAGCGCCCGACCGCCGCCCTGGATCGCAACCTCGCCTACCTGGGGCTGGTCGAGGTGCTCTACGGATATCCACTCGACGGGGTGGTCCTGACGACGGGCTGTGACAAGACCACGCCCGCGTGCCTGACCGCCGCGGCCACGGTGAACATCCCCGCGATAGTCCTGTCCGGAGGGCCGATGCTCAACGGCTATCACCATGGCAGGCGGATCGGATCGTCAGGCTCGGGACTGGTGATCTGGCAGTCGAAGCGGCTGCTCGCCGGCGGGCAGATCGACTACGACGAGTTCATGGCGCGCGTGGCCGCTTCCGCCCCCAGCATCGGTCACTGCAACACGATGGGCACCGCGCTGTCGATGAACAGCCTGGCCGAGGCCCTGGGGATGTCCCTGCCAGGCTGCGCGGCGATCCCGGCCCCCTATCGCCGGCGAGCGCAGATGGCCTACGACACAGGCCGCCGGGCGGTGGCCCTCGTGCATGAGGACCTCACCCCGCGCAAGATCATGACCCGGCAGGCTTTCGAGAACGCGATCATCGTCGCCTCGGCCATCGCCGCCTCGACCAACGTGCCCATCCACATCAACGCCATCGCTCGCCACGTCGGGGTGCCGCTGTCCATCCAGGACTGGCAACGGGTCGGAGCCGACATCCCGGTGCTGGCGAACGTCGCCCCCGCCGGGGAGTTCCTCGGCGAGGACTTCTACCGCGCCGGCGGCGTCCCCGCGGTCATGCGGTCATTGCTGGCAGCAGGGCGCCTGCGCGGCGACGCCGTGACCGTATCCGGACGTACCGTGGCCGAGAACCTGGCCGAGGCCCCGCCCGCCGACCCGACGGTCATCCGCCCGTTCGACGAGCCTGTCGCCGCGCGCGGCGGACTTCTCGTCATGACCGGCAACCTCTTCGACTCCGCGGTCATGAAGACCTCGGTCATCACCGACGACTTCCGCGCCCGCTACCTGCCGCATCCCGATGACCCGCAGGTGTTCGACCTCCGCGCCATCGTCTTCGACGGGCCCGAGGACTACCACGCCCGCATCGAAGACCCCGAGCTGGGCCTGGACGAGAACTGCATCCTCGTCATCCGCTACACCGGGCCGATCGGCTACCCGGGATCGGCCGAGGTCGTCAACATGGAGGTGCCTGCCGCGCTGCTCCAACTGGGCATCACGACGCTGCCCACGCTCGGAGACGGCCGCCAGAGCGGCACCTCGGACGCACCGTCCATTCTCAACGCCAGCCCCGAGGCCGCGGTCGGCGGCAACCTCGCCATCCTGCGCACCGGCGACCGGATCCGCATCGACATGGACAACGCGCGTGTCGACGTCCTCCTGTCGGATGAGGAGATCGCCGCGCGATGGGCCCAGTACACGCCGGTCACGTTGGACAACCAGACACCGTGGCAGGAGATCTACCGTTCCACGGTGGGGCAGCTGGACAGCGGAGGCTGCTTGGAGCTCGCCGTGTCGTACCAGGATCTCGTACACACCAAGGGGATTCCCCGTGACTCGCACTGATGCCAAAGGCACGATCCTGATCGCCGACTTCGACTTCGGCGACGTGGACATCGAACGCGCCATCGTCGAGGGGGCCGGGTTCGAGCTCCTCGCCGCACAGTGCAAGAGCGAGGACGAGGTGATCGAAAAGGGTCAGGACGTCGACGGCGTCCTGACCCAGTACGCGCGGGTCGGTTCCCGCGCCATCGACGCGTTCACCCGGTGCCGGGTGATCGCCCGCTACGGCACGGGCGTGGACATCGTCGACGTCACCGCCGCCACCCGACGGGGCATCCAGGTCACGAACGCACCGAACGAGTGGTGCGCCGACGAGGTCGCCGACCACGCCGTCGCGCTCTGGCTCGCCGCCGCCCGCAAGATCTGCCAATACGACCGGGCGACCCGGCAGGGCACCTGGCAGTGGCAGAGCGGAGAGCCGATCTGGCGACTGAGGGGCCAGGTGTTCGGGCTGCTGTCCTTCGGCTCCATCGCACAGCTCATCGCCGAACGCGCGAAAGCGTTCGGCGTCGAGGTCTGGGCGCACGATCCGTTTCTGGACGAGACCGAGATCCGATCGCGCCAGGTGCGGCCGGTGTCCTTCGACGAACTCGTCGAAGGCTCCGACCACCTGGTGATCCAGGCGCCGCTCACCCCGCAGACCCACCACACCTTCGACCGTGCGACGCTCCGCAGGATGAAGCCGACCGCCGTCCTCATCAACACCGCACGCGGCCCTATCGTGGAGGACACGGCGCTCCACCAGGCTCTCACCGAGGGATGGATCGCGGGCGCGGCACTGGACGACCTTGAGGAGGAGCCTGCGAAGCAACGCGGCTGGCACCCACGCAACCCCCTCCTCACGCTGCCCAACGTGATCATCACCCCCCACGCCGCCTACTACTCCGAGCAGGCCATCACCACAGTGCGCCGCATCGCCGCCGAGGAGGCCGTACGTGTCCTGACCGGACAACCGGCCCGTTACCCGGTCAACGAGGTGCAGGCCGATGTTTCAGGCTGACGGGCATGTCTGCGGCGAGCTTGAGTTCCTTCGCGAGCGTGCCACGAAGATGGCGCCGTCGAAGACCGCCATGATGTCCGCGACGTACTCGGCGGCAGGCGGCTCCTCGGTGGCAGGACGGCCGGAGAGGGGCAGGACCTCGACTCTTCTCCGTGACGTTGCCAGTGATCGTAGGATCGTCCGCGTGGATCTGGATGACATCGCCGCCCGGCTCGGGGTACCCGTTGAGGACGTCGACCGCGTGCACCGACTTGCCGGCGACCGGCCGTCGGCTCCGCTGCCCGCCAAGGCCGACGCGCGCGCGATCCTCGACCGGCTCGCGGTGCGGCCGGACGATGCCGACGAGATCATGGCGGGCTGGCCCGACCGCGACTCTCCCCTGTGGACTCCGGAGCTGCGCTGGCTGCTCGACCGCTCGATCGCCCTGGTCCGCGCCGATCTCGGGGGCCACGGCTGGCTGCCGCCCGGTCCGGAGCTACCGCGCGAACGGGGCCCCGCCTGGCGGCATCTCTACGTGTACGCGTACCTGGCCCTGGTCGACGTCGTCATGAGGTACCACCACGACCACGGCATCGCCGATGCCGTGTCGTGGGTGACCCTGGCGGACCTGGGCCGCAACCTCGCGATCGACCGGCGGATGCACCGCGAGGGCTGGCCGGTCATGCAGAGCTGGCTGACGCTGCACGCGCGCGGCGGCATCTACGAGCTGGGCCGGCTGCAGCACCAACGCGGCGGCACCACCATCGACCTGCACATCCCCGAGTCGGGGCCGATGACTCCGGAGGCGGTCGCGGCGTCGCTCGACGAGGCCCGCGCGTTCTTCCCCCGCCACTTTCCCGACGAGCGCCACACGGCGTTCTCCTGCGGCTCGTGGCTGCTCGACCCGCAACTACTGGAGTACCTGCCCGAGGACTCCAACATCGTCCGGTTCCAGCAGAGGTTCGAACTGGAGCCCTACGAGGAGCCGGAAGGGCAGGACGCCGACGTCGAGGTGCTGCGGTTCGTGTTCCGCACCCTGACCACGCCGCTCGACCAGCTACCACGCCGCACCGTGCTCCAGCGCGCGATCGTCGACCACCTCAAGGCCGGCCGCCACTGGCAGATCCGCCGCGGCCGCTTCCCGATCTAGCCGGGGCGGGGACATCCACAGAGCTGCCTCATGATCAATGAGACATGACTTCATCGATTCTGAGGCACCGCAGTTCAAGGAGGCCTCATGCCTCAAGCCGAACGAGACAGGACAGCGGTGAATGACGGTTCAGGTGCGAAGCCGTCAGGCCGGGGAGGACGTAAATGCTCCACCTGGGGGAAGGCGGCATTAGGAGGCGAGTGCCGAGTCAGGAGTGGACGCCATGCGATTGAGCGCGCGTAACAAGATCCCGGCCCGGGTGACCGGGCTCACCAAAGGCGAAGCGACAGCGAATGTGGAACTGGACGCCGGTGGGATGCGGTTGGTCGCCTCCGTCACCGTAGAGGCCGCCAATGAGTTGGGACTGGTGGAGGGCAGTGAGGTTATCGCCGTGATCAAGGCGTCCGACGTGATGCTGGGGCTTGAGAGCTAGCGCGGCGTCATCTCGGGGCTCCAGGTCGATTGAGAAGCGGGCGCCTCGAACCTGGCAAATGCGGTGGTCCCCGATCGGTTCCGTGACCACCCTGGCCGGCGAGCGCAAGGCCGGCCAGTCCCACAAGTACGCCCAACCCGCTGATGCGGCGCCATGCTGAACGAGCGCGGATGGTCGACCTGGCCGCGCACCTTGACCGCACCGACGGCGTTCTCCTGGGCGGAGGAGGGGCCGGCCCGGACATCGGTCCGGCCGGTCACATGCTGGCGATGAGTTTGTCCACCCTCTCGTCGACGCTCCGGAACGGGTCCTTGCACAGCACGGTGCGCTGCGCCTGGTCGTTGAGCTTCAGGTGCACCCAGTCGACGGTGAAGTCGCGCCGCTTCTCCTGCGCCTTGCGAATGAACTCGCCACGCAGCCGCGCCCGGGTGGTCTGCGGCGGCACCGACTTGGCCTCGAAGATCTTGATGTCGGAGGTCACCCGCTCCACCGCGCCGCGCCGCTGCAGCAGGTAGAACAGCCCGCGCTTACGGTGCACGTCGTGGTAGGCAAGGTCAAGCTGGGCCACCCGGGGCGAGGACAGCGGCAGGTCGTACTTCTTCCGGTACCGCTCGATGAGCTGGTACTTGGTGACCCAGTCGATCTCCCGGGACACCGTGTCCAAATCGCCGGTCTCCACCGCCCGTAGGGTGCGCTCCCACAGCTCCAGCACCCTCCGCGCGATCACGTCGCCGCCCCGCTGGTCCACGAAGTCCTTGGCCTTGCCGAGGTACTCCTGCTGGATCTCCAGCGACGACGCCTCACGCCCGTTGGCCAGCCGGACCCGCCGCCGCCCGGTCATGTCGTGCGACACCTCGCGGATCGCCCGGATCGGGTTCTCCAGGCTCATGTCGCGCATCACGATCCCGGCCTCCACCATGCGCAGCACCAGATCGGTCGCGCCGACCTTGAGCAACATGGTGGTCTCGCTCATGTTGGAGTCGCCGACGATGACGTGCAGGCGGCGGAACCGCTCGGCGTCGCCGTGCGGCTCGTCACGGGTGTTGATGATCGGGCGGGACCGGGTCGTCGCCGACGACACGCCCTCCCAGATGTGCTCGGCGCGCTGCGACACGCAGTAGACCGCGCCCCGCGGGGTCTGCAGCACCTTCCCCGCGCCGCAGATGATCTGCCGGGTGACCAGGAACGGGATCAGCACATCGGCCAGCCGCCCGAACTCCCCGTGCCGGCCCACACAGTAGTTCTCATGGCAGCCGTAGGAGTTGCCGGCCGAGTCGGTGTTGTTCTTGAACAGGTAGATGTCGCCGGCGATGCCCTCCTCGCGGAGCCGCTTCTCGGCGTCGACCAGCAGCCCCTCCAGGATCCGCTCACCGGCCTTGTCATGGGTGACCAGCTCCACGACGTTGTCGCACTCGGGGGTGGCGTACTCGGGATGGCTGCCCACGTCCAGATACAGCCGGGAGCCGTTGGGCAGGAACACGTTGCTCGACCGGCCCCAGGACACGACCCGCCGGAACAGGTAGCGCGCCACCTCGTCCGGAGACAGCCTGCGCTGACCCCGGAAGGTGCACGTGACGCCGTACTCGTTCTCCAGACCGAAGATGCGTCGATCCATTACCTCACAACTATTCTCCCCGCCCGCGCGACGGGGGAGATCGTCTTTCGCCGGCCCCGGCCGGGGATTGATGTGTGGGTACCCGGAAAGCCGACGACACATGCGCCACGAGGCCGGCTTGCAACGGAGTCTGGCTGGAGCACGCCGCGGCCCTTGCCGGATGATCAAGGACCGTGATCCTTGCCACCCACCGGCGGGGATCACATCCCACCGTGCCAAGCCATCCCCCTCCGCGAGCTGCATCGGTTGACGCAGGGCCGGCCGCGGCGCCCAGGTTGGCGATCGTCGACCGACCTCCTGCACGCCGAGACAGGGACGAGGATCGACCTCGGCGCGATGCCCCCCGAGAGGATTGCTCGATGCCGGGCAGCGTGGGCGCGGCTCACCGGACGTCAGACATGCGTCGTCCACGGCGACCCCAACAACCCTGGCAACGTCCGCATGACCGCGAATCAAGCCGCGCTGATCGACTGGGACGAGTCGCACGTCGACGACCCCGCCTCGTGCTGCCCGACAACGCCGCCGGGCTGGACGACGGCGCGTACGACATCGCCGCGCAAGCGTCTGCCGCAAGGGAAGCCGCCATCTGCTGGGACGACGAGTTCGCGGTCAAGCGGCTCGCCGAAGTTCGAGCGGTCTGAGAACGCGTTCGAGGAGTGGGGTTATTGGCGGTCGAGTGCGCACATCACTTGGCCGACCCGTGGTCCTTTGTGTTGGCCATGGAAAGGGACGCTACTGTTCGCCAGCGCTGCGGTACGCCGCAATGGAACCGGTCGTGCAGGCTCGCGACGAGCTGCCGGTGCGGGCAGCTCAGCACGGCAACAAGGGTCCGCCGTTGACCCTCAGGCCGCCGCCGTGGCCGTCGCTGACGCCGGTGGCCAGAAAGCCGAAGCTCACCCGGCCGTAAGACGGGATATAGCCGTTGTACGACTGGTTGCCGGCCGACACGCTCTGGCCTGGTTGGGTCACGATCGCATCCCACGCGTTGGTGACCTTGGTGCCGTCGTCCCACGTCCAGGTGGCCGTCCAGCCATCGACCGGTATCGGGTCGTTGATGAGGGTGACCTTGATCTGAAAACCGTTGGTCCACGAGCTGGCTTTCTCCCACTCGCACGCAATGATCGTCGCTTGCGCGGGGGAGGCGTACGTGGCGATCAAGACGATCGCTCCGGCGAGAGCCGCCGTCACCCGAGCCAACCGCGATGTACGTCGTCTCGTCATGACCAACCCTTCGGCAGGAGCGGGCACGGCCCGGCACCGAGGAACGCTTCCCCTCGGAGGTACCTCTCTTGGAAGACCGGGGTCAATGCGGGAACCGGCCTGCGCCAGAGCCTGCGCATCGACCACGGCTTCACCTGCCGCCATTCCCGATCAGGGGCTCATCCTGGGATTTTCGAACTGAAACTTTCACGTATCATCCCGCCGGAGCGCTTGCGCCAAGTGCGAACGGTCCGGTCATCCGGGCCCGGCGGCGCGGGCCTCGGGCGGGACGGCGAGAATGCCGACCAGCAAGCCGGCTGCCGTGATGCCTCGCATCAAACCTCGAGCTCATGCCCAGAATCTGCGCCGCCGCGACCGGGATGAGAACAGGTTTGCGGTATAACGCAATCAGCCGTTCTCAGTCAGCCGCGGAAGCGGGTGAGATGGCCCTCTTGAGTGCGCAAGAGGTGGGCCCGCCGCGACACATCGCTCATCTGCGAAAGGCCCAGGCCCGGTCAGTGGAACAATCAGGAACCCGCGTCAGCGGTCACCGTCTCCGGGGCCGGCGCTTTGATCGACACCTTGCCTCCCCACCCGGTGAAGCGGCTGTCGATCGTGATCGTCTTGCCGTCGAAGCCGCTGTTGTCCAACACTCCTGTTGCCGCATACGAGCTCCTCACCCTGCTCACGAGCCCGGCCGAGGTGAGGCTGAGGGTGTAGGTGACTTTCGTGTCGTCGTGCATGCGCAGCGGGATCGACGCGTCGAACCAGCGCGACACCTTCTCCAGTTCCTTGAACGTGATCTTTCCTGTGATGGTGCTTCCGCTCAGCTTGCCTTTCTTGATCAGCGCGGATAACGTTCCCGGCTCCGCGGGGTTGATGACCTGCCCGTAGAAACCGCCGGCGCCCCCGGGCATGCCGCCGGTCTTGAGCCACGTCTTGCCATCTGGAAGGCGCTCTTTCCAGATGCCGCCCGAGGTATAGCTGACCTTGCCGACGCTGATGGTCCGCTCAGGCTCGGCGGGGCCCGTCTTGCAGGTGATGTCTGAGGCGGCGATGCCCTTGGCGTTGAACTGGAACGTTCCCTTACGGCTCTGCAGCTTGACCTTGCCGTCTCCGATGAGAGTGGTGGTCTCGGTGAACCGTACGCCGTGCCCGGAAACCAGCTTGCTCTTCAGAGCTCGGACGGGATCCTTGGGCGCAGCCTGCGCGGGAGCGGCAGTCACCAGAAAAGCGCAGCCGGTAACCAGAACTGTGATCGTCTTCTTCATAGAATGTGATCATTCCGGGGGCGGGTAACGAATGGGCCACGGTCCCGCGGTACACGGTTGGCAAGAGCTCAACGACCAGCTCGCCGAGCTCGGCAAGCAGTGCGGCACGGTGGCCGCCAGGCAAGGGCGGCCGTCATCGGTCAGTAAAGTGATCACGATGACGGACACCCGGCTGATCACCCACCGTGACGTTTCCACGGCCATGGCCCGTTACGACGACCGGGAACTGGCCGAGTTGCTGGAGCGCGAGGCCGTACCCCTCGGCACCGGCATCGGCGGGGCGTCCGCTCGGCTCGCGGTCGGCGGCACCTCGGTCTTCGTCAAACGCGTGCCCCTCACCGAGCCCGAACTGCGCCACCCGCACTCGACGGCCAACCTGTTCGGGCTGCCGCCCTTCTGCCAGTACGGCATCGGCTCGCCCGGCTTCGGCGCCTGGCGCGAGCTGGCCGCGCACACGATGACCACCGAGTGGGTGCTGACCGGCCGGTTCCCTGGCTTCCCGCTGCTGTATCACTGGCGGGTGCTGCCCAACGCCGAGCCCGCCCCGCTGTACGGAGAGCTGGCCGACATCGATCGGGCGGTCACCTTCTGGGAGAGCGCGCCCGGCGTGCGCCGCCGCCTCGAAGCGCTGGCAGAGGCTCCGGCGAGCCTGACGCTCTTCCTGGAGTACTTCCCATACAACCTGCACCAGTGGCTGGACGAGCGGGTGCGCGCGGGCGACGCCGACCGCGCCTGCGCCCTGGCGGACCATGGGCTGCGTGAGGCCGTGTCCTTCATGAACGCGGGCGGCCTTCTGCACTTCGACGCGCATTTCGACAACATCCTCACCGACGGGCACCACTTCTACCTGACCGACTTCGGGCAGGCCGTGTCGACCCGGTTCGACCTGTCAGAGGAGGAACAGGCCTTCTTTCGCCGGCACCTCACCTTCGACCGCACCTACACGCTGACGTACCTGGTGAACTGGCTGGCCGGCGCCTTTCACGGCGTCGACTGGCCGGGGCGTCGCGAACTGGTGCGGGAATGGGCGGCAGGAGAGCGGCCGGCCGGCGTGCCCGGCGGGGTCGCGACCCTGCTGTCGCGGCACAGCCCACTGGCCACCGTGCTGAACGGCTTCTACCACGATCTGCAGAGTGAGAGCAGGAAGACGCCGTACCCGCTGGAGGAGATCCGCCAGGTTGCCGGACGACACGCCCTACCGCTCGAGTGAAGGGGTCACCCACCGCTTGAGGAGACGCACGCCGAACGGGGAGGACGCTCTGCTCGGGTGAGGTTCACTCGCCGCGATGGTCCTCGCCTCACCGTCCACGACCTTGACCTGGTCAACCGGCCCGCGCCCATCCGCGATCGCCGGGCTCAATAGGCTGATGGGCGCGGGGTTACACGTACGGGCCGTCCTGAGCGTGCCGCCTCGGGGCTCCGGCAGGCCATCGCCGGCGAACCACGCCGTCGCCCGATCCCAGAGGGGGCGTTCACTTTCGGGAATCCAGCCGCCGGTGGTGCGGGAAGAAGCGGCTGAAGCCTCTTGATGAGCACCGCACAGGTCACCGACCGGACATCTACCGAGCTTGTTGATGGCGAGGCGCCGGGCCGAACTCGTCCTCCAGGCGGGCCAGCAGTTGGGCGAGCAGTCGATTGAGCTGATCGAGGTCGTCGGACGCCAATGCGTCGGTGAGCAGGCGCCGTTCGCGAGTGGTGCGGTCACGGGTGGCCTGGCTCCAGCGCCGCCGGCCCAGCTCGGTGAGGCGGCACCACGGTCGAAGGGCCCGCCTCCGGGCGGACGTGGAACCGGCGTGCGACCAGCGCGCGCCCGGCCGGCTCAGTGCGAGGGCAGATTGATCATGCCCTTTCCGAAGAATCGCACCAGCCCGCTCACCATGATCTCACCGGAGACGTCCACGATGATTTGACTGGGGAATCCCATCTCCATGCCTTGATCAATCGTCAACCGGGCCTGGCCGGTGTGCTCGCGAAGATACGCGCCGAACGCTCCCGCGGCTGATCCCGTAGCCGGATCCTCGCCGGTCGTGAAGTCCAAGGCGAAGCAGCGGGAGCGCCACCGGCCGGGACCTTCTTCGGCCACCAGATAGCAGTTCAGACTGTCCGGCTCGGCGAAACCCTCAAGCGCCTTGTACAGGGAATCGCGATCCAAAGTCGCGTGAGCCAGTGCGGAGACTTCGCGCAGCGGCAGAATCAATGCGGGCAGCCCGGTCGACACTATTTGCGCCGGCAGTTCGGGGTGGGTGTCCTCCGGTGCGACTCCGAGCGCCGCGAGAACGTGTGAAGACGGTACGGTCGCCCCGAAGACCGGTGAATTCTGGGCAATGGCCACCATGGCTTCATCGCCTGCCGACTCGACGACGAGCCGCTGGCGGCCGCTCATGGTCTGCTGTGTCAGCTCGGTCGAACCGAGGCCGGAATGCCAGACATGAGCGGCCGCGGCGCCGAGCGACGGATGCCCGGCGAAGGGAACCTCGCGCGCGACCGTGAAGATTCGATGCGTGTAGTCGCACCAGGGGTCATCGGAGGCCACGAGAAACGACGTCTCGGGCTGCAGGAATCGGCGGGCGATCAGGGCCATCGTCGATGTGTCGACAGCGTCCGCTCCGTGTATCACCGGCAGCAGGTTTCCGGTCATCGGCGTGCGGCTGAAGACCTCTACCAAACTGAAGGCGAATTCGGCCATAGTCCTGTCCGATCGTCAGCGTCTGCGGCTCGTTCTGAATGGGGGAGTCGGGACCGGACGCTATCACCGCCGACGCCGAGTATGCGGCTCGCGTCGTGCTGCCACATGAGTCCACCGCCACCGATGCGGACGACCACGGACGGCGACCAGGCCCAGACCAAATGACCTGATCGCCGTCCTTCCGAGTGGCGCACATCGTTCCGATCAGGATCGGAATCCGGCAGGACCAGGACTCGTGGGGCGGTCATAATCCCGGCTCTGACCGCACGTGGTCGGCGCTACCTCGCCAGAAGTCGAAGAACCCGATCGTTGACCTCTACGGGCGCCTCCGGGAAGGGGAAGTGGCCCACGCCCCGCGGGAGAACACCGTCCGAGCCTTCGGAGGGTGGGCTGGGTGGGCATGCCGGCCGGCAGCTTGCCCACCTCCCATTGATCGGTTCCGAACGTCGTGGCGGGAAAGTTCTCGCGGTAGAGCCCGAGGGCCGCGCGTACGTCGGGCTCCGTCTCGGGTCCGCCGGGTTCCTCACCGTCGGCAAAACCCCAGGTCACAGAGTGTACGCACGGCAGCACTCGGAACGACCTCCCCGGACACGACGCCTTCGCCCGACCGCGGATGGATCGGGCACATGCCGCCTTGGCCCCCATCTCACGCGGCCATGACCGGCGGCTTACCTGCCTCTCGGTAACGTGAGTGGTCAAACTACGACCCGACCCACTTCAGAGGCCCCATGTCCACCTTCTGGGATCTCAAACACCAGCTGGCCGACGCGGTTAACGCGCACGACCTGCCGAGGGTGCTCGCCTGCTACAGTCCGGACGCCGTGTACGTCTCGCCTGCGGGCGTCGCGGAAGGACTTGACCAGATCGCGTGGCTCCACGAGCAGATTCTCGAGGCGTTCCCCGACTTCCACATGACGGCCTGGTACGAACTCGGCGACTGCGAGAACCCCGCCGTCACGGAATGGACGTACACCGGCACCCACAAGGGCCCCCTGCTGCTGCCCGACGGGCGAGAGATCGCGGGAACGGGCCGCCGCATCACCGTCCGGGCCACCTGCGCCACGTTCGTCGAGAACGGGAAGATCATCTCGCACCGCGAGTACTACGACCAGCTGGAGCTGTACAGCCACCTCGGCTTCGGCCTGGCGGAGCTCCACCCCACGTAGACAGGCCTGGAGCAGCCGGCCCGCCCGTGAACAGTCCGCCCGTGGCCTCGCGAACGGACCGGTCAACCGGCCGGCTCCAGGCTCTGGGCTTCGCGCCACACCGCATCCAGGCGGCCGAATTGTTCACCGGTCAGCCTGATGTCCATGGCCGCCATGTTCTCCTCCAGGTGCACGACGGAGCTGGTGCCGGGGATCGGCAAGGTGACGGGTGAGCGGGCCAGCAGCCAGGCGAGTGCCACCTGCGCGGGGGTGCCACCGATCTTCTGTGCGACCTTGGCGAGCGGTCCTCCCGCGAGGGCGTGCGCTCCGCCGGCCACCGGAAACCAGGGAATGAAGGCGATGCCCGCGGTCTCGCAGTAGTCGAGCACGTCCTCGTGCCGCCTGTCGGCGAGGTTGTAGAGGTTCTGCACGCTGGCGATGGGCACCGTCCGGCGGGCCTCCTCAAGCTGGGCGACGCCGACCTCCGACAGTCCGATGTGGCGGATCTTGCCGTCGTCCCGCAGTTGCTTGAGCGCCCCCAGCTGTTCGGCGAAGGGGACCTGGGGGTCCACACGATGAAGCTGGAAGAGCTCGATCCGCTCCAGCCGGAGGCGGCGAAGGCTCAGCTCGGCCTGCTGGATGAGGTACTCCGGGCGGCCCAGCGGCTTCCAACGGTCGCGCCCCGGGCGACTCTGCCCCGCCTTGGTAGCGATGACCAGACCGGATGGGTACGGGTGCAACGCCTCGGCGAGCAGCTCCTCATTGGCGCCCAGGGCGTACGCGTCGGCGGTGTCGACAAGGGTGACGCCGAGCTCGACGGCTCGCCGCGCCACCGCGATCGCGGCGGGCCTGTCCCTGGGCGGCCCCCAGTCTGTCAGCCGCATCGCACCGAACCCCAGCCGGCGCACAGACAGGTCTCCACCGATGTCAATGGTCTCGTCAGCCATAGCCAGCACCTTGCCGTACGCAATTACAAAGGACAAGCGACTCTTTCTGCGACATATTGCGTAGCATTTCTAAGATGTTGAATCTGGATCGGCTTCGTACTCTGTACGCGATCGCCACCCACGGGTCGGTCACCGCAGCCGCGGACATCCTGCATGTCACCACCTCGGCGATCTCCCAGCAAATGGCGAAACTGGAGCAAGAGGTCGGGCAGCGCCTGCTGGAGCGCAAGGGCCGCGGCGTGCGTCTCACCGAGGCCGCCGAGTTGCTCGCCGTCCACGCGGGGCAGATATTGGCGCTGGCCGAACGGGCCGAGGCGGACCTGGAGGCCTGCCGTGGCATCGTCGCCGGGCAGCTGACGCTTGCCGCCTTCGCGACGGCCGCGCGCGGGTTGGTCCCGCCCGCGCTGCGGGATCTCCGTCGTGATCACCCGCGGCTGCGGATCATGTTGCAGGAGTGCGAGCCGCACGAAGCGGTGCCGGGGGTGAGCCGCGGCGATCTGGACATGGCCATCGTCCAGGATTGGTGGGACTCTCCCTTGTCCCTGCCCGGCAACTTGAGCAGGGCCAGGCTGCTCGACGACGTCGCCGACATCGCGGTGCCGGAGGGGCATCCCTTGGCCTCGCGGACCACCGTGGAGATCGAGCGATTCGCCGGCGAGCCATGGATCACCTGGAGTGACGGCTGGATCTGCAACTCCTGGCTGGTGGAAACGCTGCGTTCTCGCGGGGCCGAACCGGATATCGCCTACACCGCCGGCGAACACCACACCCAACTGGCCCTCGTCGCCGCCGGCCTCGGCGTGGCGATCATTCCCAGACTCGGCCGTGACCCCGTCCCCGACGGGGTCCGTTTCGTCGAGGTGCGGCCACGCCTGACCCGCCACATCTACGCGGTGTGGCGCACCGATGCCGACCGGCGGCCGTCCATCCATGCGGTGCTCCGATCCCTGCGACAGGATCGCGGAAGCGCAGGACCGAAGTAGCCGGCCGGCTCAGGATGGCGGCGTTCTCCTCCGGGGGAACAGCGCCGCGGGGACGAGGGCGAGCACGGCCAGGGCCAGCGCCCAGCCGAACGTGACGCCGAACGCGGACTCGGGGCCGGCGTGGGCGCCGGCGAGCTGATTCTCCAGCACGATCAGGAAAATCGCGGTGCCCAGTGATCCACCGATCCGGTTGAGGACGTTCAGGGCGCTCGCGGCGCGCGGTGTTTCCCGCTCGTCGACAGACGCGTAGGCGGCTCCCATCGTCGGGCCCATCACGCTTCCGAGGCCGAGCCCCTGGACCACCAGCGACACGCTCAGTGACCACGCCGCCGGTCCCGCGCCCGTCTGGGTGAACACGGCCGTTCCCGCGGCCATGAGCAGGAGGCCGGTGAGTACGACGGCGCGCGCGCCGTAACGGTGGGCGAGCCGCCCCGCGGCGAACGCGCCGACGGCGGCGCCGAGCGCCTGCGGGATGAGGAGCAGGCCGGTACGGAACGCGTCCGTGTGATGGACCTGCTGGTAGAAGAGCGGCAGCAGGACCATGGAGCTGTAGAGCGCGGCGCCGAGCAGGAACGAGGTCGCGGTCGCCGCCGCGAAGCCACGGCGGGCGAACAGCCGCACGTCGATCATCGCCGCGTCGCCGGCCCGCAGCGCGTGGATGACGTAACCGCCGACCAGCAGCAGCCCGGCGCCGAGGACGGCGCCGAGGACAGTGGTGGCGGCGGACGATCCTGGTCCGCCGCGTTCGCCCGCCAGTGACAAGCCGTAGATCAGGGCCGTCGCCCCCGGGCACAGCAGGAGCAGGCCGAGAACGTCGAGCGGACGGCCGGCGTCCCGTTCGGCGCCGTCGGCGGGCAGCAGGCGCGCGGCGAGCGGGAGGACGGTCAGGCAGATGGGCAGGTTGACGTAGAAGATCCAACGCCAGTCCAGGCTCTGCACGACCAGCCCGCCGAGGACCGGCCCGAGAACCGGCGCGAACATCGCCGGGATCGACAGCAGCCCGAGGACCCGGCCGGCTTGGGACGGCCCGGCCGCTCGGGCCACGATCGCCTGGGAGATGGGGTTCATCAGACCGCCGCCCAGCGCCTGGAGCAGCCGGAAACCGATGAGCGCGGGCAGCGACCAGGCGAGGCCGCACAGGGCCGAGCCCACCGTGAACAGCGCCACGGCGGTGATCCACATGCGCTTGGCGCCGTAGCGCTCGCTCAGCCAGCCCGACAACGGCATCACCATCGCGATCGCCAGCAGGTATCCGGTCGCCACCCACTGGACGTCGGCCAGCGAGGTGCGGAAGTGGGCGGCCATCGCCTGCGTCGCGACCCCGACGGCCGTCGCGTCCACGGTGGCCAGGATGGGGGCGGCGATCAGGACGAGCCCCATGCGCGTCAACCGGGGATCGAGCCTTTCGCGCGCCGACGCGAGCGTGTCCGCGGCCATGGTCACCCTCTCACGGTCATCGGTTAGGTCGAACCCAAATCTAGGTCGGGCACTTTATTAGGTCCAACCTAATTTTGGGTTCGTCCTTGTGACCGCGGGTAGCATGAGACCGTGAGTGTGCGAGCGGAGGGGTTGCGGGAGGCCAAGAAGCGCCGGACGCGTCAGATGATCTCCGACGTCGCCACCCAGCTGTTCAAGGAGCGCGGCTTCGACAAGGTGACGATCGCCGACATCGCGAGCGCCGCGGGCGTCGCCAAGATGACGGTCACCAACTACTTCCCCCTCAAGGAGGACCTCGTCCTCGACATGGGCGAGGAACACGTCACCACGCTCACCCGGGCCGTCGGACAGCGCGAGCCGGGCGAGTCCGCCCTGGCCGCCCTGCGCCGCGACTATCTCGAACGGGTACGCCGCCGCGACCCGCTCATCCCCGACGACGACATCGCCTGGCAGCGCCTGGTGCGCGACACCCCGGCGCTCCGCGCCCGCCTCCGGCAGATCCACGAGCAGGCCGAGCACGCTCTGGCGGCCGTGCTGGCCGACGAGACCGGCGAGGCGGGAATCACGACGAAACTCGCCGCCGCCCAGCTCGCCGCCGTGGACCGGCTGCTGTTCTTCGAGGGGCAGCGACTGGTCCTCGAAGGCAGGACCTCCGACGAGATCTTCGCGATGCTCGCCGACACCGCCGACCGCGCATTCGGCCTGCTGGAACCTGCCTTGGGCGGCTACGCCCGCCGTTGACGGCGCCGAAGCGCCGCGACGTTATGCGCGCGCGTATCTGGCGGCCATGGCATGGAAGATTTCCTTGGGCGTCCACCGGGTCTCGTCGAGCATTTTCACCACGCCGTAAGAGCTGAGGTCCTGCTCGCCCTGCAGAGTGAATGCCGCGAACGTGAACCAGAGTGCCGTGTCGATGCCCTCGTCGTGGAAGAGGTCGAGCAATTCGGTGAGGTAACGCACCTGCTCGCCCTCGTCTCGCACGGCCGCGTTCGGCGGCTGCCACGCCATCGCGCCGAGCTCGCTCGCGCCGGTGTAGGCGCAGGTCCCGAATTCGGTGACGACGACCGGCTTGCCGTGCGCGAAATGCCGGCGCAGGTCCTCACGAAATCGACCGGCGTTGTACGCGGCCCGGTAGCCCCCGACACCGACCAGGTCGAACGGGGACCAGTCGACGAGCTCCCATTGCCCGGACGCGTAGGTGACGCGGCCCCCGAATCGTTTCCGCACGGCCTCGGCCACCTCGCCCAGCCGGCCGTTGAGCCGCTGCATGATCGGACCGAGGGACGCCCAGAATTCCGGCCCGCCCCGCATGGCTTCGAATCGATCGAGGAAGGTGTCACCGGGCAGGTAACCGCCGCAGTACGCGCTCATCTCGCACCCGGCCACGAAGATCACCTCGGCGCCGTTCCCGCGCAGCGCCTCGGCCCGCTCCGCAGACTCGATCAGACAGTCCATGGTCTCTTCGGGCGTGAGGTCAACCGGGAACGGCGCGAACCACACCTCCAGACCGGCCGCGGCCGCTTCCTCGGCGGCCACGCTCAGCCGCTCAGGATCCCTGCCTGAGACGCGGACCACGGAGCAATGTAAATCATCGGCTATCGTGCGCATGTCGCGCCTGACGGCCTCCACGTCGAACGTCTTACGCGACAGCTGCTCTCCAGGCAGGAATCCGGTGTCGTAGTTGATGCCGTGTTTCATGGATGACCTTTCTGCTTTCACGCATTCGCCGGGGTGGCTGCTACCGAGGTCCGCAGATCCCCAGCGCCTTGCCGATGAGGTCGGCGTTTTCGACGGTGTCGAGCAGCGCCATCGCATAGTCGGCGCGGGACAGCTGCATCGCGCCACCGGTCGCGTTGGCCTCGAAGTCGACGTGCACCCGCCCGGACGGCGGCTTGTCATTGAGCATGGTGGCGCGTGCGATGCTCCAGTCCAGGCCGCTGACCTGCAGCATGCCCTCGGCCCGCGCGAGGTCCACGTACGCCTCGCGGAAGAACAGCCAGGCCAGGGCGACCGCTACGCGAGGACGGGTGGCGGGCACCGAGCGGCTGCTGGTCATCACCAGCCGCGACACGCCGCGCTCCCGCATGGCCGTGATGAGGTTGCCCGCGATGCGACTCCCGCCGACGGCGGCGACCACCGCGTCCTGGCCCTGTACGGCCGTGCGCACGGTGTCGAGGTCGTGGGCGTCGCCCTGGTGTACGCCGGTCAGCCCCGGAAGATCGGGCAACGAGTCCGGACGGCGGGCGAAGGCCGTGATCTCGTGCCCGCGCTCGATGCCCTGCGCCAGGACGTGCTTGCCGGTGCGACCGGCCGCGCCGATCACTAAGAGCTTCATCTTATTGCTCCTTTCTATATTGCAGTTTGCACTATAGCAGAGAGCCCTAGAGTCGGTCGGCTCGACGGGGATCGGCAGGGCGCGGGTGCTCAGAGCGCGGTTCTGAAGCGTTCGCGCGACAGCGGGCGCTCGTCGATGCCCAGCTCGCTGGTGAAGCGTCGTTGCAGGTGGCGTGGACTGATCTTCGCGCGTGCGGCGAGGTCCGAGACGCCCTGCCGGGCGCCGGGTAGGCATGGCGATGATCGAGGTGCGTCGAGGCTGCGAGTTGATGCTCGCCCACGACGCGGGCTTCGAATCCCACGACGGCATCGGGTTCGTCGCGGGCGCCTACCGCAGGGTCCACGGCGACATCGGCCAGGTGTGAGCCGATCCCCACCGGCGGGGACGAGCGAGCAGCGGGACTCGGGCGACGACTTCCTCGCCCTCGAGCCCGGCGTCGTGGTGGGGTACCACAAGAACCGGTACACCGATCGAGGGGTTCGACCGCCGATTGGCGGGCGGGGTGGGATGGGGGAGAATTGAGGTCGTTCACTGATCGGGAAGAGCCCTCGGGTGCGTCATGAGCCTGGATCCGACCCGCGCGTCCGCCGGAGCCCCGCTGCGTGCCGCGATCGGGGCCGCGCGGTGGATCAGGACGGCGGCCGCGGGTGACGCGCGGGCGCGGCACTGGGTGGGCAACCCCGACCCGCGGGGCCGCTCCGCGCTGACGCCTGAGCCCGCCTCCCTGTACGGCGGCGCGGCCGGCATCGTGCTGTTCTTCCTGGAGCTGGCCGCCGCGACCGGGCGGGAGGAGTACCTGGAGGACGCCCGGTCGGGCATGCGCTACCTGGTCGAAGCCGGGCCCGGGGTCGGAGACGTGACGTTCCACCACGGGCTGGGCGGGATCGCGGTCGCCTTGTGCGAGGCCGGGTGGGTGCTGGGCGACGGTGTGGCCGAGGAGGCGGCCGTGGCGGCGCTGGACCGGGTGGCGCGGGCGGCGCGGCCGATGGACGGCGGTCCCGGCTGGTCGGGAGATCCGGCGCAGCGGGGCGACGGCGGTGTCGTGCTGGCGCTGCTGCACGGCGCCTCGATGCTGGGGGTGCCGTCGTACGCGGAGCTCGCGGCAGAGGCGGGGCTGCGGGCGGCGCGGCTGGCGGTGCCCGGGCACCGCTTCGGCGACTGCGAGGGCCTGCCGGCGGACGCGGTCACGCCGGGCTTCCTGGCCGGTACGGCGGGGACGGCGTTCCTGCTGGCCCGCCTGTACGGGGTGAGCGGGGATGCCCGGTTCCTGGAGGCGGCGCGCAGGGGCGCGGATTTCGTGCGCTCGGTCAGCGTGCTGAGCGGCCGGCGCGCGCTGGTGCCGCACCATCTGCCGCAGGGGCGAGGCCTGCACTACCTGGGGTTCTGCTCGGGCTCCGCCGGAGTGGCGCGGATGTTCGTGGAGCTGTACCGGGCCGGGGGTGACCCGGCCGACCTGGAGTGGGCCGAGCGGCTGGCCACGGGGATCGTGACGAGCGGCGTGCCGGGCCGGCGGGTGCCCGGGCTGTGGGACACGGCCTGCCAGTGCTGCGGGCTGGCGGGGCTGGTGGAGCTGTTCATCGGGTTGTGGGCGGTGACGGGGCGGGAGGCGTACCTGGGCTTCGCCCGGACGCTGGGCGAGCACCTGGCGGGCAGGGCGAGCGGCGACGGCGGGGGTCTGCGGTGGTACCAGGCCTTCGAGCGGGTACGTCCCGGCGTGGTGAGCGCGGACACCGGGTACATGGCGGGCGCGGCGGGCATCGGCACGGCGCTGCTGCACCTGGAGGCGGTGGGGCGGGGACGGCGGGTGATCCTGCTGCCGGACAATCCGTTCCCGGCAATCCCTGCACCTTCCGGCATGTTGCCCGAATAACGCCCTGAATGACACAACGAGGAGATTGCGCGCACGCGCGTGCGGCGTTAAGCTCGATTGCCCAATTCAGGCAAAGGCTTCACAATCCTCCGGTTAGGAGTATACCAGCGAATGGCTAATCGTCAAGATGGTCTTGCGGAAGCCCTTGACAGCGAACAGCGCACTGTGTCGCGGCTGTACGGCCGGCTCGACGTCGCCAGAGGGCGGGCGCAGGCGGCGCTGCGAGACGTGTATGCCAGGGCCGGCGGCACCCGCCAGGCGATGGTCGAACGCGAGGCGATGGCCTCGGAGCAGGCCAGGAGGCTGGCCCAGCTGAACGCGGTCGAGCGGGGCCTGTGCTTCGGCCGCATCGACGACGGCACGGGGCAGAGCACGTACGTCGGCAGGATCGGGCTGCGCGACGAGGAGCACGAGTCGGTCCTCATCGACTGGCGGGCCCCTGCCGCGCGGCCGTTCTACGTGGCCACGGCCACCGACCCGGGCGGGCTGGTGCGCCGCAGGCACCTGCACCTGAAGGACCGCACGGTGGTCGGCATCGACGACGAGGTGTTCGACCTGGAGGGGATGAGCGACGGCGACCGGCGCGCGCTCGTCGGCGAGGCGGCGTTGCTGGCGGCTCTGCGCCGGGGCAGGACGGGCCGGATGGGCGACGTGGTGGCCACCATCCAGACCGAGCAGGACCGGGTGATCCGCGCCTCGCTCCAGGGAGCGCTGGTGGTGCAGGGCGGCCCGGGCACCGGCAAGACCGTGGCGGCGCTGCACCGGGCGGCGTACCTGCTCTACACCCACCGTGACACCCTCGAGCGGCGCGGCGTGCTGGTGGTGGGCCCCAACTCGATGTTTCTGCGCTACATCAGCCAGGTGCTGCCGGCGCTGGGGGAGACGCAGGTGGTGATGACCACGGTCGGGGAGATGTTCCCGGGGGTGCGGGCGAGCGCGGCCGACGGGCCGGCGACGGCGGTGGTCAAGGGCGACGCGCGGATGGCCGACGTGGTCGCCCGCGCGCTGGAGCTGCGCCAGCGCGCGCCCGAGGGCGATCTGGTGGTCGAGCTGGACGGGCTCAACCTGCGGGTGCCGCACGTGACGTGCGTGCGGCTGCGCGACCGGGCGCGGGCGGTGCGGCTGCCGCACAACATGGCGCGCAAGCTGTACGTCACCGAGCTGCTCAAGGAGCTGGCCAAGGCCGAGGCGCGGGCGCTGGAGGAGTCGCTGCACATCGAGGAACTGGTCATCGAGGACGAACCGGAGCTCGCGCAGCCGCTCGACCTGGAAGGCGACCTGGACGAGCTGGATCTGGAGCTGGCCTCGCGGCGGCTGTGGGGCGAGCCGGGGATCCGGCGGGCGGTGGACGACCTGTGGCCGGAGCTGACGCCGCGGCGGCTGATCTCGGAGGTGCTGGCCTCGCCGGAGACGCTGTGGTCGGTGGCGCCGTCGGGGCTGGACTGGCAGGAGCTGGTCCGCCCGGTGGACGCGCCGTGGACGGCCGGGGACGTGCCGCTGCTGGACGAGGCGGCCGAGCTGCTGGGCGAGGACGACTCGGAGCGCCGGGTGGCGACCAGGCGGGCGTCCGAGGAGCAGGCGTCGGAGGAGCTGTACGCGCTGGAGGTGCTGCAGAGCACGGGGGTGCTGGAGGAGGGCATCTTCGACCGGGCCGACGTACTGGCCGAGCGGCACGCGGACGACGGGCTCGGGCTGACGACGGCCGACCGGGCGGCGGCGGACCGGACGTGGGCGTACGGCCACGTGATCGTGGACGAGGCGCAGGAGCTGTCGGCGATGGCCTGGCGGATGATCATGCGGCGGGTGCCGGCGAAGTCGCTGACGGTCGTGGGCGACCTGGCCCAGACGGGGTCGGCGGCCGGGGCGCGGTCGTGGGGGGAAGTGCTGGACCCGTACCTCGAGGGGCGCTGGCGCGAGGAGCGGCTGCTGGTCAACTACCGCACGCCGGTGGAGATCATGACAGTGGCGGCGGACGTGCTGCGGGCCTTCGCGCCCGAGCAGGAGCCGCCCGAGTCGGTGCGCGAGGGCGGCTCACGGCCGCTCGCGGTGCGCCTGCCGGTGGCCGGGCTGCCGGGCCTGGTGGACGGGGAGCTGGCCTCGATCGGCGAGGGCCGGGTGGGCGTGGTGACCTCGGACGCGCGGCACGCGGAGGTGGCCGGCCTGTTCCCGGAGGGTGACCTGGACGCGCCGGTGGTGGTGCTGACGGTGGGGCAGGCCAAGGGGCTGGAGTTCGACGCGGTCGTGGTGGTGGATCCGGCGGGGATCATGGGGCAGTCGCCGATGGGAGGTCAGGACCTGTACGTGGCGGTGACGCGGGCCACCCGGCGGCTGACCGTCGTGTACGAGGGGGAGCTGCCCGAGGTCCTGTCCGGGCTGGCTTCCGAATCTACAACGTAAAGGCGCCGGCCTGAAGTACAGGTCATTCGTTGTAGAGCTTGTCGGCCACCGCGCGGATGGTGCGCGTGATGTGGTCGAGGGAGCGCAGGGTCTCGGTGTCGAGGTGGTCCAGGATGCGGCGATAGTGTTCGAACCCGGAGTCCTGGATCTCCTCGATCAGGGCGGTGCCGGCGGGGGAGAGCTCGGCGCGGCGGACGCGGCGGTCGTGGGGGTCCTCGTGACGGGTGACGAGGCCGTGGGCGACGAGTCGGTCGACGAGGCCGGTGACGGTGCCGAGACTGACGCCGAGGTGGTGCGCGAGCTCCTGGCCGGAGGCGGAGCCGTTGAAGGCCAGGAGCATGATGACGTGGAGTTGTCGCATGGTCAGGTTGGAGGTGAACAGCGGGGACTGATGCTGGGCGAACAGCCGCCCCATGCCACGCTGTGTTTCGCTGATTCGACGGATCAGGTCTTCGCGTTCGTCGCTCACACTCACCTCTCGCTTCCTGAGAAGGTTATCAGGAAAGCTCGATCTGTCTAAATATTCGTTCGAGGCGAAGTGTTAGTCTGGGGCGAACTCTTGGAGGGGACGCCTATGACCGCATTCGCCCGTTTGAGCCTGGTCAATCGCAGCCTTGTGATATTGCTCGCGCTCGTGCTCAGCGCGTTCGGCGCGTTCACGATTCCGCAGTTGAAGCAGCAGTTGCTGCCGTCTTTGAGCTTCCCTGGCGCGTTCGTGGTCGCGGCGTATCCGGGTGCCTCGCCGGAGATCGTCGAGGACCAGGTGACGAAGCCGATCGAGGACTCGTTCCAGGGCCTGGACGGCATGGAGCAGATGACCTCGACGTCGAAGGAGGGCCTGGCGCAGATCCAGGTGGCCTTCGAGTACGGCACGGACGTCGAGTCCTCGCTGAACAAGATGCAGCAGGCCATCACCCGCGTCTCCCTCCCGGACGGGGTGGATCCGCAGGTCGTGGCGGGCAACACCGACGACATCCCGGTGGTGGTGCTCGCGGTGGGCGACGGCGGCGACGAGCGGGCGATGGCCGACAAGCTGCGCCGGATCATGGTGCCGGAGCTGCAGAGCGTGGAGGGCGTACGGGAGGCGTCGGTCACGGGCACCCGTGACGAGGTCGTCACGATCGAGCCGGACACCAAGAAGATGGCGAAGGCCGGCGTGTCGGCCTCGCAGATCCCCGATGTGCTGAAGGCGAACGGCACGCCGATCCCGGCGGGCACCCTGACCGCTGACGGCAAGTCGCTCACGGTGCAGGTGGGTGCGCGGGTCGACTCGGTGGCCAAGCTGAAGGACCTGTACCTGACCCCGGCCCAGCCGGCGGCCACCCAGCAGCAGCAGCCGAGCCAGGCCCAGGCCCAGGCCCGCCCGCAGACCGGGCAGCCCGGCCGGCCGGGCCAGTCCCCGGCGGCCCTCGCGCAGCAGCAGGTGCCCAAGCCCAAGCCGCTCAAGCCGGTCAAGCTGGGCGATGTCGCCGAGATCAAGCAGGGGCTGGCGGACGCGACGACGATCACCCGTACGGACGGCAAGACGAGCCTGGGCGTGTCGGTGACGATGGTGCCCGACGGCAACGCGGTGTCGATCTCGCACGACATCCGGGAGAAGCTGCCCGAGCTGACCAGGTCACTGGGCGACAGCTCGGACACGGCGGTGTCGGTGGTGTTCGACCAGGCGCCGTACGTGGAGGAGTCGATCCGGAGCCTGACCACGGAGGGCCTGCTGGGCCTGGCGTTCGCGGTGCTGGTCATCCTGGTGTTCCTGCTGTCGGTGCGTTCGACGCTGGTGACGGCGGTGTCGATCCCGCTGTCGGTGGTGATCGCGCTGATCGTGTTGTGGGCGGGCGACTATTCGCTGAACATGCTGACCCTGGGCGCGCTGACGATCGCGGTGGGCCGGGTGGTCGACGACTCGATCGTGGTGCTGGAGAACATCAAGCGACATCTCGCGTACGGCGAGGCCAAGCTGCAGGCGATCCTGACGGCGGTGCGCGAGGTGTCAGGCGCGGTGACGGCCTCGACGCTGACGACGGTGGCGGTGTTCGCGCCGATCGCGATCGTGGGCGGCATGGTGGGCGAGCTGTTCAGCCCGTTCGCGATCACGGTGGCGGTGGCGCTGCTGGCCTCGCTGGTCGTGTCGCTGACGGTGGTGCCGGTGCTGGCGTACTGGTTCCTGAAGGCGCCGGACCTGACGCCGGAGCAGGCGCGCAAGCAGCGCGAGGAGGCCGAGGCCAAGGAGCTGCGCTCGCCGCTGCAGCGGGCCTACCTGCCGGTGCTGCGGTTCGCGACCCGGTTCAAGCTGGTGACGATCCTCATCGGTGTGGCGGTGTTCATCGGCACGATGGGCCTGGCCGGCGGGCTGCAGACGAACTTCCTGGACTCCTCGGGCCAGAACACGATCTCCCTGTCGCAGAAGATGCCGGTCGGCACTGACCTGGCGACCACGGACAAGGCCGCCCAGCAGGTCGAGGGCGTGCTGAAGGATCTGGACGGCGTGGAGACGTACCAGGTGAACGTGGGTGGCGGCAACGCCATGCAGGGCGGCGCGGTCGGCGGTGGCGCGGACCGGGCGTCGTACTCGGTGACGGTCAAGGAGGGCGCCGACCCCGACAAGGTGCAGCAGGCGCTGCGCGAGCGGATCGACGGCCTGTCGGGCGTCGGCGAGGTCACGGTGGGCGGCGCCGGCGGGGGCGGGTTCTCCTCCGACACGATCGACGTGATCGTGCAGGCGCCCGACGCCGAGACGCTGCGCACGGCGACCGACACGGTCAAGACCGCGATGGGCGAGGTGTCGGGCCTCACCGAGGTGTCCTCCAACATGGAGACCAGCGCGCCGCGGGTCGAGGTCGTGGTGGACCGGCAGGAGGCCGCGGAGCGGGGCCTGTCGGAGGCGCAGGTGGGGCAGGCGGTGGCGCAGGCCTTCCGCGGCGCGCCGCTGGGCCAGATCACCCTGGACGGCCGCTCCAGCGACCTGGTGCTGCGCGGCGCGGACGCGCCGGACGACATCAAGGCGATCAAGGACCTGAAGCTGCCGACGGCGGCGGGCATGATCAAGCTGTCGACGGTCGCGGACGTCAAGGAGGTGGCCGGGCCGACGCAGGTGACGCGGATCGACGGCGAGCGTTCGGCCACGGTGTCGGCCAAGGCGGCCGACGCCGGCAACCTCGGCGCCGTGACGCAGACGCTGACGACCAAGCTGAACGGCCTGTCGCTGTCCGCGGGCGCCACCTATGAGATCGGCGGCGCGTCGGCCCAGCAGTCGGACGCGTTCTCCGACCTGGGGCTGGCGATGCTGGCGGCGATCGCGATCGTCTTCCTGATCATGGTGGCGACGTTCCGCAGCTTCGTCCAGCCGCTGATCCTGCTGGTGTCGATCCCGTTCGCGGCCACGGGCGCGATCGGGCTGCTGATCGCCACCGACACCGCCCTGGGCGTGCCGGCGCTGATCGGCATGCTGATGCTGATCGGCATCGTGGTGACCAACGCCATCGTGCTCATCGACCTGATCAACCAGTATCGCGAGCAGGGCATGGGCGTGGTGGAAGCGGTCATCGAGGGCGGGCGGCGCAGGCTGCGGCCGATCCTGATGACGGCGGTGGCCACGATCTGCGCGCTGACGCCGATGGCGCTGGGGGTGACCGGCTCCGGCGGGTTCATCTCGCAGCCGCTGGCGATCGTGGTGATCGGTGGTCTGATCAGCTCGACGCTGCTGACCCTGGTGCTGGTCCCGACGCTGTACACGATGGTGGAGCGGGCGAAGGAGCGGATGCGGCGCAAGCCGGCCGAGCCCAAGCACGAGGCGAAGGTCCTCACCCCGACCTCCTGACAGAGGCGGCGCTCTTTGCCCGGTGGGGTCACCGCACCCTGCCGGGCAAACGGCCTTCCCATCACCGGTAATCAGCAGGTGCGGGCGGTGGCCGGGCCTGTCGCTACGGGCATCTTCAGTCTGAATGCACTGTCGCGGACTGCTCGCGGAATTGGCGCGACGGCAGGCCATAGGCGTTGCGGAAGGCCTGGCTGAAATGCGCGGCGTTGGTGAATCCCCATCGGGCCGCGATCGCGTTGATCGGGCGGGTGGCCAGCTGGGGGTCGGCGAGATCGCGCCGGCATTGTTCCAGGCGGCGTTCACGGATCCAGCCGGCGACGGTCCGTCACCGCCTCGGTCGTGCGGATGGGCACGGCCGTCGTGGTCGCCGCCGCCCGCGGTGTCGTCTCGCCGGGGACGGCGCTCGCTCCCATTGCCTGCCCGGGGCGGCCGGCTGTCAATGGTCCTGTACGGGGTGCAGGCCGCTCTTAGGGAGGCTCGAGAACGCGATCAAGGAGCTGTCGCCGGCCGCTCGGGCCGCAGCTGGTCCGACGCCGCTGTGTCGGCGATCAGCGTGATCTTCGCGTCGCTGTGGTCGGCCTTTGACATTCTGGCGGCCCCGCCAGGTGGCGAATGCGGGGGAGGGGAGGGCGGATATGGGTGTGCCGACCGGATCATGACCGGAGCTCTACCGCTGAGCTTTGCGCGCCAAAAGGCGCGCAGCGGGGACTTGAACCCCGCGACCGCCGGTGCCGGAGATAACCGAACGACTTCGACCCGCCCTCCCCTGATCGTCAGCTTTGCCGGAGGCACGGATATGGAGCTCCGGCCGGGTGCCCAACCGATCTGGGCGCCGGCCGCACGAGAGAGCGGCCGGAAGGAGTCGAACCTCAGGTAACCGACCAGATTCGACCCGTGCCGCCGGCAAAGCCGACGAGGGGGCCGGTGAGGTCCGGAGAAGGCGCGGATATGGGATGTTCACCGGTATTAGGTGCTCTGCCAACTGAGCTACCGGAGCGTTGCCCCGGGCAGGACTCGAACCTGCGACCGCCCCGTTATCAGTGGTAACCGACGAACTTCGACCCGTGCCCTCACCGAACCACACCGGTGGCCGCCGAGCTGAGAACGAGTACGGATATGAGAAGCGGCACCGGATGTGATCTTTTTTGCAGAAAGAGATAACCGATGCAGTTCGACCCGTACTCGCACCAGGCCCAACGGATGTGAGGGACCAGCGAGGTACGACGCTAGCGCACTCGTCGGCGGGTCTCGATCGATTTTCGCGCGATCGTGATCACCCGTCGGAGAGCGCGCGGGTCGGCTCGTCAAGCCGGCCCAGGACGTGTGGATCTCGTCCCGCCGAGAAGAACGGCAAGACGATGAGGGCCGGGATCATGACGGCAATGAGCAGGGATGCTGGAGTGGGCCCGAGCACGAGGCGAAGGTCCTCGGCTCGACCTCCTGACAGACGTGCCCATCGCCCGGCTGGGTCGCCATACCCCGCCGGGTGGCGGTGCAACGGGGCCGCGACCGTGAATGATGATCGCTAGGGTTGGTCGTCATGGCGCTGCTGTCTCACCTCGACCGTTTCAACAAGCGGCACCCGTGGAGCCACAACGACCACTATGGCGGCTGGGTCGTCGGCCAGGTGGCCGCGTCCGGGGCCGGCCACGTCCTTGACGTCGGGTGCGGCACGGGCAACCTCGTCGCCCTGCTCCGCCGCCGCGCCGCCACCGTCACCGGGCTCGAACCCGACCCCGCGACCGCCGGGGCCGTGGCGGAGCGCTTCGCCGACGACCCCGCGGTCACCATAGTCCAGAGCGACTTCGCCGGGCGTGACCCGCAGCGGCGCTGGGACGCCGTCACCCTCGTCGCCGTCCTGCACCATCTCCCGCTGGTGCCCACGCTGCGGGAACTGCGCGGCTGCCTCGCCCCGGGCGGGCGCCTCGTGGTCGTCGGCTGCTACCGCGAGGCGGGGCCCGCCGATCTGCTCGCCGCCCTGCCTGCCATGGTCGCCAACCCGATCATGGGGCTGGTCAAGCATCCTGCCCGCGCCGACGCGCCGCCCCCGCACATGACGGCGCCCACCGCCGAGGCGCAGGAGACCCTGGCCGACATCAGGGCCGCGGCCGCGCAGGAGTTGCCCGGCGCCCGGGTCCGGCGTCGCCTGTTCTGGCGGTACACCCTGGTCTACGACGCTCCCGCCGAGGCCTGAGGGCTTGGGGAGCACTCAGCGGAGGAGATCGAGGTGGTGGGAAACCGGGCCCAGGGTGAGGAGGCCGCTGCCCGCTCCGGCCAGCTCCGCCGGCGCGGGTGCGAGTGCGGTGCGGGCGCGCGCCATGGTCTCCCTGTCGCCGACGGCCGCGGCGGCCCGCGCGACCAGGCACCACATGGCCTCCAAGAGCAGGTCGCGCGGTGGGTCGGGTACGTCACGCAGCTTCGCCGCAGCCTCGTGGCGGTGTCCGAGCCTGAGGAGGACCAGCGGGCGCGTCCACGGATCGTAGGGGCCGAAGTCGGCGCCGTCGTCGGCCGAGGTGGGTGAAGTGTGCCGCAGGCGCAGGCACAGAAGGGCGAGCGGCAGGAGACCGTGTTCCAGGCCGGGCATGCCGGCGCCGTCCAGGCGGGCGGCGGCGGATCGGTAGGCCGCCTCGACCTTCTGCGGCGGGGCCTGGCCGGTCGCGTCGAGGCGCAGCGCTCGATACCACTGGGTGAACACGCCCACCAGCGGCAGCTCGTGCCGCGCGGCCAGGTGATCGGCGGCGGTCGCGTGGGTGTCGGCTCCGGGGAAGTCCGCGAGCGCGCTGCGGGCTTGGAGACGGATGAGGTGGCCCAGGACCTCGTAGGTGACCAGGCCGTGCCGGGCCGACAGCGCGATCAGCTCGGCGCCGATGGCGTCCCGGTCGGGCGCCAGGCCCGTACGGTGGAACGTCTGCATGAAGACGCCGTTGAGCGCGAACGCCAGCAGGCCCGGGTCGTCCAGGCGGCGGGCGAGCACCTCCGCCTCCCGGGCGGCGATGGGGCCTCGTGCCGCGTTCGTGCCGCGGGACTCCAGGGCGATGGTGGCCAGCAGGCGGGCTCGCACCGCGTCACGGGCTCCCAGCGGGGAACGTGCCCCGTCAGCGGGGCCGGCAGCGCTGCTGCTCTCTGAGGCCGCAGCCGCATGCTTCAGGAGCGGCGCCGTGCGTGCTGGGACAGCGGTCATCCCCGCTGGGGTAGCGGCCGTGTCCGGTGGGAGGGTGGTGGCCGCGCTCGGGGTGCTCGGTGGGAGGGTGGTCGGGGTGCTCGGGGGGAGGGTGGCGAGGGTGCGTTCGGCGGCTGCGATCACGTGGCCTGCCTGGTCGGGGTCGTCGAGGCGGGTCCAGATCGCGGGTACGTCGTAGGCGCCGATGACGCGGGCCGTCAGCTCCACGTCCCCCAGTTCCTCGGCCGCCGCGATGGCCGCCACCCGGTGTTCGCGGGCCGCTCGCAGGCCGCCGCCACCCGTCACCGCGAGGTCGCGCATCAGCCCCACCGTCGACTCCAGCCGGGCGCGCGCACCCGATGGCACGCTGCGGTCGTAGGCGGCGGCAGCCCGTGCCCACACCGTGTCCGCCGGGCCCTGACTGCCGGGGGCGAGGTGAGGGGCGTGGTGGAGGATGTCCGCCTCCAGGCGGCTCAACCCGGGACCGGGGTCCACGCCCAGGTGCTCGACCAGCAGCTCCCGCGCCCGGCGCAGCACCGCGAGCGCGTCGCCCTGGCGGCCGGTACGGTACAGCGCCAGAGCCAGCAGCCGCCAGCCCTCCTCCCGCCAGGGATGTTCGGCGACGTGGGCGTCCAGGTCGGGGACCGCCTCCCCGGCCAGTCCCAGGTCCAGGCGGGCCTCGGCCTGCCGTTCGACGGCGTGCAGCCGCAGCTCCGTCAGGCGGGAGCGTTCGGCACGGGCCCAGGGCTCGTCGGAGAAGTCGGCGTAGGCGGGCCCGCGCCACGATCCAAGCGCCTCCTCGACGCGGGGGAGCACGTCCGCGGGCGACCCCGAGGCGGTCACCGCCCGTTCGAAGCGCCAGGCGTCCACCGCGTCCGGTTCCGCGCGCAACGCGTACCCCGGCCCTTCGGTGACCAGCAGCCGGGCCGGGGACCTGGGCGGGCGCTGCGGCTCCAGCGCCCGGCGCAGCGCCGCCACGAACGTGCGCAGCGCGCCCACCGCGTCCGGCGGCGGGTCCTCCCACAGGTCCGTCACTAGGTGGGCGACCGGTACGACGCGTCGCCGGGCGACGATGAGCCGGGCCAGCACCGCGCGATGGCGCGGCCCCTTCAAGGCGATGGGGTCCCCTGCCCCGTCCCAGGCGGCCACCGGCCCCAGCACGCCGAACGTCACCTGCACTGCTCCCGTCACCCCCGTCTACCGGTCATGCTGGCCGACCGATCCGTCGGCCGCCACCAGCGTCCCCGCTGGTGGCGGGCGTCCTTTTGTGCCTCGGCGCCGAGCGGTCAGCCGGCCTCAGGTCACGGTAGCGCGCTGATCGGATGCTCATTCACGCCCGGCACGCTGGAGCCCGCCCCCACCGGAACAGACCGACCGAAAGAGAGGGCCATCGTGGTCATCGAAGGCTTCACCTATCACCGCGTCCCCGTCGCAGACGGCGTGTCGCTCAGCGCGGCCGTCGCGGGGGAGGGCAGCCCGATCGTGCTGCTGCACGGCTTCCCGCAGACGCACCTCATGTGGCGGCACGTCGCCGCCGACCTGGCCGCCGACCACACGGTCATCTGCCCCGACCTGCGTGGTTACGGCGCCAGCGACAAACCCGCCGAGACCGGGCCCGGCACCTACGCCAAGCGGACCATGGCCGCCGACGTCGTGGCGCTGGCCCGGGCGCTCGGGCACGAGCGGTTCGCCCTGGCCGGGCACGACCGCGGCGCCCTGGTGGCCTTCCGCGCCGGGCTCGACCACCCGGCGGCGATCACCCACCTGGCCTGCCTGGACGTGCTGCCGACCGTGGACATGTGGGACGTGATGCGCGGGGCGTCGGCGGCGGTCGGCTTCCACCTCTACCTGATGGCCCAGCCGCCCGGGCTGCCGGAGGCGATGATCGCGGCCTGCCCGGACGTGTTCTTCGGCCACTTCCTCGACGCCTGGACGGGCGACGCGCAGGCGATCCCCGCCGAGGTACGTGCCGCGTACCTGGAGGCCTGCCGCGAGGCGATCCCCTCGATCGTGGCCGACTACCGCGCCTCGGCCGGCATCGACGCCGAGCACGACCGGGCCGACCGGGAGGCGGGCAGGCGCCTGGAGATGCCGGTGACGGTGCTGCAGCAGGACTGGGGCGCCGCCCTCGGCTACGACGCGGCGGCGGTGTGGCGGGCGTGGGCGCCGCGGCTGCGGCACGACACCGTCGGCCACGGCCACTTCATGGCCGAGGAGGCGCCTGCCGAGATCGCCAAGGCCCTGCGGGAGCTGCTCACCCGCTGATACGAGGCCCTGGGTGAGCTGGACGCGACCACAACACCCGGACCGGCGCGACCCGCTGACCGGCTCCGCTCGCTCCGGGCCCGAAAGCAATAGACTTCTATCGTTTTCAGGCCACGGTCGATCCCCCGAGGAGCTGGCATGAGCGAGCCTGTAACCCTGCCCCTGTACATGCGCCGGAACGCGTTCGACCCGGATCCCGAGGTCGCGGTGGCGCGCGACAAGGACGGCGTCCGGCGGGAGAAGTCCCCGTTCGGCCTCGACGTCTGGATGGTCAGCCGCT
The DNA here is from genome assembly GCF_040610775.1 of Nonomuraea sp. NPDC003709. NCBI lineage: Bacteria > Bacillati > Actinomycetota > Actinomycetes > Streptosporangiales > Streptosporangiaceae > Nonomuraea > Nonomuraea sp. NPDC003709. Next base: position 143,951 of record NZ_JBEXMW010000009.1, on the reverse strand, counting down.
TCGCCGACGTCAGGGAGGTGCTCGGGGACTCCGGGCGCTTCAGCAACGCCCAGCGCAACGTCTTCAGGGCCCCCGGCATGCCGAAGGCGAGCCCCGAGGAGATCGAGCGGTTCCGGGCGGGCAACCTGCTCGCCTTCGACCCTCCCGAGCACACCCGGCTGCGCAGGATGCTGACGCCCGAGTTCACCATGCGCCGGATGCGCCGCCTGGAGCCGCGCATCCGGGACATCGTCACCGAGCACCTGGACGCCATGGAGGCCGCCGGGCCGCCCGCCGACCTGGTCTCGGCCTTCGCCCTGCCGGTCCCGTCCCTGGTGATCTGCGAGCTGCTCGGCGTCCCGTACGCCGACCGGGGCGACTTCCAGCAGCGTACGGGGAAGATGCTCGACGTCTCGCTGCCCATCCAGGAGCGGGGCGCCGCCCAGCTCGAGTCGCGCGCCTACATGGCCGAGCTGGTCGCCCGCACCCGGACCGAGCCGGGCGAGGACCTGCTCGGCATGCTCGTCCGCGAGCACGGCGACGACCTGAGCACCGACGAGCTGGCCGGCATCGCCTCGCTGCTCCTGCTGGCCGGCCACGAGACCACCTCCAACATGCTCGGCATCGGCACCCTGGCCCTGCTGCGCCACCCTGAACAGCTGGAGCTCCTCAGACGGGAGCCCGAGCGGATCAACGCCGCCGTGGAGGAGCTGCTGCGCTGGCTCAGCATCGTCCACACGGGCACGTTCAAGGTCGCCACCGCCGACACCGAGCTGGCCGGGCAGCCGATCGCGGCGGGCGACCTGGTGGTGTGCGCCCTGCCCGCGGCCAACCGCGACCCGGCCTACATCGCCGACCCCGACCGGCTCGACATCGGCCGCGGCGACATGGGGCACGTGGCCTTCGGCCACGGCGTGCACCACTGCCTGGGTGCGCCGCTGGCCAGGATGGAGATGCAGATCGCCTTCCCCGCCCTCTTCGAGCGCTTCCCCGGACTGCGCGAGGCCGGGGAGCCGGCCGAGTTCCGCGCCTTCAACGTGGTGTACGGGCTGCGCTCGTTCCCGGTGGCCTGGTGACCGGCTGCTAACGTGACGGATCGTGCACGAGCAGGGACAGCGAGCCGACGCGCTGCGTAACTCGGACAAGATCGTCCGGGCCGCGATCGCGAGTCTGCGCGAGAGCGGCCCGGCGCTGTCCCTCGACGAGATCGCCCGGCGCGCCGGGATCGGGATCGCGACCGTCTACCGGAGGTTCGGCGACCGGGACGGGGTGATCAGGGCCGCGTTCCAGACGTACTTCGCCGAGGAGGTCGAACCGCTCGCCCTGGCCGCCCGCGACGCCGACGACGCCGGGAGCGCGCTCACCGAGGCGCTGGCGGCCACCGTGAACACCCTGGCCGCCCACCACGGGCTGCTGCGGGCGGCCCGGGAGTCGGGCGCGTTCACGGTCGACATCGCCGAGCGGTTCATGGGGCCGCTGGGCGTCGTGCTGGCCAGGGCGCAGCGGGAGGGGCGGGTGCGGGCGGACCTGATGGTGCGCGACCTGGCGGCGATCGTCGTGATGGCCCTGGCGACCGTGCACCCGCGCGACCCCGAGCACGCCGATCCGCGCCGCTACCTGGCCCTGCTGCTGTCCGGCGTGCGGCCCTCGCCCGACGAGCTGCCCGTCCCCGTCTGCCCGTCCGCACGCCTCCGAAAGCCTCACTGAGGGGGCGACGCGGAGTTCCGGCGCCGGTTCGCCGCCGAGGTCGAGGCCGCCCGCGGCGGTCCGGGTGCTGGGGGCGGGCCTGACCGAGGGGCCGGCCGCGATCCACTCGACGGGCCTGGTCCACCGCGCGACCGGCTGGAGGGGCCCGACGCCGTCACCCACTGGCTCCCACCGGACGTCACCGCCATGATCACCGAACGGCGCACGGCGATCCCTACCCTGACCCCGCCCGGCGACCCCGAACCGCCGGAGCCCCCTGCGCGGGGCGCCGGCGAGGCGGAACGCCCGGCGGCGGCGACCGAGCCCGGTGGCGGCACCGCGACCGCCGCGGCGACGCCGGCGCTGCTGTGCCTTCCGGGGCTGCTGGCCATGGTCTTCCAGGCCGCCGCACTCCTCCTCGACCCCGGTCTGCCGGTCTGGTCGATGCTGGCGAACCTGATGGTGGGCGTGGCGGAGGCGGTCGTGCTCGCGACGGGAGCGCTGCTGCTGTCCCGGCGCCACGCGGCCGGGCGCTGGATGGTCGCGGCGACCGGCGGCGCGGTGGCTCTGCACGGCATGAGCGCCAGCGGACGGAAGGTCCGGCGCGTCAGGCGTTGGGGCAGCGGGGCGGGGCCGTGCCGTAGGCGTACTGGAGGAAGTCGGTCAGCATGGCGGGCCAGGAGTTCCAGTCGTGGCCGCCCGTGCCGTAGCAGTAGCGGTGGCCGACGCCCAGGCCGGTCAGGGTCTGGTCGAAGACGCTCGCGTACGAGCCGAGGATGGCCTCGTTCACCGCGAGGGCGTCGGTGTTCGCCGGGGACGTGGTGCTGTAGGCGCACTCCGCGGGCGCGGGGCCGTGGCCGTCGCCGAGGATGTACCGGCCCGACGGGTCGCGCGGCAGCGACTGGCAGCCGCCCGCGTACAGGCCGAGCCTGCCGCTGAAGGGCGCGTACCTGCCCTCCGTCACGAGCACCGCCGGGTTGGCGGCGGGCCAGTCGAGGTCTCCGGAGGCGCTGGTGGTGTGCGGCCCGAACAGGGTGTCCAGCCGGTAGACGAGCTGTTGCTGCTGGTCGAGCACGGGCAGCCAGCCGTCGTACTTGTTGACCCGGTACGGCCCCGGGTCCAGCACGGTGATCGCGGCCCCGGACTGCCACATCGAGTCGGAGACCGTCCGCTGGGCGGGCTTGCCGCGCAGGTCGATGCCCGGCGAGAAGGCGCCGATGACGGAGAACACGTCGGGGTGCGCGGCGGCGTACTTCAGCGTGCCGAACCCGCCCATCGACAGCCCCGCCAGGCCCCGCCCCGACCGGTTGGCGATCGTGTTGAAGTTGGCGTCGATCCAGGGGATGAGCTGCGAGATGTGGTACGTCTCCCACTTCGGCGCGAAATATCCGTCCGTACGCCCGGCCCAGTCGCTGTACCAGCCGGTCATGCCACCGGTCGGCATCACCACGATCCCGTCGTACGGGTGGCCGGGCGTGGTGCGGATCAGGGACACGAGGTCGGTCTTGGTCGTCCACTCGTCGTAGTCGTCGCCGCCGCCGTTGATGAGGTAGAGGGAGCGGTAGCGGGTGCTCCTGGCGGGGTCGTACCCCGGGGGCAGATAGACGCGCACGCTGATCTCGTGGGCGAGCGGGTCGATCGCGGGGGTGCCGCCGGCCGCCTGGAAGATCGCCGTCGAGGTCATGACGACGTCGCGCAGCTCGGAGCCGTCGTTCTGGAGATGTCGCTCGACCCGCACGCAGGTGATGCCGTGGCCGTCCGGCTGGGGGAGCGTGGTCGAGCACGTCTCGGCGTACGCCGTCGTCGCGGGCGCCACGAGCGCCGCGGCGAACAGGAGCACGACGGCCAATCGTCGCATCGCATCTCCTCTACGGACCGTCCCGATCATGGCACCAGGCTTCGGCGGCGGCGTCAACACCCGGCTGCATTGACAGTGAAAACAACCAAGCGCATGCTTGCCGTCATGGTCGAATCCAGCCTCACCCCCCAGGGCCAGAGCCGGCGCGCCCTGTTACGCGGGGCCGCCGTGGCGGGCGGCGCAATGGTCGCGGGCGCCGCGCTCGGCAGCGCGCCGGCCCGTGCCGAGGTCGAGTACGACGTCGTGGTGGTCGGCGCCGGAGCCGCCGGGATGGCCGCGGCGCTGACGGCGGCCAAACGCGGGCTGCGTACCGTCGTGGTGGAGAAGGCCCCGACGTTCGGCGGCTCGGCCGCCCGATCGGGCGCGGGCATCTGGATCCCGTGCAACGAGGTCATCCTCGCCGCCGGAGTCCAGGACACCCCGGCCAAGGCCGCCGCCTACCTGGCCCGCGTCGTCGGCGACACCGTGCCGATCGAGCGGCAGCGGGCCTTCCTGTCGGCCGGGCCGGCGATGATCTCGTTCGTGATGCGCAACAGCCCGCTGCGCTTCCGGTTCATGGAGGGCTACTCCGACTACTATCCGGAGTTCACCGGTGGCATGCCGAACGGGCGCTCCATCGAGCCCGCCCAGCTCGACGGCAACATCCTCGGCGCCGAGCTGGCCCACCTGAACGGCCCGTACATCCAGACCCCCGCGGGCCTGGTGGTCTACAGCGCCGACTACAAGTGGCTGACGCTCGCCGCCGTCAACGCCAAGGGCCTCGAGGTGAGCGCCGCGTGCCTGCTGCGCGGCACCGAGGCCGCGCTGCGCGGCGAGAAGCCGCTGACCATGGGCCAGTCCCTGGCCGCCGGCCTGCGCGCGGGGCTGCTCTCGGCCGGCGTGCCGGTGCTGCTGAACACCCCGCTGCTCGACCTCAAGGTCGAGTCCGGCCGCGTCACCGGCGTCGTCACGCCCGGTGGCCTGGTCAAGGCCAAGCGCGGCGTGATCGTCGGCTCGGGCGGGTTCGAGCACAGCGCGGCCATGCGCACGGAGTTCCAGCGCCAGCCCATCGGCACGAGCTGGACCGTCGGCGCCAAGGAGAACACCGGCGACGGCATCGAGGCCGGCGAACGGGTCGGCGCCGCGCTGGACCTGATGGACGACGCCTGGTGGGGCCCGGCCATCCCGCTGCCCGGCCAGCCGTACTTCTGCCTGGCCGAACGCACCCTGCCGGGCTGCCTGCTGGTCAACGGCAACGGCGTGCGCTTCGTCAACGAGGGCGCCCCCTACAGCGACGTCGTCCACGTCATGTACGACCGCAACAGCGCGTCCGCGCCGCACATCCCCGCCTGGCTCATCGTCGACCAGAACTACCGCAACAAGTACCTGTTCCGGGACGTCGCGCCGCTGCTGCCGCTGCCCGACGAATGGTTCGCCGGCGGCGCCGCGTTCAAGGCGTGGACGATCGAGCAGCTGGCCCAGAAGATCGGCGTCCCGCAGGCGGCGCTGCGCGGCACCATCGACCGCTTCAACGGGTTCGCCGCGACCGGCAAGGACCTCGACTTCCACCGCGGCGACAGCGCCTACGACCGCTACTACGCCGACCCGCTGGTCAAGCCGAACCCGTGCCTCGCGCCGCTGTGGCTGCCGCCCTTCTACGCGTTCAAGATCGTCCCGGGGGACCTCGGCACCAAGGGCGGGATGCGCACCGACGCCCGGTCGCGCGTGCTGCGGGCCGACGGGTCGGTCATCCCCGGCCTGTACGCCGCCGGCAACGCCAGCGGAGCCGTCATGGGCCACAGCTACGCCGGCTCCGGCTCGACCATCGGCCCCGCCATGACCTTCGGGTACGTGGCCGCCAACGACATCGCCGACACACCTTAAAACGATTGCCGTCCCCCGCCGCGGGCCAGCAGCATGGCGGGATGCACTTCTCGATCAACATTCCGAACTTCGGCGACTTCGCCGACCCCAGGACCGTCGCCTCGGTGGCCGTCGCCGCGGAACAGGCGGGCTGGGACGCGCTGTTCGTCTGGGATCACGTCGTCCACGTCAAGAGCAGGCGGCGGGCGTTCGGCGACCCCTGGATGCTGCTGACGGCGGCGGCGCTGGCGACCACCCGGATCAGGCTCGGCACCCTGGTCACCCCGGTCGCCCGGCGCCGGCCGCAGCAGCTGGCCCGCCAGGTCGCCACGCTCGACGCGCTCAGCGGCGGCCGGGTGATCTTCGGCGCGGGCCTGGGCGGGCCGATCGAGGACGAGTACGGCAGCTTCGGCGAGCCCACCGACCCGGTCGTGCTCGCCGAGCTCCTCGACGAGGGCCTGGACCTGCTCGCCCGCTACTGGAGCGGCGAGCCGGTCACCCATCACGGGCGGCACTTCCGGGCCGAGGACGTGACCCTGCTGCCGCCGACCGTGCAACGCCCCCGCCCGCCGGTGTGGGTCGCCGGGTTCTGGCCCAACCGCAGGCCGATGCGCCGGGCCGCTCGCTGGGACGGTGCCGTCCCGCTGTTCGGGCCGGGCTCGCACGGATACGGGCCGCCCGTCGACCAGGTGCGGGAGCTGGCCGCGTACGTACGTGAGCAGCGCGAGGACGACGGCCCCTTCGAGCTCGTCGTCGGCGGCGTCAGCCCCACGGGCGCCGCCCAGTCCCGCGACCTGCTCGGCCCGCTCATGGACGCGGGCGCCACCTGGTGGGACGAGCGCCAGCCGATCGACGGCGCCGACCTGGATCGGCTCGCGCCCGTGCTGCGCCGCATCGAGCAGGGCCCGCCCACCGTGGGGTGAATCGAGGAGTGTCTGCGGTCTGCCATGATTCAAACGCAGTTGGTGACCATTGCCCCCTGAGGAGTTCCCCCTTGGACCGCAGACATTTCCTCACCCTGACCGGCGCCGCGGGCCTGGCCGCCGTGGATTTCGCCCGGCCGGCGCTGGCGGCGGGCTACCCGTTCGCCGACGCGGGTGTTCCCGATGAGCTGCATGCCAAGATGGGGGAGCTGGCGCCGTACGGCGTGACCACGGTTGCGTTCACGCCGTCCGGCGGCTGGGTGATCGTCACCCAGGACGGCCGTTATTTCGCCCGAGGCGTGCCCGACGCGTGTTTCGCCGAGCTCGGAAAGATGGTCAAGGCCGGGGCGAAGATCCACTGCGTGGCCTTCCCGCCGGAGGGCGGCGACCGCTGGGTGATCACGAGTGACAAGGGGATGGCGGCGCGCGGCCTGCCCGAGGCGTGCCACCAGCGCGTCAGCGACTCCTACACCGCCGGCCGGCAGGTCGTGCACGTCTCGTTCCCGCCGGCCGGCGGCGACCGCTGGGCGGTGGCCGACACCACGGGCTTCTACGCCCGGGGCGTCGACGACGAGTGCTACCAGATGATGCGCAACCTGACGCAGGGCGGGCGCCGCCTGACCGGCGTCGCCTTCCCCAAGGGCGGCGGATGGGTGGTCGTGGCGCAGGACGAGTTCCACGCGCGCGCCATCGACGACGCCTGCTTCAAGAAGCTGAACGAGCTGGCCGCCGCCGGCTGGCAGCTGCACAACGTCGCCTTCTCCGCGGCCGGCGGCTGGGTGGCGAGCACGCGCGGCAAGGTGCCCGCGCTGCCCGCCGACCGGGTGCGGCAGGTCGAGAACGCGGTGGGCGGCGCGACCATCTGGCAGCGGATGAACGCGTGGAAGACGCCCGGGGTGGCCGTCGCGGTGGTGGTCGGCAACAAGATCGCCTGGTCCACCGGGTACGGCTGGCTGGAGGCCGGCAGCGGCGCCGCCGCGCACCCCGAGACCGCCTTCCAGGCCGCCTCCATCAGCAAGGCCGTGGCCGCGGTCGGCGTCATGCGCCTGGCGCAGACGCTCAAGCTGCCCCTGACCGGCGACATCCGGCCCCACCTGGGCTGGACCCTGCCGCGCCGCGACTGCGTCACCTCGACGGCGGTGCCGACCATCGACCGCGTGCTCACGCACCGGGCCGGCCTCATCGGCCGCGGCTCCACGTCCCCGGCCGACGCCTGCACCGGCTTCGACACCGGCGGCGGCGGCTTCGCCGGCTACGGTCCCGGCGCGACCGTGCCCTCGCTGCTGCAGGTCATGAACGGCGAGGGCAACTCGCCGAAGATCGAGCTCACCACCGCCCCGGGGGCCGAGTTCCACTACTCCGGCGCCGGGTTCGTTCTGGCGCAGCGGATGGTGGAGCAGAAGAGCGGGCTGTCGCTGGCGTCGTACATGGACAAGGAGGTGTTCGGGCCGCTCGGCATGAAGAACAGCTCCTACGCGCTGTCACCGGGCTTCGAGCTGGCCGCCGGCCACACCGCCACCGGCACGGTGATCTCCGGCAAGCGCAACCGCTACCCGGAGTCGGCCGCCGCCGGCCTCTACACGAACGTCCTCGACCTGTGCCGCCTGGTGTGCCACCTCAACAAGGCGTGGACCGCCTCCGGCGACATCGCCGGGCCGCTCACCAAGGCCTCGGTCCGCACGCTGCTCACCGCGGGGCCCGAGCCCACCATGGGGCGGGGCTTCTTCGTCGCCGGCTCCGGGACGAAGAACTTCTCCTACACCCATGACGGCTCCAACTACGGCTTCAAGTCCGTGTTCAAGGGCTATCCGGAGCTCGGGGCCGGGTACGCGATCCTGTCCAACGGCAACAACATGAGCCTGGTCAACGAGGTCGCCGCGGCGGTCCGCTCGGTCTACGGCTGGGCCTGACCGACTACCGCCCGCCTCGGGAGCAGGGCGGCTTGTTCGCGACGTTCAAGGTCTCGAGCCTGATCGAACCGTCGGCCGGAAGGGCGATGGCCCGGGCGCCGGGGGTGGTGCCCCAGCAGGCGGGCACGACGAAGTATTGCTGGTTGGACTCGATCAGGAGGCGCAGGCCGGTGTACCGGTAGCGGAACTTCGCATTCGGCTCCGTGAGCGGGGTCTTCTGGATTCCCGGACCCTCCAGGTTCAGTTGCTGCGGCGCGTAGACCACCACGGCCACCAGTATTTCTTCCGGGTGTTCCCGGATCTGCTTGGCATCCTCCTTTCCCATTTCCCTCGCGTGGTCATCCATGTACCACAGCATCGGGAGCAGCGCCAGGGCCACGAGGGCTGTGCGCTGGACGATCTGACCGGTGGAGGACATCACCTGGCCAGAGTGGAGCGTGGTGTATAGGTAAATGCTGTAAACCAGCAAGATCGCGCCGAGGCTCAAGAAGAGGGGCTTGACGAAGAGTGGCTGATGCCAAGACCTGGGCCAATCAGCCATGGCTGCCACGGCCACCGCTAGGCTGACGGCTCCGAGCGTGGAAAGTGCCAGGATGGTCCACCCCAGAGCGGTGCGATGCCAGAGGGTGAATCGGATCAGTACCCCGTGCACAAAGGGCGCCACCAGGAGCAGCAGGAGGACTATCGCCAGTGGCTCGTCGGCCACCTTGACACTACCCATCACGTATTCCTGGAAGGGGAAGCTCAGCATGCTGGAGTTGATCCCGAGTTCCGAGTACATGGTGTTGAGGCGGATCGTCCCGATGTACATCAGGAGCGACGTGATGACGGTGGTCGGCGCGACGATCTGGGCGAGTATGCGACCCACGCGGGCGATGTCCTGACTGGGGCCATCGCCACCACCCGCCTCCGCCATTGGACCCTCCCCCCGATCCCTCGCGACCTCCTCTTACCGCGCCGGGACCCGCCCCACTCCGGAGCGACCCGCGGCTGACCATGAACTGGCGAATCCTTGCCGTCGCAGGTCAGGCGTTCGCCGGGGCCTGCTCCATGGCGGGTTCGGGCAGGTCCAGGCTGTCGCGGAGCTTGGCCGGCTTGAGGAAGGCCGCGGCGACGAGGCCGACGACGGCGATCGCGGCTGAGATGAGGAAGATGTGGCCGGTGGCGTCGCCGTACGCGGACCTGACGATCACCTTGATCGGCTCGGGCAGCGCGGCGAGGTTGAGGCTGCCGCCCGCCGCCTGCCCGCCGGCTGGGATGCCGGCCTTGGCCAGGCCCTCGGCGATGTTGGACGCCACCCGGTTGGCCAGGACGGCGCCGAGCACCGACACGCCGACGGTGCCGCCGAGCGAGCGGAAGAAGGTGATCGCGCCGCTGGCCGCGCCGATCTCGCGCAGCGGGACGGTGTTCTGGATGACGAGGACGAGGTTCTGCATCGACATGCCCACGCCGACGCCCACGGCCAGCATGTACGCGGAGATCAGCACCATCGAGGTCTGGTGGTCGATCGTGGCCAGCCCGGCGAAGCCCAGCGTCAGGACGACCAGGCCGGCCAGGATGTACGGCTTGGTCTGGCCGCTCCTGGAGACCATCCGGCCGCTGATCGTCGAGGAGAGCAGCACGCCGGCCATCATCGGGATGGTCAGCAGACCTGCGGCGGTCGGGCCGTACCCGCGCCCGATCTGGAAGTACTGGCCCAGGAAGACCGAGCCGCCGAACATCGCCATGCCGACCGCCAGGCTGGCCAGGATGGCCAGCGCGGGGGTGCGCCTGCTGATGACGTGCAGCGGCACGACCGGCTCCGTGACCCGGGACTCGACCCAGGTCGCCAGGGCGAGCAGGAGCACGCCGCCGCCCGCCATGGCCGCGGTCTGCCAGGACAGCCAGTCGAACTCGTTGCCGACGAAGGTGACCCAGATGAGCAGGACGCTGACGCCGGCGGCGATGAGGGTGGCTCCCCAGTAGTCGATGCTCACGTCCGAGCGCCGCACGGTCGCCACGCGCAGGGTCTTGGTCAGCAGCGCGAAGGCGACGACGGTGAACGGCACGGCGATGAAGAAGCACCAGCGCCAGCCCAGCCAGGAGGTGTCGGAGATGAGGCCGCCGAGCAGCGGGCCGCCGACGGTGGCCACGGCCATGACCGCGCCGAGGTAGCCGTTGTAGCGGCCGCGCTCCTTGGGAGTGATCATCGCGGCGATGATCACCTGCGTGAGGATCTGCAGGGCGCCCATGCCCAGGCCCTGGATCGCGCGGAAGGCGATGAGCTGCCCGGTGTTCTGGGCGAAGCCGCAGGCCAGCGAGCTGACCATGAAGATCACGATGGAGATCTGCAGGAGCAGCTTCTTGTCGAACAGGTCGGCCAGCTTGCCCCAGATGGGGGTGGAGGCGGTCGAGGCCAGCAGGGAGGCCGTGACCACCCACGTGTACTGCGACTGGCTGCCGTCGAGCGCGCCGATGATCTGGGGGAGCGCGACCGAGACGACCGTGCCGCTGATCATCGCGACGAAGAGGACGAGCAACAGGCCGCTGAGTGCCTCCAGAACCTGGCGGTGGGCCATCGGCTCCGCCGCCGGCGACGGCGCTGCCGTCTGTGCGCTCATGCGCGAACCTCCAAGTGAGTACGTGGGACCGGGACACCATACATGCTCAATGGGAAACTTTGCGCACTGGGCATCTATTCCCGCCGGGTAAGCTTGCCTCCGTCATGGACAGCACAATGGGGTTGCGCGAGCGCAAAAAGGCCGAGACCCGCAGAGCGGTGCACGAGGCCACGCTGCGGCTGGCGATCGAGCACGGCCTGGACAACGTCACGGTCGAGGCCATCGCCGACGCCGCCAACATCTCGCGCCGGACGTTCTCCAACTACTTCGACGGCAAGGAGGAGGCGCTGCTCTACGGCGACGAGCAGCGCCTGCTCGAACTCGTGCGGCGGGTGCGCGAGCAGCCGCCCGAGCTGTCGGCCTGGCGGGCGCTGCGCAGCGCGCTCGACATCTTCGAGGTCGAGACCGTCGCCCCCGACCGGGAGTGGCAGGTGCGCACGAGGCTGGTCATGCGCCACCCCTCGCTGCTGGCCAGGCAGCTGGCCAGCCGGATGCGCCTGGAGCGGGAGCTGGACGCGGCGGTGGCCGGGCGCGAGCAGGCCGGGGGCGTCGGTCCCGAGGTGATCGCCGCCGCCTTCCTGGTCGCGATGCGCATCGCCACGCAGAAGTGGCTCGACGACGAGACCCGGACGATGCGGGAGATCACGGAAGAGGTGCTGGACCAGATGGCTCAGCCGTTCGCCTGACTCCGGGGCCGGGGAAGGGCCGGTGCCGGCCCTCGTCTAGCCAGCTAACTCACTAGTACGTACATTAGGAGGCGTCCAACGCACCTGTCCCATCCGCCGGAGAGGAAGAACTGATGGCCTCGTTCCTGACCGGGCTGGTCGGCTCGGGCATCGGCCCCTCGCTCAGCCCGCCGCTGCACGAGCGGGAGGCCGTCCACCACGGGCTGCACTACGTCTACCGCCTGCTCGACACGGACGTGCTCGGGCTCGACGTGGGAGAGCTGGTACGCACCGCGCGCCGCTTCGGCTACGACGGGCTCAACATCACCCACCCGTGCAAGCAGAGCGTCATCCCGCACCTGGACGACCTGTCGCCGGACGCCCGCATGCTCGGCGCCGTCAACACCGTCGTGTTCGACGGCGAGCGCGCCATCGGGCACAACACGGACTGGACGGGGTTCGCCGAATCGTTCGCCCGCGGCCTGCCCGACGCGCCCACCCGCCGGATCGTGCAGCTCGGCGCGGGCGGCGCGGGGGCGGCGGTCGGGCACGCGCTGCTCACCCTGGGCGCCGACCGGGTCACGATCGTCGACGCCGACCCCGGCCGGGCGGTGCGGCTGGCGGCGGAGCTGAGCTCCCGGTTCGGCGCCGGCCGGGCCGGCGCCGCCACCCAGGACGAGCTGCCCGGACTGCTCGCCGAGGCGGACGGGCTGGCGCACGCCACGCCCACCGGCATGGCCCACCACCCGGGGCTGCCGCTGCCCGCGGCGCTGCTGCGCCCCGGCCTGTGGGTGGCCGACATCGTGTACCGGCCGCTGGAGACGGAGCTGCTCAAGCAGGCCCGCGCGGCGGGCTGCCGGACGCTGGACGGCGGCGGCATGGTCGTCTTCCAGGCCGCGCACGCCTTCCGCCTGTTCACCGGCCGCGAACCCGACACCGAGCGCATGCTCGCCCACCTGACCGACCTGGTGACCGTCTGAGGAGAAGTCATGCGCAAGTCCATCGCCACCGTGTCGGTGAGCGGCACGCTGACCGAGAAGCTGGACGCCATCGCCGCCGCCGGGTTCGACGGCGTGGAGATCTTCGAGAACGACCTGCTGGTCTGCCCGCTGCCGCCCGAGGAGATCCGGGCCCGCGCCGCGGACCTGGGGCTCTCCATCGACCTCTACCAGCCCTTCCGCGACTTCGAGGCCGTGCCCGCCGACCTGCTGGCCCGCAACCTGCGCCGCGCCGAGCACAAGTTCCGGACCATGGAGCGGCTGGGCGCCGACCTGCTGCTGGTCTGCTCCAACGTCTCGCCCGAGGCGATCGGCGACGACGAGCTGGCCGCCTCCCAGCTGCGGCTGCTCGCCGAACGGGCCGCCGAGCACGGGATCCGCATCGCCTACGAGGCGCTGGCCTGGGGCCGGCACGTCAACGAGTACCTGCACGCCTGGCGCCTGGTGCGCATGGCCGACCACCCGAACCTGGGCACCTGCCTGGACAGCTTCCACATCCTGTCGCGCGGCTCCGACCCGATCGGCATCGAGGCGATCCCCGGCGAGAAGATCTTCTTCCTCCAGCTCGCCGACGCGCCGCTGCTGGCCATGGACGTGCTGCAGTGGAGCCGCCACTACCGCTGCTTCCCCGGCCAGGGCAACTTCGACGTGGCGGGGCTGGTCCGGCACGTCCTCGACGCCGGATACACCGGCCCGCTCTCGCTGGAGGTCTTCAACGACCACTTCCGCCAGGCCGGCACCGCCCGCACGGCCCGCGACGGCATGCGCTCGCTCATCGCCCTGGAGGACACCCTGTACGGGGCCGCCCATCCGGCCGTCCCCACCGGGTTCGCCTTCGCGGAGCTGGCCGACCCCGAAGCTCTCGGCGGAGTCCTGAGCGCGCTCGGCTTCCAACGTACCGGGACACATCCCACCAAACCCGTCGAGCTGTGGGAGCAGGGCGGCGCGCGGCTGCTGCTGAACGCCGCAGGCGGGGACCCCGCGCTGGTCGCCATCGGGCTGGACAGCCCCGACCCCGGCGCGGCGGTCAAGCACGCCGAGTCGCTGCTGTCGCCGGTCCTGCCGCGCGAGCGCGCGCCCAGGGAGGCGCGCCTGGACGCCGTCGCCGCCCCCGACGGCACCGAGATCTTCTTCTGCGACACGGCCTGGCTCGACGACTTCGACCCCGCGAGGCCGCTCTCTGGGCCGGTCGCCGGGGAGATCACCCGCATCGACCACGTGGCCCTCACCCAGCCGTTCCACTATTTCGACGAGGCCGAGCTGTTCTACCGCACCGTGCTCGGCCTGCGGCCCCAGGAGAGCCTGGAGCTGCCCGACCCGTACGGGCTGCTGCGCAGCAAGGCGATGTCGGCCGCCGAGGGCGCGGTCCGGATGGTCATCAACCTCACCCAGGTCGGCGCCAGGGACCTGCCGTGGCAGCACGTCGCGCTCGCCTGCGACGACGTCGTGGCCGTCGCCCGCCGCCTGCGGGCCGAGCATCCGGAGCTGCTGCTGCCCATCCCCGCCAACTACTACGACGACCTGGAGGCCCGCCACGACGACGTCGACCCCGAGCTCAGGGAGCTGGGCGTGCTGTACGACCGGGACGCCCACGGCGAGTTCCTGCACCTGTACACCGTCACCGTGGGCCGCGTCTTCTTCGAGCTCGTCCAGCGCACGGGCGGCTACCAGGGGTACGGCGCCGGGAACGCCCCGATCCGGCTCTCCGTACAGCACGCCGGACCTCACTAAGATGACCGAATGACCACGCAACCCGTCGCCTCCGAACGCCAGCGGGACGCCGAGCGCACCAAGGCGGAGATCCTCAAGGTCGCCCAGCAGGAGTTCGCCCGGCACGGGTACGCGGGCGCGCGCGTGGACGAGATCGCCGAGCGCATGCGCACGACCAAGCGCATGATCTACTACTACTTCGGCAGCAAGGAGCGGCTCTACATCGCGGTCCTGGAGAAGGCCTACACCGAGGTCCGGGCGATGGAGCGGACGATCGACGTCGAGCACCTGGCCCCGGTGGAGGCGATCCGCACCCTGGCGGAGCTGACCTTCGACCACCACGACCTGCACCGCGACTTCATCAAGCTCGTCGCCATCGAGAACGTCCACCAGGCCGAGCACATCCGCAAGTCCGAGGTGCTGGCCAACCTCGGCACGCCGGTGCTCGACGTCATCTCGCGCATCCTGGACGCGGGGCAGGCCTCGGGCGAGTTCGTGACCGACGCCGACGCGATCGACGTGCACATGATGATCAGCTCGTTCTGCTTCTTCCGGGTGGCCAACCAGCACACGTTCGGCGCGCTGTTCGGGCGCGACATGACGGCGCCGGAGCACCGCGATCGGCTGCGCCGGATGGTGGGCGAGATGGTCGTCGCCTACCTCCGCGGTCAGGCCTGAGAGCCGAATCCCAGGTAACCGATTGGCAACACCCTTGTAATGTACGAACCAGTGAGTTAGTTTCCTGCCACTGCGCTATGCCATTCCCCCCGTGAGGAGCATAATCGTGACGGTGCAGGGCAAACCTCGCAAAGCGGCTATAGCTGCATGGATCGGTAGTGCCTTGGAGTACTACGACTTCTTCATCTACGGCACCGCGGCCGCGCTCGTCTTCAGCAAGATCTTCTTTCCGTCCAGCTCGCCCGCCACGGGTACGCTCCTGGCCCTGGCCACCTTCGGCGTCGGCTATCTGGCCAGGCCGGTCGGCGCGTTCGTGCTCGGGCACGTGGGCGACAAGTTCGGCCGCAAGAAGGTCCTGGTCACCACGCTGGTCATGATGGGCGCCTCGACGTTCCTGGTGGGCTGCCTGCCCACCTACGACCAGGTCGGCGTGCTCGCCCCGGTCCTGCTCGTGGTCCTGCGCCTGCTGCAGGGCTTCTCCGTCTCCGGCGAGCAGGCCGGCGCCAACTCGATGACGCTCGAGCACGCCCCCGACACCCGCCGGGCCTACTACACCAGCTTCACGCTCAACGGCACCCAGGCCGGGCAGATCATCGCCACCGCGATCTTCCTGCCGATCGCCGCGCTGCCCGAGGACCAGCTGCTGAGCTGGGGCTGGCGGGTGCCGTTCTGGCTGAGCATCGGGGTGGCCGCCGTCGGGCTGGTCATCCGCCGCACGCTGGAGGAGACGCCCGCCTTCGAGCAGGAGGTCGCCACCAACAACGTGGCCAGGATGCCGCTGGCCGTGCTCTTCCGCGAGCAGCGGGGGGACGTGCTGCGCGTGGTCGTGGCCGCGGTCATCGCCTCGGTGAGCACGATCTTCACCGTCCACGCGCTGTCGTACGCCGTCAACACCATGCACCTGGAACGCGGCCCCATGCTGTGGGTCGGCGTGCTGGCCAACGTCGCCGCGGTCATCACGATCCCGCTGTGGGGGCGGCTGTCGGACCGGATCGGCCGCAAGCCGGTCTTCATCGGCGGCTCGCTGGGCTGCGCGGCGCTGATGTTCGCCTACCTGTGGTCGATCTCCATCGGCAGCTATCCCCTGATCTTCGTTGTGGGCATCCTGATGTTCGGCATCGTGCACAGCGCCACCAGCGGCGTCTGGCCGTCGTTCTACGGTGAGATGTTCACCACCCGGGTCCGCCTGTCGGGCATGGCGATCGGCACCCAGATCGGCTTCGCGATCGCCGGCTTCGCGCCGACCGTGGCCACGGCGCTGGCGGGTACCGGCCAGGGCAGCTGGCTGGGCGTGTCGGTCATCACCGCCGTCGTGTGCCTGGTCAACGTGGCCGCCGTGGCCACCGCCCGGGAGACCTACCGCGTCCCCACCGAGCAGCTCGGGCTCAAGGAACCGGTGCGGGTGTGACCGGTTTCCGCGTGTACGCCCTGCGCTACGCCGAGCGCGATGCCCGGCGTGGCGAGCACTTCCACGGCTACGACACCCGGGGAGCCGAGCCGCACCCCACCGCGTACTACGTCTGGCTGGCCGTCAACGACGAGCACACGGTCGTCATCGACACCGGCATCGGCCGGGCGCGCGCCGAACGGGCCGCGGGGCTGCGCTACCTGGCCTCGCCGGTGGAGGCGCTGGCCCGGCTGGGCGTGGCGGCGGACGCCGTCGATCACGTGGTGCTGACCCACCTGCACTACGACCACACCGGCACCGCCGGCGAGTTCACCTCCGCCCGCTACGTCCTGCAGCAGGCCGAACTGGACTACTGGACGGGACCCTGGGCCGAGCGCGTCACGGGGGAGCGCTGGCTGCTGAACGACGACGACCTCGCCCACCTCCAGGCCGCCCGCCGGGACGGCCGCGTGTCCCTGCTCGACGGCGACGCGACCGTGGTGCCCGGTCTGAGCGTGCACCTGGTCGGCGGCCACACGGCGGGCATGCAGGTGGTGCGCGTGCGCACCGCCCGCGGGCACGTCGTGCTGGCCTCCGACGCGAGCCACTTCTACGAGAACATCGAGGGCGACCGGCCGTTCCCGATCCTGCACAGCATGACCGGCATGTACGGCGCCTTCGACCGGATCAACGAGCTGGCCGACGGGCCCCACCTGGTGGTCGCCGGCCACGACCCGGAGGTGCTCAAGCGCTTCCCCCTGCTGGAGCCGGACATCGCGGAGATCGCCGGCTGACCCACCTCCCGGCCGCGGGGTACCGCCGCCGGGGGGTCACAGGCCGAGGTAGATGCGGCGGACCTGGGGGTCGTCGCGGAGCTCGGCCGAGGTGCCGGTGGCGGCGATCTCGCCGTTCTCCATCACCAGGCAGGTCGTGGTGACGTCGAAGGTGAGCTTGGCGTTCTGCTCGACGAGCAGGATGGCCAGGCCATCGGCGTTGAGCCGCTTGAGCACGGCGGCGATCTCGGCGACGAGGATCGGCGACAACCCCATCGAGGGCTCGTCCAGCAGCATCACCTTGGGGCGGCACATCAGCGCCCGTCCGACGGCCAGCATCTGCTGCTGGCCCCCGGACAGGGCCCCCGCCAGGCGGTGGCGCATCTCGCGCAGCACCGGGAAGACCTCGTACACCTCGTCGACAGGCGTGCGCTTCCAGCTCTGCGTGTAGGCCCCGAGCAGGAGGTTCTTCTCGACGCTCAGGCCCGGGAAGACGTGCCGGCCCTCGGGGACGTAGCCGATGCCGTGCCGCACCAGGGTGTGCGCGGGCGTGCGCAGCAGGTCGTGCCCGCCGAAGTGGATCGCGCCGGCCCGCCGGGGCGCCAGGCCCATGACGGCCTTGAGCGTGGAGGTCTTGCCCGCGCCGTTGGCGCCGATGATCCCCAGCGACTGGCCGGGTTCGACGGTGAAGGAGACGTCGTGGGCGGCGCGTACACCGCCGTAGTGGACGGAGAGGTTCTCGACGGTGAGCGTGCTCAACGGGTGGCCTCCTCGGCGGTGGGGGCGGTCATCGAGTCGCCGAGGTAGGCGGCCACGACGTCGGGGTGCACGGCCACCTCGGCCGGCGGGCCGTCGGCGATGACGCGGCCGCCCGACAGCACGGTGACCTGCTCGCACAGCGACATGACCAGGCCCATGTTGTGCTCGATGATCACGACGGTCACGCCGGAGTCCCTGATGGAGCGGACGATCTCGCCGAGCCGGCGCACCTCCTCACCATTCATTCCGGCGGCGGGCTCGTCCAGCAGGAGCAGGCCGGGCCGCATGGCCATGGCGCGGGCCAGCTCGATGCGCCGCTGGATCCCGTACGGCAGCGAGCGCGGCTCGGCGTCGGCGACCTCGCCCAGCCCGAACCGCTCGATGAGCTCCCCGGCCCGCTCGCGCAGCTCCCGCTCGTAGCCCAGCACCTTCCAGGGCAGGCCCGGATAGCGCCAGATCCACGTGGTGGGAGTGCGGTCCAGGCCGACGAGCAGGTTCTCGCGCACGCTGAGGTCCTCGAACAGGCGCAGGTTCTGGAAGGTCCTGGCCACGCCGCGGTGCGACAGCCGGTACGGCGCCGCCCCCGTCACGTCGCGCCCGCGCAGCCGCACCGACCCCTGGGTGGGCGTGTAGAAGCCGCTGATGACGTTGAACAGCGTGGTCTTGCCGGAGCCGTTGGGCCCCACGATGCCGCGGATCTGCCCGGCGGGCACGGTGAGCGACACCCCGTCGAGCGCGACCAGGCCCTTGAACCGCTTGGTCACGTCCCGGACCTCCAGCACGTCGCCGTCCGAAGGGGCGGGCGCGGCGGCCTCGTACGGCCGGAAGGGGCCGAGCTGGGCACGCGAGCCGTCGCGACGGCGCCGCAGGAGCTGGCGGGGCAGCCCGGCCAGGCCCTTGGGCGCGAACACCACCACGAGCACGACCACGAGGCCGTAGCCGAGCTGGGCGTAGGCGGAGGCGTCCAGCAGCGCCTCCCTGACCAGGGAGAGCGCGACGGCGCCGACGACGCAGCCCAGGACGCTGCTCCGGCCGCCGATGATCACCATGGCGAGCAGGAGGAACATGTTCGCGATGTTGAACGACTCGGGAGCGACGAAACGGATGAGCCCGGCGTACAGGACGCCCGCGACACCGCCGTACAGGCCGGACAGCACGAAGGCGGTCATGCGCAGCAGCGGGATCTCCGCGCCCAGCGCGCCCGCCGCGAGGTCGTCGTCGCGCATGGCGCGGAGTCTGCGGCCCAGCGGCGAGTGGGCGACCAGCAGGGCGAAGGCCAGGACGAGCGCGAAGACGATCAGCTCGACGTAGTAGAAGAGGTAGCCGCTGGACAGGTCGAGGCCGAACATCGGCGGCACCGGCACATCGCTGATGCCCTCGGCGCGGCCCGCGACGGTGGCGTTGGTGACCCAGTTGGTGAAGGCCAGGGCCAGGCCGAGCGTCACGATGCCCAGGTAGTGCGACTGCATCCGCAGCGCGGGCACCCCCACGAGCGCGCCGAAGACCACGGCGGCCACCACCGCCAGGACCGCGGCGGTCCAGAAGCCGAAGCCGGCCTGCGTGGTGAGGATGGCCACGGTGTAGGCGCCGACGCCGAAGAAGGCGACCTGGGCCAGGTTGATCTGCCCGGCCACGCCCATGGTCAGGCCGAGGCCGACGGCCAGGATCGCGAAGATGATCGCCACGTCGGCGACGTGCATCGAGTAGCCGCCCAGGCCGTAGGGGAGCAGCCAGGCGGCCACGGCGACGGGGACGAGCCAGGCCAGACGTCTCATGCGCGGTTCACCGTGGCCTCTCCGAAGATGCCGGTCGGGCGGATCATGACCACGGCGGCGAACACCAGGAACGTCACCAGCTCCGAGTACTCCTGGAAGTTGCCCGCGGCGAACGCGTCGAGCAGCCCGAAGGCCAGCCCGCCGACGATCGCCCCCGGCATGCTGCCGAAGCCGCCCAGCATGGCGGCCGCGAAGCCCTTGATGCCCAGGGTGCCGCCCATGGTCGGGTTGACGTACAGCATGGGCCCGACCAGGCTGCCCGCCAGCGCCGCCAGGCCCGCGCCGATGGCGAAGGCCATGGCGTTGCTGCGCCCGACGTGGATGCCGACCGCGGTGGCGGCCTGGTGGTCCATGGCGACCGCCTGCATGGCCGCGCCGCGCTTGGTGCGCTGCAGGAACAGCGCCAGCAGCCCGGTCGCCGCCGCCGCGACCGCGATCACGAGCACGTTGTACGTGGGGATGCGGACGCCGGCCAGGTCGATCGGCTCGGTGGCGACGGGGGAGGGCACCGCGTGGCCGGTGGCCCCCCAGACGAGGACCGCCCCCGCCTCCAGGACGGCGCCGAAGCCGATCGTGCCGATCAGCATCAGCGTGAAGTCCTTGTTCTCCAGGGGGCGCAGGAAGCGCTCGATCACCAGGCCGATGAGGCCGGTGACCGCGATGGCCACGACGATCGCGACGGCGAAGGGGAGCCGGCTGGCCAGGTAGAACGTGGAGGCGGCGTACGCGCCGATCATGACGACGCTGCCGTGGGCGAAGTTGACCAGCCCCATGGTGCGGTAGACGATCGAGAACCCCATCGCCACCAGCGCGTACACCGCTCCGAACGTGACCCCGCCGATCAGGGTCTGGAGGAATACCTGCACGTCAGCTCGCGGCCTCGGGCACGACCTTGCCGTCCTTGACCAGGCCGATCTTGGTGGTGTGGATGCCGACGCCGTTGGCGTCGTAGTCGTAGTCGCCCAGCAGCCCGGCGCGCTTGACGCCGCGGATGGCGTCGGCCAGCTTCTGCCCGCCCTCGCCCATGGTCTGCTTGAGCGCCTCGATGAGGATCGACGCGCCGTCGTACGCCTTGGCGACGTGCATGCGGGCCTCCTCGTTGTAGGCGGCCTTGTACTTGGCGGCGAACGCCTTGATGGCGTCGCTGGCGTCGTTGCTCAGGTAGGGCGAGCTGACGATCGAGCCCTCGGCGTTCTTCAGCCCGGCCGTGGTGGCGTACACGTCGGTGCCCATCGGGGCGCCGCCGGCGAAGACGGCCTTGAGCCCCAGCTCGCGGGCCTGCTTGGCGATCAGCCCCGACTGGACCTCCTCGGCGCCGATGAACAGCACCTCCGGGTCCTTCTCGCGGATCTTGGCGAGGTTGGCGTTGAAGTCCTTCTGGTCGGGGGTGACGACCTCGTCGGCCAGCGGGGTGACGCTCCTGGTCTTGAGGGCGTCGAGGAAGGCGTCGTGCTCGCCGCTGCCGTAGGCGCCGTTGTTGCTGATCAGCGCGATCTTCTTCTGCCCCTTCTCGTCGACCAGGTACTTGGCGAGCGTCTCGTCGAAGGTGACGCTGGTCGGCGCGTTGAGGAAGAGGAACGGGCTCTTCAGCTCGGCGAGCTTGGGCGACTGGCCCGAGGTGATGTTCGGGATCTTGGCGTCCTTGAGGATGGGCGCCATGGCCAGGGTGACCGCGCTCTCGGCGGTGCCGAGCATGGCGACGTAGCCCTCGCCGGCGATCTTCCTGGCCAGGTTGGTGCCGACGGTCGGGTCGCCCTGGCTGTCGAACAGGTCGAGCTGGATCTGCCGCCCGTCGACGCCGCCGGCCTTGTTGGCCTCGTCGATGGCCAGCTTCACGCCTTTGTGCTCCCACTGGCCGAGCGAGCTGAGCTGCCCGCTCTGGGCGTCGACGTTCGCGATCTTGATGGGTCCGGTGGCGCCGGCGCCTGGCTGGTTCGACTGTCCGGGCGGGGCACAGGCGGCGAGCAGGATGAACGCGGCCGCGACGATCGGAAATCTCACGATTCACCTCTGGGGGTAGGTGAGAGAGTTAATTCACGGACTAGTACGTTCGTTATAGCGCCGCACGGAAGCGGAGGAAATATCGAACGCGCAACGGTTTCAGTCGGAGAACATCCCCTGATAGATGTCCTTGATGTTCCAGTGGCCGGGTGTCGGCACCGGTTCGTTCACCATCGGGACGTCGATGACCGCGGGACGCCGGTTCGCGACGGCCGCGCGCAGGGCCGCGCCGAACTCGGCGGGCGTGGTGACGGTGTGACCGTCGGCGCCGCACGCGACGGCGAGCGCGGCGAAGTCCGGGCTGTAGGGCCGCCCGGCCGGGTCGGTGAAGTCGCAGCCGTGGCTGCGGCCGAAGTGGGCCGCCTGCAGGTCCGAGATGGTCCCGTGCGACCTGTTATTCATCACCACGAAGATCACGGGGGCGCCCTGCTCGACCGCCAGCGGCACGGCGGGCAGCTGCGCGCTCATGCCGCCGTCGCCGATGAGCGCGACCACCGTCCGCTCCGGCCGGGCCAGCTGCACGCCCACGGCCGCGGCCGGGCCGAACCCCATGGTGGAGGCGCCGCCGGGGGTGATGAACCGTCCCTGTGGCGGCAGCTCGTAGCACTGGGCGACGCCGTTCTTGTTCCAGCCCACGTCGGTGACCAGCACGGCGTCGGCGGGGATCGCCTCGCGCAGGTCCGCCAGGATGCGCTCGGGCCGCAGCGGGAAGTCCTCGCTCCGGCCGCGCTCCCTGCTCGCGGTGAACAGCCCGGACCTGGCCTCGCGGATCTGCTCCCTCAGCTCCGGCCTGTCGGCCGGGGGATGGGCCTTGGCGGCCTCGGCCAGCGCCCTGACCGCGAGCCCCACGTCGGCGACCGCGCCGATCGCCACCGGGTAGTTGCGGCCGAGCTCGGCCGGGTCGATGTCGATCTGGATCAGCGTGCTGCCGGCGGAGAAGTCCCAGGTGAAGCGGGGGTCCCAGGAGCTGGCGTCGGTCTCGGCGAAGCGGGTGGCCAGGGCGAGCACGACGTCGGCCTCCCGGGCGTACGCGTTCGTCAGCTCCAGCCCCCAGAAGCCGGGCATGCCCAGCACGAGCGGGTGGGCGTCGGGCACGGTGCCCTTGGCCATGAGCGAGTGCGCGATGGGGATGTCCAGATGCTCGGCCAGCGCGATCAGCGCGTCGGCTTCTTCACGCAGGCCGCCGCCGACGTAGATGAGCGGCCGTTCGGCCGCCGCCAGCGTCGCGGCGATCAGCTCGGCGCCGGCCTCGGGCAGGCCGGGCGGCGCCGCGTGGCTGATCGGCGGGTACGGCGCCGCGGGCCGGGAGAAGACGTCCATCGGCACGTTGACGAGCGTGGCGCCCGGCCGTCCCGACAATGCCGTCCAGAAGGCCCGCTCCACGGCCCGGCCCAGGTCCTGGGCGCGGTGCACGTTCCAGGCCCGCTTGACGAAGGGGCGGAAGACCGACGCCTGGTCGCCGTCGGCGTGCAGGTTGATCTCCTGGTGCGGGTGGCGGCCCCGGTAGTAGGAGGGGATGTCGCCGGAGATCACGATGAGGGGCACCGAGTCGAGCGCGGCGGTCATGACGCCGGTGGCGGCGTTGGTCAGGCCGGGCCCGACGTGCACGAGCAGCACGCCGGGCTTGCCGCCGGCGCGGGCGTAGCCGTCGGCGGCGTGCGCGGCGGCCTGCTCGTGGCGGGCGATGACGAAGCGGATGGGACTGTCGGCCAGCGCGTCGAGCACCGCGATGTTGGTGTGCCCGCAGGTGCCGAAGACGTACTCGACGCCGAGCTCCTCCAGCTGCGCGACGAGCGCGTGGGCGGCGGTGGTCATTGATCTCCCCAGATCGTCAGCCCCTTGAGCATGAGGGTCTTGGTCACGGTGAAGTCCTCGATCATCCAGCGGGGCGACTCGCGTCCGATGCCGGAGTCCTTCACGCCGCCGAACGGGACGTGGTCGAGGCGGAAGTTGGAGGAGCCGTTGACGATCAGGCCGCCGACCTCCAGCTCCCGCCAGGCGGTGAGGATGCGGCGCACGTCGTGGGTGAAGATCCCGGCCTGAAGGCCGTACGAGCTGCGGTTGCACTCCTCGATCACCTCGTCGAAGCCGTCATAGGGGAGCACGGCCACCAGCGCGCCGAACACCTCCTCCCTGACCACCCGCGCGTCGCGGGGCGGCGCGACCACGACGGTGGGCGCCATCACCGCCCCGTCGCGGCTGCCGCCCGCGGTGATGCGGGCGCCCGCCCCGGCGGCCTCGGCGCTCCAGCGGACCACGCGCTCGGCCGCGGCGTCGTCCACCATCGAGCCCACGTCGGTCGCCGGGTCGAGGGGGTCGCCCACGGCCAGGGCCTTCACCTCGCCGGTCAGGGCGTCGGCGAAGTCCTCGAAGCGGGAGCGCTGGACGTAGACGCGCTGCACCGAGATGCAGCTCTGGCCGGAGTTGCTGAAGCCGGTGCGGGCGCAGACCCGGGCCGCCTCGGCGACGTCCGCGTCCTCGCACACGATGGTCGCGGCGTTGCCGCCGAGTTCGAGCAGCACCCGCTTCGGCCCGGCGGCGTGGGCAACGGCGTGCCCGGCCGCGACGCCGCCGGTGAAGCTCACCACGGCGATCTCCGGTGCCGCGCACAGCCGCGCGCCCACCTCGCCGCCGCCGTGCAGGACCTGTACGGCCTCGACCGGCATGCCGGCGTCGAGCAGCAGCTCGACCAGCGCCGTGGAGACGGCCGGGGCCTGCGGCGGCGGCTTGACGATGGTGGTGTTGCCGGCGGCGAAGGAGGCGGCGAGCTTGTGGGCCAGCAGGTTCGCGGGCGCGTTGAACGGCGTGATCGCCAGCACCGGGCCCGCCGGGGCGCGCTGGGTGAGGGCGGTGTTGCCGACGCCGCGCGCCCAGCCCGCCACCGGCAGCACCTCGCCGCCGATCCGCCTGGCCTCGGCCGCCGCGACGGACAGCGTGTCGGCCACCCGCAGCACCTCGCCGCGCCCGTCCTTGAGCGGTTTGCCCAGTTCGAGCGCCAGGAGGCGAGCGAACTCCTCGCCGCGCTCGCCGCCGCGATCGGTGAGCGCGGCGGCGGCGCGCTCCAGGATGTCCGCGCGGGTGGCCGGGGCCAGCCGCGCGATCGTCCTCGCCGACCGCTGAGCGTAGCCGAGAGCTGTGGTGACGTCGTCGGCCTGCGCCGTTCTGGCCCGGCTGACGACCTGGCGGACGTAGGGGCCGACGCGCTCGGCCCGCGATCCTTCGGTGAGCCACTGGCCGGCGACCAGGCAGCCGGTGTCGTGGATTGCGTTCATGGCGGCTCCAGGGATCCGCTAAGCGGTTCTCATGAACCGCACTGTGGATGGCCTCACGGTATGAGGGCGGTACGGGTTCTGGCAAGACCCTGATCCACATAGCGGATCATATGGACCATCAAGCGGACCGGATGTTAGCCTGCGGACCGCATGAGAAGGTGGGCAGCAGGTTCACCTTCTACCCACAAGTGAGGACCCGTGCCTTCGAACCTTCCCGCAGAGTCCGGTGAGAGCGGCGGCGTGCGCAGCGTCCAGCGGGCGTTCGACATCCTGTCGCTGCTCACCGAGGAGCGGCGGACGCTGACCATCCGCGAGGTCGTCGAGGAGACGGGGCTGGCCAAGACGACGGCGCTGCGGCTGCTGCAGACCCTGGAGCACATGGGGCTGCTGTGGAGCACGCCGAAGGGCTACGCGGCCGGCCCCGCCCTGTGGCGGTGGGCGCATCTGGCCCGCACGGCGTGGGAGCTGCCGCCGGAGACCGTCCAGCTCATGCGCGAGCTCGGCGCGCGGCAGCGGGAGACCGTCAACCTGTACGTGCTGCGCGACGTCCACCGCGTCTGCATCGCCCAGCAGGAGAGCCCGCAGCCGCTGCGCCACGTCGTACGGGTCGGCGACGAGCTGCCGCTGTGGGCGGGGGCCTCCTCGAAGATCCTGCTCAAGGACGCCCCCGAGCGGCTGCTGTCCCGGGTCGCCCGCTCCTCCCCGTACGGCGAGTCCCACACGGCCACCCTGCGGGAGTGGATCGACCAGGCGGCGCGCGACGGCTACGCGGCCAGCCACGGCGAGCGCGAGCCGGGCCTGTCGGCGGTCGCCGTGCCCGTGACGAGCGGCTCGGGGGCGACCGTGGCGGCGCTGACGCTCAGCGGCCCGACGGTGCGCTTCGGCGACGACCGCGTCGCGGAGTTCGCCGCGGACCTGCGGGAGGTGGCCAAGCGCATGTCCGAACGCGGCTTCGACCACCCCCTCGCCTGAGCGCCGTCAGTAGACGACGATCTTGCCGGTGTTCTGCGGGAAGATCGCGTCGTTGTAGAAGTACTCGCCCGCGGTGTCGAACGTGTGGGTGAAGGACTGGCCGGGCATCAGCACGCCGCTGTCGAACTCGTACTCGAAGAACGACACGGCGGCGTGCGCGGACTTGTTGTCGGCCGGGTTGGCGAAGGTGACCGTCGTACCCTTCGGCACCCGCAGGTGCTGGGGTGACATGGCGTTCTGGGCGACGGTGTTCTCGGTCGCGCCGGGCCGCTGGTTCGCGGCGTCCCAGATCCGGCCGAGCGTGACGGTGCTGCCGGCCACGGCCGCCGCCCTGATGTCGTTGCGCTTCCTGGGCGGCGTGGGCGTGGCCGCCGGGGCCACCTTGCCGCCCAGCTTGAACGCCCACAGGTGGTCGCCGCGCGGGATGTCCGGATACGGCAGCCCGTTGCCGCCGGCCAGGACCGCGAGATACTGCTCGCCGTCGATCTCGTAGCTGATCGGGCTGGTGTGCACGCCGGCGCCGCACTGGAAGCTCCACAGGATCCGGCCGTCGGTGTCGTCCATGGCGTGCAGCAGCCCGTCCGGCCCGCCCTGGAACATCACCCGGCCGCCGGTGGTCAGGATGCCGTTGCCGTGCGCCAGCGACCACTCGCGGTCGAGGGTCCACACCGGCTCGTTGGTACGCGGGTCCACGGCCGCGATGCCGCCCGCGAAGTACTCGCCCAGCGGGCGCGAGGTGTTGACCCGGCCGTCGTGGGTGTTGGAGAAGCCGGAGTTGATCAGCCCGTACCCGACGTAGATCCAGCCCGTGTGCGGGTTGTACGACAGGTGCGCCCAGTCCGCGCCGCCGCCCGCGCCCGGGAAGATGATCGTGGCCCGGTCCCAGTGCGGCGTGTAGAGGCCGCCCCAGGCATAGAACGGCACCGGCCTGGTCGCCTTGCCGAACTCGGGCGCCTGCGTGATGAACGGCTCGCCGCCGGGGAAGGGCTGCGTCGGCGCGGTCTTCTGCCGGGGGTCCTGCGGCACGGGGCGTTCCTCCACGCCGTGCAGCGGCTCGCCGCTCTCCCGGTCGAGGATGTAGAACATGCCGGCCTTGCTGCCGTAGACGACGGCTCTACGCAGTCTGCCCTTGACCTTGATGTCCACGAGCACGGGCGCCATGACGTTGTCCAGGTCCCAGATGTCGTGGTGCACCGACTGGAAGTGCCACCTGCGCTTGCCGGTCTTGGCCTCGATGGCCACGATCGAGTTGGCGAACAGGTTGTCGCCGCCCCGGCCGGAGCCGTCCAGGCGCGGGTAGGAGCCGCCGAACGTCCAGTAGACCAGGCCCAGCTCCGGGTCGACGGCCGGGTGGATCCACGGCACCGCGCCGCCGGTCTTCCAGGACTCGCCCTCCCAGGTGTCGTTGCCGAACTGGCCCTCGCCGGGGCACGCCCAGAAGGTCCAGGCGACCTCGCCGGTGGCGGCCGTGAGCGCGTACGCCCGGCCGCGCGCGCCGCCGGTGCTGCCCTGCATGCCGACGTAGATCAGCCCGTCGTGGTAGACGACGGCGCCGGCCAGGGTGCCGGTCAGGCCGCCGCACTGGCCGTTCTGCGGGTCGCAGCCGCCGGTGTCGCCGCCGCCCTCGTCGTCGGTGATGAGCGGGCGCTGCCAGACGACCTGGCCGGTGTCCTTCTTCAAGGCATAGACGATGTTGGCGCCCGAGGCGGAGAAGACCAGGCCCTCGCCGAGGGCGACGCCGCGCATGTTGGTCTGCCTGGTGCCGAGGTTGGTCTTCCACTTGATCGCGCCGGTCCGGCCGTCCACGGCGAAGACGTTCTGCTGCGTGGTCTGCACGTACAGGACGCCGTTCTCGACGACGCACGTGCTCTGCTGGTGCGCCGCGGTGCTGCCGCCTTCGAGGTTGACGTGCCAGGCGCCGCCCAGGCGGCTCAGGTTCCGGGCGGTGATCTGCTTGAGCGGCGAGTGGTTGTGGTTGCCCAGGTTGCCGCAGACCTTGGGGAAGTCCTTGCCGGCGACGCCCAGGGAGGCGGGCTGGCGTTCCGTGGCGGCCGTGGCGGGTTCCGCGACCGTGGCGGCGGTGGTCAGCGCCGCGGCCGCGCCGATGAGGAAGTTACGTCGTTCCACTGGCACCACACACCTTCAGCGGTCCGCTACATGGACCTATTGATCCATATGACGGACGCACCATAAGCCTCGGCCGAACGTGAAGGCAAGAGCTTGTTCTCGTGCCGGGCCGTGGTTACGCTCGAACCTCTTAGTGGACCATCCGATCCGTCTAGTGGATCGAGGCGTGAGGTGCCCATGCGTACCAGACTGTCGATCGCCGCCCTCACCGGCGCGGCGGCACTCCTGCTCACCGCCACCGCTCCCGGCTCCGCCGCCTCGCGCGAGGGGGCACAGAACCTCGGCGACCCCGACTACGGCGTCTGTCGCGGCACCGACCCGCGCTGCTACCACGACTGGGGCAACTTCGACCCCGCCAAGGGCTACCGGCTGCTCGTCTACAGCCGCACCGCCGGCCCCCGCCACGCCCACCTCGGCACCCCGCTCGGTCCCGGGCTCAACCCGCCGCTCAACGACGACAACGTCGCGATCAAGGCCGTGCTCAAGCTGGGCCAGGACAACGGCTTCGCCGTCGACTACACCGAGGACGTCGCCCAGCTGTCCTCGGCGGGGCGGCTGCTGCCGTACAACGCGGTGATGTTCCTCAGCACCACCCGGGACACCCTCGACGACGCCGCGCAGACCGCGCTGCGGCAGTACATCCGGGCCGGGGGCGGGTTCGTCGGCGTGCACAACGCCTTCGGCACCGAGTACAACTGGCCCTGGTACGAAGGGCTGCTCGGCAACGCCAACTTCTACGACCACGCAGCCAACCAGCCGGGCACCGTCGTCACCGCCGACCGGCGCGACGCCTCCACCCAGGGGCTGCCGCAGCGCTGGGCCTTCACCGACGAGTGGTACAACCTCGTCCCGTTCCCCACGCGCGTCCGCGTCCTGGCCAAGGTGGACGAGAGCACGCTGGCCCGCGGCGTGCGCGGCAACCTCGGACACCCCGGCCACGGCGTCGATCACCCGGTCAGCTGGTGCCAGTACTACGACGGCGGCAGGGCCTGGCTCACCACCCTCGGCCACGACGTCAAGGCGTGGACGGACGAGCCGCTCGACGGCGACCAGTACTTCGTCCAGCACCTGCTCGGCGGCGTGAAGTCCGTCATGGGCATGGCGCCCTTCTGTCGCTGAGCAGGTGCCGGCGGGTCACCAGGTGACGGGGAGCTCGTAGACGCCGTAGACCTGGCCGTCGTGCTTGAAGGGGATCTGTTCCAGGTCCGCCGCCAGGCGCAGGGACGGGATGCGCCGGTAGAGCGTGCGGTAGGCGACCTGCAGCTCCATCCGCGCCAGCGGCTGGCCCAGGCACTGGTGGACGCCGAAGCCGAAGGCCACGTGGCGGCGGGCGTCGCGGCGGATGTCCAGCTCGTCGGGGTCGGGGAAGATCGCGGGGTCGCGGTTGGCGATGTCGTTGGCCATGATCATCCCCTCGCCCGCGCGGATGACCTGGCCGCCGATCTCGATGTCCGCCAGCGCGACCCGGCGGCGCCCGCTGTGGGTGATGTTGAGGTAGCGCAGCAGCTCCTCCACCGCGCTGGCGACCAGCCGCGGGTCGTCGTTGTGGCGCAGGAGGGCGAGCTGGCCCGGGTGCCGCAGGAGGGCGAGCGTGCCCAGGGCGATCATGTTGGCGGTGGTCTCGTGCCCGGCGATCAGCAGCAGCACACCCATCTGGGCGGCCTCCTGCCGGGTCATCTCGCCGGCCTTGACCCGCTCGGCCAGCTTCGACAGCAGGTCGTCCGCCGGGTCGGCGAGCTTCTCGCCCATCAGGGCGTCCAGGTACTCGAACAGCCCCGCGCCGGCGGCGGCCCGCTCCTCGGGCGGCGTGCTGCGCCTGATGACGGTCTTGCTGTTCTCCTGGAAGAAGTCGTGGTCGGCGTACGGCACGCCGAGCAGCGCGCAGATCACCAGCGAGGGCACCGGCAGCGCGAACGCCTCCACCAGGTCCACCGGATTGGGGCCGGCCAGCAGGTCGTCGATCAGGTCGTCCACGATCTTCTGCACGGCCGGGCGCAGGGACTCCGTCCGCCTGACGGTGAACTGGGCCTGCACCATCCGCCGCAGCCGGGAGTGCTCGGGGTCGTCCATCATGATGAAGCTGATCGTGCCGCCGGCGCCGATGCGGGGCGCCTGGATCGGGTAGCCGGGGCGGGTGACGTCGGCGCTGACCCTGGGGTCGGCCAGCAGCGCCCGCTGCTCGGCGTACGTGGTCACCAGCCACGGGGTGCTGCCGTCCCACAACCTGACCTTGGCCAGCGGCCCCTCCTTCTGCAGGTCGCGCAGGGGCGGCGGCGGGTCGAACGGGCAGCCCGCCGCTCTGGCCATGGGAAACTCGTGGATCTCGGTCATCGCCGGCTTCCTTTGCGTGAGGTGGTCCGGCCGCCGGGCCCAGTGGTGGGCGCTGTGACAGGTGCTGTCCACAGTCCGACGGTCGCGTCGATCAGCCCGGTCGCCGTGTCGTGCCAGTCGGCACGGGGCGTGGGCGTGTCCTCGGCCAGCGCGCGTTCACGCTCGGCGCACACGTGCGCCATGAGGTGGCTCGTCATGTCCCTGCGCTCGGCCCGTACGTCGGGCGGCAGCTCGGGCAGGCACCGCTTCAGCTCGCCGAGGATCTCGACGAGCGTGGGGGAGCTCAGCGCGTCGTCGATCATGATGTCGCGCAGGACGGGGTCGGTCATCACCTGCGCGCCGAACCGGGCGAACCACGTGGGGTTGCCCATCTCGGCCAGATACTCGGTGACCGGGCGCACCAGGCACGCCACCCAGTCGCGTACCTCGCCGGACCCGGCCGTCTCGGCCAGCATGCGGCGGCGGACGCGCTCGATCCGCTCGATGCGCTTGCGCACGATCGCGCGTACCAGGTCGGTCTTCGTGCCGAAGTGGTAGCCGACGGCGGCGTTGTTGCCCTGCCCGGCGGCCTCGCTGACCTGCCGGTTGGAGACGGCGAACACCCCGTGCTCGGCGAACAGCCGCTCGGCCGCCGTCAGGATCTGCTCGCGGGTCGCGCAGGCCCGCTCGGCCCGCACCGTCATGGTCGCCACCGAGCCGGACCGTACGGCCCCCGCGGCTCGAAGGCGCGGCTCTCACCGCATCCTTGACCCACCATGACCTCCCCGAGTGGACCCCTTCTCACCAGCCAACCAGGTGGGAATACGTAAGTCAAGCGACTGATTTAATAGTGTGGCCAAAAGTGTCGGCGGCGGTGGTTAATGTCCCCGCTGTGGATCACTGCGGAGAGATCGAGAAGCTGATCGTCGCACGCCAGGCCGACCGGGTCGCCGAGCAGGTCAAGGCGCTGGACGAGCAGGGGCGCAAGGAGGCCGCCGCCCGACTGCCGGAGCTGCTGAAGGAGCTGCGCGCCCGGTTCGACCGGTGGGACGACGGGCTGGTCGCCTACGGGAGCGCCTTGCGGGTGGCGGGCGCGGCCACCTTCGGCGGGGCGGCGGCCGTGGCGTCCTGGCTCTACCGGCGCGACTTCGCGCCGCAGTGGGACGGCCCCGACGCCGACGTCGGCCTCGTCCTGGAGGTGCTCGCCGACCGGCCCGCCGCCTGGCGCGCCGATCTGGCCGAGCGGCTGGTGCTGCGCATGCGCGTGCCCGACGACCGCGGCATGGGGCTCGCCCTGGCCCTGCTCCGCGAGACCGGCATCGAGCCGCCGCCGCACGAGCCGCTGGTGGCCGGCTGGGTGAGCCGTGAGCCGTCGCTGTCCGACGACCCGCTGCTCGACCACCTGCTGCCGCGCCTGTTCGAGGCCCAGGGCGTGGGCCGGGTGCTCCAGTGGGACAAAGCATCGGAGAAGGGCTGGCTGCGGGCGCTGCTGGAGGCGGCCGAGTCGGGCCGGGTGCGGCGCGAAGCGCTGATCGACGGCTGCGTGCGCCGCTTCCTGCTCGGCGGCACGGCCATCGACCTGCGCTTCTTCGTACGCCTGCACGAGGCGCTGGATCCCTCGCCCGCCGAGGCCGCCGCCCGCGCCCGCGACTACCTGCGCCTGCTGCCCGCCTCCCCGGGCCCGGTCGCCGAGCTGGCCCTGAAGCGCCTGCGCGCCTGCGGCGAGCTCACCGCCGACGATCTGGTCGAGGCGTGGGAGTCGCTGCTGTTCCGCCCCGAGCGCAAGCTGGTGCGCGCCGGGATGTCGTGGCTCGACCGTTCCGTGCGGCGCGCGCCCGAGCTGGCCGGCCTGGTCGCCGCGTCGCTGGCCAGCGCGTTCGCCGCCGACTCGGCAGAGCTGCAGGAGAAGGCCGTCGAGCTGGCCGTC
The DNA here is from genome assembly GCF_040610775.1 of Nonomuraea sp. NPDC003709. Classification (NCBI taxonomy): domain Bacteria; kingdom Bacillati; phylum Actinomycetota; class Actinomycetes; order Streptosporangiales; family Streptosporangiaceae; genus Nonomuraea; species Nonomuraea sp. NPDC003709. The sequence goes on along the minus strand of NZ_JBEXMW010000009.1, from coordinate 111,799 downwards.
GCCCATGCCGGCCGCATGACCGAGGAGGGTCGCGCCACCGTACGCGAGGCGATCGAGCTGCTCCCGCCCCACCTCGGCCTGCGGGCTTCCGCCGCCTTCGCGGGCGGCAGCGTCGCCGAGGCCGAGCCCGCGTTCGTGCCGCCGCCGCTGCCCGCGGCGCCCGAACGCGTCCACGCCTTCCCGGCCCCGATCGAGTCCATCGAGGAGCTGATGACGGAGGGGGCCCGCTCCTGGCAGGCCTGGGAACGGCGGCTCGCCGGGTTCGTCACGCTCGTCGGCCGCGACCGGGCGGGCGTGGTGGCGGAGCTGCGCCCTCGGCTGATCGGCGGGCCCGGCTGGACGTACCGCGAGGAGGCCTGGGAGTGGGTCGGCCTGTGGTTCGATGGCGCCACGCATTCCCTGACCGGGACCGCGGCCGTCCGGCAGGCCTGGACGCGCTACATGCCGAAGACCCGGCTGGCCGCCCCGCTCCGGCTCCTGCTGCATCGCGCGGCCGAGATCCTGCGGGCCGTCGAGGAGGACACCCTCCCGCCGCTGCTGCTGGCCACGCCCACGCACAGCACCGGGCACGTGGCGGCGGCCGAGCTCGTCCGGCGGCTGGAGGTGATCGAGGCGGCCGGGGCCAAGCCGCTGGCCGCCGACCTCCAGCAGGCGCTGCTGCGCCTGCCGCGCACCCCGGATCCCGAGGCCGTGCGGCGGGCCGCGCGCCTGACGTCCGGCGCGGGGCGGATCGTCGCCGGGTGGACCTGCCCGGAGGTCGCGATCGAGCTCGAGTGGCGGTGCAACGGCGAAGGCGAAGGCCACGACTGGCACGATCGGAGCCACAGCCACGACATACGCCTGGTGCCGTCGGCCACCGTCGCGCCCACCGGGTTGCCGCTGGTCGACCTGATGCTCAGCGTCCCCGAGGACTCTGGCGGCGGCGAGCATCGCGAATGGTGGACCTCGACGCTGCCCTCCCACCGCGAGGTCGCCGCCGCGTACCTCATGCCGCACGCGCTCAGGCGCTACTGGGTGCACGACACCGTCGGGCCGGAGCAGGCCCGCGAGCTCGCCCGCGCGGAGGGGCCGGTCGGGGCGGCGTTCGCGGTCGTCCTCGCCCGGGTCCTGGGCGACCCGCGGGTGCCCGAGTCGGTCGACGTCCTGCTGGAGACCGCCGCGCGTGGCGAACTGCCCGCGGAGGAGGTCGGCCGCCAGGCCGGGCTCCTCGTGGCGAGCGGCGAGGTGCGGATGATCGACATGGTCGCCGCGCTGGACGCCGCGGCCCGGCGAGGCGCCCATGCGTACGTGTGGCGGATCGCCGCCACCGCCCTGCCCGCCCTGCTGCCCGCGCCGGGCGAGCGCCCCCGCAACGGCCTGGCCGGCTTCGTCGCCCTCGCCGCCGCGGCGGCCGAGTGGTCCGGGGCGCGCGGCGAGATCCCCGAGGTACGCGCCATGGCCGCCCGCAGGGGCGGCAGCGGCCTGCTGCGCGAGATCCGCCGGCTGCATGACCTGCTCACCGGCGACAACGGCCAGGAAGGATGACCATGGCGGCCAGACGATCCCGAAAGAACAAGCACTGGCGGACCCGGCACGACGAGGGCCACGCCCTGCGGTTGGAGATCGGCGACCTCGCCCGCGACGCCGCCGAGCCGGGCTGGACGCGGCTGGAGGTCCGCCGCGCCCAGGTCGGCTCGTACGCGCGGACCACGCTCACCCGCGACGGCCGAGAGATCGCCGCCGAGGGGTTGGACGAGCCGTTCCAGCGCCTGCGCGAGCTCTCCTACCAGGCCGATTCCGGCACCTGGTTCACCTGCGACCTGGCGTTCCCGGCCGGCAGCCGGGGCTACACGGGGTGCGTCGACTCCTCCGCGCCGCCGTTCGAGGACGTGCCCGCGCAGGCGGCGCTGGCGGAGCTGACCACGTTCCCCCGCACGGAGTCGCCCGGCTGGCTGCTGGCCGCGCTGCCGACCGCCGCGCCGATCGGCATGCCCACGACGTACGGCGAACACTACGACCGCCGCTACAACTCATGGGGCGACGACCGCTCCGATCACCGCCCGCCGCCTCCGCCCCCGATCCAGGGGGACGTCGCCTACGTCCCGGCCGCGGCCATGACCTGCCGCGACTTCGGCCGGCGCGACGAGCATCGCCAGCGCGTGGTCCTCCTGGCGGAGTCGGCCGGCGACGACGAGTCCGAGCACCTCTACGTGATGGGCTACGAGGAGGTCTACTGGGTGGTCCGGCCCGGCACCCGCGGCACCAGCGAGGGCGTGCGCTCCATCGCCCTGGATGAGTCGGCGCTCCGGTTGGAGCTGACGCCCGAGGCCGCCGACGCCCTGGGGGCCGAGACCACGTTCGAGGCCCGCCTCGAACTGCCGCCCGAGACGATCGCCGAGCTCCGCACCGCCCTGGGCTTCGTGCTCGGCCCTGTCGCCCAGGCGCCGGAGCGCATCGGCTTCTGAAGCCGGGGTCAGCCGGCGAGAGGCTGGGCCGCGCGGGCCTGGGGGGTGGTGAGGGCGGCGAGGAGGCCGGGGAACGCCTCGTCCATCTCCTCCCGGCGCAGGGTGTTCATCCGTGCGGTCCCGACGTAGTACTGCCGGATCAGGCCCGCCTCGCGCAGCACGTTGAAGTGGTGGGTGGCGGTGGACTTGCTGACCGGTATGTCGAAGTCGCCGCACTTGATGTCCTCGCCGGAGGCGTCGAGCTGCGTGACGATGCTCCGGCGTACCGGATCGACGAGGGCCTCCAGCACCTGCTGGAGGCCGAACTGCGACACCTCGGGGTGCGGTGGTGTACGTCCCATGGGCCAATAGTACGACAGGCATCGAAGTTTGACGACGATCGTACTTCTCTCTACAGTGAGCCGCGTTCGAGCTGAGAGAGAAGGATGTTGTCATGGCGAGGACTGTGCGGTTCCACGAGGTCGGCGGGCCCGAGGTGATGCGGCTGGAGGACCTGGAGCCAGGCGAGCCGGGGCCGGGCGAGGTGCGGATCCGGGTGGACGCGATCGGGGTCAACCGGGCGGAGGCGCTGTTCCGGAGCGGCCGGTACATCGAGCCCGTCAAGCGGTTCCCGGCCGGGCTCGGCTCCGAGGCCGCGGGTGTGATCGAGGCGATCGGCCCGGAGGTGACCGGGTTCGAGGAGGGCCAGGCGGTCAGCGTCGTGCCGAACTTCTCCTACAACGACTACGGCATGTACGCCGAACGGGCGATCGCGCCGGCGACCTCGCTCGTGCCGCGCCCCGACGGGGTGGACGCGGTCTCCGGCGCGGCGGTGTGGATGCCCTACCTGACGGCCTACGGCGCGATGGCGGAGGTCGGCGGGATGCGGGCGGGCGACGTGGCGGTGGTGAACGCGGCCTCCAGCAGCGTCGGCCTGGCCGCGATCCGCACGGCCGACCGCCTGGGCGCCACGCCGATCGCCGTCACCCGCACCGATGCCAAGAGGCGGCGGCTGATCGAGGAGGGCGCGGCCGAGGTGATCGTCTCGGACGAGGAGGACGTGGCGGGCCGCATCCTGGCGCTGACCGGCGGCCGGGGCGCCGAGTACGTCTTCGACGCCGTCGCCGGGCCGGGTGTGACGGAGCTGGCCAGAGCGGTGGCGGCCGGCGGGACGCTGTTCCTGTGGGGTGCGCAGAGTGGGCAGCCGACGCCCTATCCGGGGTTCGACCTGGGCATGCCGGCGCTGAATATGCGCACGTACACGGTGCATGAGATCACCAGGGATCCGCGGCGGATGCGCCGAGCCGCGGCGTTCGTCGCCTCGGGGTTGCGTACCGGGGCCTTCCGCGCGGTGGTGGACCGCCTGTTTCCGCTGGAGGAGATCGTGGGGGCGCACCGGCACATGGAGTCCAACACCCAGTTCGGCAAGATCGTCGTCACGACTTAGTTGCCCTCTGTACCTACTAGTATGTACGCTCGTGGCGTGGACATGAGGGAACGGTTGATCGAGAGCACCCGCGAGCTGCTGTGGGAGCGCGGCTACGTGGGCACCTCGCCGAAGGCGATCCAGCAGCGGTCCGGGGCGGGCCAGGGCAGCATGTACCACCACTTCCGCGGCAAGCCCGACCTGGCGCTGGCCGCGATCGCCCGGAGCGCCGAAGACATGCGCGGACGCGCGGAGGCGGAGCTGTCCGGCCCCGGCACCCCGCTCCAGCGGATCACCGCCTACCTGAGCCGGGAGCGCGACGCGCTGCGGGGCTGCCCGGTCGGCCGGCTGACCCAGGACCCGGACGTGATGGCCGATCCCGAGCTGCGCCGTCCGGTCGAGGAGGCCTTCTCCTGGCTGCGGGCCCGGCTCGCCGCCGTCCTCGCGGAAGCGCGCGCCGACGGCGAGCTCGCCGCCGGGCTCGACCCGGCGGCCACCGCCACCGCGCTGGTCGCGGTGCTGCAGGGCGGATACGTGCTGGCCCGCGCCGCCGCCGACGCGGAGGTGTACGCGCAGGCCGTCGACGGCGCGCTCGGCCTGCTCGCCGGACATGCCCAGTAAGTGAGCACGTGAAGTGAGTACGTGAAGGGAGCACCCCCATGAGCGCCATCAGCCGCGAGCACCTGGTGACCGGCGACCTGGCCGGCCGGCCCGGGCGGATCGACCGGGTGGAGACGCATCGGGTCACCCTGCCGCCGGGGGCGGCGAGCGGCCCGCACACCCACCCCGGCGGCGTCGCCGGTTACGTCACCGCAGGCCGGATCGTGTACGAGCTCGACGGGCACCCCGCGCAGGAGCTCCGCACCGGGAGCGCCTTCTTCGAGCCCGCCGGCGCGACCGTCCGCCGCTTCGACAACCTCTCCGCCACCGAGCCGGCCACGTTCGTGGCCAGTTACCTGCTCACCGGTGACCAGCCACTCATCGAATCGCTGTGAAAGAAGGAACCCATGCCCTTTGTTCGGATCGACGCGCTCCGTGCGGACCCGAAGCGGCTGGAGGCCCTGGGCCGGGCCGTGCACGACGCCCTGGTGGAGGCCATCGGCATCCCGCAGGACGACCTGTTCCAGGTGCTCACCAGCCATGACGGCACGCGGGGGACGTTCCGCTACGACGACGGCTACCTCGGCATCCACCGGGACGACGACCTCGTGTTCGTGGCCGTCACCATGCGAGCGGGACGCACCGCCGACCAGAAGCAGGCCCTCTACCGCCGGATCGCCGAGCTCGCCGAGCAGTACGCGGGGACCGAGCCGCGCAACGTGTTCGTCACGGTCAGCGAGAACTCGCTGCTCGACTGGTCATTCGGCGAGGGCGTGGCACAGTACGCCGCCGCCGCCCAGTGAGGCTGCCCAGTGAGGCCGCCCGATGAGGCCGCTCACAGGTCGCCGCGGTAGGAGGCTTCGGTCTCGGCCGCCGGCGCGTTCTCGTCCGGGCGCGGGGGCCGGGCCCGATCGGCCCAGTGGCGCAGCGCCCGCGCCAGCTCGGCGGTGTGCTCCGGTCGCACGCATCCGTGCACCGCGAAGTACGCGACTATCGGCCCGGCGACGGGATCGCCGGCGTCGCAGCGGGCACACAGCAGGACCTCGCTGACACCCCGGACCTCGTTCCCCGACGCGCTCGTCCAGGTGCGCGGCAGGCGCAGCACGGCGAGGACGCTGTCGGTGCGGCACCGGGGGCAGGGCGGGTCGCCGGTCATGCCCCGCCGATCGCGTCCGCGCCCAGCAGGGCCTTGACGTCGCCGTAGAGCGCCGGTTCGGCGGTGACCCGGAACGGCTGGAGGTCCAGCAGCACGCTTCTGGCGCCGGGGCGGTGCAGGCGCACGTGTACGGGCGCGCGGCCGGGATGGGTGGTCAGGATGTGCTTGAACTCCTGGACGAGCCGCGGGCTCAGCTGGGTCTCCTGGATCGAGATCACCACGGGAGGCTCGGTGTCCGCCCGGGAGACGTCGAGGAGGGCGATCTCCTCGCCGTACACGCTCATCGTCTCGTCGCGCACGTTGATCCGGCCGCGCACGGAGATCACGCGGTCCTGGGCCAGCGCCTCGCCGTACAGGGTGTAGGTCTTGGGGAAGACGAGCACCTCCATGGCGGCGTCGTGGTCCTCGAGGGTGACGATCGCCCACGGGCTGCCCTGCTTGGTGACCTTGCGCTGCAGGCCGGAGACGATGCCGCTGATCCGGGTCGCCCCGTCCTGCCGCCCGGAGGCCAGCAGGTCGGCGAGGGTGGTGTCGCGGTTGGCGTCCAGGACGCGTTCGGCGCCGTCGAGCGGGTGGCTGGAGACGTACAGGCCGAGCATCTCGCGCTCGAAGGCCAGCAGGGTGACGCCGTCCCACTCGCCCTCGGGGATCGCGATGGAGAAGGCGCCGCTCCGGCTCGGCTCCCCGAACAGCGAGTCCTGGCCGCGGGCCTCGTTCCGCTTGACGTCGATGATCGAGTCGACGGCCTGTTCGTGGACGGCGACCAGGGCCTTGCGGTGATGCCCGAGACTGTCGAACGCGCCGGCCTTGGCCAGCGACTCGATGACGCGCTTGTTGCAGACGGCCGTCGGGACCTTGCCGAGGAAGTCGTTGAAGTCGAGGTAGGGCCCCTGGGCCTCCCGGGCGGCGACGATGGCGTCCACGACGCCGGCCCCGACGTTGCGTACGGCGCCCAGGCCGAAGCGGATGTCGGACCCGACGGCGGCGAAGTCCAATCGGCTGGCGTTGACGTCCGGGGGCAGCACTTTGATGCCCAGGCGGCGGCAGTCCGACAGGTAGACGGCCATCTTGTCCTTGTCGTCGCCGACGGAGGTGAGCAGCGCGGCGAGGTACTCCTGGGGGTGGTTGGCCTTGAGGTAGGCGGTCCAGTAGGAGACCAGGCCGTACCCGGCGGTGTGGGACTTGTTGAAGCCGTAGCCGCTGAAGGGGACGAGGACGTCCCAGACCGCCTTGATCGCCTCGGCGGAGAAGCCGCGGCCGCTCATGCCGGCGGAGAAGCGGTCCCATTCGGCGTCCAGGACCTCTTTCTTCTTCTTCCCCATGGCCCGGCGCAGCATGTCGGCGGCGCCGAGGGAGTAGCCGGCCAGCTGCTGGGCGATGGCCATCACCTGCTCCTGGAAGACGACCAGGTGGTAGGTGTCGCCCAGGATGGGCTCCAGGGCCTCCTCCAGCTCGGGGTGGATCGGCTCGACCGGCTGCTTGCCGGTTTTGCGCAGGGCGTAGTTGGTGTGGGCGTTCATCTCCATCGGCCCGGGCCGGTACAGCGCGTTCACCGCGGCGATGTCGGTGAACGTGGTGGGCTGCATGAGTTTCAGCAGGACCCGCATGCCGCCGCCGTCCAGCTGGAAGACGCCGAGCGTGTCGCCGCGCGCCAGCAGCCGGTACGTGGTGGCGTCGTCGATGGGGATGCCGAGGATGTCGATGTCGACTCCCTTGTTGGCCCGGACGTTGGCGATCGCGTCGCCGATCACCGTGAGGTTGCGCAGGCCGAGGAAGTCCATCTTCAGCAGGCCCATGTCCTCGGCCTGGGTGAAGGGGAAGCCGGTCACGATCGGGCCGCCGGCCTTGGGCTTGACCAGCGGGATCACGTCGATCAGGGGCTCACTGGACAGGATCACGCCCGCGGCGTGGATGCCGGTGCCGCGGGTGAGGCCCTCGATGCCGGCCGCGGTGTCGAGCACCCGTTTGACGTCGGGGTCCTGCTCGTACATCTGGCGCAGCTCGGCCGCCTCGCCGTGCCGGGGGTGGCCCTTGTCGTGGACGGCGGCCAGCGGGATCTCCTTGCCGCCGGCCGCCGCCGGGAACGCCTTGGTGATGCGGTCGCCCAAGGCGTACGGCAGGCCCAGCACGCGGCAGGAGTCCTTGACGGCGGCCTTGGCCTTGATGGTGCCGAAGGTGACGATCTGGCAGACGCGGTCGTCGCCGTACTTGCGGGTGACGTAGTCGATCATCTCGTCGCGCCGCCGGTCGTCGAAGTCGAGGTCGACGTCCGGCATGGAGATGCGCTCGGGGTTGAGGAAGCGTTCGAAGATGAGTTTGTGCTCGATCGGGTCGAGCTGGGTGATCCCCGTGCAGTACGCGACGATCGACCCGGTGGCCGAGCCGCGGCCGGGGCCCAGGCCGATGCCGCGCTCCCGGGCATGGCGGCAGATGTCGGCCACGACCAGGAAGTAGCCGGGGAAGCCCATGGCCTCGATGACCGACAGCTCGTAGTCGATGCGGTCGAGCACCTCCTGCGACGGCCGGCCGTAACGGTGGCGGGCACCCTCGAGGGTCTCCTTGCGCAGCCAGCCGGCCTCGCTCTCGTCCTCGGGCACGGGGAAGCGCGGCGTCAGGTCGCGGTGGGCGAACACCTCGCCGTAGTCGCCGACCCGCTCGGCGATCAGCAGCGTGTTGTCGCAGGCCCCCGGCACCTCGGCGTCCCACAGCGCGCGCATCTCGGCGGCGGACTTGACGTAGTAGCCGCTGCCGCCGAACCGGAACCGGTCGGCGTCGGCCAGCCGCTTGCCGGTGCCCACGCACAGCAGCGCGTCGTGCGCCGGGGCCTGGTTCTCGGTGACGTAGTGCGAGTCGTTGGTGGCCAGGGGCGGCAGGCCGAGGTCCTTGCCGAGCTTGAGCAGCTCCTCGCGGACCCGGCGCTCGATGGCCAGGCCGTGATCCATCAGCTCCAGGAAATAGTTGTCCCTGCCGAAGATGTCGCGACAGCGGGCCGCCGCCTCGACGGCCTGGGCGTACTGGCCGAGCCGCAGCCTGGTCTGCACCTCGCCGGACGGGCAGCCGGTCGTGGCGACGATGCCCTGGCCGTACTCGGCAAGCAATTCATCATCCATACGCGGATATTTCTGGACGTGTCCTTCCAGCCAGGCCCGCGACTGCAGCCGGAACAGATTCCGCAGGCCCTGCGCCCCGGTCGCCCACATCGTCATGTGCGTGTACAGGCCGCGCCCGGAGACGTCGCCACCCTCGCCGGTCTCGTCGTTGGAGCGGCGCAGCGCGAGGTTGTCGCTGTAGTACACCGGCTGCCGGTGGTGCCGCGAGAGCGGGGCGACGTAGCTCTCGATGCCGATGATCGGTTTGATCCCCGTCTTGCGCGCCGCCTGGTAGAACTCGTACGCCCCGTGCACGTTCCCGTGGTCGCTCATCGCCACCGCGGGCATCCCCTGCCGGGAGACCTCGTCCATCAACAGCCCGACCTTGGCCGCGCCGTCGAGCATGCTGTATTCCGTATGCACGTGGAGATGCACGAAAGATCCCACCGAGACCACGCCTCCTGGTTGTAGGCTCACCCGCGAACCCGAGCATTCGACCCGAGAGCAGGCCCGGTTGTCCAACAATCGACACACCGAAGAGCCACAACCACCAGTGGTGGAAGAGGCGGCGTTCGACCTGGACCTCGCCGCCGTCCGCGCCTTCGTCGTCATCACCGAGGACCGCTACTTCAGCGAGGCCGCCGCCAGGCTGGGCATCAGCCAGCAGGCCGTCTCCAAGCGGATCGCCAAGCTCGAGTCCGACCTCGGCGTACGGCTGTTCTCCCGCACCCGCACGGGGGCCGACCTCACCGAGGACGGCAAGACGTTCCTGCACCACGCCCGCGCCCTCGTCGGCATCGCCGACCAGGCACGCGAAGTGCTGCAAGGCCGGCGCCGCTCGCTCCGGGTTGACGTCCTGGACACCCGGCTGCGCTCCAGCGACCTGATCCGGGAGTTCCACGAGACCGTCGAGGACGTGGACGTCGAGGTCATCACCTCGAACGGGTTCAGATCGGCCCGCGGCGCGCTCGTCCGCGGGTCCCTCGACGCCGCCTTCGTCCGTGTCAGCGGGACGCCGGAGGAGGACCTGCGGCACGTGCCGGCCTACCTCGAGCCCGTGCATCTGCTGGTCGGCCGCGACCATCCACTCGCCGGCCTGCGGGAGGTGGAGGTGGAACGCCTGTCAGGGACGACCGTGTGGATGCCCGGCAACGTCCCGGACAGTGAATGGGCCGAGTTCTACCGCCTCCTGAGCGCCGCGTTCGACATCCCGATCGACACCGCGGGGCCGGACTTCGGCTGGGAGTACTTCACGGAGCAGATCGGCTCCGGCCAACGCATCGGGTTCGTGGGGGAGGGGCTCCGGATGCCCTGGCACCCGCGTACCGTCCAGATCCCGGTCGTCGCCCCCGCCCCCGTGTACCCGTGCTCGCTGCTCTTCCACCGGCACAGCCATCACCCGGTGCTGGCCCGGCTCGTCCGGTACGTGACGGACAACTACCGGCCGTTCGACCCGCACCGCCAGTGGCTGCCGGACCCCGACCGCGCCGCCTTCAGCGCATGACCGAGTGGGTGCCCGGCCGGTCAGTCGCGGGTCGTGAGCGCGAAGATCTTGACGTTGGGCATCGCCGGGCTGGTGAACGAGACCGCCTCGCGGGCCGCGTCCACCGGCACGGACACCCGCCAGATGCTCACCTTCCGCCCGTCGGCCGTGCCGTTGACGTTGTAGCGGGTCCCGGCCGTGATCGCCGCCTCCTCGCCGAAGCGCGGTGACGCGCTCGCCCAGTCGGTCACCTTCAGCGGGGCCGTGGAGGTCGTGCCGTCCGCGTAGGTGATCGTGAGCTCGGTCTGCTGGTCGCCGTTCACGGCCGTGACCAGCAGGTCGAGGGCCTGGTAGCGGCCCGGCGTGAGGTAGGTGCGCTGGCCGCGCAGGCTGTGGAAGTTGCCCGCCGTGCCCCTGGTCTCCGGGATCAGGTAGGCGCCGCCCGACACGGTGCGCAGGCCCGGCTCGGGCAGTTGCTCGGCCGGGAAGCTCCAGCCCTTGCCGTCCAGGTTGCCCTGGGGCTTGGCGTCCGCGGTGGCCACGCCGTCCACGTCGTACTGGAGTCTCTGGGCGCAGGAGGAGCCGGACGGCTCGCACGCGGCGGGCAGGTTCGGGATCGGGGCCTCGGCGGCGGGGACGCGGTCCACGGGGAGGTCGCCGGGTGCGGTCGCCCACGAGGTGTCGGGAGTGGCGCCGACGTTCACCACGACGTCGCCACCCTTGTCGAGCAGGGACTCGGGCAGCCAGGAGCGGGTGTACACCTTGCCATCGACCTTCACGTCCTGGACGTAGACGGCCTCGGGGGCGGCCTGCGGGGCGCTCACGGTGATCGTGCGGCCGTTGCCGCGCTTGATCCACGCCTTCGGGAACATGGGGCTGGACAGCAGCATCTCGGCCCGGCTCGGCGTCTGGGGGTACAGGCCGAGAGCGGCGAAGACGTACCAGGCGGACATGGTGCCGAGGTCGTCGTTGCCGGGCAGGCCGCCGGGGCCGGTCTTGTACACGAGGGAGGCCATCGCGCGTACCGTCTCCTGGGTCTTCCACGGCTGCCCCAGCGCGTTGTAGAGCCACGGGACGTGGATGCCGGGCTCGTTCGTCGGGTCGTAGCGGAAGCCGTCGCCGCCGGTCGCCCACGAGCCGTCGGCGCGGTGGAAGAACGTGTCGAGCCGCTTGGCCGCCTGCTCCCGGCCGCCCATGGCGGCGGCCAGCCCCGAGACGTCGTGCTGGACCATCCAGGTGTAGGTGGCGCTGGTGCCCTGTGCGAAACCGGCGTCCGAGGTGGCCGAGAACGGCCACAGCCAGCTGCCGTCGGCCTTGCGCGCCTGCTGGTAGCCGCCCTCCGGCCCGGCCGACGGGTTGAACGTGTTGCGCCACCAGCTCGCCCGCGGCATCAGCAGGTCGCGCTCGGCGGTGCGGCCGAGCCGGCCCGCCCAGTCCGCGAGCGCGAAGTCGGCGGTCGCGTCCTCCAGCGTCTCCGCCGCGCCGCCCCAGCAGTGGCAGGTGTCCTGGGGCGCGTAGCCGAGCCGCAGGTACTCGGCCAGGTTCGGGCGCTGGCCCTCGCACTGCCCCGGGCACCCCTTGTCCGACAGGCCGGACGGATGCGGCACGGTCGCCTGCGCGAGCAGGGAGTCGAAGGCCCCGCGCACGTCGAAGTTGCGCACGCCGAGCGCGTAGAAGCCGGCGAGGGCGGGGGCCGACGGGTCGCCGGTCATCACGTGGGTGGGGCCGTTGACGTGCACCCAGCGGTCCCAGACGCCGCCGTTCTGCCGCGCCAGGTTGTACAGGGACTGGGCGTAGTCGCCGGCGACCCGCGGTTCGAGCAGGGCCAGGAGCTGGGTGTGCGCGCGGTACTGGTCCCAGCCGGAGAAGTTGCCGTACTGGACGCCCTGGCCCCGGGCCAGCCGGTGCACCTGCCGGTCGCCGCCGAGGTAGGTGCCCGCGACGTCGCTGGTCACGTTGGGCTGCAGGTAGGCGTGGTACATCGCCGTGTAGAACGTGGTCAGCAGGTCCGCCGGGCCGCCGGCCACCTCGACCGAGCGCAGCCGCTCGTTCCAGGCGCGGGTGGCCCGGGCGGCCACCGACGCGACGTCGTCCCGCCCGGAGATCTCCTCGGCCAGGTTCTGCCTGGCCGCCGCCAGGCTGGTGTAGGAGATGCCGACCTTCATGCGGACGTCGGCGCCGTCGAAGGTGACGTACCCGCCGGAGCCGCGGCCCGCGCGGTCGGCGCCCGTGGCGTAGCCCTCGCCGCCGCTCGCCGTCGTGGTGCCGGGGCGCAGGTCGCCGTTCACCCAGGTGCCGGTGGCGGCGAAGGCACGGTCGAACGAGGCGGCGAAGTGCAGCCGGTAGTAGCTCTTGCGGTTGTTGACGCCGCCGTTGGCCCGGCGGCCGCAGAACGCGCCGGTCAGCACCGAGCCGGTGACCGTACGGGTGGCGGGGTCGATCGTGATCTCGGCGTCCTCGCTGCCGTTGAGCGAGTTGGACACCCGGAACAGCAGGCTGGCCGGCGAGCCCTCCGGGAAGCTGAACTCGCCCACGCCCGCGCGGGTCGTGACCGCGAGGTCGGTCCTGACGCCGGAGTCCAGCGTGACCGTGTACCGGCCGGGCCGCGCGCTCTCCTTGTCGTGGCTGAACGTGCTCGCGTAGATCGCGTCGGTCGTGTCCGCGGTCGGCGACGAGGTGATCTGGCCGGTGAACGGCATGATCGGGACGTCCCCGGCGGCCCCCGGATGGCAGCCCGCGCCGTTGACGTGCGTGAGCGCGAAGCCCCGCACGCGGGGCGTGTTGTAGGAGTAGCCGTTGGCGCCCGCGGCGTTGGTCTGGTCGCCCGCCGTGTTGGTCGGGCTCCACGAGATCATCCCGAACGGCAGGACGGCGCCGGGATAGGTGTTGCCGCCGTTGGCCGATCCGATCAGCGGATCGACGTGGCGTACCGGATCGGTGACCTTGGCGGGATCGGTGACCTTGGCGGGGGAGTGGGCTGCGGCTGCCGGGACGGCGACGGCCGTGCTGAGCACCGCGCCGATGATCGCGGCGGCGAGCCACGAGCGGGGAGTTGACACCTCGTGATCACACCGGCTCACACTAACTGAGCCGTGAACAGCCGCGTAAGGCCAAAAGTCCGGACAAATAATCCCGAGGAGTCAGTATCCCCGCACCTGCGGCCAGGCCAGCTCGAAACCGTCGGCGACCAGCTCGGCCTGGAACCGTTCGAGCGCCGCGGGATCCTCGTGGACCTGCGCCGGTTCGAGCCGGTTGTCCAGGCAGTGCGCCACCAGCGCGCCGGCCGCCTCGCCGGCGTTCCACTCCACCGGATGCAGGCGGTAGCAGCCGTTGGTGATGTGGGTGGTGCCGAGGTTCTTCCCGGCGGCCAGCACGTTGCGCACGCGGACGGGCAGCAGCGCGCCCAGGGGGATCTGGAACGGGCAGCTCGCCACGTCGATGTAGTTGTCGCCGCCGGTGGAGGGGTGCAGGTCGATGCGGTACATCCCGACGCCCACGGTGTCGTGGTAGGCGACCGCGCCGTGCTCGCCGCGCACCGCCAGCGACAGGTCGTGCTCCACGACCGTGCGGCGGGCGCGGATGCGCCGCGACTCGCGGATGTAGGGGCTCTTGGCCAGGCCGTCGGCGGTGCCCATGACGTCGGGGCGCAGCCGCAGCCCCGGCCAGCCGGTGCCGCCGTCGGGCCGGGGCGCCTCGGTCTGCAGCCAGTGGAGCATGCTGAGCGCCTGGTCCCTGGCGCCCTGGAGATGCCGGGCCCGCTCGTCCTCGGTGACGCCGATCAGCGGTCCGGGGAGGTAGTCGATCTGCGGCCAGTTGACCACGACGACGTCGCTGACCGCGAAGCCGGGCTCGAACACCTCGCGGCACAGGATGCGCCGGAACACCCACAGATCCGTGTCGCCCGGGTCGCGGCTCTGGTCGGCGACGACCGGGCCCGACGAGGCGTGCGGCACGAACCTGCGCGGCTTCGGCTCCAGCGTGCGCGGATCGGGCGCGACGAGGCTGAGCAGCCGGTCCGGCCAGAACGGCGGCCGGTAGTCGCGCCAGAAGGAGTAGTCCTTGGGCCGGTCGACGGTGTGGTCCTCACCGGCGCGGTGCTCGACGGCGAAGACCCAGGAGAACGCCTGCATGTTGGCCGGCTGGGCCTGCGCGGGGGCGCTGGGCTCGCCGGTCTCCGCGGCCGACTCGAAGCCGGTGACGTGCTCGATCCCCGCCAGGGGCAGCAGGTCGCCCAGCTCGGTGGCGTCGAGCACGTACGCCGCGCGCACGTGGAACGGCTCGCCGTCCGGGCCCGCGAAGGTCACCCCGGTCACCCGGTCGCCGTCCACGTCGGCGGCCACCGGCCGGTGCAGGTAGCGGATCGTCAGCCGCCCGGCGGCGAGGTACGGGCCGACCATGTCGGCCAGCACCGCGGCGGCCACCCGGGGCTCGCAGCAGAGCCTGCTGACCGTGCCGCGCCCCGGGTTGAGGTCGGGCGCCTCCCGGGACTCGCGGGTCAGCGGGTACCAGGTGCGGTAGTGGTCGCGGATGGCCGTGCGTAACCTGCGGTAAGAGCGGGTCGCGCCGAACTGCTCGATCCACGGATGCTCGTCCGGCGGCACGCCCTGGCTGGTGAGCTGCCCGCCCAGCCAGTCGGTCTCCTCGGTGAGCACGACGGTCCGGCCGCGCCGCAGCGCCGCCAGCGCCGCGGCGACCCCGCCCATCCCGCCCCCGACCACCAGGACGTCCGCCTCGGCGCCGCTCAAATCACATCACCTTTCTCGAAGAAGTCGACCTCGCCGCGTTCCATGAGGACGATGAGGCTCAGCAGCGCGCCCCAGGTCTGGAACGGCTCGCTGTTGGGCTTGTCGCACGCGCCGCCGTGCACGCTGGAGTAGTTCTCGTGCACGTGGCGGTGCTCGTTCCATTCCTTCAGCACGAGCCGGGAGCTGCCTTCGGCGAGCCACGCGGCCGCGGGCCGTTCCCCGGCGCGCAGCAGCCCCAGGTAAACGAGGAAGTTCACCGGCGGCCACGCCCGTCCCGCCCAGTAGCTGCCCTCGCCGACGTCGACCGGCTCGTCGCGGGGCGAGGTGGGCAGCAGCCATTCGCCGCCGAAGCCGTCGTCGGTCATCAGGCGCCCGGACACCATGCGCCGGGTCCGTTCCCCCGCGCCGACGCCGGCCAGCATGGGGTAGAAGCTCATCGTGGACAGCCGCTCGGTCGGCAGCCCGGTGTCGGTGCGCCTGCTGCGGTAGACGCCGCTCGGCTCGTCCCACAGGGACTCCATCGCCGCCACGACGGCCGCGTGCCGCTCGCGCAGCTCCGCCGCGGCCTCCTGGTCGCCGAGGACGTCGGCGATGTCGGCCAGCGCCTCGCAGTCGGCCGCGTACAGGCTGTTCAGGCCCACGTCGTGGGCGGCGAGCAGGCTCTTGGCCTGGTCGAAGGGCACGTCCTCGAAGACCGGGTGGTTGTCCCAGCCGGTCTCGCAGGTCGCGCCGAAATGCTGGTGGATGCGGGGGATGTCCTGCGGCGAGGGGAACTCGGGGTCGAAGTACGTCGAGCCGGCGCACAGCAGGTCACCGTCCCGGCGCACCCGCCACCACCAGCGGTTCCAGGACAGCAGCGGCTCGAAGCACTCCTCCAGGAACCACCGGTCGCCGAACGTGCGATAGAGCTCCCGGACCACCGGCGAGCCCACCGGCGGCTGGGACCCGTCGTGGGTCGTGCGGCCGGTGCCCTGCTCGACGTTGGGCACGAAGCCCTCCGGCGTCAGGGCCCGCAGCATCTCGACGGTGTTGACGTAGGCGAGCTCCTTGCTCGACACGGCCGCCAGCAGCGCGTTGAAGAACGCGTCCCAGCAGAACAGGGCGTAGCCGCCGCGCTTGCCGACGTTCCAGAGCCGGCTGACGGTCGTGATCACGCGGGAGCGCGCGGGCTCGTAGATGGTGTTCCAGGAGATGGCGTCCCTGACGATCTCGCGGTGCTGCGCCAGGGGGTCGGTGCCGGCCGCCCCGATCGCGGCCGAGGCGCGGGCGACGATCCGCGCGATCTCCGGCAGGTCGCGGGCACGGCCGGTGCTGATCCCGACGGCGCCGGTCAGCTCCATCGCCAGGTACGGCCCGTCGACGTCGGTGTAGGGGTCGTCGACGTGCGGGGCCGTGCAGAAGACCGCGACCGTCCCGCCGGGGCATTGGGCGGTGATCCGGTCGCCCTCGCGGGTGACGGAGCCGGGCCGGTTCCACAGGTAGGCGACGCCTATGGTCAGCAGCGCGCTCTTGTGCTGGTTGGCGGTGGGCGTCACCAGCACGACGAGGTCGTCGCCGGCGTGCGCGGTCTGCACCCGGATTGTGACGCCCGCCCACGTCACGGTGGTCTCGGTGTAGCCGCCGTCGTAGGCGTGCCGGCCCAGGGTGACCGTCTCCGCGCCCTCGGTGCGGCGGCCGATCTGGGCGGCGCGCAGCGACGTGCCCCGGTAGTACTCCTTCAGGCCGAGGGACAGGCCCAGGGAGTCGGGAAGGAGGACGTGGGTGAGCACGCTGCGCGTGTCCCAGGTGTTCCAGCCCCGGGCGAGCGAGGCCTGGACATGGGCGTAATGCGGCATTTTTTCCTTCATAGGGGGATCCAGACCCGCATGGCGTGCGGGCCGCGGTTGGCCCAGGCGTAATAGGGGATCAGCGTGAGCTCCGCGGGCCGCGCCTCAGGGGCCGGCTGCCCGTGGGGCCGGTAGGGGGACTCGGCGGGCCCTCCTGCCAGCGCGCCGCCGGCGCGGAGCACGGTCACGCCGCCGAGGAGGTCCGGCCGGTGTTCGGGCCGCGGCTGCGTGGCGGTGTCGATGCGGAGGTCCTCCAGGACGACGCCGGACGGCTGGTCGGGCTGCTCGATCGCGTAGACCAGCGGCCCGCGGGTGACGGCGACACACCCCCGCGTGGCGTCCATGCGATCGTCGGCCACCATGAACCGGGCGGGCATGGGCATCCGCAGCACCACCCGATCGCCGGGCCGGAACACCCGGCGGACGCGGGCGTAGCCGCCGGGCTCCACCTGCTTGCCGTCCACGGTGGAGCCCTCGGCCCAGTCCGGTACGCGCAGCGCCAGCTCCATCTCGCGCGGCGGCGCCTCGCGCACGGTCACCGTGACCAGGCCGTCCCACGGGTACTCGGTGCCGACGTCCACGGCGAGCCCACCCGAGGCCAGCGAGCTCTGGGCGTACAGGTGCACCTGGAGGCCGTCCTCCGTGCCGGTCGCCAGGTACGTCGGCAGGGCGGCCAGCGTACGCATCACGTTGGGCGGGCAGCAGGCGCAGTTGAACCAGGGACGGCGGCCGTGCGCCGGTGACCGCTGCACGTCGCCCCGGGCGCCGGTCCGCCGGTGCAGCGTGTTGACGTAGAAGTAGTCCGCCTCGGTCAGCGACACCGCGGGCAGGAGGGCGTTGTACAGCAGCAGCTCGATCTGGTCGGCGTAGGCGGACTCGCCGGTGGCCAGCAGCAGCCGCCACGCCCACTGCATGGCCCCGATCCCGGCGCAGGTCTCCGCGTACGCCCGGTCGGGCGGCAGCTCGTACGCCTCGCCGAACGCCTCCCCGTCCCAGCGTGCGCCGACGGCGCCGGTGACGTGCTGCTTGCGGCGGCGCATCGCGTCGTACTGCCGGCGCATCACGGCCAGGAGCTCGGTGTCGCCGGTCTCGATGGCGACGTCGGTGGCGCCCGCCGCGAAGTAGACGGCGCGCACGGCGTGTCCCTCCACCGTCTCCGCCTCGCGCACGGGCAGCCGGTCGGAGTAGTGGGCCGGGTCGCCGTAGTGCGAGGGGTCGAAGCCCGGCTTGACGGCACGACCCTGCCCGCGGGTTTCGACGAAGTGGCGGGCCAGGTCCAGGTACCGTCGTTCGCCCGTCTGCCGGTACAGCTCGACGAGCGCCATCTCCACCACGGGGTGGCCGTCCAGCTCCTCGCGCAGGCCGGGGCCGAACGTGCCGGCCAGATGGTCGGCCAGCCGGGTGGCGACCCGCAGCAGCTCCGTCTCGCCGGTCGCCCGGGCCGCGGCCACGGCCGCCTGCATCAGGTGGCCGGCGCAGTAGTGCTCGTGGCTCATCCACAGCCGCGCGTACCGCTCCTCGCCGCGGACCTGGATGGCGGAGTTGAGGTATCCGTCCTCGCGTTGCGCCGTCGCGATCGTACGGCCGAGCGTGCGCAGATGGTCCAGCAGCGCGCCGTCGGGGCTGCGGGCGTGCTCCCAGGCGACCGCCTCCAGCCATTTGTAGACGTCGGAGTCGCGGAAGCTCGCGCCCTGGGCCTCACCGGCGGCCTCGCCGGCGGCGATCCGGAGATTGCCGATGCTGCCCGCGTCGCCCAGCCGTTCGTGCCCGAGCGGGATCGCGGTCCGGTTGGCGTCCAGCCGCCGGGCCCAGAACCCGCCGGCCACGCGGCTGCCCGAGAGCGGCAGCGGGCGCAGCGCCACCGCGGCGGCGGGGCTCGGTACGGCCGTCATGCGGGCGCCTGCCGGCGGAACCGGACGGCGTCGGCGATGACCACGCCGTTGGCCGCGTCGCTGAGCTCGACATATCCCTCGAGGCCGGCGCGGAAGGAGAAGGTGCCCAAAGACGTCCATTCGCCCATGCGCGGGTCGGGCACGCCGCGCACCTGCTGGTTGACGGCCACCGCAGTGGTGCCCGCGGCATGGTGGACGACGTAGGGGGCGTTGGTCGCCCGGTTGGGGTCGGCCGCGTAGGAGACGAGCACCTCGTAGCGATCCTCGCCCGGGAGCGCCGGTCGCCATCGTGCGGTGTTGGCGCCGATGCCGCGGGCGTGCGTCAGGTAGTTGAAGCCGTAGTATCCGCTGACGCCCCTGCTGCTCGGCCAGGTGCCGGTGGTCTCGAATCCGAGCCCGCCGTTGTCGACGGTGACCTCCTCGCGGACGTCCGGCGCGGCGGAGCCCCGGACGAGGCTCAGCTGGTCGAGCGAGATGGCCGTGCCGCCACCCCGGCCCGCGCCGGCCAGCGTGAAGCGGATGGTGTGCGGGCCGGGCAGCAACGCCATCCGGCCCAGGTAGGCGACGTCGTAGCCGTCGCCGCGGAACGACGTCAGATCCAGCGTGGAGGTGCGCGGGGCGTTCCCGTCCACGGTCACCGTCACGAGGCCCCCGTCGCCGGAGCGGAAGTAGCGCAGCCACAGTTCCGGCCGCCCGCCCGGGGCGACGATCAAGGGGTACTCGATGTAGTCCCCGATCGCGCCGGGGGTGAAGACGGCGCGGGCGCCGCCGCGCGCGGTGGCCTCCTCCACCACCGTCACGGTCCCGCCCGACCGGGTGGCCCGCACCGCCGGGCGGCCCAGGTCGTACGTCCTCTCGGCCAGCTTCGGAACGGTGACCAGGCTGTCCCGGCCCTGCGTCAGCCACTCCAGGTTGAACCGGGCGGCGGCCACGCGTCGCGGAGAGCCGTCAAGGTCGCCGTCGCAGCCGTAGAGGAGGATGATCGTGCCGTCGGACAGCGACGCCAGGTCCGAGTAATATCCCCGGCCCGGGTTGACCGAGCGGCTGTACCTGAAGGAGTGGCCCTCGTCGTAGCTCACCGCGACCGTCATGTTCCAGCGCATCGGCGAGTCGGGCCGGCTGAACAGCACGCGGTTGACGTCCTCGCTGCCCGGCCCGCCGGTGTAGCGGATGAGGCCGGTGTCGACGCCGTTGAAGAGTGCGGGGCTGAAGTCCATCCTGGGCGGCGACCAGGTCAGGCCGCCGTCCGTGCTGACCGCGATGTCCCGTGGCCAGTCGTTGCCCGAACCGGGCCGGCTGTTCATCACCACCGTGCCGTCCGCACGCTGCACCAGCCTGGCCTCGCCCACGACGGGGTAGCCGTCGCCCATCGGCACCTCGCCGCCGGACTGCCACGTGGCGCCGTGGTCGTCGCTGTAGACGGTGGAGGCGCCGTAGTGGCGATCGGCGGTGGGGACGCCGGTGATGATGGTGCGGTGGGACACGGTGAGCAGCAGCCGGCCCGAGTCGAGCTGGATGCCGTGGCCGGGCCCCGGGCCGTGCATCGCCCAGTTGTACGGGAAGTGGTCGAAGAGCCCGGCCAGGCTGCGCGGTTCGCTCCAGGTGACGCCGCCGTCCTTGCTGGAGATGACGTACACCGTGCTGGAGTCGGCGGAGCAGCTCGTGTTCTCGGGTAACTGCACGCAGAGCCCGTGGAAGAGGAACACCTCGCCGGTCACCCGGTCCACCACGAAGGTGGGGTTGGACCAGGACTCGCCGTCGACGGACGCCGCCACCGTCTGCGACGGGTTCCAGGTCCTCCCTCCGTCGGTGCTGCGGCGGACGAGCAGGTCGTGCGGTCCGGCGTCGCACACTTTGTGCCGGCCTTCCGTGCAGGCCAGGATCGTGTCGTCGGGCAGGACGGCCAGGCCGTACACGTGGTAGCTGGCCAGCGGATCCACGGCGGAGTCCCACAAGGTGGCCTCCGCGAAGAACGGCTGGGCCGCGGCCGGCGCGGCCGCGGCGGGGGAGGGCAGGGCGGCCGCTGCGGCGCCCGCGGCGAGCCCGAGGGCGAAGGCCCGCCGGCTGATGGGCATGGTCATGCGACTCTCCTCGGCAGGAGCTTGGGGCTGCTCGGGTCTATTGCGGGTCGAGGGGTCCTACGAGGTCATGGATCCGGCCCAGCGCGGCGCGCAGCTCGGCGAGCTCGGTTTCGGTGAGAGGCAGGAACGGCGCCGCGGCGTGCGGCGGGCAGAGCCCCAGCAGGTGCAGCGCGGTCTTGATCACGACCACGCCGCTGACCCCGGGACGGACTGCGAAGAGCGCGGCCAGCCGGTCGACGTCGTGCTGCAGTGCCGCCGCGGTGGCGTGGTCGCCGCCACGGCCGGCCTTGAGCAGGTCGACGCAGAGCGCGGGCGCGAGCATGCCCACCCCCGGCACCAGCCCGGCGGCCCCCGTGCGGAGCCCGTCGGCGAGCTGCCGTTCGGCACCCTGGGCCACCTGGAAGCCGGGGCGTTCTCCGGCCAGGGCACAGAACTCGGCGAACAGGGCGGCGTCCCCCGAGCTGTCCTTCAACCCGATGACGGCCGGCTCGTCGAGCAGGCGGCGCATCACGGACACGGGGACGGGGTTGCCGGTGTACCCGGGGCTGTTGTAGACGACCACGGGGCGGCCGTGGCGGGCGAGGTCGCGGAAGTGCGCGTGCAGCTCGCTCTCGGTGTGCCGGAAGTAGGACGGCGCGAGGACGACCACGGCGTCCAGGTCGAGCTCCGCGAGGCGGTCCATGCGCCGCAGGGTCTCCCGGGTGCCCGTGCCGGCGGCGGCCACCATGACCCGGGCGGGCGCCCCGGCCAGGTCGCGCCACATGGCGGACACCTCCACCGCGTACGCCCGGACGGCGTCGGCCGGCAGCAGCGGGCCCTCGCCGTTGGTGCCGGCCAGCATCAGCGTGGTGACGCCGGCGGACGCGAGGTGGGCCAGCAGCGGCCGGACGGCGGGCGGGTCGGGCCGCCCGCCCCGGTCGAGCGCGGTGACGAGCGGGATGATCATGCCGGTGACCGGATGGTCGGTATCCATGGCACCTCCCTCGGCAAACGCTCCGGACGGTATCCGCGATCTACGCGGGACGCTAGATGCTAATGGGTATTAGTAATTCGCTCTTGTTTCCCGCGTTCTTTTTCGCCCAGGTCCATTGACGCCTCACAGAAGCGAGGGTCAAACTTTGCGTTCGTTGGGTCAGGCGCATTAGCAGGAGGCCCGAATGAGTCGCGGACCGGTACGGAGGCCTACCCAGGCCGACATCGCGCGCCTCGCGGGGGTCAGCCAGGCCACCGTCTCGCTCGTGCTGAACGAGCGGGACTCCGACGTCCGGATCAGCCAGGCGACCCGGGAGCGGGTGCTGGCGGCGATCCGCGAGTGGGGTTACGTCGCCAACGCCTCGGCGAGATCCCTCGCCGGCGGCCAGAACAAGATCATCGGCGTGTTCACCTTCGAGCCGGTCTTCCCGACGACCAGCGTCGACTTCTACTTCCCGTTCCTGCTCGGCATGGAGCAGGCGGCGGCGGAGCTCGGCTACGACCTCCTGCTGTTCACCAGCCTCGGCGGCGAGCGGCAGGTCTTCCGCGACGGGTCCACCCGGCTGTCGCTCGCGGACGGCGCGCTGCTGCTCGGGCGTGACCCGAACGTCGAGGAGATCCAGCGGCTGCGCGACACCGGCTTTCCCTTCGTCTACGTGGGACACCGGGAGGTGTCGGGAGAGCCGGTCTCCTACGTGGCGGCCGACTACGCCACGGCGACCCAGCAGCTCACCGAACGGCTCTTCGAGCTCGGGCACAGGCGCGTCGCGTACGCCCGCATCGGTGACGGCGACGCCCAGCCCAGCCGGGACCGGGAGAAGGGATTCCGGCGGGCGATGCCCGCCGGTGAGGCCAGGCGGCTCACGGGCCCGGTGTGGACGCTGGAATCCGCCGACGACGTGGCGGGCCTCCTGGCCGAGATCCGGCACGGCGGCATCACCGCCGTGGTCGCCGAGCAGGTCCTCCTGGCCGAGGAACTCCTGGAGTGCGCGCGACGGCACGGGATGTCGGTCCCGGACGACCTGAGCGTCGTCGTGCTGGGCGACTCCACCGGCGCGCACCGCACCGACACCCCCTGGACCGGCCTGGTGGTCCCACGGGAGCAGATGGGCCGGCAGGCCACCCACCTGCTGGTGCGGCTGCTGGAGGCAACCGAGCCGGACGCCCGCAGAGAGAACGTCGAGTGCCCCCTCATGCCGGGCGCGACCGTGGCCCCACCAAGGAGACAGCAGTGACCGAACCAGGTAAGCCCACATGATCCGGGTCATCGCCAAACGACTGCTCGTGGGCGTGCTGGTGATGTGGGGCGCCGCCTCGCTCATCTTCCTCATCGTCCGGGTCGCTCCGGGCGATCCGGCCACGATCCTGCTGGGCCCGGAGGCGAGCCGGGAGCAGGTGGCCGAGCTCACCGGGAAACTCGGGCTCGACCGGCCGGTGTTCAGCCAGTACCTCGGCTACCTCGGCGAGGTGGCCCGGTTACAGTTCGGCGACTCCTACCGGTTCGACCGGCCGGCGATGTCGGAGGTGTTCGAGCGCCTGCCCGCGACCGCCGACCTGATGCTCGCCTCCACCGTCATCGCCGTGTCCCTCGGCCTCGTGCTCGGACTGCTGGCCGGCGCGCGCCCGGGCGGCGCGGTCGATCGGCTGGTCACCGCGGGCACCATCGCCCTGCAGTCGTTCCCCACCTTCTGGGTGGGCATCATGCTGATCCTCGTCTTCGCGCTGGCCTTCCGCCTGCTGCCCAGCGCCGGGGCGGGCTCGCCGGCTCACCTGGTCCTGCCGGCGGTCACGCTGGCTCTGCCGTTCACCGCCATCGTGGCCCGCCTGACCAGGACCAGCGTCGCGGAGACGATGCGCGAGCCGTACATCCAGACGGCCCGCTCCAAAGGGCTCACCGAACAGCAGGTGCTGCTCGGCCACGCGCTGCGCAACTCCCTCATCCCGGTGGTGACCATCGTCGGGCTGCACATGGGCGGCCTGATGGGCGGCGCGGTCGTGGTCGAGAACGTCTTCGCCTGGCCGGGGCTCGGCACGCTGGTGGTGGACGCGGTCTCCAACCGTGACTACGCCGTCGTGCAGGCGGCCACGTTTCTGATCGCGGGCATCGTGATGCTGTTCAACCTCGTGGCCGATCTGCTGTACTCCCAGCTCGACCCGCGCATCAAGCTGGACGGTGCGGCATGACCGCCGTCGCCGTCCGCCGGCCGCTGGTGCTCGGCCGGTGGCTCAGCCGGATCCCGTACGCCGTCCTGACCCTGTACGTCGTGGTCGCCGGGGTGGGACCGCTGGTCCTCGACTACAACCCCGTGCGCGTCTCCCTCGACGACCGCCTGCTCGGTCCGGGATCGCGGCTCGCGTCGGGCGGCGTCGCCTGGCTCGGCACCGACGGCCTCGGCCGTGACGTCCTCGCCCAGGTCGTCTACGGCGCCCGCACGTCGATGATCATCGGTGTCTCGACGGTCGTCGTCTGCTGCGTGATCGGCGTGACCGTCGGCATCGTCGCCGGCTACTTCCGCGGCCGGCTCGACACGGTGCTCGCCCGCGGCATCGACATCCTGCTCGCCTTCCCGGCGATCCTGCTGACCATCGTGATCGCGGGCGCCTTCGAGCGCAGCGTGCTGGTGGTGGTGATCGCGCTCTCCGCGACGGCCTGGATCTCCTTCGCGCGGGTCACCCGCGGCGTCGCGCTGTCGATGCGGGAGCGGGCCTGGATCGACGCGGCCCGTGTGCTCGGCGTACGGCCGGCGTCCATCCTGGTCCGGCACATCCTGCCGCTCACGGTCGGCCCGGTCGTGGCCCTGGCGACGCTGGAGTTCGCCCTCGTCGTGCTGGCCGAGGCCGGGCTCAGCTTCCTCGGCATCGGCCTGCCCGGCTCGTCGGTGTCCTGGGGCCAGACCATCGCGAACGGAAAGCAGTATCTCGAAACCGCCTGGTGGATCTCCACTCTGCCCGGCGTCGCGCTGTCGCTGCTGATCATCAACATCGGGATCCTCGGCGACCAGCTCACCGCCAGATACGGACGCGGACACCTCAGGTGATTGCGGCGACCGTCGTCCGGCAGGCACATAACCCCTTCCATCACGAGCACCCCCCGAAGAACCATCCCCGGAAGGCGGGAAGACGTCCATGACCAGACCCCTTGCCTCAGGTAGGCCGCGGCTCGCGGCACTGGCCCTCATCGCCGCCGCGACCCTCGTGCTCGGCGGCTGCAGCGCCGCCACCGGCGGCGGCACGGGCGGCGGCGGTGGCACCGGCGGCGAGATCACCGTCGCCGGCACCTACGCGATCGATAGTCTCGACCCGGCCAGCCCCACGGGCGGCAGCGCCACCGGCACGCAGCTGGCCTCCAAGGCGATCTTCAGCCGGCTGGTACGGCCCCGCCCGGACGGCACCCTGGAGGGCGACCTCGCCACCGCGTGGAAGCCCGACGGCTCAGCCTCGCAGTGGACGTTCACGCTGCGCCAGGGCGTGAAGTTCAGCGACGGCAAGGCCGTCACCGCGGACGACGTCGTCGCCTCGTTCAAGCGGATGATGGATCTCAAGAGCACCAACGCGGCCAACTTCGTCGGTTACACGATGACCGCCTCGTCGCCCACCGAGGTCGTGCTGAAGGCGCCGAAGCCGGACGCGGCGGTCCCGTACAAGCTCGCCATCTTCTACGTGCTGCCCGGCAGCCTGACCGGCGAGAACCCGGCGTTCTTCCAGCACCCGGTCGGGTCGGGGCCGTTCAAGGTGGAGAAGTTCGACCCGTCCGGCACGCTCGTGCTGGTGCCGAACCCTGACCACTACGGCGGTGCGCCCCAGGTCAAGCGGGTGACCATCCGCAAGATGCCCGAGCTCGCGGCCCGGCTGACCGCGCTGCGGACCGGTGAGGTGGACCTCGCCTGGGGCATCCCCGACGACCAGCTCGCGGAGCTGCAGCGCGAGTCCACCCTCAAGGTCGAGACGGTGCCGAGCACCGCCGTGTTCACCATGTGGTTCAACTCCTCCACTCCCGCGCTGAAGGACGCCAAGGTGCGGCGGGCGCTGTGGCAGGCGGTCGACTTCGCCACCATCATCAAGCGGCTCTATCCGCAGACGGGCACCCTGGCCGACGCCCCGGTCTCGCCCGTCACGCTCGGCTACGCCCCCCAGGAGCCCGTCCGCTACGACCCGGCCGCGGCGAAGGCCGCGCTGACCGACGCGAAATTCGACTTCTCCACGAAGCTGCGGCTGCAGTTCGCCAACGCCGAGTTCCGGCCGTTCAACCAGGCGATCGTCTCCGACCTGCAGAAGATCGGCGTCCAGGTGGACCTGCTGGAGAAGGAGCAGGCGGTGTTCACCAAGGACCTGCTCGCCCTGAACTGGGACGTCAACTTCCAGCAGCTGTCGAACCCCACGTTCGACGCGGCCAACACGCTCGGCCGGCTCTACCCCTGCGCGGCCAAGCGCAACGGCTACTGCAACCCCGAGCTCGACAAGCTGCTCGCCGCCGCCGGGGCGAGCTCGGACAGCGACGAGCGGGTCAAGCTGTACGGCGAGGCCAGCAAGATCATCTGGCAGGACGCGGTCGGCATGTTCCCGATGGCGGTCAAGTACGCCTACGCCTGGAACCACCGCGTCACCGGCGTCACCCCGGACCCGAACGGGCTGCCGGACTTCGCCGGCGTGCGGGTCAGCAGCTCATGAGCGGCGTGCGGACCCCGGTCGAGACGCCGGTCGAGGTGGACGGGCTGCTCGAGGTGGCCGGGCTGGTCGTCGACCTGCCCGGCGCCCGCGGCCCCGTCCGAGTCGTCGACCGGGTGACGTTCGACATCCCGCCGGCGACGACGGTCGGGCTCATCGGCGAGTCGGGCAGCGGCAAGACGATGACCGCGAACGCCGTCATCGGCCTGCTCCCGGAGGGGGCGGCGACCGGCGGGGAGCTGCGCTGGCGGGGCGAGGACCTTCTGAAGGCGAGCCCCGCCCACCGGCGCCGGCTGCGGGGCCACGAGATCGCGATGATCTTCCAGGACCCGCTGGCCGCGCTCAACCCGACCCAGACGATCGCCCGCCAGGTGGGCGAGATACTCCGCCGCGCCGGCCGCCCCCGCGACCAGGTGCGCCGGCGGGTGCTCGAACTGCTCGAGCGGGCGGGGATCCCCGAGCCGGACAGCCGGATGCGCAGCTACCCGCACGAGTTCTCCGGCGGGATGCGGCAGCGGGCCATGATCGCCCTGGCGCTGGCGGGCAGCCCGGCGCTGCTGCTCGCCGACGAGCCCACCACGGCGCTGGACGTGACCGTCCAGGCGCGCATCCTGCGCCTGCTGCGCTCCATCCAGCAGGACGAGGGACTGGCGATGCTCCTCGTCAGCCACGACCTGCGGGTGGTGGCGCACGTCGCGCACCAGGTCGTCGTCATGTACGCGGGCCGGGTCGCCGAGCGCGGCCCGACCGAGGCGGTGCTGGCCGGCCCGGCTCACCCGTACACCCGCGCGCTGGTCGACAGCGTGCCCGCGGTGCGGACCCGTACCGCGCTGGCCCACCCGTTGCCGGGCACGCCGGCCACCCCGGCGAACCGGCCGCCGGGGTGCGCCTTCCACCCCCGGTGCCCGCTGGCGCGCGAGCGGTGCCGCACCGAGGAGCCGGAGACCAGAACCGTCGCGCCCGGCCGGTGGGCCGCGTGCCACTTCGCCGAGGAGCTGCTGCAGCGATGAGCGTCGATCTGCTCGAGGTGCGGGACCTGCGGGTCAGCTTCGGCCGGCGTACCGCGTGGTTCCGGTCGCGCGCCGCCCGCCGGTCCGGGGACTTCGTCGCGGTCGACGGCGTGAGCCTCACGGTGGCCCCCGACGAGATCGTGGGGGTGGTCGGGGAGTCGGGGTCGGGCAAGACCACGGTGGCCCGCGCGATCGTCGGCCTCGTCCGGCCCGACTCCGGCGCCGTCCTGCTCGACGGCGTGCCCCTGGGGCCGGTCGGGCGGCGCACCACGGCGCAGCAGCGTGCCGCGCAGATGGTCTTCCAGGACCCGCGGTCGTCGCTCAGCCCGCGCATGACCGTCGCCGCGATCATCGACGAGGCGTGGCGCACCCATCCGAGTTCGGCCCCGTCCGGCGACCGCACCGCCGCGCTGCACCGCCTGCTCGACGACGTCGGACTCGACGCGAGCGTCGCCGGGCAGCGGGCGGCCGAGCTGTCCGGCGGGCAGTGCCAGCGGGTCAGCATCGCCCGCGCGCTCGCGGTCCGGCCCCGGCTGCTGGTGTGCGACGAGGCGGTGTCCGCCCTGGACGTGTCGGTCCAGGCGCAGATCCTCCGGCTGCTGGTCGACCTGCGCGAGCGCCACCATCTGGCCATGCTCTTCATCTCCCACGACCTCGGCGTGGTGCACCAGATCGCCGACCGGATCGCCGTCATGCGCCAGGGTGTGGTGGTGGAGGAGGGGCAGGCGACGGAGGTGCTGGGGGCGCCCCGGCACGAGTACACCCGCAGCCTGCTCGATGCCGCTCTCGAGCTGTCCGGCTAGAGCGCCCCGGGGTCAGCCGGCGGTGCTCTCCCTGACGATCAGCCGGTGCGGCACGATGATCTCGGCGGGCGCGGCGGCCGAGCCGTTGATCGTGTCCATCAGCGTGTTCACCGCCCGGCGCGCGATCTCCCCCTTGTCCGGGGCGATCGTGGTCAGGCTGGGCGTGCTGTACTGGCCCTCCTCGATGTCGTCCAGGCCGACCACCGCCACGTCGTCGGGGACGCGGCGACCGGCCCTGGTCAGCGCCCTGATCGCACCCAGGGCGAGCAGGTCGTTGTAGCAGAACACCGCGTCGGGCGGCTCGGGCAGGGCGAGCAGGCGCTCCATGGCCTCGGCGCCCAGCCGCCGGTGGAAGTGCGGGGTGGAGACGACGAGCCGCTCATCCACCTCCAGGCCCGCGCGGGCCTGTGCCTGGCGGTAGCCGGCGGTGCGGAGCTGGGCGGTCTCGCCGGTCGCGTATGGCTGGTCGCCGATGGCGGCCACCCGGCGGCGGCCCAGGTCCAGCAGATGGGTGGTGGCCTCGCGGGCGGCGGCGACGTTGTCGATGGCCACGTGGTGGAAGCTGCCGTTGAAGATGTGCTCGCCGAGCAGCACGATCGGGATCCGGTTGGCGCGCCCGCGCAGCTCCTCGGCGGAGATCGTCAGCGGGCTGAGCAGCAGCCCGTCGAACATCGTGGCCCGCGAGTCCCGCCCGAGCAGCTCGCGCTCCCGGTCGCCGTCGCCGTCGGTCTGGTCGACCATCACCACGTAGCCGCGGGCGCGGGCCGCCGTGATCACCTCGCGGGCCAGCTCGGCGAAGTACGGCACGTCCAGCTCGGGCACCACCAGGGCGATCATCCCGGTGCGTCCCTGCTTGAGATTGCGCGCGATGAGGTTGGGACGGTAGTCGAGCTCGTCCAGCACGGCCTGCACCCGGGCACGCAGCTCGTCTGACACCGGCGCGTAACCGTTGACCACGTTGGACACGGTGCGAATCGATACATTCGCCCGTTTGGCGACATCGCGAAGCGTTGGACCGGCCATGCGTCTCCTATACTCCCGAAGGCTCGTGCCTGGGAAGATCCTAGACCCGCTCTTGCATCGTTGCAGACAAGTATGCATTATGTCTGCATCGTTGCAGAGCCCCAACATGAGCCCAGGCCGAGGAGTCAGAGAATGTCCACACCCCTCATAGACCGGCGCGGTTTCCTCAAGGGCGCCCTGGGCATCGCCGCCGCCGGTTCGCTGGCGGCTTGCGCGCCGGGCGGCCCGAGCGCGCAGCCGAGCAAGCTGGCCGCGCCCGCCGCGTCGGCGTCGTCGGTCAAGGGTGAGATCACCGTCTGGAACCGGTCGGGCGACCTGTTCAAGGTGTTCGACGCGGCCATCGGCAAGTTCCGCGAGGCGTACCCGAACGTCAAGGTGAACCACCAGGCCGTGGACATCGACGCGAAGCTGGCCAACACCCTCATCAGCGGCACCGACGTGCCCGACGGCAGCTTCTGGGACGACGCCAAGATCGGCGGGCAGGCCGAGCACCTGTACGACCTGACCGACCTCATCGCGCCGTACCGGGACCGGACCTCGCCGTACAAGCTGTCCGTGAACACCGTGGACGGCAAGATCTACGGCGTCCCGTGGGACCTGGACCCTGGCCTGCTCTGGTACCGCGAGGACGTGCTGGAGAGCGCCGGAGTGGATCCGGCGGGCCTGGCCACGTACGACGACCTGCTCGCCGCCGCCCGGACGGTCAAGGAGAAGGACCCCAGGACCAGGCCGATCCACCTGGAGAAGACCCCGTTCCTCAGCCAGCTCTGGCTGGAGATGCTGGCCAACCAGCAGGGCACCAGCCTCACCGACGCCGGGGGCAAGCTGCGGCTGGACTCCGCCGAATACCGGCGGATCTTCGGCTGGATCGACAGCGCGGTCAAGGACGGCCTGGTCACCCACGCCCCCTACCTGGAGCCCGCCGACGTCAACACGCTCGACAGCGGGCAGCAGGTGTTCGTGCCGTGGGCCATCTGGTGGTCGTTCGCGCCGCAGCAGCTGCTCAAGGCCACCAAGGGCAAGTGGCGGGCCGCGCCGCTGCCGGCCTGGACGCCCGGCGGCGCGCGCAGCGGCGCCATGGGCGGCAGCAGCTTCGTCATCCCCGCCAAGGCCAAGAACCCCGAGCTGGCCTGGCTGCTGTACGAGTTCCTGTGCTTCAAGGAGCCCGGCTACACCTCCGTGTACGGCCCCAACGCCGTCTACCCGGGCGGCCTGTCCACCTCGATCCCCAGCTTCACCCCCGCGCTCGACCCGGCCAAGCCGCTGTTCAAGCCCATCGAGGCGCTCGGCGGCCAGGACCTGTGGAAGGTCGCCGTCGAGGCCGCGGGCACCATCCCGGCCGCCGCGCCCATCCCCTGGTGGTGGGCCCAGTCGGTGGACTACCTCGGCAACAACGTGCAGCGCCTGATCGAGGGCAAGATGTCGCCCGACCAGGTGATCACCGAGTCGGCCGAGAAGATCCAGCGCAACCTGATCGACCGCTCATGAGGGCCACGCGGCTGTCGCCGTACCTGTTCATCGCCCCGTTCTTCCTCGTCTTCGCCGCGTTCGGGATCTATCCGCTGATCTACGCGCTCCAGCTCAGCTTCATGCGCTGGCGCGGCGCGGGCGCGGCGCACTGGGTCGGCGCGGACAACTACCTCTACCTGCTGACCAGCCCGGACTTCTGGGCCTCGCTCGGCAACAGCGCCGTCATGTGGCTGCTGATCGTGCCGATCCAGGTCGTGGCCGGGCTGGGCGGCGCGGTGCTGCTGGCCAACGCCAAGCTGCGGCTGCGCGGGCTGTTCCGGGTGGCGTTCATCGCGCCGTTCGTGACCCCGCTGGTCGCCATGGCGCAGGTCTGGATCGTGGTGTTCGACCAGGACTACGGCCTGGTCAACCACCTGCTCAACCTGGTGGGCCTGCCCGACGTGGGCTGGCTGACGTCCACGACGTGGTCCAAGCCGACGCTGGCCCTGCTGTTCCTGTGGAAGACCACCGGGTTCGCGATCATCATCCTGCTCGCCGGCCTCCAGGCCGTCCCCGGAGGCGTGTACGAGGCCGCCGCCCTCGACGGCGCCTCCCGCTGGCGCCAGTTCTGGTCGATCACCGTCCCGCTGGTGCGGCGGAGCATGGCGTTCCTGGTGGTCGTGCAGACCTTGGCCGTCTTCCAGATGTTCGCGGAGCCGTTCGTGGTCACCGAGGGCGGCCCGTACGGCTCCACCACCACCGCGGGCCTGTACCTGTACGACCACATCACCGCCTCCGACCTGGGCACCGGCGCCGCCAACTCGTTCCTGCTGGTCCTGCTGGTCTTCGGCCTGTCGCTGGTGTCGGTCAGGCTGCTGCGGCCGAAAGACGAGGTGTCATGAACCAGACCCGCCCCGGACCCCTGCAGTACGCGGTCCTGGCGCTGCTCGCGATCGTGTTCCTGTACCCGATCTGGTGGGCGGTCAGCTCCTCGCTCAAGCCCGCGGCCGACATCATCGCCGACCCCCTGTCGATTGGCGCGCTGACCCTCGACAACTACCGGGCCATGTTCGCCGACGTGCCGATCGGCACCGGGTTCGCGAACACGGCGCTGGTGCTGGTGGTCAGGGGCGCCATGACGATGTTCTTCTGCCCGCTGGCCGGATACGCCTTCGCCAAGTACGCCTTCCCCGGCAAGAACCTGCTGTTCGGCGTCGTGCTGCTGACGCTGATGCTGCCGACGCTCGTGCTGATCATCCCGCTGCTGCTGGAGATGAGCGCGCTCGGCTGGGTGAACACGTACCAGGCGCTCATCCTGCCGGGCAGCATCGACGCGTTCAGCATCTTCTGGATGCGGCAGACCATCGCCGCCATCCCGGACGAGCTCATCGACGCGGGCCGGGTGGACGGCGCGGGGGAGTTCGGCATCTTCGCCAAGGTCGTGCTGCCCGTGATCCGTCCCGGGCTGGCCGCGCTCGCGGTCCTGACCACCATGAACGTCTACAACGACTTCGTCTGGCCGGTCGTCGCCGTCAACGACACCTCGCACCAGACCCTCCAGGTGGTCCTGTCCACTCTCGCGCAGAACGTCACCGGCAACCGGATCGGCGCCGACTTCGCCACCGTGTGGGGCGAGCTGCTCGCCGCGGGCAGCATCGCCATGCTGCCGCTGCTGGTGATCTTCGTCCTGCTGCAGCGCCACTTCATCAACGGCATCCTCGCGGGCAGCGTCAAGGGCTGACCCTCACCCTTATGGAAGAGAGCATCATGGAATACCCCCGCCCCCACTTCGACCGGTCGCACTCCTGGTCGAGCCTGAACGGCGAGTGGGACTTCCGGGCCGACACCGAGCCCGGCTGGAACAGGACCATCACCGTGCCCTTCGCCTGGGAGACCCCCGCGTCGGGCATCGAGGCCCACTGGCTGCCCGTGGCCTGGTACCGCCGCCCGGTCACCGTCCCCGCCGGGTGGGCGGGTCAGCGGGTCGTGCTGCACTTCGGGGCAGTGCACCACGAGGCCACGGTCTGGGTCAACGACGTCGAGGTGGTCACGCACCGGGGCGGCTACACGCCGTTCGAGGCCGACATCACCGACGCGCTGCGCGGCGACGGCCCGCAGGAGATCGTGGTACGGGTCTGCGCGCCGCTGGACAAGCGGGAGCTCGCGCACGGCAAGCAGCGCAGCATCCCGCGCGACGACTACGACGGCGTCTGCTTCACCCCGTCGTCCGGGATCTGGCAGAGCGTCTGGCTGGAGGCCCGGCCCGCCACGCACCTGGCCGGGCTGAAGCTGCGCCCCTCGGCCGGGCTGGACGCCATCGAGGTGGAGGCCCGGGTGGCGGGGCCGTCGGAGTCCGTGCTGCGCCTGACCCTGCGCGGCACGGACACGACGGTGGAGGTCCCGGTCGTGGAGGGCGCGGTACGGGCGGTGCTCCCCGTCGCCGGGCCCCGGCTCTGGTCCCCGGACGACCCGCACCTCTACCACGTGGACGCCCGCCTGACCTCGGCCGACGGCACCGACGAGGTCGCCGCCTACACCGGGCTGCGCCGCGTCGAGGTGATCGGCGAGGACCTGTATCTCAACGGCCGTCGCCTGTTCGTGCGCGGCGTGCTCGACCAGGGATACTGGCCCCGCACCGGCATCACCGCCCCCGACGACGCCGCGCTCCGCCGCGACATCGAGCTGGCCGCCGCGGCGGGCTACAACCTGGTACGCAAGCACCTCAAGCTGGAGGACCCCCGCTTCGTCCACCACGCCGACGTCCTCGGCATGCTGGTCTGGGCCGAGCCCGCCTCGACCGGCCGCTTCTCGGCGGAGTCGGTGACCGCGTTCGAGGAGCAGATCGCGCCGATGGTGGAGCGAGACGGCGACTCGCCCGCGATCGTCATCTGGGGCCTGTACAACGAGGAATGGGGCCTGGACTGGGACATCCCGGGCGACCCGGCCAAGCAGCAGGCGGCGGCGCGGGCGTACGAGCTGCTCAAGGCCCTCGACCCGAGCAGGCCGGCCGTGGACAACTCCGGCTGGACCCACGTGAAGACGGACCTGCTCGACTGGCACTACTACGACGAGTCCGCCGCCTCCTGGGGCCGGACGGTGGCCGCGCTGATGGACGGCGAGCAGGACGACTTCCCCGTCCGGCTCGGCCCCGACTACGTCGTGCGCAAGAAGCTGGCCGGATCCCCGTCACAGCCGCTGCGCGGGCTGCCCAACCTCAACAGCGAGTACGGCGGCGGCTTCACCTGCGTCGAGCGGGCCTGGCACCTGCGCTGGCAGACCCAGGAGCTGCGCCGCCACGACCGCCTGGCCGGCTACGTCTACACCGAGCTGTACGACGTCGAGCACGAGTCCGCGGGCCTGCTGGACTTCGAACGCCGCGCCAAGGACCTGGCCGGCGTGCACCCCGCCGACGTGAACGCCACCACCACGCTCGTGCTGGACGTCGTCCCCGTCGCGCCCGGCCGCGACCTGCTGAGCGAGTCGGGCGAGGTCACCGTGCCCGTCCGCGTCTCGCACCACGGGAGCGAGCCGGTCAACGGCCACCTGCACACCGCCTGGACCCCGGTGTTCGGCCCCGCCCCCGATGCCTTCGGCGCGGCGGGCTCCTGGATCGAGGCCAAGCCGTTCCTGCTCAGCGGCCCCGCCGAGGTCGGCGCCGCGCTGCCGGACGGCTGGACGAGCGGCCGGCTGCACATCGCCCTGGTCAGCGACGGGGAGATCGTCGCCCGCTCGGCCGTGGACGTGGACACCTGCACCGCCCCGGTCATCGGGGACGACCCGGCCGCCTGACCTCACGGCGCGGCCAGCTCGAGGACCCGTTCCACGGCGGTGTCCGCGCGGGCGGGGTCGGGTGACTCGGAGAGGAAGACGAGGGCGAGCATCACCGCCGCGTCCAGCCGGCACAGCAGCGCGAGCGGCCCGGCGTCGGGCGGGGGCTCGGCGTGGCGCGCGTAGCCGGCGCGCAACGCCTCGAGGTCGAGCTGGTTCTCCGGGAGCCTGGCGAACTCTCCCAGGCGCCCGAACTCCAGGGCGGGGTGGGCGTGCAGGGCGTTCGACCAGTCGAGGAGGGCGCGTACCCGGCCCTGCTGACAGCGGACGTTCGCCCTGCGGACGTCCAGGTGGAGCAGGGAGCCACGGCTGAGCGGCGCGGCGATCGGGAGCAGCCGTCCGGGGGCGGGCGGCGGCGGCCAGCCGTCCCTGAGGCGGGCGATCTCCCGCCAGCGGCGCAGGATCCTGCCGACCACGAGCCGGGACGCCGTCACTTGTTCGGCGGCGACGGGTCGCGGTCCGGGCAGCGGGACCGCGTGGAGGCGCGCCAGGAGCTCGCCGAGCCGGAAGCAGTCCAGCTCCGATCCGTCGTCCTCCACGTAGCGGCTGATCAGGAGGTCCGGCTCGTCCGGGGTCTCGGCGAGGACGAGGGCGACCGGCTCGGGCACGGGCAGCCCGTGGTCGCCCAGCAGGCGGGTGAGCCGGTACTCCTGGCGCAGCAGGGCGCGGGTGTCGACCCGAGGGTCGTTGGCGTTGGAGTCGAAGCGGCGCTCGCCTACGCGGACGGCGACCGGCGGCCCGCCGTCGCCCGGCCGGCCGCGGAAGACGGAGAACTCCAGGCCCCGCCCCAGCGGTTCGAGGCCGGTGATCCCGAGGGCGGCCAGGCGCTCGTCCAGGCTGGGACTGCTCATGGGGCCGGACTCAGCCGTCCTCCTCCTCCAGCCAGAACCCGGACCGCTCCAGCCACCGCCCGAGCAGCGCCGCATCCCCGGAGACCTCGACCTTCGGCGCGGGACGCCGGTAGACGAACAGGAGCAG
This sequence comes from Nonomuraea sp. NPDC003709, assembly GCF_040610775.1. Classification (NCBI taxonomy): domain Bacteria; kingdom Bacillati; phylum Actinomycetota; class Actinomycetes; order Streptosporangiales; family Streptosporangiaceae; genus Nonomuraea; species Nonomuraea sp. NPDC003709. The sequence goes on along the minus strand of NZ_JBEXMW010000009.1, from coordinate 76,350 downwards.
CTCACTCACCGGCCCGCGAACCGTCACCGAGGCGTCCCCCTGCCCGCGCCTCCAGACGGGCGCGTCCCCACCGAGGTCGACCAGCCACTCGCCGTTGAAGCTCAGCGCCCGTCCCGGGCCGAGCAGCCCGTGCCCCTCGTACGCCTCCGGCACGCAGCTGAACCCCAGCCACTCCTCCAGCCCTTCGACGGCCACCTCGTCGTCGACCTCGAAGCCGGTGCCCAGGCCGAGCGCGGCGTCGGCCCGGTGCAGCACGGTCTCGAACAGCGCGCGCCGCGCCCAGAACGCCGGCGTGTCCAGCCCCTGCGGCGTCCACACGGGCCCCTCGGCCCCGCGCAACGCCTCCACCAGCCGCTCCGCGCCCTCCCCGAGCCAGGGATCGAGCTCAGCCGCCACCTCGTCCGTGTACGCGTCGAGGTCGTTGATCCGTTCGTCGGAGACCGGCTCCACGGACCGCGACGCCACGACCGTCCCCATCCAGCGATGGGCTTCGCCGACGTGCCGCAGCAACTGCCCCAGAGACCATCCAGGGCAGGTGGGTACGGGCGTCTTCATGTCCGCGTTCTTGATCAGCGATCGCAGCAGCTCGGTCTGCCCGGCGATCTCGGCCCGCATCCGGTCGTAGCTCAACAGGGACATGCCCGCCACCCTAGGGTGATCAGGCGGCCTCAGCAATCGCTTTCCGGCGCGTCGCCCGCCTCGCGGATCGGCCCGACATGGGCCGGATGCAGCGCAGCGTTCGCGCTCGATACGGCCGCGCACTTGCACGCCGCCCGCGAGTCAGAAGCCGAGGCCGAGCAGCACCGTGTGCGCGCCCTCCGGGCCGCGGACGTGCTTGCTCAGCTTCGCCGGGGAGGACACCTTCTCCGCCTTGAGGACGTCGGCGAGGTGCCGCGCCAGCCGTTCGCCGTCGACCTCGCCGGGGCCGCCCGCGTCGAGCGTCCAGGAGCGTACGGTCCGCTCGACCCGCTGCGACCAGCCCTGCTCCGCGCCCGGTGAGAAGTGCTTGAACCAGCCCTCGACGGTGAGCCGTTCGGCGGAGCGGATGGCGAGGACGGAGCGGGTTCCGGCGAACAGGGTGACGCTCACGTTCCTGCCGATCGCGCCGGTCTCGGCGGGCAGCGTGCGCAGGAACTCCCCCAGCAGCGGCGGCAGCGCCGCCCACCGGGGCACCCGCCACCCGCCCGGCGTGCTGAGCCCTTCGTTGGCGGGGGTCAGATATTCGATGACGAATCCACCCGGCGACTGCGACGGCTCGCCCCACTCGAACGTGGCCTGTCGCCACTCCTCATAAGGCTCTGTCGGCTGCAGGGAGAGCTCTGCGCCGGTCGCGGTGGCACGTAGTTCCAGCGATTCGGCGCCGGGCCGCCGCCAGCGCAGGAAAGGGGCTCCCCATTCCGGCGACGGCTCGTACCAGGGGCCGGTCGGGCCGTGGCTGCCGACGCTGTCGGCCGGGCCGATCGCGGCCTCCACCGCCTCGGCGTGCCGCCGGAACGCGGCGGCCGGTGCGCCCTCCAGGGAGAGGGGGACGGTCAGGCCGCGATATTCACGATCACCCGCGTACCGCCGCTCGTGCTCCGCCACCGGCACCAGCCGGCCGCGCCATTCCGCCACCGGGACCAGCGGGCCGCGCTCCTCCGCCACCGGCACCGGCATCAGGCGGCCGCGCCCCTCGGCCGCCGGTCGCAGCGCCGCGCCGGACCAGTCGCCGGGATCCACCTCGCGCCACAGCCATGTCGCGATGCCGGCGGTGTCGTCCTTCGTCATGGGCGTGACCTCAGGCCTTCTCGGGGTGGCGCTGGCGTACCGGGGTGGCCAGCGCGATCAGCGCCAGCAGCAGGCAGGAGGCCCCCGCGACGACGAACACCGTCGTCGCGCCGTAGTGCGCGGCGCCCCAGCCGAGCGCGGCCGCGCCCACCGGCCCGAGCGAGAAGTGGATCGTCCAGAACGCCGACGTCACCCGGCCCAGCAGGTGAGCGGGCGTCACCTGCTGCCGCAGCGACATGGAGTTGATCCCGGCCAGGCTCACGCACGCCAGATAGAGGGCCATGATGGCGGCCACGCCCCACACGGAGCCGGCGAGCCCGAGGCTGAGGATGGCCAGGCCCGACACGATCTGCGCCCCGATCCACAACGGTCCGAACCCGAGCATCCGCCGCATCCGGGCCACCAGCGCCGAACCGGCCATCGTGCCGACCGCCCCGACCCCCAGCACGACGCCCACCACGGAATCCGGCTGGCCGAGGTCGTGCTTGAGCCGGTAGATGACGATGTCCGTCAGCCCGAGCGTCATGAAGATGAAGAACGACAGCAGGATGGTCAGGGTGCGCAGCACCGGGTGCCGGAGCAGGAACTCCGCCCCGGCCAGCAGCTCCCGCCACGGCCGCCGGCCGGGCGCGGGCTCCACCGGCTCGACGGTCTCGACGGCGTAGCGGGAGGCGTGGGTCAGCAGGACGCCGAGCGCGGACAGCCCGAAGCTGGCGGCGTTGATGGCGATCGCGGCGGTCGAGCCCAGGTGGCCGCTCACCACCCCGGCCAGGGTGGGGCCGAGGATGCCCGCCGCGGCGGCCGTGGCGTACAGCATGCTGTTGGCCTCGGTGACGCGCTTCTCGCCGGCCAGGCCGCGGACCGCGGCCACGTACGTGACCTGGAAGACCATGCCCACGGCGGCGGCCAGCGGCAGCACCGCGTACAGGAGCCAGACGTGCTGGCCGAACGCCCAGGCCACCGGGATCGTCACGTACAGCACGAGCCGGATGACGTCGCAGGCGATGAGCAGCCGCCGCCGGTCGAACCGGTCGGCGAGCACCCCCGCGAACACCCCGGCCGCCACCGACGCCGCCCCCGACACGCCGGTGAGCAGCCCCATCTGGGCGACGGAGCCGGTGACGTCGAGGATGAGGAGGGGCACCGCGATGAGCGCGAACGAGTCGCCCGCCACGGACAGCGTCTGGGCACACCAGAAGATCAGAAAGTCACGGTCGCGCCACAGCGACCGGCTCACCGGCGGCGCGTCAGCGCGCATCGCCCACGGGGCCTGCCTGGGATGATCGGTATGCGCCGAGCCGGGAGGAAATCACGCGGGCAACCCTATCCCTCCCGATCCGGGGCACGCCGCTCAATTTCCGGCGCCGCTACGGGGGTCGCCGGGCGGCGAGGGCGGCCATGGCGGCCTGCTCGGCCTCGGTGAGACCGGCCGTCAGGGCGCGGACGGGCGATGCTCGACCCGGCCGCCGAGATCTCCACCGGCGCCTCGTCCTCACCCCCTGAGGCCGCGCTCTTCCACGAGGTGAGTGACGCCCGCGAAGCGGGTCAGCTCGTCCTCGGGAACGCGGCCCGCCCAGACGGCCGTCGTGGCCAGCCGGAAGATGAGCGCGCGTGCCAGCACGTGAAGCCCTTCGCGGCCGGGCAGGACGGCCTCGATGAGCTCCGGGTCCGCCCGGTGGTAGAGCAGCCCGTCCGCGACCACGACGGCCTCGGCGTACGCGACCGGCCGCCAGTACGGCGAGAAGTCGATCACGACGGGCGGTCGTCCGGGATGGAAGAGCACGTTCCCGGTCAGATCGCCGTGAATGAGCTGGCTGGGAGCCGTGACGGGACCCGCGAGCTCACCCAGCCTGCCCAGCAGATCATCGGCGTTGGTCGGCCGCGGCGGAGCGGCCTCGCCCCAGGCGACGCGGTCAGCGACCGCCCAGGGATCGTCGCGCCGGTCGAGCAGGGCCGGGCGCGGGAGGTGCCGCAGCTCCCGATGGAACGCCCTGCCGGCGGCGATCAGCGACCCCCACTTCCCGGCCGGCCCCTCCCGGCCGTCCAGGAACTCGGAGGCCGTCCACCCCTCGACCACGTAGGCCCCGTCGCGGGAGCGGAGCGGGAGGGGGACCCGGAAACCGGCCGTGGGGGACAGGCCCGCGAACACCCGCGCGGACCATTCGGCCTCTTCCGCGCCGTCCACGGGTTTCACGACCGCGTCGCCGGCCCGAAAAGTCCGTCCCCGGCCGCCGGCGAGCGGGCGGACGGGCGCGGTCAGCCCGAAGGCCGCCAGCACGCCGGGCGGCGGCTCAGTCATCGTCCCCAAGGTCATGGCGGCCATCGTGCCGGATCGCCGCCCCGCCCACCGCGCCCGCGACGTCGAGACGGCCAACCCCGACGACCCCGCGCTCCCGCCCGCGCGCCACCGCCACGCGGAAGCGGCCGTCGCCTGGGCCACGGCCGACCGCGCGTTCGTCCGGCGGCACCGGGCGCTGCTGGAGGCGCAGTAGTGGGGGGCGCCGCGACGGCCGCGGCGCCCCCGTGATCAGTTGCCGCGCAGCACTGTCGTGGCCTTGTTGCCGGCGTAGTCCTCCAGCACCGCGACCACCTTGCTACCGGCGCTGGACAGGGTCACCGTCTCGGCGGCCCGGGTGGTGCGGCCGCGGATGACGTACGGCTTGGCGCCCGACCCGTACGTCGTCGCGAACGACTTCGCCTGGCCGTTCTCAAGGACGGTCAGGGTGTGCCAGTCCGGAAGCGTCGGCCGGGAGAAGGTGAACGTGTTCCCGCTGATCTTCACCGCCGACGCCGGGTAGGGCGCGATCTCGGTGTCGGCGAACTTCCCGCGCACCGCGGTGGCCGTGCCAGGCCCCGCCCGCAGGGTGAGCAGGTAGCCGTCGCCGTTGACCGGCACCCCGGTCAGCGTCGTGCCCGTGCCGGTCCCGGGCAGCTCGACCTCCTTGCTGTACGGGCGGGACGTGTCGAGGCTCTGGACCTTCAGCGTGACGGGCCGGCCGTTCGCCGGGGGAGTCCAGGAGGCGGTCAGCGTGCCGTCCGGCCTGGCCGACGCCTTCACCGTGGCCGGCGCCGTGGCCAGGTCGAACGAGGTGGTCGCGGCCGGGCTCTCGGACCCGTCCGGGCCGACCGCCACCAGCCTGATCGTCCCCGACGTGGCCGTGAAGCGCTTGACGTAGTAGACGTCGTCGTAGATCCCGCCGAGGTAGGTGTCGTCGAGGTAGACGTCGTAGCGGCGCACCTTGTCGTACCCGGCGCTCTTCCAGGACAGGAACAGCTCGCCGGTCTCGGGCAGCAGCTGGGTGATGCGCAGGTCCTGCGGTGCCGCGGGGGTGCGGTCCTTGCCGTCGCGCAGGGCCAGCGCGCCGAGGTTGACCTGGTATCCCTGGATCGGGCGGGCGCCGGCGGCGACGACCAGGCCGAGCGCCGCGACGCGCCGGCCGGCGTACGCCGACAGGTCCACCGAGCGCGTGGTCCAGCCCGTGGTGCGCTGGCCCGAGCCGGCCAGCGGCAGCTGGACCACCTTGGTGGGGTCGGAGGCGAGCACGAGGCCGAGCCGCAGCTCGGAATCGTCGCTCGCCGAGGGCTTGGTGTAGGTCAGGTCGAGGGTCGAGCCCTTGGCGACCTGCAGGTCCGTCTTGTAGAGCCGTACGGTGTTGTCGCCGTCGAGCGTGCCGCCGAGCACGAGCGAGCTGCCGCCGTTGTAGGCGCCGATCTTCTGGTACGAGAACCGGCTCGCCGGCGTGTACGCGGGGCCGTAGTCGAAGTCGGCGCTGAGCGGCGTCCCGGCCGCGTCGATCCACCACTGCCAGGTCACCGGGATGTCCTGGAGGTTGATGTTGCCCCACTCCTTCGGGTTGGACAGCCGGCCCTTGGTCCAGGTGGACAGGCCGTGGCCGGTGTTGAAGGAGGTGGCGAACGTGGTGCCGCCGATGACGGAGCGCTCGGCGACGTACTTGGAGATCCCCTTCCAGGTGCCCTCGGGGGTGGTGGCGCCGGCCGAGGAGCCGGTCCACCAGCGGCGCTCCCGGTCGAAGACGTCCCGCTGCGCGGCGTCGTCGGTCTTGTTCGCGTAGTCGGAGGAGACGAAGTCGGCGCCGAGCGTGGCGATGGCGTTCATCGGCGCGCCGCCGGCGTCGAGGTTGTCCTCGAGGTTGTACGGCTGGTTGAACTGGTACTGCCCGGCCTCGACCCCGGCGAAGACGCTCTTGCGGGAGTCCAGCCCGAGACCGGCGGCGTAGCTCTTGGAGTTGGTGAGCTTGGTCCGGTTCCACCAGTAGTTGAGGAAGATGGAGTCGGACACGTCGCCGAGCCGCGGGTCGCGCACGAACGGGCCGTTCACCGCGTTGAACTCGTTCTGGTACGAGATGGCGCCCGTGGAGTTGTCGATGGAGTCGTACCACTGCACGTAGACGCCGCCGTCGCGCAGCTGCTTGAGGAACTGCTTGTACACCGGGATGTCCGCCGGGGCGACCCGCGCCTCCTGGTTGATGAAGTAGCCGTCGAAGCCGTAGAACTTGGCGACCTGGATCAGCTTGGCGGCCACGGGGAAGCCGCCGGCGGTGTCGCGGACCAGCAGCTCGGAGTAGGTCTGGTCGCCGCGGTCGTTGTCGGAGAAGAAGATGCAGCCCAGCGAGCGCACCCCGTTGGCGTGGGCGGCGTTGGTGTAGCCGGGGTTGGGCAGGTTGAGCATCCCGAACTCGAACCACTTCTCCCGCCAGTCGGCGGCCGGGTCGTAGTAGTTCACCGGGACTCCCTGGGTGGGCATGCCGTGCCAGGAGCCGTAGAAGTCGGCGTACTGCCAGTAGTTGAACAGGTACTGGCTGAACTCGTTGGTGTAGGGGTGGCTCTCGAAGAAGGCGTTGCCGTAGTCGCCGGCCAGGGTCAGCAGCTGGGTGCCGGCGGGCAGTGCCGGGTTGCGCTGCGTGGCGGCGTTGGCGGCGTTGCGCTGCTGGAGCGGCACCTTGGCGCGCAGCAATTCGGCGCCCGCGTCGTCGGCGGGGTTCCAGCGCAGCAGGTCGGTGACGGAGTAGCCGTGCTGGTAGGGCTGACTGGCGCCGACCGCGCTCTCGCCGGTCCAGGGCAGCGTGTCGCTGGCCGCGGCGCCGGTGGCGGTCAGCGCGACGGCGAGCATCGCGGCCAGGGCGGCGGTGCCGGCGCGCGTCACCGCCCGTCTGCGGGTGCGATGTGATCGGGCCATCACGACTCCTCACTGTCAGGAAGGGGGTCGGCCGGTCCGGGGGAGTGGACGGCCGGGCGGATGGTTTCGTGCAGGTCCGCGACGTACAGGTCGGTACGGGCCCGGTCCGCCGCGTCCTCGGCGAAGCAGCGCGCGGCGGGCAGGTCCCAGACGACGGCGGTACGGCCGCCCGCCGGGACGGTCACCCTGCGGAAGGCGAGCAGCTCGCGCAGGCGCGGCAGCACCCGGCCTCCGGTACGGCGCCCGAACAGCGGCACGACGACCTCGGCCGCGGCGCCGCCCGGGTTGGCGACCTCGACGCTCACCCGGACCGTGTCCGCGCCGGCCTCGGCGGTGAGGCGGTCGAGGAGCACGGGCCGGTAGCGCAGGCCGTGGCCGAACGGGAAGAGCACCGGGTCCGGCGCGTCCTGGTAGACGTCGCCGGCGGGGTGCCGGTCGTTGTGGCGGACCGGCACGGCGCCCGGATGGGCGGGCGCGGTGAACGGCAGGCGGCCGACCGGCTCGTAGCCGCCGAACAGCGCGTCGGCGATCGCGTGGCCTCCGTGCGGGCCGGGGTAGCCGGCCCACAGCAGCGCGTCGGTGTGCGCCAGGACGCCGGTGAGCACATGCGGCCGGCCGGCGACGACGACGGCCACCACGGGGCAGCCGGCCCGCGCCCGGACGGCGGCGACCAGGTCGTCCTGGTCGCCGGGCAGGGTGAGATCGGCCAGGTCGACGCCTTCCCCGGCGGTCGCCGTGGCCGCCTGGCCCGCGATCGCCCCGTTGGCCGCGAACTCCTCGGCGTACGTGCGGTGGCTCGTCCCGCCGAGCGCCAGGATCACCAGGTCGGCGCCGCTCAGGTCGGCCGCCGTGGGGACGCCCGGCGGGCACACCACCTCGGCGTCCGGCAGGGCCTGCCGCAGGGCGAGGTCCAGGCCGGCGGCCGACCCCGGCGGCAGGGGCGGCACGTAGTCGCCCAGCAGGGCGGTGACGTCGCGGGCGTTCGGGCCGGCGAGGACGACCTTGGTCAGCGACCGAGGTTCGAGTGGCAGGAGGCCGCCGGCGTTGTGCAGCAGCACCAGGGACTGCCGGGCCAGGCGGCGGGACAGGCCGTCGGCGGCCCGCCCGGCCAGCACGAGCGCCTCGCGGTGCCCGGCCAGAGTGAGCGCCTCGTGGCGGCCGGCCAGGGTGAGCGCCTCGCGTTCGGCACCTGGGGCGGCCTCACCCTCGGTGTCCCCGAGCAGGCCGGCGCGGTGCTTGAGGGTGAGCACCCGGCGGCAGGCGGCGTCGACCAGCTCGGCCACCCGCGGGTCCGCCAGGGCCGCCTCCTCCAGCAGGGTGAAGGACTCGTCCCAGAGCGACAGGTCCACCCCGGCCTCCAGCGCGGCCACGGCGGCGCCCGCCGGGTCGCCCGTCATCGAGGTCAGCCGGTCCACGGCCAGCCCGTCGGCCATGACGATCCCGTCGAATCCGCATTCGTCCCGCAGGAAGCCGGTCAGGAGGTCGCGGTTGCCGCAGCACGGCACCCCGTCGATGTCGTTGTAGGCCGCCATGAACCCCAGCGCCCCGGCCTCCACCGCGGCCCGCGCCGCCGGGAGATGCAGCTCGCGCAGGTCGCGGGGGCCGATGACGGCGGACTGGCCGTTGCGCCCGCCGACCGCCTCTCCTTGGGCGGCCAGGTGCTTGAGCACGATCGCGACCCCGCCGCGGCCCACCGCGCCGCGATCGGCGCCCTGCATGCCGATCACCAGCGCCCGGGTGAGCTCGGCGGCCAGCAGCGGATCCTCCCCGAAGCACTCCTCCGCCCGGCCCCAGCGCGGGTCCCGCAGCAGGTCGAGCGCGGACACCAGGGCCAGGTGCACGCCGCTCGCGGCGAGTTCGGCGGCGACGGCGGCCGCGGCCTCGGCCAGCAGGTCCGGATCCCACCCGGCGGCCACCGCGAGGTTGGTGGGCAGCAGCGTCCCGCCGAGCGCCTGGTGCCCGTGCGGGGCCTCCTCCGACAGCAGCACCCCGATCCCGTGGCCGCCGGCCCGCGTCACCTCGTCCTGGACGAGGGCGGCGACCTCGGCGCGTTCCTCCGGCCGGATCCCGTCGGCCCAGGTGCGGCCCGACCAGGCGTCGGCGCGGAAGACCCCGTACAGCGCGCCGAGCCCGCCCCACCGGTCGAGCTCGGCGCGGGCGAGATCGGTGAGCCGGAATCCGCCCCGAGGAGCCCGCTCGACGGCCTGCCAGCCGTAGAGGCGCTGGTTGAGCTGGCCGACCTTCTCGCGCGGGGACAGCTTGGCGAGCAGCCGCTCGACCGGCTCAGCGGTCGGCATGGGCGGCCATCCGGTCGAGGACCTCGTCGTCGGCGACCGAACTGTAGAAGGTGCGGCCCGTGGGCTCGGCGTGGACGAGCCGTTCGATGCCGCGGGCGCGCAGCGCGGCCGGGTCGCCCGCGGTCGCGGAGGTCACCAGGGCGGGGCGGGCCCCGGCGCGGGCGCGGCCCATCCAGGTCTCGAAGACGCCGCCGCCGGGGGAGAGCTCCGCCCGGGACACGGGGACGTCGTCGGCGCCGACGGGGACGACGACGGCCTCGGTCCGCGGGGACGGGCGCGGCCGGTGCCGCAGCTCCGCGGCCAGGTCGGCGAAGCGCCGGCCGATCGGTTTGACCGCGCCGTCCGCCCCGATCAGGCCGAGGCTGTGCTCCAGGTCGGGGAAGTCGGCCAGCCGGCGCTCCACGTCGTGCGAGCACCACCACGTGACGCCCCACAGGGCGTCGCTGTCGGCCGCCGCCCGCACGGTCCCCTCGCAGAAGCCGGGCGCCTGGTCCTCGGTCAGGTGGTTGAGCGGCGCGCCGACCTCCTGCAGCCAGACCGGACGCGCCGGGTCGAGGGCGAAGGCGCGCGACAGCTCGATGAGGTACGCGGCATGGGTGATGCTTTCGTGTGACATCGCCCCATAGCCCTGGGCGGTGCCGTTGAAGATCCACGAGTGGATCACGCTCATCTGGCCGTGCCGGCTGGAGTGCGCCGGGGTGAAGGGGTGGTCGTCGGCGTACCAGACGGCGTCGTACTCGGCGTTGAGCCGGAAGTGGCGGCGGTCGCGCGGCCCATCGCCGTGCAGCGCCCGCAGCCAGGCCGTCACCTGCCGGGCGGTGGCCGGCATCGGGCTCGGATGCAGCGCGGAGGTGAACTGGTTGACCTCGTTGCCCAGGGTCAGGCCGAGGAAGTTGGGCAGGTCGTACAGGTGCCCGTCGAGCGCCTCCACCAGCTCGGCCTGCGCGGCGATCGCGTCGGGGTCGGTGAACATGCTGCGCCGATGCCAGTCCGTCAGCCAGCTCGGCACGAAGTCGAAGCCGGACAGGTGCCCCTGCAGGACGTCCACGCTCGCATCGAGGCCGGCCTCGCCGGCGATCTCCACGACGCGGCGGACGTCGTCGAGCGCGCGGCGGCGGATCAGCGTCCGGTTCGGCTGCAGGACGGGCCACAACGGCATCACGCGTACGTGGTCCAGGCCCAGCCCGGCCAGGGCCTCCATGTCCCGCCGGGTGGCCGCCCAGTCCGGATCCAGCCAGGAGTAGAACCAGTCCTGGGAAGGCGTGTAGTTGACCCCGAATCTCAGCATTTCAACCTTTCAAGCCTCCCGCTTCGAGCCCGCGGAAGAAGTAGCGCTGCAAGATGGCGAAGAACGTGACAATGGGAACCAGGGCGATGATCGTGCCGGCCGCGATGAGGCGCGGATCGTCGTAGAAGGTGCCGCGCAGGCGGTTCAGCCCGACGGTGAGGGTGTAGTTGTCCTCGTCGGACAGCACGATGAGCGGCCACAGGAAGTCGTTCCACGAGCCGACGAAGGCGAAGATCGCCACGACCGTGATGACGCCCTTGACCTGGGGGACGGAGACGCGGATGAACCGCTGCCAGGCGTTGGCGCCGTCGACGATGGCCGCCTCCTCGAACTCGGCCGGCAGGTTGCGGAACGCGTTGCGCATGAGCAGGACGTTCAGGGCGGCCACGATCGTCGGCAGGACGACCCCCAGCAGGGTGTTGGCCAGCCCGGCCGCCCTGACCAGCAGGAACTGGGAGATCAGCACGGTTTCGGCCGGGACGAGCAGGGCCGCGACGCAGATGGCCGCCGCCACCCCGCGGCCGCGGAAGCGCAGCTTGCCCAGCGCGTACCCGGCGCAGGTGGCGCCCACCACGTTGCCGGTGACGGCCATGGCGGCCACGAGCAGGGAGTTGAGCAGGTAGTGCGGCACCGGGACGCGGTCGAGCACCGTCGCGAAGTTCCCCAGCGTGGGATGGCCGGGAAGCAGCTCGGGCGGCCGCGTGTAGAGCGCGTCGCCGGCGCCCTTGAGCGACAGCGAGACCTGCCACAGCAGCGGGCCCGCCAGCAGCACGGCCATCAGCAGGAGGATCAGGTAGCGCACGACCATGCCTGCCGCGATGCGGCGTCGCGCGGACGGACCGGACATCAGGAGGACCTCTGCTTGCGTTGCAGGACGAGCTGCGCGACCAGCAGCCCGCCGAGGATGACGAACATGACCAGGCTGATCGCGCCCGCGTAGCCGGTGCGTGCCTGCAGGCCGGTGCCCTCGCGCTGGATGAGCATGGTCATCGTGAGATCGCCGCCGCCGACCCCGCCGGTGCCGTCGGTGAGCACGTAGATCTCGCCGAACACCCGGAAGGCCGCCACCGAGGACAGCACGCCGATGAGCCCCATCGTGGAGCGCACGCCCGGGACGGTGACGCTGAGGAAGCTGCGTATCGGGCCCGCGCCGTCCATCGCCGCCGCGTCGTACAGGCTCTGATCGATGTTCGCCAGCGCGGCCAGGTAGATGACCATGTAGTAGCCCAGGCCCATCCACACGGTGACGAACATCGCGCTGAACAGCAGCAGCCACCGGTCGGTCAGGAAGGGCACCGGCGCGGCGACCGCTTTGAGCGTGCCGAGCAGCTCGTTCACCAGGCCGCGCTTGTCGAGCATGTTCGTCCAGATCAGCCCGACGATGACCGGCGACATGATCACCGGCAGGTACATCGTGGTGCGGAAGAAGCCCATCAGCCGGCCGGCGCCGCTCAGCAGCGACGCGAGCACGAGCGGCAGCGCCACCATGAGCGGCACCACGCACACCGTGTAGAGCGTGGAGTTCAGCAGCGCGGTGCCGAAGCGCTCGTCGGTGAACATCCGCCGGAAGTTGTCCCACCCGGTGAACTCCCCGGTCCTGAGCAGGGTGGAGTCCGTGAACGCCAGGCGCAGCGTATTCAGGAACGGCACGAGGACCAGGACCACGATGACGGCCAGCGCCGGCAGCAGGAACAGCCACGGGGTCAGGCGCCAGCGATGGGTCGCCGGCGCGCTGCCCTCGTCGTGCGTGGCGGAGCCGGTCATCCGTGCGCGGCCAGCCGCTCGTTGGAGTACTTGGCCGACTCGTCCAGCGCCTGCTGCACCGTCTTCTTGCCCAGCAGCGCCTGGGCGATCTGCTCGCGCAGCGTGTCGGCGTCGGCCGAGCCGGAGAACGCCGGAGGCCACCACACGACCGCCTTCTTCACCTGGGCGGCGCTCTCCAGGCGCACCTTCGTGGCGGGGTCGCCGTCGTCCTTGGTGAAGTACTCGTCGTCCATCGACCCGGCCGACGAGGGGAACACCGAGGCCTTCTTGGCGAAGGCGAGCTGGTTGGCGGTGTTGGTGACGTACTTGGCGAAGGCCGTGGCCAGCGGCTGGTTCTTGCCGGCGGCGTTCACGACGAGCGACTCGATGTACATGTTGGGGGCGGCGTTGCTGATCCGCGGCCCGATCCCGAGCGTCTTGTAGATCTCGGGCGCGGTGTCCTTCAGGTCGTTGAGGGTGTACGAGCTGCCCGACAGGTACGCCAGCCGGCCGGCCTTGAACTCCTCGACCTCCTTGGTCTGCAGGTTGTTCAGCGCCTCCTGGGTCAGGCCCTTGCTGGCGAACAGCTTGCGGAAGCGCTCGACGAACTCCGCGCCCTTGGCGTCGTTGTAGGTGAACTGCTTGCCCGCGGCGTCCATGAGGGGCACGCCGTACTCGCCGAACATCTCGATGACGGGCATCCGGGCGATCATCGACACGTCCGAGCAGTTCTTGGCCATGGTCTCGGCCTGGTCGAACAGCTCGTCGTAGGTGGCGGGCAGCTTGGCCGGGTCGAGACCGCACTTCTTGAACAGCGCGGTGTTGAAGAACGCCGGCCCGGTGTTCAGGTACCACGGGTAGCCGTAGGTCCCGCCGCCGAGCCCGCTGAACGTCATCGCCTGCCACGCCTTGTCCAGGTACTGGCCCTTGGCCTGGGGGTCGGCCTTGTTCAGGTCGAGCAGGACCCCGGCCTGGGCCAGCGTGTAGGCGGCCTCGGGGCCCATGTCCACGACGTCGGGCAGCGCCCCCGCCGCGGCGTCGGCCGACAGCTTGTCCTGGTAGCCCTCGGCGGGCTGGTCCACCCAGGCGATCTTCGTGCCCGGGTGCTCCTTCTCGAAGGCCGCGATCAGCTCGGTGAAGTACGGCGTGAACTTCTCGTTCTTCAGGTTCCACGTCTGGAACTTGATCGATCCCGTCAGCGCCCCGCCCGAGGCCTGCGGCGTCGCTCCGCCGTCACCGCACCCGGACAGCAGCAGCGATCCCAGGGCCAGCGCCGCGACGCAGGTCCGTGTTCTCATTGGACATCCTCCTTGAGTGATGCATGAGTGGCGATCCGCAGGGTCGCCACCTGGAAGGGGCCGAGGTCCAGCCGCGCCTCGCCCACGGGACGGCGCGCGCCCGCCGGGCCCAGGGCCACGGGCAGGTCCTCGTCCGCGCCGAGCTCCCGTTCGAGCAGGTCGGTCTCCCACACGACGGCTCCCGCGCCGAGCTCCTCGTGGCAGCTCAGCCGGGCGCCCGCCCGTCCGCCCCGCGTCTCGTACACGCGTACGACCAGGTCGCCGGAGCCGTCGTCGGCCTGCTTCACCCAGTCGACGAGCGCGTGGCCGGTGAGGAGCTCCAACCGGACCAGCGGTGCGGGCAGGCCGGTGAGGTCGGGCGCGTTGAACGCGTACGCGGCCTCGACCGCGGCCGGCACGTCCGCGCCGGGCAGCACCGCCCATCGGAAGGTGTGCGTGCCGAGGTCGGCGCGGGGGTCGGGGAAGCGCGCGCCTCGCAGCAGGGAGAGCCGGACAACGGTGGAGTCGCCGTCGGCGCGGGCGTCGGCCCCGTACATCGTGTCGTTGACGATCGCGAGGCCGAAGTCGCCGTCGTCCACGTGCACGTAGCGGTGCATCGCGGCCTCGAACATCGCCTCCTCGGTCGCGGTGTTGGTCAGCAGCGGGCGTTCGACGTAGCCGTACTGGGTCTCGAAGCGCGCGGTCCGCGCCAGGACCCGCACCGGGACGGCGACCTTGAGCAGGCGTTCGCGCTCCTGCCAGTCCACGGTGCACTCGGTCTCGAACCGCCCGGTGCCGGCCCGCAGCCACATGGTCAGCGTGACCGTGGACGCGCCGGTCCGCCGGACCACCTCCACGCCGGCGTCGGGCCCGCTGCGGACCACCCTGCGGCTGGTGACGTCGTCGAGCGCCCGGGGGTGGCGCAGCACGTGGCGGTCCACGTCCCAGGCGTCCCAGCGCACCGGCTCGTCGCGGAAGAGCTGCAGCTCGTTGAGGCGGCGGCCGGGCGGGACGACCTCCCGGCCACTGCGCAGGTCGAGGAGCGAGACGACGTGGCCGCCGCCGTCCACCACGACCCGCAGCAGGCCGTCGTCCAGCACGGTGGCGCCGGCCTCGCCGTCGGAGACCTCGACCCCGACCACGACCGGGGCCGCACCCGGCCGCACCGGCGTGATGAACGGGGGCAGGCCGCCCTCGGCCCGCTCGTCGCCCAGCGCCGCGCCTGCTCGCTTGATCAGATCGTGCAGGCGCTCCTCGATCGCCAGGTAGGTGTCGCGGGCCTCGCGGTGCACCCAGCTGATCGACGTACCCGGGAGGATGTCGTGGAACTGGTGCAGCAGCACGGTGCGCCAGATCTCGTCGAGGTCCTCGCGCGGGTACGGCGCCCCGCGCAGCGCGCTCGCCGCCGCGCTGAGATATTCCGCGGCCCGCAGCAGCGACTCGCAGCGCCGGTTGTGCCGCTTCATGGCCGCCTGCGAGGTCAGGGTGCCCCGGTGCAGCTCCAGGTAGAGCTCGCCCCGGTAGACCGGCTCCAGCGCCCCGGCCTCCCGCAGCTCGGACTCGGCCTCCTCGAAGAACTCCGCCGGGGTCCTGGAGATCACGCGTGGCGCCCCCTCCAGGTCGGCGAAGCGGCGCAGCCGCTCGGCCATCTCCCGGGTGGGGCCGCCGCCTCCGTCGCCGTAGCCGTACGGGAGCAGCGAATGGGAGGCGATCGCCTTGTCCTTGAACGTGGCGACCGCGTGATGGAGCTCGCGCGCGGTCACCTCGGCGGCGTACGTCTCCGCAGGCGGGAAGTGGGTGAAGACACGGGTGCCGTCGATGCCCTCCCACCAGAAGGAGTGGTGCGGGAAGACCGTGGTGTCGTTCCAGGAGATCTTCTGCGTCAGGAACCAGCGGGACCCGGCCCTGCGGGCCAGCTGCGGCAGGGCGCCCGAGTAGCCGAAGGAGTCGGGCAGCCACATCTCGCGGGGCTCGCGGCCGAAGCGGCTGAGGAAGTAGCGCTTGCCGTAGGTCAGCTGGCGCACCATCGACTCGCCGGTGGGGATGACGCCGTCCGCCTCCACCCACATGCCGCCGACGGGCACGAACCGGCCCTGCTCGACATAGTGCCGCAGCCGCTCGAACAGCTCCGGATAGTGTTCTTCGAGCCAGCTGAAGTGCTGGGCCGCCGACATCGTGTACACCAGGCCGGGGTCGGCGTCGAGGAGGGCGAGCGCGTTGGAGACCGTACGGGCGAGCTTGCGGACCGTCTCGCGCAGCGGCCACAGCCACGCCGTGTCCATGTGCGCGTGCCCGACGGCGGTGATCCGGTGGGCGCTGGCGTGCGCGGGCGTGGCCAGGACGGGAGCGAGGATCGCCCGCGCCCGCCCGGCACTCGCCTCGGCGTCCGCCTCGTCGTAGACGTCCAGGGCCTCCTCGATCGCGCGCAGCAGCCGCCAGTGACGCGGCTCGTCCGCGCTCAGCTCGGCGGCCAGGCCGCCGGCCACGTCCAGGTCGCAGCACAGCGCGTGGATCTCGGGCGAGAACGCGGCGATCTCCGCGCGGCGCAGCCTGAATTGCTCGAACGGCTCCTGCGCGCCCTTCTCGCCGTGCTCGGTGACGACGAAGGGCGGCAGGCCGAGCAGCAGGGGATTGGCCGCCGCCTCGACATACAGCACGAACGAGCCGCCGGCATCGACCAGATCGGCCCCGTGACCGCGTAACCGGATGTCGGACTGGCGGGGGTGCAGGCCCTTGACGATCGTCCCGTCCGGGGTGAAGACCAGGCCCTCGCAGTGACCGCCCACGGAGTGGTCGAACCAGCCCAGGTCCAGCACCAGGTCGATCGGGCCGTCCTGCCCCGGGTCGACCGTGCCCCGGATCCGGAACCAGGTCGTGGCCCAGGCCTCGCCCCAGGCGGCGCCCAGGGGGAAGGGGCGGTAGGCGGGGGCGGCCCGGCCGGCGTCGGGTTCGAGCCCGAGGGCATGGCAGGCGCGCACCGGCTCGCCGTCGTCCGGGACCGTCCAGGCCTCGACCTCGACACCGCCCAGCCGGGTGTGGAGCCGGGGCTGAATCCGTTCCCGCCGCACGCGGGCGAGCCTCTCTAGCGTGCGGCTGAGGTGGTTGTGCATTCCGTACCTCTCCGTAGCGGAGATATCACAATCGGCCTAATACGTTTTAGTACGTTATGATCAGCAAGCGACCGCAGACTAATACGTTTTAGGTGCTGCGGTCACCCGGGGGCTCATCAAGTTTGCATAACGACGGTTGTCCGCCATGGAGGATCGATGCCGCCGAACGACCAGGTTCCGCTCCAGGACTCAGACGGTTCGTCCGAGCCTCCCGCGTCCCTGGCGGGCACTGCGCCGGCCCGGCTGAGGAGCACCGACATCGCGCGGCTGGCGGGGGTCTCGGTGTCGGCGGTGTCGCTGGCGTTCAACGCCCGCCCCGGCATCAGCGACGCCACGCGCAAGCGCATCCTCGAGGTCGCCGAGGAGCTCAACTGGCGCCCGCACCGCGCCGCCCGCGCCCTCAAGGGGGCCAACAACGACGTGGCCGGCATCGTCATCGCCCGTCCGGCCCGCACGCTCGGCGTCGAGCCGTTCTTCGCCCATTTCCTGTCCGGCCTGCAGTCCCGCCTGTCCAACGAGGGGATCGCCACCCAGCTCCTCATCGTCGAGGACACCGAGGCGGAGGTGGCCGTCTACCGCCGCTGGGCCGCCGAGAACCGGGTCGACGGGCTCGTGCTGCTGGACCTCACGGTCGACGACGTCCGGCCCCGGCTCGTCGCCGACCTGCGCGTCCCCGCCGTCATCCTGGGCGGCCACGGGGCCCCGCTGCCGCTGTCCAGCGTCTGGGTCGACGACCACGCGGCGATGACCCGCATCCTCGAGTATCTCGCCGCGCTCGGCCACCGGTTCATCGGCCACGTCAGCGGCATACCGTCCTACCAGCACACGCGCCGCCGCCTGCGGGCCATCGGCGACGCCCGCGAGAGCCTCGGCATCGACATCGCCAGCGTGGCCACCGACTACTCCGACACCCAGGGCGCCTCGGCCACCCGCCGCCTCCTGGAGGCGAGCCCGCGGTGCACGGCGATCATCTACGACAGCGACGTCATGGCCGCCGCAGGGCTCGGGGTGGCCACCGAGATGGCCGTGCCGGTGCCCGGCGAGGTGTCCATCGTGTCCTTCGACGACTCCATCCTCACCCATCTGCCGCATCCCCCGATCACCGCCCTCACCCGAGACACGTACGCGCTGGGCACGCTGACGGCGACCGAGCTGCTCCACACGATGGCCGAGCGCCCGGAGCCCCGCGCGGTCCAGGCCCCGACGCCGGAGCTCGTCGTCCGCGGCAGCACCGCCCCACCGCCCAGGCGGCCATGAATCCGCCGTGGCTCCATCCGCCGATCCCGAGCCGGGCCGTGCCGTCGATCCACATGCGTCCCATCCTCCCGGTCAAAGTGCTCATCGATTGAGCACTTATCAGCGGTGCCGGCCGAGGATCTCGCGTACGAGGTCGCGCAGCCACACGTGCGCGGGGTCCACGTCGTAGCGGGGATGCCACGCCTGCGACAGCGTCATCTCCGGCAACGCGAACGGGATCGGGAACGTCGCCAGCCCCAGAGCCTCCACCAGCGGCCGGGTCAGCCGTTCCGGCGTCATCCCCACCAGGTCGGACTGCCGCACCACCAGCAGCGACGCCTCGAATGTCGGCACCGAGCCCGCGATCCGGCGCGTCAGCCCCATGCCGGCCAGGATCTCGTCCACCGGGCCCTCGTCGCGGCCCCGCCGGGTGGCGATCACGTGCTCGGCCGCCGCCAGCCGCTCCGCCGTGACCGGCCCGTCGAGCAGCGGGTGCCCGGGACGGACGACGCCCACCGCCCGGTCAACCATGATCGGCTCGACCCGCGTCTCCGGCGCCGGGTCCGAGATCACGGTCACCTCCAGGTCCGCGCTCCCGTCACGCAGCGCCCGCGCGTCGCCGTACCCCTCGGGGATGAAGTGGAAGCGCACCCCGGGAGCCGACGCGGCGGCCTCCGTCAGCAGCGCCACGCTCATGGCCGTGATCACCGCGTCCGAGGCCAGGATCGTGAAGCGCCGTACCAGCGTGGCCGGGTCCAGCCGGCCCGGCGGCGTGAACACCTTCCTGGCCGCCTCGACCAGCGCCCGCACCTCGTCGCGGACGGCCAGCGCCCGCGGCGTGGGCACCATGTGCCGTCCCGAGCGCACCAGCACGGGATCGCCCATCGCCTTGCGGATGCGGCCGAGCGTGCGGCTCATGGCCGGCTCCGACAGGTGCAGCCGCTGCGCGGCGGCCGAGACGCTGCCCTCCTCCAGCAGGACGTCCAGCGCGATCAGCAGGTCCAGGCTGGGTTGCGTCTGACGCATATATCACCTGAAAAAGATGCATTTGAGGTCAAGTCAGGATCGAGTTTACGGTGAATTCCGCGGGAGGCCTCCGCTCGAATCATCACCCATCTCCACAACCCGGGGGTTTCGCATGCCCGCATCGACGTTAGAAACCGGTCATCCCGCCAGGACGCGGATCATGGCCCTGATGGCCTCCTCCGTGATCCTCGCGGTCGCCCTGGTCGCCGCCGTCAACCTCGCCATCCCCACGCTCGCCGCGAGCGAGCTGCGCCCGTCACCGTCCCAGATCCTCTGGATCGTGGACGCGTACGTCATCGTCTTCGCCTGCCTGCTCATCCCCGCCGGAGCGGCCGGCGACCGGTTCGGCCGCAAGGGGGTGCTGCTGGCGGGCCTGGGCGTGTTCGCGGCGGGCTGCCTGCTGGCGGCGCTCGCACCGGACGTCGGCACGCTGATCGCCGCCAGGGCGCTCAGCGGCGCGGGCGCGGCCCTGGTGATGCCCGCTTCCCTGGCCCTGACGGTCGGGGTCTACCCGGCCGCCGAACGCGGGCACGCCGTGGCCGCGTGGACCGCCGCCACCGGCGCCGCCGGGGTGGTCGGCAACGTGGGCGGCGGCGCGGTCATGGAGTACCTGCCGTGGCGGGCCCTGTTCGGCGTGCCGGTGCTGTTGGCCGGAGTGCTGGCCGTGCTGGTCGCCGTGCTGGTGCCGCGCGCGCCCCGCCTGGCGTCGACCCCGCTGGACCTGCCGGGGACGGTGCTGCTCACGGCCGCGTCCGTGGCGCTGCTGGCGGGGGTCATCGAGGGGCCCGAGGCCGGGTGGGGGAGCGGGCTCGTGCTGTCGGCGTTCGGCGTGGCGGCCGTGCTGTTCTGCGTCTTCGTCGGGCACCAGCTCCGCGCGCCGCGGCCGCTGCTCGACCCCCGGCTGTTCGCGCTGCCGCGGCTGCGGGCGGGGACGCTGGGCGTGGCGGTGACGTTCTTCGGGCTGTTCGCGATGTTCTTCGTCAACGCCCGCTTCCTGCAGGAGGTCAAGGGCTTCTCGCCGCTGGTCACCGGCGTGGCCATCGTGCCGCTCGTCATCCCCATGATCGTCCTGTCGCGGCTGTCGGGCCGCCTGCCCGCGCGGCCCGCCGTCCCGGCCGGGCTGGCGGGGATCGTGGCGGGGCTGGCGCTGCTGTCGTTCGCGGACGCGGCCATGCCGTACCCGGTGTACGCGGTCGGCCTGGTCGTCATGGGGGCGGCCATGGGGGTGTGCCTGCCGGTGTTCTCGCACGAGATCATGGCAACGCTGCCGCGCGAGCGGGCCGGGCTCGGCTCCGGGCTCAACAGCGCCACCCGCGAGCTCGGCAGCGCGGTCGGGGTCGCCGTCATGGGCACGGTGATGGCCACGTACGGGATGAGCGCCGGCTACCGCGTCGTGGCGGCCGTGGTCCTGGCCGGCGGCCTGCTCGTCACCTGGTGGCGCGGCCAGGACTGACCCGGCCCGCCGCGGGGTCGCCGCGGCGGGCCGTCCGGCTCAGTAGCGTTCGCTCAGGTTGAGGTTGATCTCGGTCAGTACGGTCGTCGCCTTGGTGTACGTGAGCAGATGCGCGAGGTCGTCCGGCAGCAGGAGCGTGGCCCGCGCGTGGCGGGCGGCCTGGGCCACCGACTTCAGCTCCAGCGCGGCGGCGACCAGTGAGGAGATCTTCGTCGCCGCGTTGATCCGCCGGTCGGCGAGGTTGAGGTAGGTCGTCAGCAGCTGGGCCCGGAGGAGGTCCGGCTGCCTGATCGAGAGGCCGAAGACCGCGTTCACCTCGGCCCGGGAGAGCGCGCCGTCCGGGGCCGAGCCGTCAGCCCCGTCGAAGCGGGAGTCGGTCGCCTGGATCCGGGCCAGCAGCTCGGCGCTCTGCCGGTCGGGGTGCAGCTGCCAGGACAGCTGCGGCCACGGGTCACGGGTGGGCGGCACCTCGGTGACGGTGGTCGAGGCCGTCGCGGTCACCGGCTCGTAGACGCACCCGTTGCCGTTCCGGTACGAGACCGAGGCGGTGTCGGGCAGCTCGTCCCCGGCGGCGAACAGCAGGCTGGGCCGGGCCGTGAACCGCACACCGGAGGTCGCACCGCCGTCGATCGAGCCGAGCGACCAGGTGAGCGTGGTCGTGCCGTCCGGGTTGGCGGTCACGGACGAGGGCTTGGGCCCGGTGCCCTGGTCGAGGGCCCGGCTGTAGGCGACCTCGGCCGGGAGGGTGTCGGTGAGGGTCACATCGGTGGCGGTGCCGCTGCCCGCGTTGACGACCTTCAGGTCGATCGTCATGGCCTCGCCCGCGTTGACCGTCCGCGGCGCGGTCTTGGCCAGGGTGAGCTTCGGGGCGTGCACGGCGGTCTCGGCCTTGGCGGTGTTGTTCGCCGTGTTCGCCTCGGCTCCGCCGCCGGTGTCCTTGGCGGTCGCCGTGGCCGTGTTGGTCAGGACGGTCCCGTTGGCGGTGTCGCAGGGGATCGCGTAGGTGAACGTCTCGGTCGTGGACACTCCCGGGCCGAGGTAGCGCACCTGGCGCGTCTGGGCCGCGCCGCCGGGCGGGGTGTCGGTCAGCCCGATCGCCGTCGCCGCGCCGGTGCCGACGTTGTCGAGTTTCACCTGGTACGTGAGGGTGTCACCGGGTTCGGCGTCGCGCTTGTCGACGCTCTTGGTCGTGGCGATGTCGGGGTCGTACTGGTTGAAGAAGGAGACCTCCTGCCGGAGCACGGTGGCGAAGTCGAGCTCGCTCTCCGGACCGCTGCCGGTGCATGGCGCGTTCACCGGGTAACTGCTGCAGGCTTTCCCCTTGCTGTCGGGAGAGTCGCCGACCCGGAACCTGATGGCCGCCCAGTCGTCGTGATCGGTCAAGGGGGTGTTGCTCTGGGCGCCGCTGCCGTTGATGTCCACGCCTACCGAGGTCGGCTCGATGATCGGGACGCCGGTCCCGGGGGTGGTGGTGTCGTTCCAGTTGAGCGGCCCGTTGCCGATCCCCGCGCGCAACGGCCTGATGGTGCTGCCCGGGTGGGCGAGGTTGTCGGTCCACCAGAACGTGTAGTCGGTGCCGTCGCCTATCCCGTTCCTCTCCATGAGCGAGGTCTCGACCAGTGGGGGAAGCTTTCCGCTCGAGTACCCGATGCGGGTCGCCCCGATCTTCCAGTTCCCCATGTCGTCGATGAGCAGGGGCGGCGGGCTGTTGGGGATGCCCGATTGGAAGGAGTAGTTCATGACGCTGAGGTAGTTGGGCTTGTAGTTGTCCAGGTTGGTGTCGCCGCCGTGGGCCAGGCCGAGCGCGTGCCCGAGCTCGTGCATGAGGGTGCCGGCCTGGTCCTGAACGGTGCCGACCTCGGCGTCGGCCTTGCCCGTTCCGGTGTCGAGCACCTGCACGTCGGTGGGATGCGCGCTGGTGGTGTCGCAGGTGCCGTCGGGGCCCACGTGGATCGCTGTGCCGACCACGTTGTCGTCGTCCGCCGGCTTCGTCTGCAGGACGCCGTCGCCGCCGTAGTCGACGCCGAAGTCCGCCACACATATGGTCCGCCACGAGCCGAGGGTGACGAGGAAGTCCTTGTTGTTGTCCCTCTGGGGCTCGCAGCACTCGCCCGAGGTCCCCGGAAACGTCCTGCTCCCGTTCGCGCGGGTGACGATGAGGTCGTGCCCGAAGATCGCATAGTGCGCGTACGGGAACAGCTCTCGGGGGAGATTGTTGTTGCGGGCGGTGACGAAGTCGGTGTTGTTGACCAGTCCGATGGCCGGTTGTTCGTTGAGTCGCGCGCCCGGGATGTAGACGAAGTCGACGCCGTCGGGGCGTGCTCCGTACGGGCACGGATTCGCCGCTCGGACCGGAGCGTTCTTGAAGGCGTTCCTGACCAGAGTGATCGCGTCGCCCTTGGGCTGGTGGGAGTGCCTGCCGTCGGCCATGTAGTCGACCTGCAGGATGATCGTCTTACGGCACGGGTCGGCGCCCAGCGCCGGCAGGTCGGCGAGGACAGCGCCGCTGCGGTCGCGTATCCCCGAGAGTTCGACGATGTCCGGGATGCCGTCCTGGTCGGTGTCGGGAAGAGCGGTGCTGACCGTGATGCCGAGCCTGGTCCTCCTGCCGTCGTTGTCCTTGGGGAAGCCGTGGTCGCCGTTGCCCTCGACGCAGCTCTGGCCCTTGAAGTCGCCGGTGGAATCGATGCACGGCGTGCCGAAGACGATGCCGTCCCCCGACAGGGACCGGGAGCGGAAGTCGTAGACGAGGTTCAGCTCGATGTCCTGGGGCTGAGGGCTGATGTCCATCCTGTCGTCATTGGTGTTGAGAGCGCTGTCCCAGTCCCACAAGCTGACGGTGATGTCCACGGTCGGCTTGTCGCCGGGCAGGTCTGACTTGGTGAAGACCCAGCCGTCGGGCGCCTCGGGCAGGCCCTTGGGCGAGAACTCGTCGTCCTCGATCCGCGGGCCCACCTCGATGGGCCCGTCGGCGATCTGAACTTTCGGGTAGTAGTCCCCGTCTTTCAGGCCTCCGCCGTCCGGGTTCTCGATCTGGAAGAGATAGTCGATGGAGAAGGTCAGCGAGACGTTCGGGGCCGGCGCCGCCGCGGCGGGCGTGGTCAGGGCCGGGATCGATGCGGCGAGCAGTGCGCCGATCGCCCCGAACGCGAGCCGCCGGCGCCACGTTCTCGCTCCATGTTTGAAGCTCACGGTCGTTTCCTCCAGGAGAGTTCGCCTTGCGGAGGATCGTCCGGCTTCTGGTCCCGGTCGCGCATGAGTAACCCCTACTCATGTCGCGCCCTACATCTTTGGGATCTCGATGCGTACCGGAGCCGTGCCCGACGGCGGTGCGGGCGCTCGGCACGGCCGCCCCATCGGCGTTGAGATCGTGGAGCCGCCGGGCTGTCCTGAGATCAGCGACCGACAGGTGCGGCATCGCCGGGCTCATCGTCGCGGATCGATGTGGATCTTCGGGCCCGGTCCGGCGTCGGCCGGGCGGTGGCCGGTCAGGATGTCGGCGGTCTCGGCCAGGCCGACCGTGGCGGCCACGAGCGGGCGGGCGTCGACCGAGCCGTCGGCGTAGGCGGCGATGGTCCCCGCCAGCCCGGCCGAGCCGCCCAGGATGCCGACGGCGGTGACGTCCTTGAGGAGCAGCGCGCGGGTGTCGAGGGTGCTCGGGGTGCCGGCCAGGCCGATGTAGACCACGCGCCCGGCCGGTTCGACGAGGTCGACCGCGAGTGCGGGCAACTCGGGCGCGTTGGAGGCGTCGATGACGGCGTCCCATCGCAGCTCCGGCAGCGACGGCCGGGTCCAGGTGCCCGTGAAGCCCAGGGACTGTGCCAGGCGCAGCCCGTCGAGGTCGCGGCCCAGCAGGTGGACCTCGATCCCCTGGGAACGCGCGAACAGCGCCGCCAGCAGGCCGATCGTGCCCGTGCCCAGGATCAGCAGCCGCTCGCCGGGCCGCAGGCCGGCGCCGTGGACGGCGCGCAACGCGTTGCCGCCGGGCTCGACCAGCGCGCCCAGCGTGAGGTCCATGCTGTCCGGCAGCGCGTGCAGCGCCGTCGCCGGTACGGCGAGCCGCTCGGCCAGCGCCCCGGAGCGGCCGAGGCTGATGCCGATCTCCGACAGTTCGGCGCAGACGTGGTGGCGGCCGGCGCGGCAGCGCTCGCAGTGCCCGCAGCCGAGCATGGTGTCACCGGTGACGCGGCGGCCCAGCCAGCCGGCGTCCACGCCTTCGCCCACGTCGGTCACGCGACCGCACCACTCGTGGCCGGGGCGTAGCGGGTACCACGACCGCCCGGTGTGCAGGTAGCTCATCTCGCCGGTGAACAGCTCCATGTCGGTGCCGCACACCCCGGCCCGCTCGACGTCCACGACCACCTGCCCGGGCGCGGCGACCGGCGGCTCGACCTCCTGGACCTCGGCCTTGCCCGGGCCGGTCAGCACCAGCGCGCGCACTACCGGGCCTCCACGATCTGCGGGCGCCGGTCGCTGACGTCGGCGTGGTGGACGGGGTTCCCGGGGCGGGGCACAGATACCAACATGTTCCGAACGCTAGACCACTGTTCCGAAAAGTGGAAGTTCTGCTCAATGGGAGCTTCCTGCGGGAAGTGAGTATCGGCTAATCTCGCAAGCAACTTCCATAAAATAAATCTTCGTTCCAACTATTGGAATGAAAGGACCTCATGACCTCCTCCCGCACCGCCCTCATCACCGGAGGCGTCAGCGGCCTGGGCAAGGCCGCCGCCCTCCGGCTGGAGAAGGAAGGCGTCTCGATCATCACCGCCGACATCGCCGACGGCGCCGACCTCGTCCTCGACGTCACCGACGCCGCCGCCGTGCAGGCCGCCGCCGACGAGGTCGGGCCGGTCGACATCCTGGTCAACTCCGCCGGGATCGTCGGCCCCAACGCGCCCCTGTGGGAGATCCCGCTGGACGGCTGGCGGCGCACCTTCGAGGTGAACGTGCACGGCACCTTCCACGCCTGCCGCGCCTTCGTCCCGGGCATGCGCGAGCGCGGGTGGGGACGCATCATCAACATCGCCAGCATGTCCGGCAAGGACGGCAACCCGAACATGGCGCCGTACTCCGCCTCCAAGGCCGCCGTCATCGCGCTGACCAAGTCGCTCGGCAAGGAGCTGGCCACCAGCGGCGTGCTGGCCAACGTCATCGCGCCGGCCGTCATCGCCACCCCGATGAACGCCACTACCGGCCCCGAGGCCCTGGCCCACATCACCAGCCTCATCCCGATGGGCCGCGTCGGCCGGCCCGAGGAGGTCGCCGAACTGATCGCCTGGCTGGCCTCCGACAAGGTCAGCTTCTCCACCGGCGCCGTCTACGACATCAGCGGCGGCCGCGCCACCTACTGACGCCCAGGCCGGTCTCCTGCGGGAGACCTGGACGATCAATGAGTCCGACGCATATTTGTCACGCCAGGCGATCGTGATCCACGATTGATCCGTGGAGCTGCAACAGATGCGCTATGTGGTCGCGGTGGCGGAGACGGCGAACTTCACCCGGGCCGCCGAGCGCTGCCGGGTCGTCCAGTCCGCGCTGAGCCACCAGATCGCCCGGCTGGAACGGGAGCTGGGCGCCCGGCTCTTCGACCGCACCAGCCGCCGGGTCACGCTGACCCCCGCCGGCGAGGCGTTCCTGCCCGCCGCCCGGCAGGCCCTCGACGCCGCCGAACGGGCTCGCGCCGAGGTGGCGGCGGCCTCCGGGGAGCTCCGCGGCCGGCTCGCCATCGGCGCCATCCCCACCGTCACGGCGGTCGACCTGCCCAGCGCGCTGAAGACCTTTCACGTGCGCCATCCGCAGGTACGGATCACGCTGCGCGTGGGGGCGAGCGACGAGCTGGCCGAACAGGTCCGGCAGGGCGCCCTGGACATCGCCTTCCTCGGGCTGCCGCCGAGCGTGCGGCCGAAGGGCGTCCGAGGGCTCGTCCTGGCGCGGGGCGAGCTGGTCGCGGTGGTGGCGCCCGGCCACCCACTGGCCGACGCGGCCGATGTGGATCTGCGCCGGCTGTCGGACGAGGTGTTCGTCGACTTCCCCGCCGGCACGGCCGCGCGCGCCCAGTCGGACGAGGCGTTCGCCACCGCCGGCGTCAGCCGCGAGGTCGCCTTCGAGATAACGAACGCCGACCTCATGGCCCGGCTGGTCCGGCTTGGCCTGGGCGTCGCCATGATGCCCGCCGCCTTCGCGCCCGAACTCCCCGGCGTGCACGTCGTCGAGCTCCGCGATCCGCCCACCCGGGTGGAGCACCTGATCTGGAGCCGCCTGCGCCCCTCACCGGCCGCCGCCGCATTCCTGGACGCCCTGGACATTCGGGCCATCGTGGATGACGCCGCTCCGGATCACCCGAGCACGCCGCTCTCCGAATAGCGGACCACAGGCGCGAATCGTTGTACGACGCACGTCGATGCCGCCTGGACCAAGTCGCCCGTTCCCATCTAACGGGCCGTCGGTCGCCGAGGCGCGGCCCTCAGCCCCGTTCCCGCGCGAGCGAGGCGGCGATCTCGCGGACGGTGCTCATGTCGTCGAACGGCACCTGGCGCTCGCCGATGATCTGGTACGGCTCAGCGCCTTTCCCGGCGATGAGTACGATGTCGCCTGGCTCGGCCGTCTCCAGCGCCCGCGTGATGGCGTGGCGCCGGTCGGTGATCCGTTCTGCGACGGCGGGTGTGGTCTTCAGGCCGTTCATGATCGCGTCCGGGTCCTCGGTGCGGGGGTTGTCGCTGGTGACCACCACGACATCGGAGTGGGTGCCGGCGATCTCGCCCATGGGGGCGCGTTTGCCGGGGTCACGGTCGCCGCCGCAGCCGAAGACCGTGACCACCCGGCGGTCGGCGAATTCCCGGATCGTGGTGAGGGCCTGCTGCAGCGAGTCGGAGGAGTGGGCATAGTCCACCACCACCAACACCCCGGCCGGGGTCTGGTAGGTCTGGAACCGGCCCGGGATCGCGGGCAGTTCCCGCAGCGTGTCGATGAGGGTGTCCAGGTCGTGGCCCAGCAGGTGGCCGCCGGCGAGCGTGGCCAGCGTGTTGGAGACGGCGAACCGGCCCGGGACGGGCACGCGAGCCGGTTGCCGGTGACCGGCGTGGTGCAGGGTGAATGAGGTGCCGGTCGCGTCGACGCGCAGGTCGGTCGCGCGGAACTCGGCGGCGGTGTCCAGACCGTACGTTGTGACCGCGCCCGGCATCAGCGCGATGATGTCGGCGCTGACCGGGTCGTCGGCGTTGGCCACCGCTCGTCGGCACATGCCGCCGAACAGCACCAGCTTGGCCTGCTTGTACGCCTCCATGGTGCCGTGATCATCCAGGTGCTCGGGGGTCAGATTGGTGAATATGCCGACGTCGATGTCGGTGTGGTCAACCCGGCCCAGCTTCAGCGCCATCGAGGACGCTTCCATGACGACCGTGTCCGCTCCTCGATCACGCATTGCGCGCAGGATGTGTTGGAGCTCCGCCGCCTCTGGGGTGGTGGGCGTGGTCGTTTCGATCCCGATCGGTTCGTCGCCGACGCGGCATCCGTCAGTGCCGATCACGCCGACTGCCGCTCGGGTGCCCGTCCGCAACGCGGTCTCCAGCATGTAGGACACCGACGTCTTGCCGTTGGTGCCGGTGACTGCCACCACCCGCAGCTCCGCCGACGGGTTGCCGAAGTAGCGTGCGGCCACCAGCGGCGCAGTCGCGCGGGTGTCCGCCACCTGCACCACGCACACGTGCGACGGCATGGGCGCGGCCGGCGGGCGCTCGACCAGGAGCGCGACAGCTCCGCGTGCCACGGCGTCGGCGATGAAGCGGTGCCCGTCCGTACGGTTGCCGGGCATGGCGATGTAGAGGCTGCCCGTGGCGAGGCGTTGCGAACGGCAGGCGATGCCGGCGTGGACGTCGGTCCGGTCCGGGTCGCCGTGAAGGATCCGGTAGTCGCATCCCGCCAGTAGGTCACGCAGATTCATGTTGTCGCCTCTCCTGTTCGGTCGGCCCCACCTCTTGCCGGATCGGAGCCACGGGACGCGCCAACCCATCGTGGACGTCCCGCCAAGGTCGTAGCGTTTTCGACAGTCAGGGCGTTGGGGCGAGCCGAACTACCCGATTGCGCACGACGTCACCGGCGTCGCCCTGGAGCAGCCCGTTGCTCATTGACGGTCGGCAATTCGACATGATCTGCACCCATGCCGGCGGTCCGTCCTCATAGCTGAAGATGAGGCGAAACCGGCTCCTGTCACCGGTGTCGATCTCATGGCAGGTGTTCCCGCCCGGCTCGGTGTTCACCGCGTTGAGCTTCTCGGCCAGGTCGCGGGCCTGCTCCCTGCCGTGCTCCACCCGGGCAGGCAGTCGCTCGTTCCGATCAACCCTGCATATAACGACCTTGATAGGCCCATCGGGCACCATCTGTTCGTCTTGTCCTCGCCGCCCGACCGACGTCTGGCAGGGATCGTTCGGCTGATCGAGGCGCCAGACTCCCGCACGATAGGCGCCGGTGATGCTCCGCCCGACGTATGAACGGCTGGCGGCCGTGCCGTTGGTGGTCGTCACGCAGGAGTTGACCTCCTCGGCGCTGCCCACCAGTCCGTGACCCGGCCAGCCGTTCACCGCCCACGCGCGCCCTGCCCACCACGCTTGGGATCGAGGCGATCACCGCGCACATCACGGCAGCGGCAACAGCAATGCCGACCCAATGGACGGGCTTCACAACGCTTGAGACGTGGCTCGCGGACCATCGGTTCACTTGCGGCCCGTCAGGCGGTTGAACACCGGGGCAACCGGGCGGCTCCTCTCTTCATGCGGAAGGCAGCCACCGGCTGGGTTGGTCTTCCCTGTGGGTCAGACGCCGTGGCAGGCGCATACCGGTAGCGACATGTGCCAACTGGACACCGGCGAACTCGCCGGTCACAGCCACCCGCGAGACTCGGCCACGTGGACGGCCTCGGCACGGTTACGGGCTCCGGTCTTGCCGATGGCCGAGGACAGGTAGTTGCGCACGGTGCCGTCGGTGAGGAACAGCCGGCGGGCGATGTCGGCCACGGTGGAGCCGTCGGAGGCGGCGCGCAGGACTTCGGCCTCCCGCTGGGTCAGCGGGCTCGGGCCGACGGTCAGGGCCGTGACGGCCAGTTTGGGGTCGATCACGCGTTCACCTGCCAGCACCCGCCGCACGGACGCCGTCAGCTCCGTGACCGGAGCGTCCTTTACCACGAATCCGGCCACGCCGGCGTCCAGCGCCCTGTTCAGGTAGCCGGGCCTGCCGAAGGTGGTCACGATGATCACCTTTCGGTCCCGCAGGCGTGCGGCGACCTCCAGACCCGACATGCCCGGCATCTCGATGTCGAGCAGGATGACGTCAGGGTCGTGCTCGTCCGCCGCGGCGACGACCTCGTCGCCGCGCCCGACCTCGGCGACCACCTCGATATCCTCCTCCAGCGCGAGCAGCGCGGCCAGGCCTCCCCGGACCAGATCCTGGTCATCCGCGATCAGTACCCGGATCATGAGGCGTCAGCCAGCGGGACTCGGGCGTAGAGACGGTAGCCGCCGCTCGCCGGCCTGCCGACCTCCAACAGTCCGCCGGCCTCCGCGACCCTCTCGGCCAGCCCGGTGAGCCCGCTGCCCGCGCGCCGCCCGCAGGGCTCCGCCCGGTCCGCGCCCGGGTCGGTGACCACTGTGTCGATCGCCTGCTCGCCGGTTGCGATGCCTGCGCGGACGCCGCCGACCGGTGGTCCGTCGTCGTAGACCTCGACGCTGGCCGTTCCCGCGTCCACCCGCAGGCCGATCCAGCAATGCCGGGCCCGGCTGTGGCGCAGCACGTTGGTCGCGGCCTCCCGTACGGCCCACGCGAGCAGGGTTTCGGTAGCGGCGGGAATGGGCCCGTCGGCGGGGGAGACCTTGAGCTCGATCCCGGCCAGCCGCAGCTCGCGCGCCGCCTTGTCCAGTTCCTCCGACAGCGCCGGCGCGCGATAGCCGGCGACCGCGAGCCGCACCTCGTCCAGTGCCTGGCGGGCGACCTGTTCCATGTCGGTCATCTCGCGTGCCGCTCGATCAGGATCGGTACGGGTCAGCCGGGCGGCGAGCTGGCTCCTGATGATGATCGAGGTCAGCGTGTGACCCAGGATGTCGTGCAGATCCCTGGCGAAGCGCAGCCGCTCGTTCTCCACCGCCAGTTGCGCCACCTGGGCGTGGGCCGCATCCAGTCGTGCGAGCAGCACCCCCATTCGCTTGATGCTGTCCACCGCGGCCGCCTGCGCCGCGACGGCGACCGGCACCCACCAGATCCCTCCGAACGAGATCCCCTGCGTCCTCAGCGCGACCACCTCCACGCCCGCGGTCACCGCCGTCGCGACGGCGAACGCGACTCCCTCCAGCGAGGTGGCCAGCGCGCTGACGACGAACACGAACGAGACGTACGCCCAGGGCGGCCCGAGCACCGGAAGCAGGGCCAGCGTCGCGACGATCAGCCCGGCCACGGCAGGCAGCAGCGACCTCCTACCGCTGAACATCCGCCACATGACGGTCACCCAGCAGGCCGCGAACACCGCCACCGCCCCGAACGCCCACACCACCCGCCCGGCCCTCGGCTCCGACTCCAGCAGCGACCAGAGCGGCCAGCCCAGCACCAGCAGCCACGCCAGGGCCCCGGCCCGGACCGCCCGGCGGCCCCGGCCGAATTCCCTCTGCGCCATGCCCACCATCACAGAGCCCGACGGTAACGCCAGACGGCCAGCGCGGCGAACAGCAAGGTCCAGGCGGCCAGCACGCCGACCGCTGTCCCGGTGGGCCACTCGCCCTCCAGCGCCCGCCAGCCGAGCGAACCCGCCTGATAGGCCGGGCTGTATTCGGCCAGCACCCGCATGCCCTCAGGCATCAGCTGTATGGGCAGCCACAGCCCGCCCAGGATGGACAGGCCGAAGTAGACCGCCATCATGGCCAGGTTCGCGGCCTGTCCCTTGAGCGTGTAGCCGAAGGCGATGCCCAGGGCGGCGAAGGGCATGACACCCAGCCAGATCAACACCACCAGGGCCGGCCAGGTCCACAACGGCAGCCGTACCCCGGCGAACAGCGCGCCCGCGGCCAGCACGACGACGATGCTCGGCAGCACTCCGGTCGCCCCGCTGACCAGCTTGGCCACCACATAGCCGTGCGCCGGCAGCGGCGTGACCGCGAGCTGCCGCGCCCAGCCCTTGCCTCGCTCCAGCGCGATGGCCCCGCCGATGAACAGCGCGCCGCCCATCGAACCGTACGTGGCCATCGACACCATGGTGGCGGCGGCGAAGTCACCCTGCTGCTCCTGCGGCACCACGTTCAGCACCTTGGTCCACAGCAGGTAGAGAGCCACCGGGAAGCCGGTCAGCAGCACCAGCCCGGCGGGGTTCCGGAAACCGCGCCGCAGCTCCAGGCTCAGGTACGACCTCATCGCTCCTGCCCTCCCGTCAGGCTCACGAAGGCGCTCTCCAGATCAGTGCTCGCCGTGCGTACGTCCCTGACGTCGTCGAACTCGGCGGACGTCGCGAGCAGGGCGCGCAAGGTGGCGTCGGAGTCGCCTGTACGCAGAGCGACCGTGCGTCCCTCGACGCGCACCTGGTGAACGCCGGGCAGTCCTTCGAACCGGCTCACCTCGGCGCTGTCGGTACTGAAGCGGATCTCCGTACCGCCGACCAGGGATTTGATGGCTTCGACCGGCCCGTCCGCCACGATCTTGCCGTCCGCCAGCAGCACGATCCGGTCGGCGTAGTCGTCGGCCTCGGTGAGGTAATGGGTGGCGAACGCCACTGTGCGGCCCTCCGCTGTCCGGGCGCGTACCTCCTGCCAGAGAGCGCGGCGGCTCTCCACGTCCAGGCCCACGGTGGGTTCGTCGAGGACGAGCAACTTCGGATCCCCGGCCAGCGCCAGAGCGAACCGTACCCGTTGCCGCTGTCCACCGGACAGCCGTCCGACCCGCCGCCCGGCGAGCTCCTGTACGCCCGCAGCGTGCATCACCCGCTCGACCGGCATCGGGTGCGGGTACATCCCGGCCACCGCGGCCACCAGCTCCGCCACCCGCACGTCGTCCAGCAGCCCGGCATCCTGCAGCAACGCCCCGACGTCGCCTCGCTGGAGCGCCTCGGTGGGCGGGCGGCCGAACACTCTGGCCGACCCCTCGTCAGGGGAGAGGAGACCCAGCGCGATGGACAGCATGGTCGTTTTGCCCGCCCCGTTGGGCCCCAGCACGGCGACCGTCTGCCCTTGCTCCACGTCCAGATCCACACCGTCGAGCGCGACGGTGGTGCCGTAACGCCTGCTCACAGCCTTGAGTTCCAGCGCGATTCCCATGCGTTCAGCATGAGCGGGGGAGGGTAAGCGGCTGTAGTGCCGTGCGTCAGCCAACCCCATGTGACGTATGTCAGGTGTCCTGTCTTCCCTCCTGAAGGCCGTCAGGGGGCGGTCGGCGGTTCGGCCTGATAGGCGCGGTGCAGCAACCGTACGAAGGGCTCGGCCTCCGGCAGGGGCACGGAGCCGATCCGGTGGACGGGCACGCCCGGCGTCCACGAGTTCATGACCACGGCCCCGGCCAGGGCGGGCAGGTCGGCGAGGGTGATCTCCTGGGCGCGCTGGGGGACGCCGAGGCGATCGAGCCGCCGGCGGACGACGGCCATCGTGGTCCCGGTCAGCATCTCGGCCACGGGCCACACCACGGCGGTGCCGTCCCAGAAGGCCAGGTTCCAGATCGAGCCCTCGCTGAGCCGGCCGCGGCGGTCGACGAAGGCCGCGTCGTCGAAGCCCTGGCCGGCGGCCTGGCGGAGGACGTACGTCTTGGCCACCTCGCCGACGTGCTTGACGGCGGGCAGGAAGCGTTCGTGCTCGACCGCCGCCAGCGTCAGCGGGCCCGCCGGACCGGAGGCGGCCGGCCCCGTACGGACCAGCACCTCGGGCTCCCCCTCGGCCACGGTGAACTCGCCCGCCGGTGAATGCACCGTGGCCGTCAGCGAGACGTCGGCCGGGCCGTCCCGCAGCGCCGCCCGCAGGTAGGAGCGCACCCGATCGTCGGGCACCGCCCGGCCGAACAACTCCACCGAGGCGCGCCGCAGCCGTTCCAGGTGAAGGTCGAGGCCGCGGACCCGGCCTCCGCGCACCTGCATGGCGGTGAAATGCGCGTAGCCCGCGAAGGCGAGCGGCGCCAACTCCTCGGCGGTCGCAGGACGGCCGTTGCGCTGAGCGACAAACATTGAAATATCCCCCTTTAGGTGGTGATCAGGGGAATCGAGCCTGCCGCAGCCCGGCCGGATCGCCCAGAGCCCTGCTCCGCGTACGACCGCTGTTCCTACTACTGACAGGGTCAGCCTCGTTCGTCGTCGTGTGCGTACTATCGGGGGTTATGAGCGAGATCGGCGAATTCCTGCGCAGCCGGCGGGCGCGGCTGCGGCCGGAGGACGTCGGGCTGCCGGTCTTCGGCCGGCACCGGCGTGTGCCGGGGCTGCGCCGCGAGGAGCTGGCCCAGCTCGCCGGCGTGTCCGTCGCCTACCTCACGCGGCTGGAGCAGGGCAAGGGCAACAACGTGTCGGGCGAGGTGATCGGGGCGATCACGCGCGCGCTGCGGCTGAGCGACACCGAGCACGAGCACCTCACCCGCCTGGTCAAGTGCCGGGACCGCAGGAAGTACGGGCCGCCGCCGCTGCAGCAGGTGCGCACCGCGCTCGGGCAGATGCTGGCCTCCCTGGAGGGGGTCCCGGCGTACGTGACCGGGCCGCGCTCGGACATCCTGGGCTGGAACCCGATGGCGGCGGCCCTGTTCGGCGACTGGGACCGGCTGCCGCCCCAGGAGCGCAACTGGGCCCGGCTGGTGTTCCTGGAGCCCGGCCATCGGCGGCTGTTCGCGGACTGGGAGGCGAAGGCCGCCGACGTGGTCGGCGGACTGCGCCTGTACGCCGGCTGCTACCCCGACGATCCGCGGCTGCTGACGCTCGTGGGCGAGCTGTCGGTGAAGAGCGAGACGTTCCGCCGGCTGTGGGCCGGGCACGACGTGAAGGAGAGCAACCACGGCACCCGGCGCCTGCGCCATCCGCTGCTGGGCGAGCTCACGCTCTCCTTCGAGTCGCTGCGGCTGCCCGACGACCCCGAGCAGTCCCTGACCGTCTACCACGCCCCGCCCGGCTCCGCCCAGGCGGAGAACCTGCGGCTGCTGGCCGGCTCCGTCAGCACTCGATGACGTTGACGGCCAGGCCGCCGCGCGAGGTCTCCTTGTACTTGTCGAGCATGTCGCGGCCGGTGTCACGCATGGTCTTGATGGCCTTGGCCAACTATATGGTTCGCACTGCATTTGTGAAAGATCCTGATCAATGTCGAGCATGTCTCTCATCCTGCTGGCTCCGACTGATCACGGCTGTTGTCTGCACCAGTGCTGACGTTGTGCTGACCCCCTTCTCCTGGGGTCTCGATCGCAGGTATTGACGCCAGTCTTGCGAGCGTTCAGGCTCGCGTGTGCAAGTCCATGCAAACTCACAACGGCGGAGGTAGTCATGGCCCTACGGTTCATCGGTATCGACGACACCAGCGGCGGCAACAACTGCCCGATGGTGTGGAAGGACGACGCCGACGGCTCCATCGTGCTGCAAGGCTGGGAGGTCACCGATCCCGCCGAACTCGCGCAGCTACGGGAGCGGAGCTCTCTACCGGACAGCGAGAAGGTCATCCGCCTCCCCAAGCGGATGATCCCGTACCTTCTGGAGGCTTGCGCCGAATGAGCGTACCTACGTTCTCTGAGATGCTGGCCAGCGCCGTGCGCGAGGCGATTCATCTGGAGATGCGGGACACCTACACGCCCGACGATCCGTGCTACATCGAGTGGCAGAAGACGGAGATCGCCGACGTGGACGCCTACTGGCACGAGTGGCGCGAGGAGGTAACCAGGGCGGTGGGCCGTGGGGTGGCCATACGACGAGCGAGGATCGTGTCTGAGCCGGTCACCGATTTCATTCGGTACGAGTACGAGCTCACATCGCCGCTCAACATCGCGGCCGGAGAACAGGTCCGATGGTTGCCCAGGAGTCGAGCGTCTGATCTCGCCTTGCCGGGTAACGACTTCTGGGTGTTCGACGAGCACCTTGTCAGGTTCGGGTTCTTCGGTGGCAACGGTGAGTACGTTGGCGAGGAGCTGACCCGCGATCCGGTGCAGATCAAGCTGTGTACGGCGGCGTTCGAGGCCGTGTGGCAACGAGGGATCGACCACTCGGAGTACAGGCCCGAATAAGCAGAATAGGGACCATGCCTAGCTCGCCGTATTCGTCCGCCCGACAGGTCCGCCTAGCCATCGCTGAACGACTTCGCGAGATCATGCGCGATGCTGGTTACAACGGGCGCTCGCTGGCAGAGGCGGCGGGCTGGCATGAGTCCAAGTCGTCTCGGCTTCTGCACGCCAAGACGTTGCCCTCCAATGAGGATCTTCGGACTTGGTGTCAGGTCTGCAGCGCATTGGATC
The DNA here is from genome assembly GCF_040610775.1 of Nonomuraea sp. NPDC003709. Lineage (NCBI taxonomy): Bacteria > Bacillati > Actinomycetota > Actinomycetes > Streptosporangiales > Streptosporangiaceae > Nonomuraea > Nonomuraea sp. NPDC003709. The sequence continues at coordinate 40,533 of NZ_JBEXMW010000009.1, read as the reverse complement.
AGGTGGACGATCTGATCTCGATGTCGAGAACAGCAGAATCCATGTATGTGGAGTGGAAGCGGCTCCACCGCACTGGGCTCAAGCAGCTCCAGGAGTCGAAGGTCTCCCTGTACGAGAACACGCGTCTGCACCGGGTGTACTGCTCACAGCTCATACCCGGCTTCCTGCAGACGCCTGAGTACGCTTGGGCGTTGTTGAAGATGTTCGGCAACTTCCATAACGCTCCCGACGACCTGGAAGCCGCCGTTGCCGCTCGGATCACGCGCAATGATCTCCTCCATAGGCCGGGATACCGCTTCAAGTTCCTGCTGGAGGAACAGGTGTTGCGGCACCAGATCGGCGATCCGTCCGCGATGCGTGCCCAGCTCGACCACCTCCTTGCCATGGCTAAGCTGCCCTCAACCTCGATCGGGATCATCCCCGTCACCGCACCGCGTCGGCTTTGGGCACTTGAGGCATTCAACATCTTTGATGACAACCTTGTGCAGGTCGAACTGCTGACCGCCACTGTGAACGTGACGCAGCCGAGCGAGATTGCGCTCTACATCAAGGGCTTCGCGGATATGGCCGCCATGGCCGTTGTAGGGGCTCCTGCCAAGCGCCTCATTCACGCTGCCAAGCAGGACTTTCTTTAGAGCTGCAAACTCGTGCAAGGTTGTTGAGTCTCTAACTCGCCTGCTCCTACCGTCGAGGGCATGGCCCGCACACACGCAACAGGATCAGGTGGTGTCCTGCTCTGTCAGCCGATATCGGGGGAGGAGGCGATACGACAGAACGCGGCCCTTGATCAGGTTTTGGCGACCTGACGACTACCGGCATCCATGCCCAACTGATCAAGCGTCAGGTTCCGGCCCAATGTGCGATCAAGCTCTACGGGTCGGGCGAGACGCTTTGGCACCCCCCGGAACTGACGATCTACGCCGATGCCGGATGGCGGATCGCGACCGTGGTCATCGGAGAACGCTCGGGTAGCTTCGTCGTCTACCTGCCGGGCGTTGGCCCCGACAATGAGCCGCGAGACACGAGCGTTGAGCTCGTACCAGCCGACCGCCCCAACCGGGTTGCCGCCCTCGTGGCCCAGAACGCGAGGGTAGCGGCATGATCACCGTTGGCAAGCTGCGGGAGAAGTACGGCGGCACGTGGGAGATCTCCACGGATCTCGCTATCGGCGTGGCCGCATGGCGGCGCAAGTACCTCGGAGAAGACGCTCTAGGGCGGAACGGAGTCAACAACATGTGCGCTTCGCCGCTCGACGAGTTGGCGGCAAAGCTGGCCGCGCAGGAGGCGATGTAATGAGCGCTCGGCTCAAGGCTGCGCAAGAGCCGAAGACGGGCGTGTCCGAGATCCAATGGCTGCCGTCTGGGGGTTCTCTGACCTGCGAGAAAGGTTGGGTTGGCACTCGGATTCTGTTCTCGATCACCGTGGAGTATTCCACGCTGACCTTGCATCCTCGGCTTCCCGGGCGTGACGGTCTCCTCTTGCCCGGCGAGAAATTTGAGGCGAATCGCAGCACCTCCAAGGAGGAGGCGCGCGCCAAAGCCCATGCCCGAGCGACCGCGATATGGGCGGAATTCCTACGCGATATCGCAACGCCCCGATAGGGGGCTGACATGGCTTTAGAGCTGCTGCATAAGACCGCCGCTTACGTGGCTCTCATTCCGCCGCTCGGCCTGGTCGCGATCATCGCGCAGTCGTTCGTAGACGACTGGCGCGACGGCTGGCGCCCCTGGAAACGCGAGGGCACCTGAGACAGCCCCGCAGGAGCGAGGGACGGTCTCGTCTCCTGCGGGGTGTAGCGCCCCCGGCTATGTAAGCCTGGCCGCCGCGTAGCCGTGTGCCCACGGCCCCCGACCAGACAGGCAGACGAGCCCCCGCACTGTCGGTTTCCTGCCTGACGGATCCGTGGCCCCTACCACGCCTCCCCGCCTCTGGTCGGGGGCTCCTTGGTTAACGCCGTTCCGCATGACGGCCCTACTGCCCCCTCAATGCGGGTGCGTCGCAGCGCGTTGCTTTAACTTGACGAGATCAAGGGCGAGTTGGCGATGACGATGATAACGATCAGGAAGACCGCGCCAAGGGCAAGCCCTTTCAGACGCTGTGTTCGTTGATGAGCAGTCTTGGCGGTGACGAGGGCTGCAATGGATATACCAAGAAATGGCGATAGGAGGGAGACATAAAATAAGAGGGGCACAGGCGCGATCATAATGGGGATCCGGACGCCTGCGTAGGGCCGCCCGATCCTCCTGCGTGACCACGCGGGCCGGTGCCCGCGTACGTCTCCAATTTCACGTACCTGCCTGCGAGGGTGACGTACAGATGAGACACGGCCCCCGACTCGCTAGCCGGGGGCCTTGACCTGCCGGACGCTAGGCCGCTACCTCAGGAGCCTGGAAGGAAGCCTCAGCGGTGCCCTTGGCCCGGCTCCTGCGGGGAGCCTTGGCCTTGGCCGCAGTGACCTCCTGGGGAACGCTGGCCGGAACCTGGCTGGCCATCATGCCCTTGAGGATCTCCTGAAGCATCTCCGCACCCGCCGGTGAGGACAAGAACGCCCTGACGGCTTCAGGCGAGACGGCAGGCTCAGCCGGAGTCTCGGCAACCGGCTTGGGCTCTGAAGCCGTCTCAGACTCAGGAGTGACGCTCTGGGTGGCGTCGATCTCGTCCCACTCGTCATCGCTGAGGAAGGGCAGGAAGGCGGGAGCCTCATCTACCGGAGTGGTTTCCTCTTCGGGGGTAGCTGACTCGGCAGGCTCCTCCTCAAGCTGGTCGATCTCCTCCATGAGGATCTCGGGAAGCTCCTCCTCCAGGTCGAGATCAGTAAGTTCATTTGAGCGCTCCGCAGTCTCAGCGGGAGCTTCGTAGCGGTAGACCAGGGCGGGCCTGCCCCCGCCCTGCGGCTGAACCTTGGTCATGGTCACGTGGGGAAGCTCAGAGATGATGTCGTTCATCTCGGCGGCCTTACGGCCGAACTTGCGGAACAGGGCCGTGCTGTTGACGCCCTCAGGTCCGGCGGCCTTGATGAACTGCTCCACGCGCGTGCCCACGGTCTCCTCAGCCGACCCCCCACCGAGCGGAAGGCTCGTGTTCTCATCTCGCAGGGTGTCATTCTCGGCCGTCTGGTATTCGCCCAATAGAGCGCGTGAGCGGAGGAGTTGAATCATATTTGCTGGATACCATTTGGAGCCTTTGGGCTCCTTTCCTTGCCGCACTCGGTGTGCATCGGCCGACGTCAACACCCCACGGCTGTTCAGATCCTCGGCAATCTTGGAAATGGACTCCTCTCCAAGAATGACCCGACCCACGATGCCCCGCAGGATGCCGGACGTGTCGGGGTCGATCTCCAGATACCAGCCCAGGACGCCGTTCCTGACCTCCTTGACGGGACGGTAGCCGTACGGAGCGATTCCGCCTCTCCAGCGGCCCTGCTGTACGGCTGTCTGCTGGCCATCGAGTGTCCGTCCTCGAATGGAGTCCCATTCGAACTCCGCCACCACGGCAAGGATCTTGGCCGCCATCGTTCCGGCCGGGGTCGTGAGATCGAACCCCTCCTCGATGAAGACAAGCGCGATCGAGTGCTCTTGGCTCCACCGGATGAGCCGGAAGAAGTCTTCCGCGTTGCGGCAGATCCGATCCAGCTTCGCCGCGCACAGGACGTCGAACTTCTCCGGATGGGCCATCCAATAGCCCAAGTCCGGGCGGTCCCAAGGGGAGACCGTCTTGCCGGATACGTCCCGGTCCACGGCTACATGGATCAGGTCTCCGTCGTGGAGATCCGTCCATCCGGTGATCTTGCGCTTCTGGGTGTCCGGTGACGTGCTGGTGTCACGCTCGCGGGACTCCCGTACAGCCCCGACTACTCGCTTGCGATGACCCGAGGCGATAACCTCGCCCCTCGCCATGACGCCGCCCTGCGCCTTGCCCATTTCTCCCCTTACCTGGTGGTGCGTCCACCAAGTATGGGGAAGATCAGCATTCGATGACGTTGACCCCTACATGGGCGTCACTCTCGATGACGTTGACGGCCAGGCCGCCTCGGCTGGTCTCTTTGTACTTGGTGGACATGTCGCGTCCGGTAGTGCGAACCGTTTGGATCGCCTTGTCCAGCGAGACGAAGTGGCGGCCGTCGCCGCGCAGGGCGATGCGGGCGGCGGTGATCGCCTTGATGGAGGCCACCGCGTTGCGCTCGATGCACGGGATCTGGACCAGGCCGCCGATCGGGTCGCAGGTCAGGCCCAGATTGTGCTCGATGCCGATCTCGGCGGCGTTCTCCACCTGCTCCGGCGTGCCGCCCAGCACCTCGGTCAGCCCGGCCGAGGCCATCGAGCAGGCCGAACCCACCTCGCCCTGGCAGCCCACCTCCGCTCCGGAGATCGAGGCGTTCTCCTTGAACAGCACGCCGATCGCCGCCGCCGTCAGCAGGAAGCGCACCACCCCGTCGTCGCCGGCGCCGGGCACGAACCGCGTGTAGTAGGTGAGCACCGCCGGGATGATGCCCGCGGCGCCGTTGGTGGGCGCGGTGACGATGCGGCCCCCGGCGGCGTTCTCCTCGTTGACCGCCAGCGCGAACAGCGACACCCAGTCCATCGCGTGCAGCGGGTCCTTCTCCGGCGCCTCCGCCAGCAGGCGCCGGTGCAGCCCATGCGCGCGGCGGCGCACACGGAGCCCGCCGGGCAGCACGCCCTCGGAGGCGATCCCGCGTCGGACGCACTCGGTCATCACCCGCCACAGCTCCAGAATGCCCGCGCGGATCTCCGTCTCGGTGCGGCCGAAGGCCTTCTCGTTCTCCAGCATCAGCCCGGAGATCGACAGCCCGGTGTTGGCGCAGTGCTTGAGCAGCTCCTCCGCGGTCGTGAACGGGTACGGCAGGACCGTGTCGTCCGCCTTGATGCGGTCCGCCCCGGCGGCCGTCTCGTCGACGACGAAGCCGCCGCCGACCGAGAAGTACACCTTCTCCCGCAGGACCCCGCCGTCGGCGCCGAAGGCGGTGAAGCGCATCCCGTTGGGGTGCCCGGGCAGCGAGATCCTGCGTTCGAAGACCAGGTCCTCGCCGACCACGAACGGCACCGGGTGCGTGCCGGCGAGCGGCACGGTGCCCGACTCCCGCATGGCGAGCAGCCGGGCGTCGACGGAGTCCACGTCGACCAGCTCCGGCTTCTCGCCGGACAGGCCGAGCAGCACGGCCTTGTCGCTGCCGTGGCCCTTGCCGGTCAGCCCGAGCGAGCCGTACAGGATCGCCTCGACCCGGGCGACGGACTCCAGCAGCCCGTCCTGGCGCAGCCCCCGGACGAACCTGTGCGCGGCCGCCATCGGCCCGCCCGTGTGCGAACTGGACGGCCCGATGCCGATCTTGAACAGGTCGAAGACCCCGATGCTCACGTCACGTACTCCGCCGCCGCGTCCAGCAGCCACTCCGCCAGGTAGGCGGCGAAGGACGAGCGCACCAGCACCAGGAACCCGTCTTCCCGGGGGACGAGCACGACCTGCGCCCGCGCCAGCATGGTCTGCGCGCACCGCCCCGGCCCGAACGCGCGCGGATGCAGGTCGAGCGCGCAGCCGTGGGCGAGCAGGTCGCGGGCCCTGGGTCCGCCGACGAACAGCGTGGTGCGCTGCGCCGAGACGTCCACGATCGAGCCGTGCCGCTCGCCGAGCTCCTTGCGCAGCAGCTCGGGCCGGTATCCGGGCGGCGCGATCACCAGCCACTCGTCCGGCCCCAGCCAGGCCGCGGTGATCTCGCCGGAGGTCACCGCGGTGTTCGGCTCGACCGGCAGCGGGACGCCGAGGTCGGTCCCGGGAGGCACCCGCACGTTGACGTGGGTGAGGAAGGGGATCTCCCGCAGCGTCAGCGCCCCGCCGCGCGAGGCCGCCTCGAAACGGCCGGCGAACGCCCCGGCCGGACTCCTGCGCTCAACCATCGCGACGCGCTCCTTCGGGGTCGTACAGGACGTGAGACGTGACGGTCACCGGCACCATGGCGTCGCCCACGGGCGCGTAGAGCCGCTCGCCGTGGCGCGACTGCCCGACCTTGAGCAGGGCCAGCGCGAACGTACGGCCGAGCGCCGCGCTGCGGTAGCTGGAGGTGACGTGCCCCAGCATGGGCACCGGTGGCTCGGGCAGCTCGGCGGAGGCCACCAGGTGGGCGCCCTCCGGCAGCAGGAAGCCGTGGTCGTCCGGCAGCAGCCCGACGAGCTGCTTGCGGTCGGGACGCGAGCTGTCGGCCCTGGCGTGGGAGCGCTTGCCCACGAAGTCGGGCTTCTTCTTCGACACCACCCACGACATGCCCAGATCCTGCGGTGTGACGGTGCCGTCGGTGTCCTGGCCGACGATCGGGTAGCCCTTCTCGGCCCGCAGCACGTGCATGGTCTCCGTGCCGTACGGGGTGACGCGGCCATCGGACATGATCGCGGTCCACAGGCGGAGCCCGTCCCAGGAGGTCACGTTGATCTCGTAGGCCAGCTCGCCGGAGAAGCTGATGCGGCACACCCGGGCGGGGATCCCGGCCACCTCGGCCTCGCGCCAGGTCATGAACGGGAAGTCGGCCGCCGAGACCGCCAGCTCGGGCGCCAGCGCCGCGAGCACCTCGCGCGAGCGCGGCCCGACCAGCGCGACCGTCGCCCACTGCTCGGTCACCGAGGTGAGGTGCACCCGCAACGACGGCCACTCGGTCTGCAGCCACTCCTCCATCCAGTCCAGCACCGCGGCGGCGTTGCCGGTCGTGGTGGTGACCAGGAAGTGGTCGGCGGCCAGGCGGATGACGGTGCCGTCGTCGAAGACCATGCCGTCGGCCCGGCACATCACGCCGTACCGGATCGAGCCGACGGCCAGCGAGCTCATCAGGTTGGTGTAGAGCCTGTCGAGGAACTCGCCCGCGTCCGGGCCGATCACGTCGATCTTGCCGAGCGTGGAGGCATCCATCGCCGCCACGCCTTCGCGCGCGGCCCGGCACTCGCGCAGCACCGCCGCCTCCATGGTTTCGCCCGCGCGCGGGTAGTACCAGGGCCGCTGCCACTGCCCGACGTTCTCGAACAGCGCCCCGTGCTCGGCATGCCACTCGTGCAGCGCCGTCACCCGGACGGGGTCGTGCAGCGCGCCGCGGTCGCGCCCGGCCAGGGCCGCGAAGCTCACCGGCGTGTACGGCGCCCGGTAGGAGGTGATCCCGACCTCGCCCACCGGCACGCCCAGAGCGTGGGCCACCACGGCCGAGGTCAGCAGCCCCGACGTCTTGCCCTGGTCGTGCGCGGTCCCGGCGGTGGTGTAGCGCTTGACGTGCTCGACCGAGCGCAGCCCCGCGCCGGTGGCGCGCAGCACGTCGGCCGCGGTGACGTCCCGCTGCAGGTCCACGAAGTGCCCGCCGAGGTCGTCCGCCGGCACCAGCCAGTACGGCGTCCCCCCGGGCCCCGGGGCCACCGGCTCGCTATCCCCGGCGCCGTCAATCAGGCAGCCCTCCAGCGTGAACACGCCCCTGGCGGCACCGGCCACGCGGACCTTCTGCCGCGAGACCCCGGGCACCAGCGCGGCCAGGTCCTCGTCGTAGCGCAGCGTCCCGCCCGCCTGGCTGAACAGGTGCACCACCGGGTTCCACCCGCCGGACACCAGCACCAGGTCGGCCTCGATCTCGGTCCCGCCGGCCAGGACGGAGGAGACCTCGCCCGTGCCCCTGGCGGCCTCGACCGCCTGCCCGGCCAGCACTTCGATGCCGCGCCGCCGGGCCTCGGCCAGCGGCCCGGGGGAGGGGCGCACGTCCACGATCGCGGCCACCTCCAGGCCGGCGTCCGCCAGGTCGAAGGCGGCCTCGTAGGCGCTGTCGTTCGTGGTGAAGACCACGGCCCGGCGCCCGGGCAGCACGCCGTACCTGACGGCGTACGTGCGCGCGGCCCCGGCCAGCATCACGCCGGGCAGGTCGTTGCCCGCGAAGGCGATGGGCCGCTCGTGCGCGCCGGTGGCCAGCACGACCCGGCCCGCCCGGATGCGCCAGATCCGCTCCCTGGCCACGTGGGCGGGGGCGGCGGCGCCGAGGTGCTCCGTGCGGCGCTCGACGGCCATGAGGTAGTTGTCGTCGTAGTAGCCGAAGACCGTGGTGCGGCGCAGCACCGTGACGTCCGGCAGGCGCTCCAGGCCGGCCGCCACCGCCGCCGCCCACTCGTGGCCGCCTTGCCCGGCCGGGCTGCCCGGAATGTCCTCGGTGGTGCCCAGCAGGCTGCCGCCCGGACGGGGCTGCTCGTCGGCCAGGATCACCCGGGCGCCGTCCACGGCCGCGGCCCTGGCGGCGGCCAGCCCCGCCGGGCCGGCGCCGACCACCAGCACGTCGCAGTGGGCGTGCACGGCGTCGTAACGGGCCGGGTCGGGCTCGGCCGCCAGGCGGCCCCGGCCGGGCAGGCTGCTCGCCACGAGCCCGTCGTACAGCTCGACCGTGGTGGCCGGCCGCATCGGCTCGGGGAAGGGCTGCTCGATCTGGACGACCGCGTTGGGCTCCTCGCTGCCCGCGGCGAAGATGCCGCGCGGGCGGCCCAGCTTGACGCTGGTCGCGGCCTGGCGCACGCCGTTGGCCAGCAGCGCGGAGGCCAGGGTGTCGCCGGGGTGACCGGTCAGCTCGCGGCCGTCGAAGCGGAAGCGCAGCGTGCCGCCGCGGTCGATCAGCCCGCCGGTGGACAGCCTCATCGGGCCTCCAGGATCTCGTTGGTGGCGGTGTCGCGGACCAGGTTGAACCAGCGGCGGCAGCCGGCCGCATGGCTCCACCGCTCGGCGAAGGGGCCCTTGGGGTTGTCGCGGAAGAACAGGTAGCGCGCCCACTCCTCGTCCGACAGCGCGGCCGGGTCGGCGGGGTAGGCGACGTGGGCCTGCCCGCCGTAGTGGAACTCGGCCTCGTCGCGAGGGCCGCACCAGGGGCATGGGATCTGCAGCATCGGCCGTTCCTCAGTGCGCGACCGCGGCGGCGCCGTGCTCGTCCACGAGCGCCCCGGTGGTGAATCGGTCAAGGGAGAAGGGGGCGTTGAGCGGGTGCGGCTCGTCGTTGGCCACGGTGTGCGCGAAGCACCAGCCCACGCCGGGCGTCGCCTTGAAGCCGCCGGTGCCCCAGCCGCAGTTGAGGTAGAGGTTCCGGACCGGGGTCAGGCCGACGATCGGCGAGGCGTCGGGCGAGACGTCCACCACGCCGCCCCAGGTGCGCAGCACGTGCGCGCGGGCGAAGATCGGGAACAGCTCCAGCGCGGCGGCCATCTGCCGCTCGATGATGTGGAAGGCGCCGCGCTGCCGGTAGGAGTTGGCCGCGTCGATGCCGGCGCCCATGACCAGCTCGCCCTTGTGCGCCTGGCTGACGTAGACGTGCACGGCGTTGGACATGACGACGGTCGGGTGCACGGGTTCGAGCAGCTCGGACACCAGCGCCTGGAGCGGGTGGCTCTGCAGCGGCAGGTCGATCCCCGCGGTCTTGGCCACGACCGAGGTGTGGCCCGCCGCGCACAGCGCGACCCGGCCGGCCGAGATCGGGCCCCGGGTGGTCTCCACGCCGGTGACCCGGCCGTCGCTCACCTGCAGGCCGGTGACCTCGCAGTGCTCGATGAAGTCCACGCCGAGGGCCGCCGCGGCGCGGGCGTACCCCCAGGCCACGTGGTCGTGCTTGGCGATGCCGGCGCGGGGCTGGAAGGTGCCCCCGAGCACCGGGTAGCGCACGCCGGGCGAGATGTCCACGATCGGGCACACCTCCCGGACCTGCTCGGGGTCCAGCCACTCGGCGTCGACGCCGTTGAGCCGGTTGGCCTCGACGCGGCGCACGCTGTCGCGCACGTCCTGCAGGCTGTGCGCGAGGTTGAGCACGCCGCGCTGGCTGAACAGCAGGTCGTAGCCGAGCTCCTCCTCCAGGCCCTCCCACAGCTTGAGCGCGTGCTCGTAGATGCCCGCGCTCTCGTCCCACAGGTAGTTGGAGCGGATGATCGTGGTGTTGCGCGCCATGTTCCCGCCGGCCAGCCACCCCCGCTCCAGGACCGCGATGTCGGTGATGCCGTGGTTCTTGGCCAGGTAGTAGGCGGTGGCCAGGCCGTGCCCGCCGGCTCCGACGATGACGACGTCGTAGGAGCGCCTGGGCTCGGCGGCGCCCCACAGCCACTCGGGGTGCTCGGGCAGGTTCATCGCGCCTCTCCGTACAGCGGGTGCTTGCCGGCCAGGACCTCGACCCGGTCACGCAGGTAGGACAGGTCGGCCTCCGGCGTCAGCGCGGTGGCGATGACGTCGGAGACCTCCGCGAAGTCGGCCGCCTCGAAGCCGCGCGTGGCCAGCGCCGGGGTGCCGATCCGCAGGCCCGAGGTGACCATGGGCGGTCGCGGGTCGAACGGCACGGCGTTGCGGTTGACCGTGATCCCGGCCGCGTGCAGCCGGTCCTCGGCCTGCTTGCCGTCCAGCTCGGACTCGCGCAGGTCGACCAGGACCAGGTGCACGTCGGTGCCGCCGGTCAGCACCTTCACGCCCGCGGCCGCCGCGTCGGGCGCCAGCAGCCGGTCGGCCAGGATGCGGGCGCCCTCCAGCGTGCGGCGCTGCCGCTCCCTGAACGCTTCCTCAGCGGCGATCTTGAACGAGACCGCCTTGGCCGCGATCACGTGCTCCAGCGGGCCGCCCTGCTGGCCGGGGAAGACCGAGGAGTTGATCTTCTTGGCGAGCTCCTCCGTGGACAGGATCACCCCGCCGCGCGGGCCGCCGAGCGTCTTGTGCGTGGTCGTGGTCGTGATGTGCGCGTGCGGCACCGGGGAGGGGTGCAGCCCGGCGGCCACCAGCCCGGCGAAGTGCGCCATGTCCACCATCAGGTACGCGCCCACCTCGTCGGCGATCCGGCGGAAGGCCGCGAAGTCCAGCTGCCGCGGGTAGGCCGACCAGCCGGCGATGATGAGCCGGGGACGGTGTTCACGGGCCAGGCGCTCGACCTCGTCCATGTCCACCAGGTGGTCGCTCTCGCGCACGTGGTAGGCGACCACGTTGTACAGGCGGCCGGAGAAGTTGATGCGCATCCCGTGCGTCAGGTGGCCGCCGTGGGCCAGGTCGAGGCCGAGGATGGTGTCGCCGGGCTCCAGCAGCGCGGCCATCGCCGCGGCGTTGGCCTGGGCTCCCGAGTGCGGCTGCACGTTGGCCGCCTCGGCGCCGAACAGGGCCTTGATCCGGTCGATGGCGAGCTGCTCGATCACGTCCACGTGCTCGCAGCCGCCGTAGTAGCGCCGGCCGGGGTAGCCCTCGGCGTATTTGTTGGTGAGCACCGAGCCCTGGGCCGCCATCACGGCGGCGGGCGCGAAGTTCTCCGAGGCGATCATCTCCAGCGTCGAGCGCTGCCTGGCGAGCTCGGCGCCGATCAGGGCGTCGACCTCGGGGTCCACCACGTCCAGCGGGGTGTCGATCATATGAGGTCCTTTCCCTAACCGCGCAGCCGGGTCATCGCCGGGTCGAAGAGCGGCTCCTCGGCCACGACGGCCGGGACGCGCTGGTCGAAGTAGCCGATGTGCAGGGCCTGGCCGGGGCTCGTGAGCGAGGCGGGCAGCCAGGCGTAGGCGATGCCGCGGCCGACGGTGTAGCCGTAGGCGGCGCTGGTGACGTAGCCGACGGCCCGGTCGCCGTCGTAGACCGGCTCCTTGCCCATGACCACCTCGTCGGTCAGCAGGCAGGTGAGCTTCCTGCGGACCGACGCCTTGCGCTCCAGCAGCGCCCGGCGGCCGACGAAGTCACCCTTGTCCAGCTTGACGGCGAAGCCGAGGCCGGCTTCGTACGGGTCGTGCTCGAAGGTCATGTCGGTGCCGAAGGAGCGGTAGCCCTTCTCCAGGCGCAGGCTGGTGAAGGCGCCGCGGCCGCCGGCCAGCACGCCGTGCTCCTGCCCCGCGGACCAGAGCGTGTCCCAGAGCTTGAGCCCCATGTCGGCGGTGGTGTAGATCTCCCAGCCGAGCTCGCCGACGTAGGACAGGCGCAGCATGGTGACGGGCACGTTGCCGATGAAGCCGCGGGCTCCGCGGAAGTACTTCAGCGCGGTCAGGTCGATGCCGGTCAGCGGCTGGACCAGGTCGCGGGCTCTGGGGCCCCACACGCCCAGGCAGCAGGTGCCGGCGGTGACGTCGCGGATGAACACGTCGGCCGGGCGGCGCCGCTCCAGCCAGTCCAGGTCCAGGTTGCCGTTGGCGCCCACCTGGAAGCGGTCGGGGCCGAGCCGGGCCACGGTGACGTCGCTGCGGATGCCGCCGTCGGCGTCGAGCAGCAGGCAGTACGTCACCGAGCCGACCGACTTGGAGACGTCGCCGGTGGTGATCCGCTGCAGGAACGCCAGTGCGCCGGGGCCGCTGACCTCCAGCCGCTTGAGCGCGCTCATGTCGTACAGCGCGACCGCCTCGCGGGTGGCCTGCGCCTCGGCGCCGACGATCGGCGACCAGTACTGCGCGGCCCACGGGCCGGGCGTGGGGAGGTCGCGCCCGTCGAGCAGCGGCGCGTTGGCGCCGTACCACTGCGGGCGCTCCCAGCCGGAGGCCTCCAGGAAGACGGCGTCCAGGTCCTGCTGGCGCGGGTGGAAGGGGCTCAGCCGCAGCGGGCGCGGGTGCTCCATCGGCTGCAGGGGGTGGATGATGTCGTAGACCTCGACGTAGTTCTGGCAGCCGCGATCGCGCACGTAGTCGGGCGCCAGCTGGTGCGGCTCGAACCGGTTGACGTCGCACTCGTGCAGGTCGAACGAGGAGCAGTGGCCGTCGACCAGCCACTCGGCCATCGCCCGGCCGACGCCCGCGGAGTGGGTGACCCAGACCGCCTCGGCCACCCAGAAGCCCTCGACGTCCTGGGACTGCCCCATCAGCGGCAGGTGGTCGGTGGTGAAGGAGAACAGCCCGTTGATGCCGGACTCGACCTCCGCCTTCTGCGTGTCGGGCAGCAGCGCCTGGGTCTCCTCCCAGGCCTTGGCGAAGTCGTCGGGGGTGAAGGTGAGCACCGACGGCATCACCTCCGCCTCGTCCACCGCGAGGATCTCGTCGGCGGTGATCGGCATCGGCCGGTGGCCGTAGTAGCCGATGCCGAGCGTGTCGAAGCGCTCGCGGTAGTACAGGTCGGCGTCCTGGTGGCGGAGGATCGGCCGGGTGGCCTCCTCGGTCTGGCCGGCCAGCCCCGGCACCTGCCCGGTCCAGGCGAGCTGGTGGGCCAGCGGGGTGAGCGGCAGCTCCATGCCGGCCATGCGGGCCACCTTCGGGCCCCAGATCCCGGCGCAGCACACGACCACCTGGGCGGGCAGGTCGCCGTGGTCGGTCACCACCGCGCACACCTTGCCGTCCTGGGTCCTGATGTCGAGCACCTCGTGCCTGGGCAGCACCCGCACGCCGCGCTCCCGGGCCCTGGCCAGCTGGGCGTCCACCGCCTTGACCGCCTTGGCCAGCCCGTCCGTCGGGACGTAGAGCCCGCCGAGCACCTTGGCCTCGTCCAGCAGCGAGTGCTTGGCGGCGCACTCCTGCGGCGTGAGCAGGTGGGCCTCGAGCCCCCACGCGACCGCCCAGCCGTGCCTGCGGTGCAGTTCGGCCAGCCGCTGCGGGCTGGTGGCCACCTCGAGCCCACCGACCTGCAGGAAGCTGTCGAGCTCGACGAACTTCTCCGCGGTGTAGCGGGCCATCTCGGTCATCGTCTTCGACCCGTTGACCTGGAAGACCAGGCCGGGGGCGTGCGAGGAGGAGCCGCCGGTGGCGGGCACGTCCCCCTGGTCGACGACGGTGACGTCGGTCCAGCCTCGGGCGGACAGCTCGTCGGCCAAGGCCGCGCCGACCACGCCCGCGCCGATGATGACCACGCTCGGGCCCGTCATAGCCACCTCCGTTGTTGCGATATATGCAACCAAACGCGCTTTCCGCAACAAGCGTCGCTCGCCGCATTCCGGGTGTCAAGGGGTGTTCTGTCTTATTCAGTACAGCCTTTCGGCCGGTGGGCGCACGCGTACGCCCGGCCCGATCGCGGCAGGACGATCGGGCCGGGCGCACGGCGGAGGAGCGGTCAGGTCGCGGGGAGCCAGGCCTTGACCTTGTCGGGGTTGGCGGCGACCCACTTGGCGGCCGCCTCCTCGGGCGTCATCTTGTCCTCGGCGATGTACTTGGCCACGAGGTTCTGGTCGTCGTTGGTCCAGGTGAAGTTCTTGACCAGGGTGTAGGCGGGGCTGCCCGAGTCCGCGAACTTCTTGCTCACGATCTTGTCCAGCTCGTACGGCGGATAGTCGCAGGCCACCTTGGCCGCGTCGGCGTCACACCCCTTGGTGTACGCGGGCAGGTCGACCTTGGCCAGCTTCACCTCGGACAGGAACCACTGTGGGTCGTAGAAGTAGCCGATGAGCGGCGTCTGCTGCTTCTCCGCCTGCCGGAAGGCCTGGATGAGCGCGGTCTCGCTGCCCGCGTAGACGACCTTGTAGTCCAGGTCGAGGTTCTTGACCAGCGCCGCGTCGTTGGTGACGAAGGACGGGTCGCCGTCGAGCAGCTGGCCCTTGCCCCCGGACTCGGAGGTCTTGAACAGCGAGGCGTACTTGTTGAGGTTCTTCGAGTCGGTGATGTCGGGATATTTCTTGGCCATCCACGGCGGCACGAACCAGCCGATGACGCCCTTGTTGCCGGTCGGCCCCGCCGAGACGGCGACCTTCTGCTCGTCGATGTACTTCTTCTTCAGGTCGTCATGGGCCCAGTTCTCCACGACCGCGTCGACCTCACCGGTGGCGAAGCCCTGCCAGGACACCTCCTCCTTCAGGTCCTTCTTCACCACCTTGCAGCCGAGGTTCTTCTCCGCGACGAGCGCGATCACCGCGGCGTTGGCCTCGTAGCCCACCCATGGGTTGACCGCGAGGTTGAACGTGCCGCACGTCTTGCCGCCTCCCGCGGCGGCCTGCTGGGTTTCGCCGACCTTCGCTCCGCTGCACGCGCTGAGCAGGAGGCCGCCGCCGGTCACGAGCGCGAGCGCCCTGATCCTGCCGCTTCTCGACATCGCCACTTGGTCCTCCTGTGTTCCTGTTCCTTATTTGTTCGCAAGCCCTCCGTGGGCGGCTGCGTCGGCCCGTTGCGTGGCGGCGCGCATGACGCGGTCGAGCACGATGCCGAGCACGACGATCGCGATCCCGGCGGCCAGCCCCTTCCCGCGGAGCTCGTGCTGGGAGAAGCCGGCCACCACGTCGTAGCCGAGCGCCCCGGCGCCCACCAGGCCGCCCACGACGACCATCGAGAGCACGTAGATGAGTCCCTGGCTCGCGGCCAGCGTCACGCCGCTGCGCGCCATCGGCAGCTGCACCTTGGAGATCAGCTGCCAGGTGCCCGCCCCCGCCGAGGTCGCCGCCTCCACCGTGGTGGGGGAGACCCGCCTGATCCCCTCGGCCACCAGCTTGATCGCCACCGGCGCGGCGAACACCACGGCCGCGATGATCGCGGTGAACCGCGTCGGGCCGAACAGGCCGAGGATGGGCACCAGGTAGACGAAGGCGGGCATGGTCTGCCCCGCGTCGAGCACGGGACGCAGCAGGGTGTCGGCCCGGTCGCTGCGGCCCATCCACACGCCGGCGACCACCCCGAGCGCCATCACCAGGATGGTCGCGACCAGCGTGGAGGCCAGCGTCACCATGCTGTCCTGCCAGAGCCCGAGCGCCAGCACCATCAGCAGCCCGATGGCGGTGACCAGCGCGGCCCGCGCGCTGCCCACCAGCAGGGCCACGGCGACCGCCACCAGGCAGACCAGCCACCAGGGCGAGCCGGTCAGCAGGGCCTCGAACGGGTTGAGCAACCCGTTGGTGAGCGCGTTCTTCAGCGCGTTGGTGTAGGTCACCAGGCTGTCCTGCACCCAGGCGCTGGCGGTGTCCGCGGCGTTGCGCACGTACGAGCCGATGTTGGCCTCGATGGGGAAGTCCGCAGCCCAGAGGTAGGTGTAGGACTGGTACGCCAGCACGGCCGCGATCCCGAGCACGCCCGCAACCTCGATGCGGCGCCGGCGCGCGGAACGCAGCCGGCCCGCGCGGCGCTGCTCCTCCACCCGCCGGCTGGCGGCCGAGGTCACCCGGTCGAGCACCACGGCCATGATCACGATCGCCAGGCCCGCGTTGAAGGCGGTCCCGACGTCCAGCGTCTGCAGCGCCTTGAGCACGGTCTTGCCCAGGCCGGGCGCGTCGATCAGGGCCGCGATGGTGGCCATGGACAGCGCGGCCATGATGGTCTGGTTGACCCCCACGATGATCGTCTGCCTGGCCATCGGCAGCCGCACGTGCCTGAGCGCCTGCAAGGGCGTGGCGCCGAGCGACGTGCCCGCCTCCATCGTCTCCGGCGAGACCTGCCGGATGCCGTGCGCGGTGATGCGGATGGCCGGCGGGACCGCGTAGATCATCGTGGCCACGGTCGCGCTGGCCGGGCCGATGAGGAAGAACAACGTCAGCGGCGCCAGGTAGACGAACGTCGGCATCGTCTGCATGAAGTCGAGCACCGGCGTGACCAGCCGCAGGAACCGGTCGCTCAGCCCCGCCCAGATCCCGAGCGGGATGCCCACGGCCAGCGACAGCGCGACCGCCGTCAGCGTGAGGGCGAGCGTGTCCATGCTCTCCTGCCACAGGCCGAGCAGGCCGAAGGACAGGAAGCCCGCGGCCGTCAGCGCCGCCACCTTCCTGTTGCCGTACAGCAGGGCGACGGCCGTGGCGATCGCCACCACGCCGAGCCAGCCCAGCACGGGCAGGGGGCGGCCGAAGGACGGCTGGCTGATCAGCGCCTGGACGAAGGTCACCGCGTCGTCCAGGAAGAGCCGGATGTAGTTGATGAAGTAGAGGAAGAACGGGTTGCTGTTGCGGCTGTCGTCGATGACGTCCATGGCCTGGCTGAGGTCGCGGTGCAGCGGGGTCAGCTCGGCGCCGCCCAGCTGCTGGGTGTCGCGCCCGCCGAGCACCGCCCAGCCCACCACCCAGGCCGCGACGACCAGGGCCAGCAGCAGCCTGCGGTCGGGCAGCTTGTGCAGCCTGGCGGCGACCGCCGTGACGGCCGCCATCAGTGCTGCCCTCCGGCGATCACTTCGAGGATCTCCGCGCTGGTGACCACGCCGAGCAGGCCGTCGTCCCCGGCCACGCGCACCGGGCGGTCGGCCGACAGCACGGTGTGCACGGCGTCGCGGATGACCACGTCGGGGCCGAGCTCCGGGCCGTCGAGCGGCTCGCCCTCCAGCGGCGGGCGCATGATCCACGACAGGGTCAGCACGTGCGAGCGCGGGACGTCGCTGACGAAGTTGGCCACGTACTCGTCGGCGGGCGCGCCCACCACCTCGTCGGGCGTGCCGACCTGGACCAGCTCGCCGTCGCGCATGATGAGGATCCGGTCGCCGAGCTTGAGCGCCTCGCTCAGGTCGTGGGTGATGAAGATCATCGTCTTGCCCACCTCATGGTGCAGGCGGATAACCTCGTTCTGCATCTCGCGCCTGATCAGCGGGTCCAGCGCGGAGAACGGCTCGTCGAACAGCAGCACCTCGGGGTCGGCCGCGAGCGCACGGGCCAGGCCGACGCGCTGCTGCATGCCGCCGGAGAGCTGGTCGGGGTAGGAGTTCTCGAAGCCGGTCAGCCCGACCAGCCCGAGCACCTCGCGGGCCCGCTCGTAGCGCTCCTTCTTGGGGGTGCCCCGGATCTCCAGCCCGAAGGCCACGTTCTCCAGCACGCACCGGTGCGGCAGCAGCCCGAAGTGCTGGAAGACCATCGCCATCCGGTGCCTGCGCAGCTCGCGCAGCTTGCGGGCGTCGGCGGTGCGGATGTCCTCGCCGTCCAGCACGATCTCGCCCGCGGTGGGCTCGATCAGCCGGGTCAGGCAGCGCACCAGGGTGGACTTGCCCGAGCCCGACAGGCCCATGACGACGAACACCTCGCCCCGCCGGACCGAGAAGGAGACGTCGCGGACCGCGGCGACGCAGCCGGTCTGCTCCTTGAGCTCCGTGCGGCTCAGGGTGCTGCCGACCACGCGGCCGGCCTTGGGGCCGAACACCTTCCACAGGCCTCGGACGTCGAGAATGGGGGGTGCCTCGGTGTTGAGCGGTGTGCTTTCGGTCAGTGACGGGACGGTCATGACCACCTCTTCGTCGTCGGAGCGTCAGTTCTCTGGGAACCACCGCTGTGGGCGCGGTCGGATGTTCTGCCAGACGTGCTTGATCTCGCGGTACTCGTCCAGGCCGGTCGGGCCCAGCTCGCGGCCGTTGCCGGACTGCTTGAAGCCACCCCACTCGGCCTGCGGCACGTAGGGGTGGTAGTCGTTGATCCACACCGTGCCGTGCCGCAGCCGGCCCGCGACCCGCTGCGCCCTGCCGGCGTCCTGGGTCCAGACCGCGCCGGCAAGGCCGTACTCGGTGTCGTTGGCGAGGCGGACCGCCTCCTCCTCGGTCGTGAAGCGCTCGACGGTCAGGACGGGGCCGAAGGACTCCTCGCGCACGACGCGCATGTCCTGCTTGCACTCGTCCAGGACGGTGGGCCGGTAGAAGTGTCCGGGCCCGTCGAGGCGGCGGCCGCCGCAGCGCAGCACGGCCCCCTCGGCCAGGCCCGCCGCCACGTACTCCTCGACCTTGGCCAGGTGCGCGGCGGAGATGAGCGGGCCGGTGTCGGCGTGCGGGTCGAAGGGGCCGCCCAGGCGGATCAGCTCGGCCCGCCGTACGACCTCGTCCACGAACGCGTCGTGCAGGGAGTCCTCCACCAGCAGGCGCGCGCCGGCCGAGCAGACCTGGCCGGAGTGCAGGAACACCGCGGTGAGCGCGAAGTCGACGGCCGTGTCGAAGTCGGCGTCGGCGAAGACGATGTTGGGGTTCTTGCCGCCCAGCTCCAGCGCCACCCGCTTCACGGTGGCCGCGGCGGCGGCCATGACGCGCCGCCCGGTGGCCAGGCCGCCGGTGAAGGAGACCATGTCCACGTCCGGGTGCTCGGCCAGCGGCGCGCCGACCTCCGGGCCGGCGCCGAGCACGAGGTTGGCCACTCCGTCCGGCAGCCCGGCCTCGGCCAGCGCGCGCATCAGCAGGATGGCCGTGCTGGGGGTCAGCTCGCTCGGCTTGAGCACGAACGTGTTGCCCGCGGCGAGCGCCGGGGCGACCTTCCACGTGGTCTGGAGCAGGGGGTAGTTCCACGGCGTGATGAGGCCGCAGACGCCGATCGGCTCGTGCACGATGCGGCTGATCGCGTCGTCGCGGCCGGTGTCGACGACCCGGCCCGCGTCGGTGCCCGCGACGCCGGCGAAGTAGCGCAGGCTGGCCACGCAGTCGTCGATGTCGTACTCGCTCTCCACCAGGCGCTTGCCGGTGTCGCCCGACTCGGCGCGGGCGAAGGTCTGGCGGTCGCGTTCCAGCAGGTCGGCTACCTTGTACAGCAGTGCGCCGCGCTCGCGGGCCGGCGTCGTGGGCCAGGGGCCGCCGTCGAAGGCGCGCCTGGCCGCGGCGATCGCCGCCTCGGTGTCCGCGGCGGTCCCCTCGGCCACGGTGGCCACGAGGCTGCCGTCGGCGGGCGAGTGGATGCGCCGCCGACCACCGGCGAGTGGCCTGGTCCACTCGCCCGCGATGTAGAGCTCGGTCATCGGCACACCTCGATAGTTGCGTATCGCGCAAGGCGCTGCTTAATGAGGAACAGGATTGACTCGTCTCGGAGTGTTCGTCAAGGGTTTGCCGGAATCACTGGCCAAATAAATACGTTGTGCTGAGGTTTGACCTTCTTGCCCCTTGACGTGGTTGGCCCCTGCCCTCAGTCTGTTGCGTATAAATCTCTTCTTTGCGTCATACGCAACACCGGGAGGGTGCGATGTCTCCACGTCCCGACCCTGGCCGCGAGTTCATCCTCACGGTGTCCTGCTCCGACAAGCCGGGCATCGTGTACGCGGTCAGCAGCTTCCTCGTCCAGCACGGCGGGAACATGCTGCAGAGCAAGCAGTTCAACGACCGCAAGGGTGGCGGCTTCTTCATGCGCGTGCACTTCGCCGCGCATGACGAGATCGAGCGGTTGCGCGAGGGGTTCACCTACGTGGCCGAGTCCTTCCAGATGAACTGGCAGCTGAAGGACGCGGCCACGCCCACCCGCACGCTGGTCATGGCCTCGAAGTTCGGCCACTGTGTGAACGACCTGCTCTATCGCCGCCAGGTGGGCGCGCTCAACATCGACATCCCCGCGATCGTCTCCAACCACCCCGACCTGGAGCCGCTGGCCGCCTCGTACGGCGTGCCGTACCACCACGTGCCCGTCACGGCCGCCACCAAGGACGAGGCCGAGGCGCGGATCCTGGAGCTGGTCGAGGAGTGCGACGCGGAGCTGGTGGTCCTGGCGCGCTACATGCAGATCCTCTCCGACGACCTGTGCAAGCGGCTGGAGGGGCGGGCCATCAACATCCACCACTCCTTCCTGCCGGGCTTCAAGGGCGCCAAGCCGTACCACCAGGCGCACGAGCGCGGCGTGAAGCTCATCGGGGCGACCGCGCACTACGTCACGGCCGACCTGGACGAGGGGCCCATCATCGAGCAGGACGTGGCCAGGGTGGACCACGAGCTCGAATCCGAGGACCTGGTCGCGGCCGGCCGGGACGTGGAGGCGCAGGTGCTGGCCAGGGCCGTGAAGTGGCACAGCGAGCAGCGCGTCCTGCTCAACGGCAACCGCACCGTCGTCTTCCGCTGACGTTCACGCACGAGGGCGGTGGGGGAGTGCCCCACCGCCCTCGTGTCATGCCCGGTGACGGTAGAACTCGGTCGTCTGCGGCGGCAGCGGCGTGTTGCCCAGGATGAGGTCGGCCGCCTTCTCCGCCAGCATCATGACCGGCGCGTAGATGTTGCCGTTCGTCACGTACGGCATGGCCGAGGCGTCCACCACGCGCAGCCCGTCGACGCCGTGCACCCGCATCGTGTCCGGGTCGAGCACCGACATCGCGTCCACGCCCATCCTGGCCGTGCACGAGGGGTGCAGGGCGGTCTCACCGTCCTTGGCCACCCAGTCCAGGATCTCCTCGTCGGTCTCCACGGACGGGCCGGGCGACACCTCGCCCGTGCTGAGCCCGGCCAGCGCCGGAGCCCCGAGGATCTTGCGGGCCACCCGGACGGCCTCCACCCACTCCCGCCTGTCCTGCTCGGTGGACAGGTAGTTGAAGCGCAGCGCGGGATGCTGCCGCGGATCCGTGCTCTTGATCTTCACCGAGCCGCGGGCGTCGGAGTACATGGGCCCGACGTGCACCTGGTAGCCGTGCCCGCCCGCCGGCGCCGAGCCGTCGTAGCGCACGGCCAGCGGCAGGAAATGGAACATCAGGTTGGGGTAGTCGACCTCGTCGTTGCCGCGGACGAAGCCGCCCGCCTCGAAGTGGTTGGTCGCCCCCGGCCCGCCGCGCAGGAAAAGCCACTGCGCGCCGATCCAGGGGTGGCGCCACTTCTGCAGGTTCGGCTGCATCGAGACCGGCTCGCGGCAGCCGTGCTGGATGTAGACCTCCAGGTGGTCCTGCAGGTTCTCGCCCACGCCCGGCAGGTCGTGCACGACGTCGATGCCGAGCTCGCGCAGCTCGTCGGCGTTGCCGATCCCGGACAGCTGCAGCAGCTGCGGCGAGTTGATCGCGCCGCCGCACAGGATGATCTCGCCCGCGCGGACCCGGCCGCCGTCGAACTCGACGCCGACGGCCCTGTTCCCGTCGAAGACGACCTTCGTCACCAGCACGCGCGTCTTGACGGTCAGGTTGGGCCGCTTCATGACCGGGTGCAGGTACGCCCTGGCAGCGCTCAGGCGGCGGCCGCGCCGGATGTTGCGGTCGAAGCGGGCGAAGCCCTCCTGACGGTAGCCGTTCACGTCGTCGGTCAGGGGATAGCCGGCCTGCTGCACCGCCTCGAAGAACGCGTCGTACAGCGGCGTGCTCGCCGCCCCGCGCTCCAGCACCAGCGGCCCGCCGTGGCCGCGCCACGGCGTGTCGGGGTCGGCCAGGCAGTTCTCCATCCGCTTGAAGTACGGCAGGCAGTGGGCGTAGTCCCAGCTCTTCATCCCGGGATCGGCGCCCCACCGCTCGTAGTCCAGCGGGTTGCCGCGCTGGAAGATCATGCCGTTGATGCTGCTGGAGCCGCCGAGCACCTTGCCGCGAGCGTGATAGATCCGCCGGCCGTGCATGTGGGGCTCGGGCTCCGACTCGTAGCGCCAGTCGTAGAAGCGGTTGCCGATGGGGAAGGGCAGGGCCGCGGGCATGTGGATGAACACGTCCCACGGGTAGTCCGATCGGCCCGCCTCCAGGACGAGCACCCGCGTGGCAGGGTCCGCGGAGAGCCGGTTCGCCAGCGCGCTGCCGGCCGAGCCGCCTCCGACGATGACGAAGTCGTATTGATGTGACGTCATGGTGCCTCGTCTCGCTCGCGCGTTTCGCCAAATCGTAGCGCTATACGCATTGCGTTTCACTACTCGCAACAGGAGATCTTTTGGTCGTACGTTAGACGGAGTTCCCTCTAGCACTTAGAGTTTCGCTATGGGCAACGATTCGGGCAGCGGGGGCGTGCAGTCGGTCGATCGGGCGATCAGCGTGCTGGAGATCCTCTCCCGGCGGGGCGAGGCAGGGGTCAGCGAGGTCGCCGCGGAGATCGACGTGCACAAGTCGACCGCGTTCCGGCTGCTCGGCGCGCTCGAGGCGCGCGGCCTGGTCGAGCAGGCCGAGGAACGCGGCAAATACCGGCTCGGCTTCGGCATCATCCGCCTGGCCGGCGGCGTCAACACCCAGCTCGACGTCACCCAGCGGGGGCGCCCGGTCTGCCAGCGCCTGGCGGAGGAGTTCGGCGAGACGGTCAACAT
Source organism: Nonomuraea sp. NPDC003709 (assembly GCF_040610775.1). Classification (NCBI taxonomy): domain Bacteria; kingdom Bacillati; phylum Actinomycetota; class Actinomycetes; order Streptosporangiales; family Streptosporangiaceae; genus Nonomuraea; species Nonomuraea sp. NPDC003709. The sequence goes on along the minus strand of NZ_JBEXMW010000009.1, from coordinate 17,801 downwards.
CGCCGTGCTCCGCTCCAGCTACGCCGTCAACCTCGACCAGGTCCGCGGCGCCTCGGCGGTCACCACCTACAACTGGGTCGGCCAGATCACGCCGTTGCACGCCACCTCCAGCGGAAAGGTGCTGATGGCCCATCTGGACGAGCGCCAGCGCGAGCGGGTGCTGTCCGACGGGGCCCTGGAGTCCTTCACGCCCCGCACGGTCACCGACGTCGCCCAGCTCGAGGAGCAACTGGCCGAGATCAAGCAGGCCGGCTACGGCTACTGCCTGGAGGAGCTGGAGGAGGGGCTGAACGCCATGGCGGCGCCCATCCGCTCCTACCACGGCGACGTCGTCGCCGCGGTGAGTGCCTCCGGCCCCGCCTACCGCTTCACCGCCGAGCGCATGCACGAGCTCGCTCCCGTCCTGATCGGCGGGGCCGACGAGATCAGCCGCCGCCTCGGGTACGCCGGCTGAGCCGGACCACGATGCTCTTGGAGGTCGGGGTGTTGGAGGTCTCGGCCACCGAGTCGAGCGGCACCAGCACATTGGTCTCCGGGAAGTAGGCGGCGCAGCAGCCGCGGGCGGTCGGATAGGCGATGACTCTGAACCCCTCGGCGGTGCGCTCGCCGTCGGGCCACTCGCTGACCAGGTCGATCACGTCGCCGTCGGCCAGGTCGCGCTCCGCGAGGTCGCCGGGGTGGACGAAGACCACCCTGCGGCCGTTCTTGACACCGCGGTAGCGGTCGTCGAGGCCGTAGACGGTGGTGTTGTACTGGTCGTGGCTGCGTACGGTCTGCAGCAGCAGCCGACCCGGCGGCACCCGCAGGACCTCCAGCCGGTTGACGGTGAAGCCCGCCCTGCCGGTGGCGGTGGGGAAGCGGCGCTCGTCCCTGGGCGCGTTGGGCAGCGCGAAGCCGGCCTCCGCGCGGCCGTTGAAGTCCTCGAAACCGGGGATCACCCGTGCGATGCGGTCGCGGATCGTGGCGTAGTCCCGCTCGAAGCCCGCCCACGGCTCCTCGCCGAACAGCTCGCGGCCCAGCCGGGCGACGATCGCCACCTCCGGCAGCAGGTCCGGGGAGGCGGGCGCGAGCCGGCCGCGCGAGGCGTGCACCAGCCCCATCGAGTCCTCGACGGTGACGAACCCGGCCGGGTCGCGCTCGGTGCGGCCCAGCGTGGGCAGGATGAGCGCCCGCTCGCCGCACACCGCGTGCGAGCGGTTGAGCTTGGTGGAGACCTGCACGGTCAGCCTGGTACAGCGCAGCGCCGCCTCGGTGACGCGGCTGTCGGGGGTGGCGCGGACGAAGTTGCCACCCATGCCGACGAAGACCTTCGCCTCGCCGTCGCGCATGGCCCGGATGGCCTCGACCGTGTCCAGCCCGTGGTGCCGGGGCGGCTCGAAGCCGAACTCCCCGGCCAGCGCGTCCAGGAAGTCCTTCGAGGGCTTCTCGTAGATGCCCATGGTCCGGTCGCCCTGGACGTTGGAGTGGCCGCGCACCGGGCACAGGCCCACGTTGCCGCGCAGCAGCTGGAAGTTGACCACCTCGCGGATGGTGGCCACGGAGTTGCGGTGCTGGGTGAGCCCCATGGCCCAGCAGACGACGACGGACCCGGCGTTCCTGACGTCGCGGGCCGTCTCCTCCAGCTCCTGCCGGGTCAGGCCGGTCGCCTCCAGCACCTCCGCCCAGTCCAGGCCGGTCAGGTGCGCCTTCCACTCCTCGAAGCCGCTGGTGTGCTCGGCGATGAACGCCTCGTCGGCGGTGTCGAGCAGCAGCAGCGACAGCGCCTGGAACAGCGCCATGTCGCCGTTGAGCCGGATCTGCAGGAACCGGTCGGCCAGCGCGGTGCCCGCGGCCAGCCCGGACGGCCGCTGCGGGTTCTTGAAGCGCAGCAGCCCGGCCTCGGGCAGCGGATTGACCGCGACGATCCGCGCGCCGCCGCGCTTGGCCTTCTCCAGGGCGGTGAGCATGCGGGGGTGGTTGGTGCCCGGGTTCTGGCCGACCACGAAGATCAGGTCGGCCCGATGCAGGTCGTCGAGCGACACGGTGCCCTTGCCGATCCCGATCGTCTCGGTGAGCGCGGCGCCGCTGGACTCGTGGCACATGTTGGAGCAGTCGGGCAGGTTGTTGGTGCCGAACCGGCGCACCAGCAACTGGTAGGCGAAGGCCGCCTCGTTGGAGGTGCGGCCCGAGGTGTAGAAGACCGCCTGGTCGGGGCTGTCCAGCGCGCGCAGCTCCGCCGCGATCATGCCGAACGCCTCCGCCCAGCCGACGGGCTCGTAGTGCTCGGCGCCGGCGGGCTTGTACATCGGCTCGGTCAGCCTGCCCTGCTGCCCCAGCCAGTAGTCGCTCATCCCGGCCAGCTCGCTCACCGGATGGGCGGCGAAGAACTCGCGGGTGACACGCCGGGTCGTGGCCTCCTCGGCCACCGCCTTGGCGCCGTTCTCGCAGAACTCGGCCGGGCTGCGGTGCTCGCCCTCCGGCCAGGCGCAGCCGGGGCAGTCGAAGCCGCTCTTCTGGTTGACGCGCAACAGCGTCAGCGCGGTGCGGCCGACCCCCATCTGCTGGTGGGCGATGCGCAGGGCGTGGCCCACCGCGGGCAGGCCGCCCGCCCAGTCCTTGGGCGGGCCGGTCGTCAGTCGTTCGTCGTCGTGCTCGTTCACCCGACGCGGTCCTGGACCCAGTCGTGGAAGGCGCCGATGTGGTGCTCGCTGGGCACCAGCACGCCGCCCTTGGCGTACGTACGCGAGCTCATCTGCGGCTGGCACCGCTCGCACGCCTCGAAGTCCTGCTCGTTGACCCGGTGGAACAGCTCCACCGACTTGTCCAGGTCCTTGCCGCCCGCCACGACGCCGGGCAGGTAGAGCCAGTCGCACTCGACCACCGTGCGGTCCACCGCCAGCGGGAACATGCGGTGCACGATCACGTGGTCGGGCACCAGGTTGATGAACACCTGCGGCTTGATCGTGATCGCGTAGTAGCGGCGGTCCTGCTCCTCGCTGACGCCCGGGATGCGGTCGAGCCCCTCGGAACCGTCGACGGTGAAGCCCTGGATCTCCTCGCCGAACTCGGCGCCGTGGCCCACGAAGTACTGAGCCGCGTAGCCGTCGGCGAACTCCGGCAGCACCTCGGTCAGCTCGGGATGGATCGTGGCGCAGTGGTAGCACTCCATGAAGTTCTCGATGATGAGCTTCCAGTTCGCCTTCACGTCGTAGACGATCCTGCGGCCCACCTCCAGACCGGCCACGTCGTAGTTCTCGAGCAGCTCCAGCGAGCCGAGCCGCTCGGTCACCGCGCTCAGCACGTCCTCCTCGAAGGAGGGCGGCTCGTCGGCCAGGCACACCCACACGTAGCCGAGCCACTCGCGCACGTGCACCTTCACCAGGCCGTACTCCACCCGGTCCAGGTCGGCCATCTTGGTCAGGTTGGGCGCGGCGATCAGCTTGCCGTCCAGGTCGTAGGTCCAGGCGTGATACGGGCACTGGAAGGCCCGCTTCACCTCGCCCGACTCCTCCGTGCGCAGCGTCGCGCCGCGGTGGCGGCAGACGTTGAAGAACGCGCGCACCGACATATCGCGCGCCCTGGTGACGAGGATGCTCTCGGAGCCGACCTGAACGGTCTTGAACGAGCCCGGCTTGGGCAGGTCGGCCGAGCGCACCACGCAGAACCACATCGCCTCGAAGATGTTCCGCTGCTCCGCGGCGAAGATCTCGGGGTCCACGTAGTAGCGACCGGGGAGGGTGGGGATCACGCTTGACGTGGTGGTGGTCACGGGCAGTACTCCTCTGAGACAGGCCGGGTCAGTGCCCTCGGCGGATCCAGTCCTCGAGCTGCGGAGCCTCGGCTCCGATGCTGGTGTCCTCACCGTGTCCGGTGTGCACCACGGTCTCGCCGGGCAGCGTCAGCAGCGTCCGGCTGATCGACGAGATGATCGTCGGGAAGTCGCTGTACGACCTGCCCGTCGCGCCGGGGCCGCCCTTGAACAGGGTGTCCCCGGAGAACAGCACGCCGAGCTCCGGCACGTACAGGCACACCGCGCCCGGCGCGTGCCCCGGCGTGTGCAGCACGTGCACGGCGGAGCCGCCCACCTTCAGGATTTGGCCGTTGGCCAGCCTTCCGCCGGGCGTGGCCGTCCGGTGGGTCAGCTTCCACAGCACCTCGTCGTCGGGATGGAGCAGCACGGGTGCGCCGGTGAGCTCGGCCAGCTCGGGGGCGGCGTTGACGTGGTCGTCGTGCGCGTGCGTGCACACGATCGCGCTCACCCGGCGGTCACCCACGGCCTCGGCGATGGCGGAGGCGTCGTGGGCGGCGTCGATGACCAGGACCTCCTGGTCGTCGCCCACCAGCCACACGTTGTTGTCGACCTCCCACGTCCCGCCGTCCAGGCTGAACGTGCCCGAGGTCACCAGGCGCTCGACCCGCATTACTGTGCCTCCTTGGCCGGGCTCCGCCCGGCGGTGCTGTGATGGATGTCCTCGCTCCGCTGCGGATCCATCACAGCGCCACCACCGACCGCAGCACCTCGCCGCGGTGCATCTTGGCGAAGGCGTCCTCGACGTCGTCCAGGCCGATGGTCTCGCTGACGAACGCGTCGAGGTCGAGACGTCCCTGCAGGTAGAGGGAGATCAGCATGGGGAAGTCGCGGCCGGGCAGGCAGTCGCCGTACCAGCTGGACTTCAGCGCGCCGCCGCGGCCGAACACGTCGAGCAGCGGCAGCTCCAGCGTCATCTCCGGCGTGGGCACCCCGACCAGGACCACGGTCCCCGCCAGGTCGCGGGCGTAGAAGGCCTGCTGGTACGTCTCCGGCCGGCCGACCGCGTCGATCACGACGTCCGCGCCGAACCCGCCGGTCAGCTCCCTGATCGCCTCGACCGGGTCGCCGTCCTTGGCGTCGACCGTGTGCGTCGCGCCGAGGCCGCGGGCCCACTCCAGTTTCCGGCCGTCCACGTCGACCGCGATGATCGTGGTCGCGCCGACCAGCCGCGCGCCCGCGATGGCCGCGTTGCCGACGCCGCCGCAGCCGATCACCGCCACCGAGTCGCCCCTGCTGACCCCGCCGGTGTTCACCGCGGCGCCGAGACCGGCCATCACGCCGCAGCCGAGCAGCCCCGCCGCGGCGGGGGAGGCGGCCGGGTCGACCTTGGTGCACTGGCCCGCGGCCACGAGCGTCTTGTCGGCGAACGCGCCGATGCCCAGCGCCGGGCTGAGCGGGGTGCCGTCGGCCAGGGTCATCTTCTGGGTGGCGTTGTGGGTGGCGAAGCAGTACTGCGGGCGGCCGCGCAGGCACGCCCGGCACGAGCCGCACACGGCCCGCCAGTTCAGGATCACGAAGTCGCCGGGCGCGACGTCGGTGACACCGTCGCCGACCGACTCCACCACGCCGGCCGCCTCGTGGCCGAGCAGGAACGGGAAGTCGTCGCTGATGCCGCCCTCGCGATAGTGCAGGTCCGTGTGGCAGACCCCGCAGGCCTGGACCTGGACCAGCGCCTCGCCGGGTCCCGGGTCCGGCACCAGGATGGTCTCCAGGCTGACCGGCTTGCCCTTGCCGGTCGCGACGACCCCGCGTACTTCATGAGCCATGATTCACTCCTGTCTCAGCCGACCTGAACCGGCGCCGTTTCGAGCTGCCGCCGCCACCGGGTGAACAGCCGTACCTGGTTGACCCCGAGGACCGCGACCGGGCGGTCGCCCTGCCGGTAGACCGCGAGGAAGCTGTGCTCGGCCGGGTCGCCCTCCTCCACGCTGACCGTATCCGCGTCCGCGGCGTGCCCGATGAACTGGATCTTCACATCGAACTGGTCGGACCAGATATAGGTGGGCCGCCGCGCCTCGGCGCGGGCGGTGCCGCCGGACAGCAGCGTGGCCGCCGCGACCGAGGCCCGCTGCCGGGCTCCCGTCCAGTGCTCGATCCTGTGGTGCCTGCCCTGGACGGGGTCGAACCAGGCGGCGCAGTCGCCCACGGCCACGATGCCGGGGGCGGAGGTGCCGCCCGCCTCGTCACACAGTACGCCGTCGCCCAGGTCGAGGCCGCTGCCCCGGAGCCAGTCGATGGCGGGCACGGCGCCGATCCCGACGACCACGACGTCCGCGGGCAGGTGGGTGCCGTCCGCCAGCCGTACCCCGTCCACCCGGTCCTCGCCGGTGAGGCCGGACACGACCGTGCCGGACAGCAGCCGCACCCCGCGCCGCTCGTGCAGCGCGGCCAGCGCCTCGGCCATCGGCACGCCGACGACGCGGGCCAGCGGCGCCGGGCCGGACTCGACCAGCGTCACGTCCAGGCCGAGGTCGCGGGCGGTGGCGGCGACCTCGGCGCCGACGAAGCCGCCGCCGATCACCACCAGCCGCCCGCCCGCCTCCAGGTCGGCGCGCAGGGAGCGGGCGTCGTCCAGGGTGCGCAGCGTGTGCACGCCGGCCAGGTGGCCGGCGGCGGGAAGCCGGCGGGCGGTGGCGCCGGTGGCGATGACAATGCCGTCGGCCCGCACCGAGGTGCCGTCGCTCAGCTCGACGCGGCGCTCCCCGGGGTCCAGGGCCACGGCGGCCACGCCGAGCCGCCACTCCGCGTCCAGCTCCTCGCCCTCGCCCTCGCTCTCCAGCGCCAGGTCGGCCTCGGCCAGGTCGCCGCGCAGGAAGTCCTTCGACAGCGGCGGGCGGTCATAGGGTCGGTGGCGCTCGTCCCCGACCAGCACCAGCCTGCCCCGGTAACCCTGGGCGCGCAGCGCCCTGGCGGTCAGCAGCCCGGCGAGGGAGGCGCCGACGACGCAGATCGTGTTCACACCTGCCCCTTGACGGTGACGCCCGGCGGCAGGTTGGGTGGCGCCTCGGACTGCTTGACATAGATGACGCCGTCGTCGACCACCACCTCGTGCGTGCGCACGGGGCGCTTGGCCGGTGGCGCGTCCACCTGGCCGGTGCGCAGGTCGAAACGCGAGGCGTGCAGCGGGCACTCGATCTCGCACCCCTCCAGCCAGCCGTCGGCGAGCGAGGCGTCCTGGTGGGTACAGGTGTCATCGATGGCGAAGATCTCGCCGTCCTCGGTGTGGAAAACCGCGATCGGCGGGTCGGCCTCGACGCGAAGGGCCTCGCCTCGAGGGAGTGACGCCAGTGGGCACGCTGGGATCATCCTGTCACCCCGGTTTCGTAAAGAGAAACGTCTAGCGCTATACGCAACAGAGTGAGGGTGTGGCGGGGAGATGTCAAGGCTGATTTGTCGGACTTAGACCCCAGTGTCCGGCCGCCTCGCCGCGTCCGTGGATGCCGTGCGCCGACGGGGGAGGCGAGGGATGCCGGACCCCCGGCGAGCACGGCACCAGGACAGCGCCGGCGACCGCTCGCCCACGACGCCCGGCACCGCCGCGGAGGCCGGCCGGCCGCTGCGCGCCGCTTCCCAGCAGCACGGGCAGGACCAGGAGCGCCACCGCACCGGAGGGATGCCCCCGTGCGATGAGCTTCCCGCCGATGAGCGAGTAGGCGTCGTACGACAGCCCGGCGAGGGGCGCCACCGCCGCCCCTGGGCGATCACGTTCCGCTCGACGCTGTGGTCGGCGAGATCGCCGTAGAGGTCGGCCATCTCCGCGTCGAGGTCCCGGTGCCGCGCCCGGCGGCGCAGCGCGCTGCGGCGGTGGTCGGCCAGCACGTTGCGGGCCACTCCGTAGACCCAGAGCCTCGCCTCCGCGCCCGAGGGCAGTTCGTCGATCTTGCGCCAGACGATGACGAAGGTCTCGGCGACGACGTCGGCCGCGTCCTGCGGCGAGTCGCAGCGGCGTCCGGCGTAGGCGGTGATCTGGTCGTAGGTCGCCCCGGTAGGCCGCTTCGAACCTGTGCGTGTCAGCTGACACAGGCGGTTCCCATCGTGACGTCCTCCACTTCCGGTACGGGTACGAACGCTCCCTTCATGGGTGGAGGCGCCCCGATCATTTCGCCCGGAACCGGAAAATCTTGGGCGGCCTCGCCGCTCTCCAGCCCGGAGTGGCTCTTGGAGAGCGGCGAGGCGCGCGTCACGCGGGAAGGGGCTCAGCCCGTGTAGTCGGTGGTGCGGGTCTCGCCGGACGGCCACAGGTATCTGCCGTGGTCGGCCGTCGTGAAGTTCTTGTTGTCGTCTCCCGTACGGGCCTGGATGAGGTTGCGGCGCCAGGTGGAGCCGCGCGCCGACCCGCCCCAGATGTTGCCGTACAGGAAGCCGTACAGCTGCTCGAGTTCGGCCGAGAAGACGTTGTCGGTGACGGTGATGTTCGTGGCGTTGTTCTCGACGCCGATGCTGAGCGCGTATCCCCAGCCGGAGACGTAGTTGTTCGTGACCGAGATGTGGTCGTACACGCCGTTGCCCTGCAGGGCCAGGCCGTTGGTGTTGCCCAGGGAGGCCAGGGTGTTGTGGTGGACGATCATGGGGCCGCCGTTGCCTTCGCTCTGCGGGCCTATGCCGTCGTGGTGGTATTCGTCATGCGACGTATCGGCCATGTCGTGGATGTAGTTGTTCGTCCACGTCGACGGGCGGTCCGGGAAACCCGTCACCATGATCATGCCGGCGTTGCCCCAGATGTCGTTGTGATCCATGACGGCCACGGCTTCCTTCATCGTCGTGGCGAGCTGCCAGGAATCCTCGAAGGGCGTGCCCGGCTTGGTGTGGGACGACGAGACGGTGCCGTCGTTGCCGGGCGGCATCGCGTAGGAGCTCGGCTTGAACGTCGAGTACAGGAACTTGATGTTGTTGTCCGAGTAGATCTGGACGAGGTTGTCGTTGGGGTTGGTGCCCTCGAACAAGCAGCCGACGAACGTGAGGTTGTCGCCGTAGATCAGCACCTTCAGGCCGAGGAAGCGCTTGTAGGAGATGACGCTGTTGTCCGGGAACTCGAGCCTCAGCGGTTTGTCGGCGCTCATGCCCGCCGCGTAGTCGGTGAGCTTGCCCGGGTACGCGCCCAGCCCCAGGCCTCCGGCGTTGGCCGGCGTGTTGGCGTAGCCGGTGTTCGAGAAGTCCGGCCAGTAGCCTGAGCCGTCGTTGGGCCGGGCGTCGATGGGGTTCACGACCTCCTCCGCACCGCGCGCACGGAATTCGCCACCGGTGACGACGCTCGTGGAGAGGGCGGCGGCGAGGCAGGCGAGGGCGACGGCGGCGGAGAAGGAGCTCCGGGCGAACGCGCGGGCGAGGGGTAAGCGCCGGCGATTCTCGACGTCCTGGCGATGTGATGTCTTGATGTCGTGCTCCGATCGGGTCGACTACGTGTCCCGCCCCGTGCCGTCCGGCGGCAGAGGCGATCTTTCGGCACCACGTAGTGTGCCGGGGAGCTCCGGTATTTCGGGCGATTTCTTATGACCACATGGCGCAGCCGAAAACTGTCTCCCCGTGATCACCCGCGCTCTTGCTGGGGGAAAAGGTGTGAGTCGAGGCGAAACGAGCGGAAGGTTTCTCGCCATTTCTTGATGTCAGAGAACGCACCCGAAGTGGCGGGCGATGCGCACCGGTTCACCGGTATGTACGACGAATGCCGACAACGCGTCTGGGCCTACGTGGTCAGTCGCGCGGGACGGCAGGTGACGGACGAGGTGACCGAGCCCGATGGGCGTCCTGCGGGCGCCGGCCGCGCCGCCGGAGGATGACCGGGAGATTCTCGTTCTGGGCACCTTGCATGCTGTCCGCCAGGGCGACCGCCCGCGTCATCGGCTGCTCGCCGGCGGCGTACCGCGTGTGGCCGCATCAGGCCCGTAAGCGGCTCAAGCAGGCCAGGGCCGGCGAACTGGCCAGGGGCTCGCGTCGCGGTGAGCCCGCCCAGCCGTCCCTGCCCCACGTGCGGAACTCCAGCGAGGAGCGGTCATGAATCTCACGGATGAGCTCCCGGCCGCGCGGTCTGCGCATCTCGTCACGGCTGGCCCACTGCACGCGGCCCGAAGCCGCCACGGACTCTCGGCCCGGCCGAGAGGCTCGCCCGCCCGCTGCGCGCGGCCCGAAGCCGCTACGGACAGCGGCTCGGCCGGAGGGCCACCCGCCCACAGCGCTCGACTCGACGCCGCCACGAACACCGGCCCGGTCGAGTGGCTCGCCCGCCCGCTGGGCGTCACCAGCCCGTCCGGGTACGAGACGTCCGGCAGCAACCGCCGCGTGTACGCCATCGGCAGGAAGATCAGCAGCTGCTCGGCCGGCCACGGCTCGACGCCGGCCAGCCGTTCCCCTGCCTCCTTGTCACGCGGCGGTTCCGTACCCGCGCAGAACGCGGTGGCTCCGTACCCCCATACAACGCGGCGATTTCCCACCTCGACAGCCGCGTCAACCCCCGTCGGCGCAACCCTGCTTCCGGCCCGAGGGTGCCCATGTCCAGCTCGAACCGTCCGTACGGTGGTCGCGCCGCATCGGCTGTCAGCGGACCTGCGTAGAGGCCTCGACGACGTGGCAGCCTTGGGCGTCGCCGGAAGCGGTGGACCACGTCCCTTGCTGGCCGGAGACCTTGGTCACCCACGGGCCGACGATCGTTCTCGTGTAGGGGTAGTGAGCCGAGTTGCACTTCGCGGCAACCCGGTAGCTGCCGAAGCCGGACGCGCACAGTGCGCCCGCCACGTTCGTTGTCGTGTTAACGGAAGTGAAGCAATTCCATACTTCGGCGTGCGCCGGGGTGGCGGTACCGGCGAGGACTATCGCGCCGGCTGCCGCGGCAGCCAGGGCCCGGAGGACGTTACCCATGGCGTCTCCTTTGCGCCTTCAGCTTGGCTTACGCGCTTCATGCTTCCGCGTGCGCATGATCCGAGGACAGGGCATCAGGAGGGCATCTACCGGCCATTTCGCGTCAACGCGAGCACCCCGGTGCCGGCTGCGAGTCGCCTGACCCGGGAGCCACGGGGACTCACGAGGTCAGGGGATGAGGGAGACTTCAGGGAAGCGGGTGTCGGGGCCCTCGAACAGGCGGGTCGGCTTGCCCCGCAGGTGCAGGTCGAAGAAGGCCCCGACGTAGGCGCGCTGGGCCGCCACCGAACGACCGGGATCGATCGTACCCACGTAGTCCGCGAGCGGCACCTTGGAAAGCTTGGCCGCGATCTGCGGCAGCAACGGCTGCAGATCGGTGAACGAGCCGTGGGCCGCACCCTTGAAGCGCAGCTCCCGCTTCCACCCGGTCGAGGCCCGCCAGAACGACTTCCAGCCCGGCTCGCCGGCACGCGTGTGGGTCTCGGCCGCCAGCTGCAGGAACGGCCTGGCCACACCGCGCGTGGCCACCGGGCCGACATAGGAGCGGTCGAGGTTGACGGCCGCGTCCACACGGGCGTCGTCGCGGGTCAGCTGCGCGGCGACCGACCCGCCCAGCGACTGTCCCAACGCCCCCACCCGTGAGGCGTCGGGCGCGCCGAGCATCCCCTTGGGCAGCTCGCCGCCGATCGGGCGGCCGTGGGCCAGGGCGGTGACCTGGTCCAGGACGTACCGCATGTCCGCCAGGCGCGCCCGCGCGTGGTCGGCCAGCAGCTTGGCGATGACCTTCGGCGTCAGCTTCGCGGGCAGCGGCAGGGCGCGTACCAGGCGTCGGCCGGGAAACTCCACCTGGTCGGCCTCGTAGGTGTGGTCGACGGTGACGACCAGGTAGCCGCGCGAGGCCAGGTCCTCGACCAGGGTGGTGCCCAGCGTACGCGGCCCGCCGTCCCCCGAACTGAACAGCACCACCGGCAGCCTGCCCGCACGCGGCTCGACCGGCGCGCCCACGCGGGCGTGGGTGCGCGTGGCGGCCCAGGCGACGGCGCCCTTCGCGACGCCCAGGGGCGGAGCCGAGTGCCGATCCCAGTCGGCGGCGGCCAGCGGCGCCATGTGCGGCGCGAGCGGCCCGCCGCCTGCCGCCGGATACCACAGGCTGATCATCAGTTCTCGGTACGGCTTGGCCGCCATCAGCGGATCGGGCCGCGAGCGGTCCACCAGCCGCATGGCCACGGTCCCGACCGGATACGGGCCGCCGGGCGCGGGCAGGCTCACCCCAATCGGGCTCGCGGCGTCGGCACCGGCACCGGCACTGGACGCGGGCAGGGAGACCACCAGCACCAGCACGGCCAGCCCGGCGACCCTACCCGCGACCTTGCCTCCGACCTTGCCTCCGACCTTGCCCGTCACTGTGCCCGCGGCCGTGCCTGCGGCTGTGCCCGCGGCCGTGCCTGCGGCTTTTGCGACGGCGGACGCTGGGCTCTTGGAGATGGCGGACGAACCGGTGGCCTGGGCGCCCATGGCCAGATCAGGATTTTTCGTGACAACGGACATGCGAAAGCTCCTTCATCGGAAAGGGATGTCCGACAGGCTGACAGCCGGCACGCCCGCGGGACAGCGGCGGAGGTAGCACGCGCGCCTGCGACTTTCGGATGACCGTCATCCCCGAGGACGAGCGGGAGCGAACCCGCAGGACAACTAGGGTGAAGCGCATGAACCCAGCCGACCGTCTGGCGGCCCGCCTCACCGCGCTGAGCCGATGGTCGACCCTGCCCGCCGACGCGCTGCTGGCCGCCGCGCTGTTCCTGGCCACGCTCGGACCCGGCCAGGTGCTGTCGGGTCCCCCATGGCTGCTCGCGCTGCAGACGGCGCTGGTCGCGCCGCTGGCCTGGAGGCGGTGCGCTCCGATGACGGTCCTGAGCGCGATCGGCCTCGCCGCCGCCGTTCAGTGGGCGTTGGACGTGCAGCTTCCCGCCGACGCCGCCCTCCTGGTGGCCCTCTACACGGTCGCCGCGCACCGCCCGTGGCGTCACACCCTGCCGGCGGCGCTCGCGTTGCAGGCCGGGGTGCTGCTGGCCGCAGCCCGCTGGGCGCCGCCCGGCCAGTTCCCCTTCACGGTGGCCGCGCTGAGCGCGATGGCGGCCGCCGCCCTCATGGCCGGCCTGTGGATGCGGGCACGGAGGGCGTACGTGACCTCCCTGGAACGTGACCGCGAGCAGCGGGCCCGGCTGGCCGTCGCTGACGAACGCGCGCGGATGACCCGCGACATGCACGACATCGTCACCCACAACCTGTCGGTCATGGTGGCGCTGGCCGACAGCGCCGCCTACGTCCGCCACAGCGCGCCGGATCGGGCCGCGGCGGCGATGGAGCACATCGCCGCGACGGGACGCCAAGCCCTGCAGGACATGCGCCGCTCCCTGAGCACCGGCCACGCCACCTCGGACGAGGACTGTCTCGACGAGATGCTTCAGCCCGCGCCCGGGATCGCCGAGCTCGCTCCGCTGGCCGAACGGATGCGCGCGGCCGGGCTGGCGACGGGTGTCCGGGTGGCCGGTGACGCCGGGGTGGTGCCCGCCGCCGCCCAGCTGACGATCTACCGGCTGGTTCAGGAGGCGCTGACGAACACGCTGCGGCACGCGTCCGGGGCTCGCGCAGAGGTACGGGTCGACGTATCGTCGCGCCGTGCCGAGGTGGAGGTCGTCGACGTTCGCGAGCCGGTCGTGCCTGGCGACCCCGGGCCCTTCGACGCCGGGCCTCTCGACGCCGGGCCCCTCGCTCCCGGGACTCTCGACTCCGGGACGTGGGTGTCGGGGCCCCGTTCCGGGCTCCGGGGCGATGGGCGCGGGATCGCGGGCATGCGGGAACGGGTGGCCGCCTACGGCGGGACCCTGGACGCCGGGCCGGTGGCGGGCGGCGGATGGCGGGTGCTGGCCGTGCTGGACCTGGGAGCGCCACGATGATGCGGCTGCTGATCGCCGACGACGAGTCGCTGCTGCGGATGGCCTTCCGCATGGTCTTCGAGGCCGAGCCGGACATGGAGGTGGCCGGGGAAGCGGACGACGGCGAGCAGGCAGTCCGGCTGGCGCGGCACCTGCGTCCGGACGTGGTGCTGATGGACGTGCGCATGCCCGGCCTGGACGGCATCGAGGCCACCCGCAGGATCGTGCGCGACAGCCCGCGCTCGCGCGTGCTCATCCTGACCACCTTCGACCTGGATGAGTACGCCTTCGCCGGGCTGAAGGCCGGAGCGGCCGGGTTCCTGCCGAAGAACACGCGGCCACCGGAACTGCTGAGCGCGATCCGCAACGTCGCGGCCGGAGAGGCGGCGCTGTCCGCGCGCGTCACCCGACGCGTGCTGGAGAGGTTCGCGCCGCAGATGACGCCGGGGCCCGCCGAGCGGGATGAACGGCTGGCGCAGCTGACCGCGCGCGAGCACGAGGTGCTGGTGCAGGTGGCGCGCGGGCTGTCCAACGCCGAGGTCGCCGCGGCGTTGCACCTGGCGGAGGCGACGGTCAAGACACATCTGAGCCGCGTACTGGTCAAGCTCGGGCTGCGCGACCGCGCCCAGGTGGTGGTCTTCGCCTACGAAACCGGCCTCATCCGCCCCTCCACCCCCGACTTCTGACCACCGCGCCCGAACCACCGTTCACATGGGGGCGGGCGGAGCCAGGAGGAAGGCCCGTAGACGCAGCGACTCCAGGCGTCACGACGGTCACCGCGCGGCCGGCCAACTCCGCGAACAGCTATTGCCCCAGCCGGTCCCCGCGCGGTCGGCCAACTCCTCGATGGCCGAGGCCACTGCATCCTGCGCGCCTGCCTGGTCGCAGGCGGCGATGATGCCGAAGAAGCCGGATGAGCCGCCCCCCGGTCGCTGACGCGCAGCACCGGGGCGAAGGTCCTGCGGCGGCTGCCATCGGCCGGCACCGGCACATGGTCGTCGCTGCTCAGTGGCAGCGCATGTCGAACCCGGGTTCGTGATATCCGTCGAAGAACTCCACGATGACGCCCTTGAACCCGCCCCGCCATGATCCGCTCGGGTTGACGTACACGGTGCCGGAGAGCGCGCGGCCTTCGACCCCCTCGATCGCGGCGAACTCGTAGTAGCGTGCGATCTCGGCGTCCGGCAGCTTGGTGAGCAGGGACATGTGGACCAGATAGTCGCAATGATTGCTGTTGCCCGACTGAATACCCACCCTGCCCTCCACGCCGCGATCATCTGTCTCCGTGTCGGGCGGGAGCGGGAACATGCTCACCCGCTCCTCCAGCCGGGCCAGCTTCTCGTCGTTCCGCCACTCGGGGACCTTGAACAGCAGGACGTAGGCGACGACGCAGGCAAGGAGCCCCAGGCACACGTAGAACGGCCACCTGCTCCGCTGCTTCGGTAACGCCTCCGGGGCCGCCTCGGTCAGCACCATGCCATCCTCCAGCGCGTTCGTTGGGTGATCACCATTGAACAACACGGAACGGTGAGGGGGTACGCCCTCATGCTCTCCGAGGCCCACTGGGAAGATGTGGAGGTCGTTCCCCTCAACGAAAGAGAATCCTCAGCATGGCCGTCATCCACCACACCGACCTCAAGCCGACCAAGCTGGAACTGCTCACCTCCTGGCTACCCACCCGGCCGTGGTACCTGGGCGGAGCGGGCGAACCGGAATTGGCCAAAGCCGGCGGCTTCCGGCTGGACGACCCCCAGGGTGAGGTCGGGATCGAGTTCATGGTGGTCACGGACGCCTCGGGCACTCAGCCGATCAGCTACCTGGTACCGCTCACCTATCGCGGTGCCCCGCTCGACGGGGCGGAGCACGCCCTCGTCGGCACCATGGAGCACGGGGTGCTGGGGCGGCGCTGGGCCTACGACGGCTGCCACGACCCGGTGCTGGTCGCCCAGTTGCAGGCTCTGATCGAGGGCCGGGTCCAGGCCCAGGACCAGAACACCAGCGACACTCCCGACCGGGAGGTCACCCGCTCCTACCTCGGTGGTAGCCCCGCCCCCACGGACTTCTCCGCCACTGCCGTCGACGACCACGAGGGCACTGAGCTGCCCGCACCGGACGGCACGACCTTGCGTTTGCACCGGGTCCTGCGGCCTGCCCCGGACGACGCGCCGGAAGTGACTGGCTACGTCGCCGGGTCCTGGCAGCTGCCGGACGGCACCCGCGCGCGGGGGCTGTTCGTGGCCTTGCACACCGGCCCTCGTACCTGAGGAACGCCGCGATCGCGCGAGGAGGCCCACGACTGACCGCCGACTCGCCGGTATCCGTACGGATCTGGCGCGGCTGGTAGTTCTACAGAAGGCGCCCGTGGGCCGGCTGACTGCCGGTGGCCGTCGGGTGGTCCGGTATGACCATCGCGACACCGGCAGGTCGGCGACCGTGGACTTCGAGAGGGAGCCGTATACCTGAGGGACGATGTGTTGCGGGTGTTGGATGCGCATGGTCTCGGGAGTGCGCATCTGGTGTGTCATTCGGCGGGTGGGTTGCTGGGGCAGTTGATCGCGGTGGAGCGGCCGGGGCGGGTGCGTTCGCTGACGGTTATCGGTTCTTCGCCGCTCGGTGGGGGTGAGGGGATGGTGATCATGCGGGCGTTGATGGGCCGGCCTCAGCCGGAGGGGAGCCTGCCGGGGCCGGCGCCGGAGTTCGTGGCCCACTACCAGGGGCTGATGGCGAGTCCGCCGCCGGCTGATCGGCGTGAGCGGATCGAGGCGATGATCGCTGAGCAGCGGGTGCTGCATGGCACGGGGTTGCCGTTCGACGAGGACGCTGCTCGTCGTCTGCAGGAGCGCATCTTTGACCGCGCCCGGGATCTGGATGCGGTGGTGAATCACCGCTTGGCTGCGATGGCTCAGCCGGATTTCGAGCCGGTGGGTGTGCTGGATCGGGTGAAGGTGCCGACGTTGGTGATCGAGGGCACTCATGAGCCGGCCAAGCAGGGTCATGGTGTGATCATCGCCGAGGGGATCCCGGGAGCGCGGTTGATGATGGTCGAGGGTATGGGGCATACGTTGCCGCCGGAGGTGCACGAGGAGCTGGCGGCCGCCATCCTCGCGCACACAACCACGTGACCCGCGTCGTCGAACACTGCCCCAGATGAAGCGTCCAAGGCAGATCAACACGGAGCACGGCGGGCTGGACGGGCCGCGGGCGAGCCGTACGGCGCGTTGAGCATCGTGCTTCGTGCAACGGCCACCGCGAACAGGGCGCAGGCACGATCGGGGCAGCACCGAAGGAGTTGAACTGAGCCGATCATGCGGGCGCGGCCGGAATGCGGCACAGCGTCGTGGGTGGTTGCTCGGTGCAGGGGGAGTGCTGGATGAGCGGCAAGGGGTGACTCAGCTCATGCCGACGGTCTGCCGCTCGGGCTCGATGACGGCGACGATGCGCTCCTCATCTCGGCCGTAGGGCCTGCCGAGGTACTTCATGGAGATCTGGTCGATGATCTTCCAGGCCGCGTCGCCGTCGAGCCATTCGATGACCCGGCCGCGGACGATGACGGGCTGGAACGGGTTGTCGGCGGGCGTTATGGAGAGCGCCACTCGCGGGTCGCGGTGCAGGTTGCGGGCCTTGCGCGACTGCGGACCGGTGAGGAAGACGATGTGGTCTCCGTGGGTGCCGACCCAGAGCGGGACGGTGTGGGGCGAGCCGTCCGGCAGGACGGTGGCGAGGTGGGCCAGCGAAGTGCCGTCGAGGACGCGGCGTACGTCGGGGTTGAGCATCTTCTTCTCCTTGCAGGGGTTGCGGCGACTGCGGTGGTGACGTTGTAAGGGGGTGTGAGCGCTGATCGGCGCTCGACCTCGTTGTGGAGGTGGGTGACGCCCGGTGCCGGTACGGCTTCGACCAGGCGGAGGTGTACGTGCTCGGGCAGCGCCTGGAAGAAGGGGCGGCCGCCGCCGGGCAGGATGTGCACCTGGTGGAGGATCACCTCGTCGACGAGTCCCCGGTGGTGATGAGGGTCTGCCGCTCGGTCATCTCGGGCGCGCTCATGGTGGCGAATCCTTTCTGGGGTTCCTTGAAGAGACTCTATGACCGTAGCACGCCAAGTTCCTTAAGGGAACTCCAATGGGTAGACTAACCCCATGCAACGCACCAACTTCGGCGACATGGCCTGCTCCATCGCCCGCACCCTCGACGTCATCGGAGAGCCCTGGTCACCCCTGATCCTGCGC